>JAFRLH010000005.1 GCA_017431345.1 Lachnospiraceae bacterium | reverse complement strand
GAACTTCCCCAGGTTGAACCAGTAATGGCCTGTCGGCTCCATCCCTGGTAGTACTGCATCCTTATCATGCTCTGTCTGTATGTGAAGGATCCATGCCTTAAACTCTGTAAAGCCCGGTTCTGTATTACTGAACTTAAATGGCTTCTTGGAGAACTCGATTCCCCGCCAGTCAAAAGCTCTGGCATAATGGAATTCGCTTCCGACATCGATACCTACAACCAAAGTATTTTCTTTTACTGCTTCAATTTTTGTGTTCTGCGTGTTAGACTTCATTTGAAATACCTCTCTGTTCAATAAGATTTTTACCAACCGCCAAGTCAGTAAATCTTATTCTACTCTGAGGTATTTTTACTTTTCAACATCCACCACAATTTAAACTATACAGGAAGCTCCTTGCCAGGTGCGAGTGGATCGATGAACACCGGAATCTCCTTATCACAGGAAGTGCGGGTGCCGGGAAAACACATATAGCAAACGCTCTTTGCATCACCGCGCTGCATCAGCTCCGCTCCGTGAAATATATACGGGCGAACTATCTTTTGCAGGAATGCGAGAAAGCCAGGGAGACCAGTTCATACTTTGATTATAATAATCGAATGTCAGAGTATGATCTGCTGGTCATCGATGACTTTGGGCTGATGGAACTTGATCTGGATAAATGCCGGAATCTGTTTGAGATCATAGAATCCCGGGACAGCGCGCCGTTCTACCGGAACGGCTGCGCTGTTAAGCCGGAATACGCAAATATATGCTTTATTTTATTGATATTAACAAAATTATATCTTGTTATCGTCTCAAAGTAAACCTTTTGGAGCTAATCGAATGCCATTAGTTTTCACAAAAAAAGACCACCTTGACGATGGTCTTTTCTCTCATACTCGGATTTCTTCTCTGGATTTTGTTGTAAATCAGTTGTAAATCATGATTTCTTCTTTGGCAAATTACAGCATTTCAAGGTATATCGTGCATTTTCTTGCTGTTATCAGATGTTGCCGTGACAAACGTAGAGGATTCGATGCGTTTTTAATTAGTCCTTTCTAACTGCCCCGATTTGCCGCAATTTGCGAGGGCATTTCTCCGGTTCAGCAGACCGTTATTCTGCCATGAAATATATGCGAAATGGCAAATCACGGCAAAACGAGGCAAATCACGGCAAGCAAACGTAGTCAAAACGTAGTAAAAATCGGGGTGTTTTACTACCGTGGATTTCAGGGGCAGTAAAAATGATAAGATATCATAAATTATAGCACAGCGCGGTCCTGCTTTCCACCAAAACAAAAAAGCCCGCCACCCTGATTGGATGACGAGCCCTCTTGTCCGTTTCTTCAATTGCTTTGCATATCCTCTGTGATAACTGTCTGTCTTTATTTTTCCTTTACCGTCATAGTCTCACTAGATTCATCCTCTAACGGACAATGACGCCCTCAAAGAGCCGATTCCCCGAAAAGCTCCGAAGAAGTCTTCTTTTCAGATAATACGCTGTTCAGATTGAGTTGCTGTTCCGTTTTTTGCGAGCATATCGGATCACCCAAAGGGTCCCTACAGTGAGCGCCACACCGACCAGCAGAGAGAGCCATGCGCTCTGCACAAATCCTGCCACGATGTAGGTCAGGAAGCAAATCCCTGCCACGGTAAGTGCATACGGCAGCTGTGTTGTCACATGCTCTACGTGATCGACCTGGGCCCCGGCGGATGCCATGATGGTCGTATCGGAGATCGGAGAGCAGTGGTCGCCGCAGATCGAGCCCGCGAGACACGCTGAAACTCCGATGATCAGCAGAGGATCATTCGCCGAAAAGACGGCGGTCACAATAGGAATGAGGATCCCGAAGCTGCCCCAGGAGGTGCCTGTGGAGAAAGAGAAGCCGACTGCAGCCAGGAATATCACCGCAGGCAGCAGACTGGTCAGGCCGGAAGAAACGCCCCTCATCATCCCCTGAATATACATGTCCGCGCCGAGCGCCGAGGTCACCGTCTTAAGCGTCATCGCCAGGGTCAGAATCAGGATTGCGGGGATCATGTTGCGAAAGCCCTCCGGGATACAGGCGACCATTTCCTTGAAGCGGAGGACGCGGCGGAGCGCATAAAACGCGCAGGTGAAGAGAAGTGTGACGAAAGTCCCCATCGGCAGCGCAATAAACGCATCCGTATCTCCCAAAGCGCCGATGAGATTTCCGGCGTTCTCCGATCCCATCCAGGGCGTGCTGCCGAAGTACCCTCCGGCGTACAGCATGGAGATGAACACCGCGGCGATCAAAACCACCACCGGAAGCACCAGGTCGATCGTTCTGCCTGTTCCGCTCTGCTCCTCTTCATCCTCGGCGGAGAGTCCCTCTGTAGAATCGTGCTGCGCCTTTTCCTCGGCCACCCTCATTTTGCCGTAATCAGCTTTCATGACGATAAGCGCGATGATAAACACGAAAGTCAGCAAGGAATAGAAATTATAGGGGATCGCCCTGATGAACAGCTGCGTCCCTGTGATGCCGGTCCCCAGATCTGCCGCAACGCCCGCCACGGCCGCAGCCCACGATGAGATCGGCGCGATCATGCAGACCGGTGCAGCGGTGGCGTCCACTAAGTAGGCAAGCTTCTCCCTCGAGACTCTCCATTTGTCTGTGGCCGGCCGCATCACGGATCCCACGGTCAGGCAGTTGAAATAGTCGTCGATAAAAATCAGCAGACCAAGGCCGAAGGTTGCCGCCTGCACGCCGCTGCGGGACTTAATGCCGCGGGATGCCCAGCTTCCGAAGGAACGGCTCCCTCCCGATTTCTCGATCAGGTGAATCAGGGCGCCCAGAAAGATCAGGAAGCAGAAATTTCCCGCCAGGGCGGAAGCCGAGGCAGAAAACCCGTCCACAATAACCAGGTTCAAGGTACCGATGGGGGAGAAGCCCGCGGCAAACAGAGCGCCGACCAGGATCCCGAGCAGCATGGACGAATATACTTCTTTGGTGATCAGGGCCATAAGGATGGCGATGATCGGGGGCAGCAAGGCCCAGAAAGTTCCATACATAGTTTTTCCCCTTTTGCATCACCGGCTCCGGATCACAGGAGCACCGCATACACCAGTTCCTCGATCCGGCTTCTTGCCTCTTCCAGTTCTTCTTCCGTGTCGAATTCAAAGGCTGCCTGCGCGATCGGCCACTTTGCAGTTTTATAATCCTTGACGTGATCTCCCGTTTTGGACCGATACAGGGAGTCATAGGATCTGAGCCTCTTCTGCAGCTCCGGAGCGATATGGACATGATCCAGAATGCCGTCCTCCATGGCGAAGACGGAGTAGGACAGGATGTTTTTCGCTGTCCGCCGGAAGCTTTTCAGCTCCTCATAATACCACATATCGCCTGCCGCCGTAGTCAGCAGAAGCTTTGTCAGATCCACACCGCTGCTCAGCTGGATGTGCTGAGGATTATAGTATCCTGCCGGTCTGGCGTTGATTTCCACCACAAAAAAGTCTCCCTTTTTGGTAAAGAAGCCCTCAACATCGTACTCGCCCAGACAGACGCCGGCAGCCCGGAGAGCACCGGATACCTCTCGTCGAAACTGCTCTGTCTCGTCCTCGGTCAGATGAGCCGGATAAACATCGTACAGCGGCCTGATTCTTGAGCTTTCCAGATGCCAGGAATCCCGGACACCTTCCCAAAGAATGTCGTCCCCAACGACAAACACGTCAGCCTCCACTGTGCACAGGGAGCGGGGTTCAATGTATTCTTCAATGCACACGATCCCGTCCCGTGACTTTGCCGATGCTGCTTCAAAGGCCGCCTCCAGTCCCAGATCGTTTTCAAGGATCGTCTGCCCGAATGAGGAGGAGCATAGACGCGGCTTGACGATCAGAGGATAGCGGAACCCGCTCAGACTGCCACCAATCTCCGAAAAAGAACGGAACACCGCGTGATTCGGGCAAAACAGCCCCGCTTTTTCCTGCAGGGCGCGGAAGGAATCCTTCGAGATGAGGGCTTCCAGACTCTCCGGCGTGTTGCCGGGCAATCCGAGAGTCCAGGCCACCCTGGCGGCAGGGAGCATGGACGGATCCGACAGACCGACTACACCGTCGACCTTTTCCTGCTTCGCAATACAGATCAGTTCATCGGTATCACTCCAATCGGTGATGTAATACGCATCTGCCAGGTTACGGACACGGGCGTTTTCTTCTTCTCCGCAGAACACGCTCCGGTATCCCAGCTCCGCAGCTGTTTCCAGCGACGTCTCGAGTCTTCCGTCCGGGACGTCGCAAAGAAACATGATGGTTTTCATTTCATTTCCCCGCCTTTCCTGTCTGTTGTGAAGAAGAACTCATTCCGGTTATACCCTGCCGACGTGATGTATCTTCTTGCGTTCGGCACGGTCAGCGCCCGTCCGACGATGTATTGTCGGAAAGAGTCTATATTTGCGTCTGCATCGCTTATATCAAACACGATGCCGGAATCTCGAAGAATTATCCTGGCCCCGACATCCTCCAGGATGATCGTAAATTCTGCAGACAGCTTTCTGTCCGAACCACCGTTCTTTTCATGGATCAGCATGAGCAGTTCTTCAACAAGCAGTTCGATCAATCTTACGGTTTTTGCCGGATACCCGTACTTCATCAACACCGTTCCCGCAGTTTCTGCCATCGCTGCGCTGTTTTCGCTGTTTAACATGAAATCATAAATGAAGATCCTGCTTTCATCCCGTGGAGGAAGCAAAAAGGGGAATCGATCTTTGCCGTATGCATATCTGACAAAGCCCGCACACACAAGCAGAGAAAGGACCGGAGCAAGCGCAATTCCTGCCCATATTCCCTCCTGACTGCCAAACACGGCGACGCCGAGGATTCCCATTGTCACAGGAGCCGCAAGATCATTCAGGACAGTAATGAGAAACATCGGCACACGATTGTCAGTCAGGAAGTAATAAACGAAAAACAGCATAAGCAGCGCGCGAACGACCAAGGTCGAACCTGCAATGCGCACACCACGAATGGCTGTTGCGGCAAGTGCGCCGGAGCCAATGCCAAAAGCGGCAGCGATCAATGGCGCGAACAGCAGTGCTGCCAGAGATGCAACAGCACCACAGATCAGCATTCTTCGACATGCGTCTTGCATCAACTGCCGCTCCGCTTTTGTGTTCTTCTCCCCGCGGAGCGTTCCGATAAACGGCTGAAGCGCCAGCGCCAGACCCATAAAGATCATCGAAGCGTCCATGATCTTCTTTACTACAACAAAAACTGTTACCGCATCCGATCCAAAACGGTTGACAGTGTAAAAGTTCATGATCGCGGTCATAATCGCGGTCATGGCAAAGGTGACCGATCTTCCGAGTCCGTCTCGCAGAATGCAAGGGAAATTTCGAAATGGGAACGACAGGGTAAACCGTACCATGGATCGTTTGCTTATGAACCAGATGCAGACCATTCCCATCGCGGCAAGTTGACAAAGGACAGAAGCGATTGCGATTCCCTTTGCACCAAGCGGTTTGGAAAGCAGGATAGACAGCAGCACATTGCCGACTGTCTGTACAATGTTGACGACGGAGGACAGCTTCTCGCCGCCGTCGTTCATGACGGTATTGTCAAGGATCGTATAGAGAGGAAGCAATAGATAATACCATATGATAATGTTAAAATAATCTTCGAGGTACCCCCTTGTCGCCTCAGAAACTGTCGTTCCGTTGAGAAAGCGGCTCCTTATTGTCAGCATGAAAATGGCGAGTATCGTTCCCAAAGCCAGCGCCAATATGCATCCATGGCTGAACGTCTCATGCGCCCGCTTGCTGTCAAATCTTCCGATACATCTGGTGTAATTGAGCAGTGTTCCGGAGTTGATCACGGCAGAGAGAAACAAAGCGGCAAACTGGAAGGGACTCATCAGGCCGACGGCAATCAGCGCCTCCTGATTGATCATGTTCCCTGCAACCAGAGCATCTGTAAGAGAGACAAGATAGCTCACGCCTTCGATAGCAAGCGCAGCATGGATGACGGACTTATACTTGCGGAGTATGAATTCCGCTCCGGTTTGCTCAAGAATCCCGTGCATAAGACGACTCCATTCTGTTCAATATCAACCCGAACCAATCAAAGTGCGGCACTTTTTGCGGCAGTCTTTCTCAGTCAATGAAACGGAAGAAAAGAAGCGATCCCCGCTGCATTCAAAAGCGGAGGAATCGTATAGATTTTCAAGGCTCTCTGCGACTTTCACGGCGAAACATCACACCATCAAGCTTGCGGCGAAAAAGCGGACAAGGGCCCCGCATGGGGCAGCACGGTGTTGCTTCATCCCGAAAGGCTCATGTACCCGCAGATAAATGTGTCAGATCTTTACGGAGTATACCGATATCTTTTCAGGACGGACAGATAGGGAAACCACAGCTTTTCCCAGGCGCCTCGCTTCACCGGCTGCTCCTGAAACCCAAGTTCCAGCAGTTTCCGGTGGCAGACGGGATTTGCATAGAGGATGTGCAGTGTTCGGGGCCTGATTTGAACGCTTTCGAGCATCTTCTTCAGACACAGCTCCATCACCCGTTCCGGAAACGGGTTATAAAAATAGAACCATGTATAATTTCCCCACAGCGTAAAATCACAGGCATCCATGGTAAAAAGATGAGAGGAAATCTTCAGCCGCTCCATGTTTTTCCCTGCAATCGCCGCGATATCCGGATTGTATTCGATCCCGTCCACCCTCTGAAAACCGCAGCGGGAAAAGAACCAGAGCATACGCCCTTTCCCGCAGCCCACATCCAGAAGTGAGTCCTCCGGGCTTGCGTCCCGGCAGATACTTCTGAGCATTCGATGCATCCGAAGGTGTGTGCACTCATAGTCACAGCCGTCGTCGATCTGATATTCGACGATCCTGTAAAAGTCCAGGCCGCGCATCCGGTCCAGAAGGAGCAGAAACTGATATATTGTTTTTTCGATCGGGCCGTACACGCACCGGAACAGGCTGGCCATTACATTCATGGATTCTCCCGCTCATCTCTTGGTATGTCTGTTTTCCTTACGGCAGGATGACACGGATCATGATGCAGTCAAGTGTGTCTTTCGGGGGAGGACAGCTTTTTCAAATTGTCGCATCGGAAGATACGGTCCTTCTTTGCGGGCCGAAACACACGGATCTCACAGATCCGGTCGTACATGCCGAGTCTCTTTTCCCCGCAGAGCGGATCGAAAACGATCGCGTCCTCCGGCAGCGGCTCGAGCAGCGCCGTAAAATGGCGAGCTGCCTTTTCTCCGGGTACGGTGACAAGGCACGGAAACCCGTTCTCCGCGAACCGTGCCAAAGCGTTTCCGGAGCAGGGGACGGCCCCAAGATATTCCATCGGATACAGCCTGCCGATATGGGAGAGTTCCAGATCGGCTGCCGGATTAAACGCTCCGCACTCGATCAGCCGTTGATTCAGGATCCACGGATCGAACAGGCTTTCATTCGCTGCCTGTTCGATGCTGAAATGCCGGAGCATCACAGCCAAAGCACACACGAGGCAACCCGCTTCCCGAAAGTACCGAAACTCCGCATCCGGAAACCGCTCTGCCGGCCATGCCTCCGCCTGGTTGAAGCCGGGATTCGTCTGCAGCCATGTCAGGTATGTTCGATCCATCTTCCGCTTCTCCGTATTTATACGTCCGGCTCAGCATCGGCTGGCAGGTTCAGATACAGGGACAGATGGTTGAGATCCAGCACTCTGTCGTAGTTCACATTGGCGGTAAGGCCCAGAATGATCATCGCCTCCAGCGCCCCGGGCCTGTCCGGATCCGCCTCGGCGAGGTCGCTGAGCGGGTTGTAGGCCACGCCGTCGTCAATGACCGTGATCTGCACGCCGTCTTCATATCGTTTCATCCGGATGTCCGCGCAGACCTCCGTGTCCGGATTCTGCTGGGAGATATAATTCATGCTGTCCTCCGTCACAAGAGAGGCTTTTGAACAGAAGGTCGCCGGATAAGCGCAGCTGCGCAGCTTTTCATCCACGTCAGCTTTCATGGCGGCGATCCGATCCGGCTTCAGCAGAATCGAATAGTCGAAAATCATTTCCGGGTCGCGCTCCGGTACGAACCAGAACCCGTCGTGTTTCAGAAGACATAGAAGGATCAGCGCAGCCGCCGAACATGCAATCACATAGCCCGTGAACACACCGCGCAGCCCCATATGATATCCGATGATCCCGGCGATGATCGGAAGAAGCTTCTGGAATAAAACGAGCTGGTGTGTAAGGCCGATTCTGTTGACGCTCGGCAGATAAGAGGTAATGATCGTCAGGAATGCGATCGACGGAAATGCAATGCATCCGATGCGCAGGCATTGAGCACAAAGCAGGCGAAGCTCGGAATTAATATGGAAGGCACTCGCGATCGGACCTGCAAAAGAAAGAATGATCACATCCACAATCAGGCCGATTCCCAATGCGTGCTTCGTTCCTGCCAGTGCCGAGAATCTGACGCCGTCATAGTCCTTCTGACCGTAGGAAAGACCGGCGTAAACGGAGACGCTTCCCGATACCCCGTTGCTCAGGGACATGACGATCCCGCGGAGAGTCTTAAAGATCGCCCAAATTGCAAGTCCGTCCGCGCCGCCGACAGCAGAGATTGCCCCTGTCTGCACAGTGAGGGCAACACCCTCCAACAGTTCATCCAAGGTAGCCGAACTGCCGATACGGATATCGGCCTTGATATAGGAGAGCATCTCCCTGAAAGAAAAAATCACGGAAAAGTCCGGAGTTACCGTCCGTTTTTTGCTGAAGAAATGGCTGAGCGAAGCGCAATATCCCAGCAGAGAGCTGATAACGGAGGCCCATGCCAACCCGTTCACACCGAACTTCAACACACCCACCAGCAGGAAATCAAACAGAATGTTCCCGACGTTTGTGTTGACGCTGCGCATAGCCAGCAGCTTTGCTCTCCCGTCGATGCGAAACGCTCTTTCTATGCACAGGAAGACCTCAAAAACCGGCGCCGCAGCCAGAATGGGTCTTGAATACAGAATCACTGTGTCGATCAGGTCCGGATCATGTACATAAAGTCTCAGCAGCTGCTTTTCAAAGAGGAGCAGTGGGAGAAACACGGCAAGATAAACGGCAAAGACCGCGATGATGATTGCGCCGAAGATACGGTCGGCTTCTTTTCTGTTGCCCTTTCCGATCGCCTGAATCATCAGCTTGTCTATGCCGAAGCCCAAAAGGCAGTGCAGAATCTGGGCAACCGCCAGCAAAGGGCCGGAAGCGGCAATCGCCGCCAGAGCGTCTGCACCGATGCTGATGCCCGCAATCAGGGAATCGATAGCCGTCACGGCCGCGGCACACAAAGTGCTGCCGATATACGAGAGCGCCATCTTGGAGGTTCTGCCGGCGATCAGCGACGACCTTCGGTATATATCGCTTATTTCCTGATTCTCCCGCACTGTGTATCACCACCCTTTAACGTCAGCCTTACAGCAGAACGATACCCGAAAGAGTCTGTCTGCATGGTATGGACCGGCCGTCTCTTCTGCAAGACGCAAAGCTTTCTGATTCGTAGGAACAGATACCGGTATCGAAGATGTTTGAAAACTCAGCGCCGGCTTCGATCAGTTCCGTGACGATTGCCTGCCGAAGGTCCAGCAGGTATTTCCCGTTCTCCTTGGGTCGGAATAGTTCTCCGAGCTCCTCCCGGGAAAAGCGGGCGGAAAAAGCCCTGATCAGCTCGCCGCCCACTTCGTAGCAGTCCCCGCAGATGCCGGGTCCGAATGCGGCGAGGATATTTTCCGGAGAGGAGCCGAAGCGCCTGGCCATCACCTTGAGCGTATTCCCGACGATGCCGTTGCAGATGCCTCTCCATCCGCAGTGCGCGATAGCTGCGGCGTGTTTTGCTATGTCATAGAGAAACACCGGGATACAATCTGCCGTCCAGACGCACAGCAGGATCCCGGGGAACGACGTCACCATGGCGTCATATCCGCCCGGCGGGCCCAGGATAAGGCTCTCCTCCACCGCGGCGAGGCTCCCGCCGTTTTCGTCCGGAACGGCCAGAACGCTGCCCGAATGGGTTTCACTCGCATAGAAAACCCGCTTTACGGGCGTACGGAGATAGGCCTCTATAATGCTTTTTCTGGAAACGCCATCCTGCCATTCTGAATAGCTCTGACAGTCTTCTCTGTCGGAGATGACTGTCTTGAGCGGATAATGATCATCAAGAAATGAAATCGACTGCATTTTTATCTTCACCTAAGGTCTCGAGCCACCGGATCAGCGCAAACATTTCCCAAAGCTGTTTCCAAACACTGTCATCTCCGCCTTCATAGAAAGCTTTCAGGATCCCGTCCGCATCTGTGCAGCCGAGTGTATCGTGCGCAAGTCTGCCTGTCAGGGTATCCAGGATCTGCGTTTTGAACGGCTTTTTCCGCATCCATTTACGGACCGGCACAGGGAACCCCCTTTTCTCGCGGAAGGCGATTTCACGCCCGACAACAGGCTGCGCCGCCTCCCGGAAGAGAAGCTTCCCCATGCTCCGGTCAGCCTTGTACTGCGTCGGCAGCGACAGCGCGAAGTCCCAAAGGTCCTGTCTCATATACGGTGTGCGGATATTGATTCCCGCACCTTTTGCCGCGGCGTAAACATTGGGAAGGATATTCCCCTGCATCCACCATGTCAGATCGAAGGCGTTCATTTTCAGGAACCCGTTGCCGCCGTAGTCCGGCAGGAGCGGGATCTCCCCAATATCCATAATGGTATTGACGCCCAGCCAGAAGTCCTCATGCGGATCGTCGAAATACCGGCTGTAGCAGGGATAGCCGCAGAACAGCTCGTCCGGCCCCTCTCCGGAACAGACGGTGTCCGTATAGCGGGAAGCCTCCCTTGCCGCGATAAACAAGGCAATATAGGAAGCGTCTCCCGTCGGTGCTCCGCGGCAGGCCATGGCGTCTCCCACGGCGTCAAAGTATTCTTCGGGACCGATCTTCACCACGTGGTGTTCGCTTCCCAGCTTTTTTGCGGCCGCCATGGCCAGCGGGGATTCGTCAAACTCCTCTTCCTCGTATGCCGCGGAAAAGGTCTTTTTCGCGCGGATCCCGAAGGCGATCAGAGAAGAATCCACACCGGAAGACAAAAAGGCCGCGTCGGAGTATTGCCGTTCCGTTTCCAGGATGTCGTTCAGGATCCGGGACAGCTCACTGAGATATTCGTCTTTTCCCCGTTCCGGATTGAAAGAAAACCGGATCTCGGGATAGGAGATGCTTTCGCCGCCCAAAAGACCGGTCGTACCCACCGGATAGGAAAAACGCAGATACGACGCCAGCGCACGCCGCTCCGAAGCGGGTTTATCCGTATGTGCCGACCCGTTCATTCTCTCTGCGCCTTCCGTCATTTGAGTTTTTTATGGAACCAGAAAGCGGATTTTTCATATCCCATTTTGGGTAACAGGGCCTGCGAGCCTGTGCGCTTGAAGCTTGTGGCGGCGCCGCAGGAACGTCCAGATAATCGCGCCAGAAACCGGCGACGGCTGCGTAATCTTCGGGCTGGATCTCTCTGATCATATTCTCGGTCTCCGTTTCTGCGGCGTTATTCGGTGTTCAGACGCTTGTTTACTCCCTCGGAAAGAAAACCCAGGCGCGGCAAAAACCGCTTCCCGCTCGACTTTTTAATCATAGCAGATTGGGCGAAACGATGCAATCGGCTAATGCAAGTCTGACGCAGGTACAAGGACCTCTCGGTGGAAGAACCGAATGGCGCACTTCTATACATGGCGCGGGACTATGAGACTGAGCAGGAACAGCTGAGGCAGGAGGTCGCCGCTCTGGAAGAATGGGTAGAGCAGGAAGAAGCCGCGGACGACGATGTAGATCGCTTTATCGCCCTAGTGGAGAAGTACGAGGAAGTCACAGAGCTGACGCCCACGATCGTGAACGAGTACATCCAGAAGATCGTGGTTCATGCTCCGGACAAGTCCAGCGGCAAGCGCAAGCAGCGCATCCAGATCTACTTTAACTTCCTAGGAGAGTTCAACATCCATAATTTGAATGCGCCTATTATCCTGGAAATGCCCCCCTATATCAGACATACTGCATAAAAATTTCGCCCGTGTGTATACCTACGAGGAAGATAGTTCCTTATCACTACTAAGGTATCCGGGAGAGTGATTTTCGTCAGACTGCTGCAGTTTTCGAAAGCCTGCCAATCGATAATGGTGACACCCTTCGGAATCGTGACATTTTTGAGACTGCTGCAGTTAGTGCACATATGACTGGCTATACTGGTGAGCTCCTCCGAAAGCGTGATGCTCTCCAGACTGCTGAGGTAGAACGCATAGTTGCCGATACTAGTGACTCCTTTCGGAATCTCGATGCTCTTCAGACTGCTGCAGTCTTCGAAAGCCTGCCAGCCGATACTGGTTACACTCTCCGGGATCTCGACTCTCGTCATGCTTCTGCAATAGATGAACACCCAATCACCTATACTGGTGACACCATTTTTAATTATTACTGTTTTAATATCATCATACATAAATGGATAGGAAGATTGCTTATAATCTTCCATCTCCCCCGTTCCGCTTATGGTCAGTGTCCCATTCTCGTCAAGCGTCCAGGTAACATTCTCTCCGCATGTCCCGCTATCCACTGCACCTTTGGCAGCTTCTCTGACAGTCTCCTCTTCCTGAGATGCGGCATCCTTGCTAAATCCTTCCGCGTACACTGTCTCCGCACCACCCGGGATCACTGCAAACGCCATCAGCAACACCGCCAGGACCGCGAACAGGTATGATCTGTTATTTGTTTTCATCACTAATACCCCCTAATGAAAAAGCCGCAAAGCCATGCGGCAGATGTCTGTCACATACTTCACGGCGGAACAATCATCTGCCATATACATAGATTGTATCTTGGCAGGGAAACACATTCCATAAGATTTTTATATCACTCTGAACATTTTCTGTGTCAGCCTGTTCTCCGGCTCTCCTTCATCAGATACCTTCTGCTGCTCCCTTCTCGCTGCTTCCACTTCTTCCATCCTCTTCTCAAACCGGAACATACCATCAGGGAACTGCTCACCTATTTCATGATCGGCATCAGGATCGTTGGGATCGGGATGGTGGCTGTTATAGAACTCTACGATATGGAACCCGCAGCGATTAACGTAGAAGTGAATATTGCGCTTCTCAAAATATGGAGTGACGGTTTCCCAGACCTTCACTTCCGGATGCAGCTGCTCGACTGCGCACCAGGCTGCATAGCCGATTCCTTTGCTGTGTGCCCTGGGGGACACAAACAGCAGGTCGAGATCACCGCGTTCTCCATCCACCTTTATGACTACACCTCCAACCGGCTGGCCGTCCTGTATGATCCGGTATGCCTCGCCGCCGTCGATGGACCGATCGATGGTTTCGCGTGAGATGATCTCACCCTCTTCTTCAAAATGGTCATCCCGGAGACCGAATTCTTCCAATGCTCCGTAGTTAAATGCTTCCTGATTATCCCGAATGAACTGCTCCCGGTCATCAGGAGTCAGCGGATTAAGTGTTACTTTTGCCATACCCATCTCTTATAATCCATACACAATTAGTCCTGCCAAAGCCGATATTCCAATCAACCCAATCGGTGAAATACCATTCTTCAGGACTTTTCCTGAACCGAAGTATACGGTTCCAAGAACAATCGTCATAATAACTGCCGTTGTATCGACTGAAAATGCACCCGGACTTCCTGCACTGTGCTGCAGGATCATAAAGATACCCGTTGCCAGAATGATGCCGATCATGCACGGTTTCAATCCTCTCAGAACAACTTGCACATATGGGTTCTTCAGCAGTTTTTTCAAAAGAACCATAATCAGCAGAATTATGATAAACGAAGGAAGCACTACAGCTGTTGTGGCAATAAGGGCCCCCAAAAAACCTGCCTGTGAACTGCCCACATACGTTGCCAGATTAACCATGATGGGTCCCGGTGTACTTTCACTGACTGCAATCATGTATGTAAGCATTTCATCCTCGATCCAGCCGTATGAGAGTACCACATCTCTGATCAGCGGGATTGCGCCGTATGCGCCGCCGAAGGCAAACAGCCCAACCTTCAGAAAACCAATAAGCAAATCGAAGCAGATCATTTCGCCGCACCTGCTTTCTCGGTATTCCTCTTGATCAGGAATATAACAAAGCTAATGACAGCTGCGATCAGCATCAGGGTAATGGAGGATACCCTGAGGGCGAAGATATCAATCACCAGCATAGCAGCAGAAGCGCAGATCATGATGGTAAGCGGTATCGCCTTTTTCTGCATCTTTTTGATCATCCTGATCGCAGCATCAAGAATCAACAGGCCAACTGCAATCCTGATTCCCATGAAAGCATGAGCGATCCACGTGATTTCCAGAAAGTTGTCCAGAAACATGGAAATCAGAAATATGATGCAGAATGAGGGAAGGACCATTCCGACCGTCGCTGCAATGGCTCCGGTCAATCCTTTTTGTTTGTAACCGACGAAGGTGGCGCAATTGATGGCAATCGGACCCGGTGTGGATTCTGCGATCACTGTGACGTTCATCATCTCATCATGCGTAATCCATTGCTTCTTTTCCACACAGGAATTCTCTATCAACGAGATCATGGCATATCCGCCGCCAAAGGTGAAAAGCCCGATCTTAGCAAACGTCAGAAAAAGATCAAGCACAATATTCATACATTAATTCCCCTGACAGTGATGGTCCGCACAGTAATCATGTCCGCAATCACCATCGTGATGGTGCCCATGATGATCGCAGTGAGCATCCGGATCATATTCCAGTGTCCCTGCAGCAAGGGCTTTTGCGGCCTCGTCCGCCGATCCCTGAACACCGGCATAGAGTTTAATCCCTGCATCAGCCAGTGCCATCTGCGCACCCATACCGATGCCGCCGCAGATCAGTGCATCCACCTGTGCTGCCTGCAGGAAACCGGCCAGTGCACCATGTCCGCTTCCATTGGTGTCTACGACCTGTTCTCCTATGATCTTACCGTCCTCAACATCATACAGTTTGAATTGTTCGGAATGCCCGAAGTGCTGAAAAATTTCCCCGCTTTCATAAGTAACTGCGATCCTCATTGTATTACTTCCTTTCTCCATAATGATCTGATGAAGCTCAACAGGCTCAAATTTACAGCAACCTCCTGTGATCAGAAGCCGTTTTCCATGAACAAGAGCATCCGCGACCTTCTTCCTCGCGCTGTCATAGATTGCTGTGACTGTGGTACGGGCAATATTCATTCTTGAAGCACATGCTTCCTGTGTGAGTCCTTCATCATCCAGAAGACGTAAGGCCTCAAACTCATCTACGGTCATCTGCACACGCTCTGCGGCTGTTATGTCGTCAGGCGAAAAACTGCGATAAACCGGCAGCCGCTCTATTCTGCGGCATCTGACAGGTCTTGGCATAAGCCCTCCTTTCTGACATATGTCAAAATCATTATATGCATGTTTGTGACATATGTCAATAACTCGTCGTATAAAAACAGCCGGGTCAGCACCCGGCTACAACACCTTTCTTAAATATTGCGGGACAGCGGGCTTTGGAAGGATCAACGCTCTCGATTCTCGTTTTGGCGCTCATTTTCTCGCGATTACTGTAAGCCACGGTTTATTCTTATGATGGTCTGTTTTTACCTTCGAAAAACCGGCCTCCTTTAATGCTGCCGTAATGTCTTCCGCCGTATAATTCTTCATTCCGTCTATGATCTTCTCGAACTTCAGACTGACTGCATCCGTTCCGTCCGATTCATTACAGATCATAAAATATCCGCCCGGTTTCAGCACCCTTGCTACCTGGGAGAAGCACTGTGAAAGACCCGGCCAGAAATAGATCGTCTCAAAGGCCGTTGCCAGATCACAGCTCTCTTCCGGCAGTTCCAGAGAGGATACATCTCCCTGCTGAACCTTGCATCTGCCGGCAGCAATCATTTCCCGATTGTATTCCCTTGCTTTCTCCACAGAGAGTTCGGAATAATCGACCGCCGTGACAGATGCCTTTGGATACCTGCGTAAAAGTTCTCCTGCATTCCGGCCTCCGCCGCAGCCAAGATCAACGACGCTTTCCGGAGCTAAATTCTGCAGATGACCCAGTCCCCAGTCGGCTAACTTCGCATGCCCGGTGTTCATCCCTCTCAGCATCATTTTTCCCAGAAAGCCTTCCGGCTTCCGTGTCTGACTCACATAATCCTTAAACAGGCCCATAATCAGTATCTCCTATCCATATATTGTCAAAACCTTTATTCCCCAATATAAAGCACCTATGAGCGCCGAAAGCGGTATGGCAAATGGAATCAGCTGCAGCATCTTCCACTGTTTTACATGGACGCTGTGCCACGTATCGTTCAGATCTTCCGTCCCGGGTATGATCCACCAGTCAGACAGGCTGGTCCTGCATGAATGATTCCTCCTGTGTTTCGATATATTATTATCCTTTGACCTTCCAGCTTGCGGCCTCACGGCGCTCGCTGATAAAGCGCCTATAGATACCGTCCTGCTCCATCAGCTCCGCATGGGTACCCTGCTGGACGATCTTTCCGTGATCGACCACCAGGATCTGGTCCGCATGCTCCACTGTTTTCAGCCTGTGGGCGATCATTATGACGGTCTTTTCCGCCGTCAGCGCCTGAATGGCCTGCATCAGCTCGTTTTCATTCTCCGGATCCACATTCGCTGTGGCTTCATCCAGGAAGATCACGGGAGCGTCCTTCATCATTGCCCGGGCAATGGAAATGCGCTGCTTCTCACCGCCTGAGAGCGACGCGCCGCCCTCACCGATCACGGTGTCATACCCTTCCGGCAAAGCCATGATAAAACCATGACAGCAGGCTTTCTTCGCCGCTTCGATCACATCCTCTATCGGCGCTTCCGGCTGTCCGAAACGGATGTTGTTCGCAATGGTGTCATGGAACAGATAGACACTCTGGAAAACAAAGGAAAAGTTCTCCATCAAAGAGTCCATATCGTACTCTTTTACGTTTCTGCCATCCAATGAGACTGTGCCGGCATCAACATCCCAGAAGCGTGCCAGAAGATTTACCAGCGTGGTCTTTCCGCCTCCGGACGGGCCGACGATAGCGGTCGTGGTCTTTTCAGGAATACGGAGCATCACTCCATCGATGATCCTGCGCTTGTCGTAGGAGAAAGCGATATCCGATGCCGCTATGTCAGTGGTCTGGGGTGTGATCTGTTCTCCGGAGATATCCATCTGCGGTGTGTTCAGGATCTCCTGCGCACGGTCAACACTGACGTCGACTACTCTCAGAAGCGCTGAATAATTGCCTGCCGTCTCAAGGCTGGCATTCACGATAAATGCAGAGATAACCATGACCACGGCGGTCAGCGTGTCCATGCTGCCGTTCACATAAAACAGACAGGTAAACAGCACCATCACCACACCTGTCAGTTTGGAAATCAGATTCTGGACAGATATGTGCGGAATCATAGTAAACTCCATATCCGTATTGATCCTGCTGTTCGCTGCAATGGCGTCGTTGAGTTCCCGGCTTTTCTGTCCGGTCAGGTGATAAGTCTTGACCTCCGCCATACCCTGCAGATACTCCAAAACCTTCTCCACTAATCTTTCGTCAGCGTCGATCTTTTTGCCTGCGAGCTTTCCTGCTGCTTTCTGAAGCCAGGTGTTGGCATACAGGAACGATGCAAAGCCGGCCAGCAGCACCAGCGCGATCCGCCAGTCAAAGAAGAGCAGCATGACAATGATCAGGCTGGTCGTCAGCATGCCTTCACAGACCAGCATGACCACGCGGGTCGCCACATTTTCCAGGTTTTCCATTACGTTCGTCGTGACAGAGGTGATCTGCCCCAGGCTGTTCTCGTTAAAATATCCCATGGGAAGGTACCGCATATGCTCCGCGATTTCCACGCGTTTCTTCGCGCAGGTATCATACCCGCCTTCTGTCTGGAGCATGGTAGCCCTGGCCTTTGCAAGACCGGCGCCTATGATGGAGAGAAGCATGATCCCCAAACTCATCAGGATATCTTTTGTCGTTACGCTTCCTGCCAGAAGAGCACGCACCATCACGGCGATGGCCGGAATTTTCAGCGCTTCGAAGACCGCCTGCAGGATCCCCAGCAGTATGGAAGTCTGAAATTTCTTTCTGTTTTCATTTCCACAGAAGGCAAAGAATTTACGAATAACTTTAACCATTGTCTCTCACCTCCATGTGTGCTTTCCACATCGTCTCATAGAGGCCATGACGCGAAAGCAATTCTTTGTGTGTACCGCTGTCATCGATCGTACCGTCTTTTATCACGTAGATCCGGTCCGCATCCACAATGGTGGACAACCTGTGGGCTATGACAATCAGCGTCTTGCCCCGGGTCAGCTTAGAAACGGAGCGCTGGATCACCGCTTCATTTTCCGGGTCAGTATAGGCGGTAGCTTCGTCCAGGATGACGATCGGCGCTGCCTTAAGCATGGCTCTGGCAATAGAGATGCGCTGCCGTTCGCCGCCTGAGAGATGTCCCCCTGAAGAGCCGACCAGTGTATCATAGCCGTTCTCAAGACTCATTATGAAGTCATGGCAGCCGGACTGCTTTGCGGCTTCCTCCACCTCGGCATCCGTAGCATCCGGCCTGCCCAGACGGATATTCTCCTTTATGCTCATATTAAAGAGGTAATTGTCCTGGGAGACGAATGCGATCTTGTCGGCATAAGCCTCCTGCGGGATCCGGCGAATATCCGTTCCTCCCAGTGTGATACTGCCGCTGTCCACGTCCCAGAGGGAAGCGATCAGGCGGGCGATGGTGCTCTTGCCGCTGCCGCTGGGACCCACGAGCGCTGTAAAAGAACCCTCCGGGATCTTAAGCGTCACGCCGTGAAGGATCTCTTTGTCCTTGTAGGAGAAGTGTACGTCGTTCAGACTGAGGCTGTTCCCGTCAGGCACATCTCCGGATTCCGGTCGTAACATCTCCGGCGCTTCGAGAATATTCCTCACCTCACCGAAGATCGTTCCCATGGTACGAATATCGTCTGAATAACTCATTAAGGTGATGATGGGAGTGATCACACCCACGGAGAGAATGATGATCGTAACAAAGTCCGCCGGTAAAAGGCTCCCGTCCTTGACGAGCAGTCCGCCGATTGGCAGCACGGAAACCATTGTCGCCGGCATGATGACCATGGCAAAGGTAAACGGAATAATACTTGCGCGCATCCAGCAGATAAAGCTTCCTGCAGCCTCATAGGCATCGTGGACAAAGCGGTCATAGGAGCTCCTGGTCTTGCCGAAGACCTTGATGACCTGAATGCCGCCGATGTATTCCACTGCCGTATCATTCAGCGCTTTGGTCGCTGTCACGGTATGCTCGTAGAACTTTGCGCTGCCCGCCATCATGAACACATAGCAGAACATGCCGAGCGGGACAGTTGCTAAGGAAGCCAGACCCATCCGCCAGTTGATCATGAAGATATAGACAATGATGACGATCGGAACGAGAAAGTTTGCCGTAAACTCCGGTACGATGTGGGCCAGCGTCGTTTCAATTGAATCAATGCGCTCGATCAGTGTGTTTTTAAGCGCTCCCGAACTCTGTTCCAGCACCGCTCCCAGCGGCATGTGCGTCAGTTTCTCAGTGCAGCGCTTGCGGATCTCTCCCAGTACGGCAAAGGTAGCCTTGTGGCTGACGGTTGTTGAAAAAGCGTGGCAAAGGACCCGGCCGACCCAAAGCGCCGCCATTACAGCGCAGCGCGTCAGGTAAAAGCCAAGCTCGCGGTTTCCGGCCATCAGTGCTTTTGCGATCTGTGTGACAACGAAATACGGCGCCACAGAAAACCCGACGCCGATGATGGCCAGAAGTACGCTGAGAACATACTGTCCTCCGTGATCCCCGGTCTGCCCCAATACCCATGCGATAGACGAAGGGGATTTTTGTTTTGCTTCCATAAGCAAACCTCCTTGAAAATTGTTAGCTAACCAACAGTGGTTAGCGTTAACTAACTGCTATGCAAACGAATTGCCTGTCTTCATGATTGAGGGCAGGCGGTACAGCTCTTTGATTTTGCCAGAAGCAGGTATCCTCCGATATCCCTCAGAGGTATTTTCCTGCGTCCTTTTCAAGTTTCCGGTAATTCGGGCAGTCAGCTTGATGTACCTCGAAAAACTTCTTCAGGCCTTCGTTCAGCGCTGACATTTCTTCTATAGCATTCAGTGCATGGTCGGATGCGCAGATCTTCCCGATGACGGTGGCGCACATGATCTTATAGACCGTATAGCACATCCGCCTGTACTTCTTTCCGCGATAATCCCTGTCCGAAACAGGAAGGATCGTAACATCTCTCCTCCTTATCTAACCATTCCCTTTTTCGTCTATTAGCCACAACTAACCTACATGTAAAAAAGAGCGTCCATCTCACCCATCAGATTCTTCATCCGCAGGAATATGTTCCGTTTTTTCTCTCAACACCACCAACAAGTCTCTCAGGATGAGACAACCGGCATTGGTTAGTCACTTCTAATCTAACTTTATATTATATTCCAACCCGGAAATAAATCAAGAAGGGATTTAAAGAAACGAGCAGATTCTGTATGATCAGACATTGCTTATTGATCAGAGCTTTCATGACAAGTTAATGCCCCGGCCTTCCGGCCGGGGCGTTCGCACCAGTTCAGCAAACCGTTATTTTGCCTTTACCGTCACCTTGATCGTCTTCCTGACGCCATTAATAGCATATACGTATACCTTGCATTTGCCCGGTGCCTTAGCAGTGATCTTTCCTTTGCTGCTTACTTTGGCGATTTTGGTATTGCTGCTGCAGTAACGGAGCGCGGCGCCATGCGTCTCTTTCATAAGGCTTTTTTTCTTATCGATCTTATTGATCTTCGCCTTGATGGCGTACGACTTGCCTGCCTTAAGGGTGATCTTTTTCTTCTTAACGGTTATGCTCTTCGGGTTTGTATATTTCTTATTGCCATTCGCCGTGAATGCGTGTACGGAAGAACTCTTCTTCACATATGTCTTCTTGCCGTCTTTCTTCACCCAGGCTTTGACATAGGCCTTGTATTTTTTCCCTTTCAGGAGTTTTTTCTTCGTCCAGGTGAAGGTCTTGTTCCCTTTAATCTTCCTGACGACTTTGTTCTTCAAGGTGGTTCCGCAGCCGGTGAAGAAGATGTCATAGCCTTCCGCGCCCTTTACTTTGCTCCATGTGAGCACCAGGCTCTTATTGCCTTTTGCGGTCATTCTGGCCAGGAGAGTGCCGGAGACCTTCTTCTCAGGTTCAGGTTCAGGTTCGGGCTCAGGTTCCGTCTCAGGCTCAGTTTCCGGCTTCGTCTCAGGCTCGGCATTCTTTGTCCAGCTGCCGGTCAGGGTGACGTCCTTCGCAGGCATGACGAATTTTCCATCTTTAATCTCTGCCTCCTCCGTATTCCAGCCCGAGAAGGTATAGCCCTTCATGGTCAGGGCATTCTTCACGCTCACTTCCGCATCTGTTTCGTAAACATTTGTATCCTTCGGGGCTGCAGGCGCTCCCTTCGGAACAGTCCCTGTCACCTGATAGGTTACCCCGTAGGTCTTTGCCGTACGGATCTTCGCAGAGGAAGCGGGCGAAGCATTATGGTTGCCGTCAGCCGACAGGCGCTGATAAAAAGTGTATTCCGTATCTTTGGCAAGGCCTGTGAACGCATTTTCCTTCTGCCATGTTCTTCCGTCCATGCTGTACTCACAGCCGTTCACCGCTTTAAGAGTGACGGAAGAGGCGGCTGCAGCAGAGGCTGTCGGAGCTGCCGGAGCAGGCTGGTCTGCTTTCGTGATCGTGAGCTTAACCGGGGCACTCATCTTCCAGGTGATTATGTAGTTTTTCAGATTAATATCGTAAACACAGGACGTCTCATTCAGCACTGTCGAATAAACTCCCGCATTCGTTCCCTTTACAGTTTTTGATCCGGTATAGCGGAACTTCGACTGATCGAAACCCGGATCTGAGCAGGCCGCGGTCACGGTTCCCGTGAAGGACTGTTCCGTGCCGCTGTAATTTTTCACGCTGCTGCTCCCGTTCACGGTAATCTTCAGCGGGATCTTATTGATCGTGAGAATGCCCGGAACATATTTGATGTTATAATTATTCCCGCCGTCATTCCCCGTGATTACAGCATTTTTAGGATTTATTCCATCTTCCCCCTGATATACACCCGCATCCGTCCCGACTCCTTCGAGCACAATACTGGTTATTTCATCGCCCGGCATCAGCCCGGAAACAATCACCTTTTTCGCAATCTCCGCAGCATCATCATAGACCGGATCAGATTCGCCCTGCTCCTTGCCGTTATATGTATAGGTCTGATCTATGGCAGTAATGGTCAGATTGGCCTTCTCAATCTCCACATTAGCTGAGCCAGTTATTGTTTTGTAACCCGACGCTGTGATCTGATAATAAATGGTTTTCGGGCTGTCCTTTACATTTGTATATGTCGGGCTGCTGTCCAGATCATAGGTTCCCTCCGTCTTCCCATATTTTATGGTATACCCGGCGGAAGGCTCTGTTACAGAGACCTCGATCCCATGCGCTTTTCCATCATAGGAGTCCTTATATCCTGTAACCTTTGCAGTCATATCCTTTGGAATGATCCGGAAGGCCAGCCCTGCGGTTTTCTCTCCCCAGGTGATTTGCGCTATATAATTACCGGGGGCCGAAGGCGGGCTGCTCAAAGGTGGATCTACTTCAGGTACATCAGCGGATCCGTCTTTATTTCCGTAATAATACTTAATCTCCGGTTTTTCCGCCAGGTGAGATGGTTTCGTCTCAGGATAGCCGGACAGAGTAATCTCTTTCCCGTTTCCATCCCAGGTGAAATATCCTGATTCCGGACCTTCCAGTTTCAGCGTAATGCCGTTCTGATCATAATTACCAGGACAGCCGTCGATGCAGCATGTTGCTTTTATTTCTGCTCCGGTTGAATTGTAACTCCAGACGTGTCCGGGCATAATCAGGTCTGCTGTACCATCTGTACTGCTGCTTCGTACCGTCCCACATGAAAGATCTCCAGCTGCAGCAAGTGCTCCGCCATCAGCCACTGAGATATTGTTAACGCTGACGCTTCCTGTTACATAAATGAATCTGCTAATCGGAATTGTAACACTATCGGACGCACTCAGATCTCCGATGATAATGGAAGGACAGTCAAAAGACGTAGGTCCAGACCCGCTTAGGCTCACATTACCTTTAACCAATAGAACCTTATTGTTCTTTGCAAACCACGGCAGATTATGGGATTCTACATTTCCTCCGGAAAGCAGCGTAATATAATCCGATGCACTCACTTTTACAGCATTCGTACAATAATTCTGAATGTTTTCAAGTGATACAGGATGGCCATTTTGATTCTGGAAGATCCTTTGGAAGAACACTTCAGAATCGACAGTTTTTATCATATCCTCAGGCGTATTAAGATATGCTCCGCATGCAACTTCGGTGCTTCTATTATGTGAATATTCATTATAAGTACCGTTGACCAGAACGGCAGGTACATCTGCGCCCAAAAAACGATGCAGTCCCTTGGCCACCTCATCGGTACTTGCATGGATTACTTCATCTCCATCTCCCTCTGCCCTGGCCTTCATCGGTATAGCAAGCATCATGACCACAGCCAGTATGAGCACACTGTAAACAGGCAGGATTTTACCCATTCCCCTTACAGGCAGTCTGTCAGATCTTCGAAGTTCCTCTCTGTTGGTGTTCATTTTTCCATCCTCCTTCCCAAATCCATTCCTGTAAAAAAGCACATCGCATCAGGTGTTCATCACCTGTATACGATATGCCTTAATCTGCCGTATATTTTTCCGCAGCAACAGCAAAGCCAGGAATATCCTGACTGACAAATCAATCTGAATGATACTGCTCCGGTTCTTGTCCATAGTCTGATCTCCTTCCCGGAAACCATACTCTATACAATAAAACTATAACAGAAACCAGACCTGTTTACAATAAAAAAGCAGAAAATGTTTGCCAGCTGATCAGACCTCCTCCCGCGAGTGTGCGCCTGCTTCTCCCCGCTCCTCTGCCGCCAAAAATACAAAGAATGAATAATGCTGAAAAAAGACTTCAGGTCCGGACATACATGTTAAGCGCGGCGCAGACCAGCGCAGTCACCGAAATCCATAGCACGATCAGGTCTTTTCCAAAAACCTGTTTCATAACGCGGCATTCTCCTTATGACTGCTCTGTATTTCCCTGCGGCAGCGCGAGCTTCTCGAACTTCGGCATGGCCAGACCGTCAATTTTCCATATTTTATCCTCTTTGATCATCGTCAGTTCAAGGGTCCCGGTCATCATATCCTGATAATCAAAGCTGAGGATCGCTTTTGAAGACGTTGAGCCTTTCATCACATCCCTGATCGTCCATTCACATTCCGAGAGCTTTTCCAAAAAGACGCCAACTGCGTTTCCGCCCATTAAAGCCGATGTGAACAGCGCAATTTCCGGCCTGCTGGCGATTGCTTCCATGCTCTGTACGTTCTTGAGCGCATTCGCTGTGAGATGTTTCTTCAGTCCGTCCAGCCCCGACGCTTTGATATCTTCAATGGTGTTGTTCAATGCGTATTCCGGACTCCAACGTTCAAAAAGAGTAAATGCCATAATGTTTTCACACTCCTTCTTAAATCGATACAGTAAGTACATTCATTCCCAGAAGGTTCTGATACGTCACTTCCCTGGCCATTCCGTAAACGATCCGGATACCTACGTTCTTGCCGAAATCTCTCTGTTCTGTTATCATAGCCCGTTCTGAGGGGTCAAATGCTCTGCAGTTATCCCGGATCCGAAGAATAATGTCATTGTCTTTGTGCACCACACGGATATCCACAGAATGATCTTTATTATCCTTTGAAAAACCGTGGGAGACAACATTGCCCGCCATCTCCTCCAGGAACAGGCCGGCCAGATAAGCCCGTCTTCCGTCGACGCCCCGTCCGCGGCAGAAATCAATCACCTGCGCGGAAACACTGACGACCTGCCCGATCTCCCGGACTGTAATGTCGAGCCTGTCATTTTCCGCTGCACCAAAGCCTTCCGGGATCAGCATAAGGTCTTCCAGATTACGGGGGCAGCGCTTCCGGGGGATCCAGGCAGCGATGAGAACGACCAGAAAACAGATCACGCCGTTCAGAACATTCGAAATATAAAGGCCGTTCATCTTCCATGCCGGGATCAGGAAGAAACTGCAAAGGATCACACCGACTGCCCCGTCTGTAATGGGCAGGATGATCCGGAGGTATTTTCTTTTCATGGTCTGGGCGGCACAGGCAAAATGCAGGCTGACCAGGGCCAGCGGCATACACAGCGGCAAAATCCGGAATCCCATGAGTGTCATGGTATAGACCGGATCAGCCGGGTCAGCCCGGTCAGAACACCCACAGTCAGCAGGGCGGAGGTAAGAACAGACAGTACAGTGGAAACGATCAGATTGACAGAGAACAGGCTGTTGATCCGTTCCCGGTCCCTTACAATATACCTGCCGTACAGGATCTGGGAACCGCTGACCAGCATAATGCTTGCAGCATACAGGAAATGGTTGAGCGGACCGTAGAGCCCAATAGCGCTCATAACCGTTTTGCCGATAACATTACTGGCATAGAGACTATCTACGATCCCGTTGACCGCATTAATGACGATCAGCAGGATCTGAAACCGTACTGCATATATAACGGATATCTCCGTACGCTGTTTATCTGATCAGCCGCGCATTTGTCCTGTATTTCGGATGATACTTAAGCCGCACCTGCTGTCCTTCTTCCAGATCCGGCGAGGGATTGGACAGAAGCCCCTCGACTTCTTCTCCGTCCTCCGTCTGATAGCGTGCATAATACTGAAGATCGATATCCTCCGATCCGCCCTCATCCACGATCCGTGAGATTACGCCAATGCTCTCAATCCCGTTTTTTTCAATCTGCTTCTTCATGCTCCGCGAGACCAGCCAGATGGCTGCACAGATGATGATAAAGCCTGCCCATAAAAGAATGCCTTTGGTATCCATTGTCAATAACTGATAAACCTTTCCTCAGATCATCCTGCTGTGTCCAGTCTCTGCCGCTCCACCAGCGCCGCAAAGATGCCTCCCTTTTCGATCAGCTCCTCATAAGTCCCGTCCTCCACGACGCTTCCGCCGTCAAGGACCAGGATACGGTCACAGTGCTTTATAGTGGAAAGCCTGTGCGCGATGACGATCCGTGTACAGCCCATGGCGTCCAGCGCCTCGGATACCTGCCGCTGGGTCTTATTGTCCAGGGCGGAAGTGGCCTCGTCAAAGATCAGCAGTTTCGGCTCCGGCGCAATGGCACGGGCGATCATCAGTCTCTGGCGCTGCCCGCCGGAGATGCCTCCCTGCCCCTCGGAGACCATGGTGTGCATGCCCATGGGCATAGCCCGGATATCCTCTGCGATCCCGGCTTTTTCCGCTGCTTCCCAGGCTGCACTCAGCGTCAGTTCAGGGGCAGTGATGACGATATTGGAATAGATGTCGCCCTGGAACAGGCCTGCGTCCTGCATGACCGTACCGATCTTCCGGCGAAGAGAGGGAAGATCAAGACCTTCGATATCTTTTCCGTCGTAGTAGACAGCGCCTTTTTCCGGTTTCTCAAAGCCCAGCAGCAGCCGCACCAGTGTGGATTTTCCGCAGCCGGTCCGTCCGACTACGGCAACGTATTCTCCGGGCCGGATCTTAAGCGAAAGGTCATTGATGATATAAGGTGCACTGTCCTCATAACGGAATGACACATGATTCATTTCGATACTGCCGGAGATATGCGTAACGATTTCTTTTCTCTCTGCCGTTTCCGGCGCAGTTTTCAGGAAAGGCTCCGCCATTTCCAGGATCGGCTTGATCTGCGCAGCTGAAAGTGCGATTCCGGATACAGACATGAATGCGCCCATCAGCATTCCATAGGATGCTGTAAAGGCAAAGTAATTCGACTGACTGATCCCGCTCTTTACCGCTATGTAGTACAGTACGATCGTGGATATAAGGCTGATCGCCGTGGAGATCACACCATTGATCTTGATAAACATCGGCGGATTATAGATCAACTCTGCACCTTCGGCGTACACATCCAGCCACTTGGCAAAGACCCTTTTTTCAGCACCGGAGAGTTTGATCTTCTGCACGCCCGAAATGATGCTGTAGCTCATACCGGATTCTTTCGCACTGTGCTCCATCTCCTTTCGCTTGATCCTGATCTGCACCAGCGTAGAGATGATGGAGAAAACTACCGTCACCAGCACGATGAGAACGGACGGGATCACCAGGACCGGGGTAAACCGGAAGATCTGACCGATATACAAAAGAGAGGTCAGGGAAGTAAGACCGGTACTCATTACCATATCGAGCATCATGGAACAGAGCTGGTTGACCGACATGGAGCGGCTTTTCAGCTCACCGGGACTGTATTTCCGGAAGAAGGATGCCGGCAGTGTCAGCAGCCTCATCATCATGGAAGCCTGCACACCCAGCGAGGTCTTTGTACTCAGTCTGGCCTGCACCAGATTCTTTACACTGCTGATGAGCTGCGCGGAAAGCGAGACGCAGATCATACAGACCGCGATCCCGATCAGGGCATCCGCCCGCCCGCTGGCGAGCACCGGACCGGTAAGCGCCCGGGTAATCCGGGGCATGATCAGTCCGACGAGCGTTACGGCCAGCGTGCCAACGGCGATCATGACAATATCGCTTATAGTGATACAGTGCTTCATATAAAGAAGCAGATCGGGAATCCCCAGACTTTTCTGCGGAAGCGGGCGGTAAAAGCAAATTGCTTCGTTTTCAAACAGCGCTGCGTTTTCAGCGTTCAGGCGCTTATGCTCCCCTGTTTTCGGATCATTGAAGACATATCCCGTAAACTTTCCCGGCAGCAGTGCCACAGGCAGACTGTCCTCTCTGGTAAAGGCAAGGACCGGACCGAAAGCGTCCCTGTACCAGCCTTCTTTCAGCTCTACTGTCCGGCGCATCAGCCCGTTCGGCCGCAGGCAGTAATCGACCTGCTCTTCGATGCTTTTTAACTCTTCCGGAATCTCGGCTGTTTTATAGTGATAGTATTTCAGGATCTCGCCGATGGCGTTCTTCGCTACGATTCGTTCATCTTTGATCCGCTGTGCGGTACGCTGCCCCAGCACGACGCCGGCAATTCTAACAAAAGAATCTTCCAGGAGCTGCTGATCGGCATTTCTGCGTTCTTCGATCTGATTTTCAAACCATCCCATCACGCCACCCCCTTATTCATTTGCCACCAGGTCGGCATAGGCGCCGTCCAGGGCCATCAGTTCATCGTGGGTGCCGCGCTCGGCTACCTTGCCATGGTCAAGGACGATGATCTCATCACAGTCCCGCACGGTAGAAAGCCGGTGGGCAATGACGACGCAGGTAATGCCGCGGTCCCGGATCGCATTCACGACCTCATACTCTGTCCTGGCATCCAGGGCGGAGGTAGCTTCATCAAGAATGATGATCGTCGGATCCTGCGCCAGCACGCGGGCGATCTCCAGCCTTTGCCTCTGGCCGCCGGAGAAGTTCTTGCCGCCGCTGATGAGCTTGTGCTGATATCCCCCGGGAAGTGCCGTAATGTCGTCATGGATCTGCGCATCGCGCGCAGCCAGGATCATTTCGAAATCCTGGATGGAATCGTCCCACATTTTGATATTGTTCGCCACGGTATCCTCAAACAGGATGATATCCTGATCCACCACCGCCAGCGACCCCACCATTACCTCGCGGGGATAGGCGCTGCGCGGTTTTCCGTCAAACAGGATCTCACCGCTCCACGGCTGATACAGTCCGGAAAGGAGTTTGGAGACCGTGGATTTTCCGCAGCCGGAAGTCCCGACCAGCGCTACCCGCTGTCCGGTTTTCAGCGACAGGGAAAAATCCGTGATCAACGGCTCTTCCAGACGGGAATAACCGAAGGTAATGTTTTTCAGTTCAATATTGCCCTTCAGCTTGGAGAGTTCTGCATCCTCCGGGGCATGTTCAATCACATTTTCATCCGTCGGATATTCCATTACATCTTCGACCCGCTCCATCTGAGTCCGCATTTCCTGAATGATCTGTCCGGCACTGACCAGTGTCATGGCGGGAGACATAAAGGAACCCAGGAATCCCTGGAACATCAGCACGGCACCAAGCGTGAATGTCCCGTTCATTGTCATCCACACACCGATGACCAGTACAGTGTAATTTGCCAGGGTGGAAAAGAAAGCCGGGATCACACCGATGAACTGACTGCTTCTGGCTGCTTTGACATTCTGTGTGTTCACAGAAGCCTGATACCCTGCCCATTTCTGAAAGAAACCGTTTTCCGCACCGCTGGCTTTGATCGTCTCGATCATACTGATGCCGGTCACCGTAGAAGATTCCAGCTTACCGGTGTCACGCATCAGCACCCGTGTCAGGTTTATGCGCCTGTTCGAAATGATCCGGGACATGAATGCGTTCAGCGTCAGTGCTGCGATGCCGATCAGGGAAAGAAGGGGGCTCTGCCGAAGCATCAGCACGAGGTAGAATACCATCATAACTGTGTTCAGCAAAAGCGGTGCAAAAGTGTTCACCAGTGTTCCCGCGATGGAGGCATTCATCCCTGCCCGGCTTTGAATATCTCCTGCCAGACGCTGGGAGAAAAACTCCATCGGCAGATGCAGCACTTTCCACATGTATGTTGTATTTCCGATCACAGCCATCTTGCCATTGATCTTCAGGGAATAGATCGTCTGTACCCACGCCACGGTAAGCTGGATCGCCGCCAGCAGGATCATCACAGCAAGGAAAGGATACAGCCAGTCCCTGTTGATGCCCGTCAGCAGACGGTCCATAAAAATGCGGGAGGTCACAGAACCCGCGATGCCGAAAAGATAGGAGATCGCTGTTGTCAGCATCACAAAAACAACCGCGGTGCCGGCACCGACCAGACGCCTGCGGGCAAAATCTATGGTACTCCGGCGTTTTCCGCCCGGCTCAAAGTTTTCTCCCGGCACGGGGATGATCGTCACGCCTGTAAAGGCGCGGTCAAACTCCTCCCAGCTCACCCTGACCTGGCCCCTTGCCGGGTCATTCAGATAGACCCACTTGCCCCGGAAGCCGTCCAGAACAACGAAGTGATTCATGTTCCAGTGGATAATGCAGGGAAACTGTCCGTTATCCCTGAGAGATTCCGGGTTCATGCGAAATGCTTTGACGGAAAAACCGTAATGTTCCGCTGCCAGGTAGATATTCTTTGCCTTGCTCCCGTCCCGGGAGACGCCGCAATCCTGCCGCACCTGCTCCAGCGGTATCCATTTCCCGTAATAAGCCATGACCATACACAGTGCTGCTGCACCGCATTCCAGTGCTTCCAGCTGCATGATCACAGGTACTTTGGCGACACCCTTTGTCAGTGTCGGTCTTATTGCTTTCTTCACCATGTATTCACCTGCTTTCCAGCAGGAAACTGATAGGATGTACCGCTTCCGTTACAACAGTACCGTCATAAGTCCCGTCCGGAAGTCCCACCTCCGCCGCCCCTACAGAGCGTCCGTATTCATCCGATTTGGCATAGGCGATCCTGTATTCCTCACCGTTTACACGAAGGGGCATTCCCTCCGCCAGCGTTTCAGATCCGAGCGGTATGATCTGTGCGGTATGATCGGATACTGCGACTTTGACTTCTGTCTTCGTCTCCAGCGTCCCCACCATAGACCATGCAAGCAGTCCTGCCAAAAGCAGAATTACGGCCGCCAGAACCGCCCAGATTCCCGGATTCGTCACCTTCAGATAGTCTGTGAGCTGATCCGGGGATGAAATGCGGTCGAGCGTCTTTTTTCGAAATACCGTTCCGTTGTCGTTCTCTTCCATCGCTGCTCCTCCTGAGCATTTTCCCGAAAAACCGCCGGCCGACCATTCCTCTGCCGGTCCGGACAGTGATTTCCCGGTCAGACAGCCGCATACTCCTTTTGCGGCTGCATAGATCTGCACTCTTAATAAACATACCAGAATATGAACAAAGAAACAATGTTTCCTTCCATCCGGTCAGAAAAAAAGCCGCTTTCCGGGCTTCCGGAATAACGGCAGAATGGTACAGATGGTTTTTGCTGCATTGTATCTGTTTCCCGGGTCATCCTCTCTCTGCAAGTTCTTTTGCGATATTCTCCCATGTGACGCCCATCTTTGACATCATGACCATGGTATGATACAGGAGATCAGAGACTTCATAAACCAGTTCTTCTTTTGCATCATTCTTTGCTGCGATCACTACTTCCGTGGCTTCCTCTCCGATCTTCTTGCAGATCTTATCTGTCCCTTTATCGAACAGATAATTGGTATAGGAACCTTCCTTCGGATGCTGTTTTCTGTCTTCGATGACAGCATATACTTCCTTCAGGACATCAGAAATACCGCGTTCACGGAATTCATCCGGCACAACATCCCTGTAGAAGCAGGAATAATTCCCCGTATGACAGGCCGGGCCGGCCGGCAGCACCTGCGCCAGAAGCGTGTCATTGTCGCAGTCGATCTTCAGGGACCGCAGATACTGATAGTTGCCCGATGTTTCCCCTTTCACCCACAGCGCACCGCGGCTCCTTGACCAGTAAGTCATGATACCGGTACGGATCGTGGTGTTAAAGGCTTCTTCATTCTGCCAGGCGACCATGAGCACGGCATTTGTTCCTGCGTCCTGTACGACGACCGGTATCAGGCCGTTTTCATTGGTCTTGAGCGCAGACCAGGAAAAAGCGGGCTTCGGCGGTTCATAATCCTCTGCACGCCGGAGAAGCCTTTCTCCTCCGAAACGCGCTGCCGCTTCGGCATATAATTCCTCCGGAACGTTATCTGCAACGATATAGGTGCCGCCGGCATAGAGATATTTTTTGACATCCTCCAGGCGTTTGATGATCCCTTTGACAAGGATGACAGAGGGAACAGCCGCCTTCAGGGCCTTCAGGGCTGTGATCGAACGCTCACGCGCAGCGTCATCTTCAGCCGGGTCGACGGCAAGGATGACGCGGGGTGCAGTATTTTTGATATCTTCCGGAATATCCGGAAGTGTAATGATCGTACAGGCTTTCATTGGATTTGTTTCCTTCAATCTTCAGTTTTCACACAGGCGGTTTTCCAAAAAACCGCTGAATTTACGCGGTGGATCCTTCGTCGCTCCGCTCCTCTGGATGACAGTTAAAAGGAGGCCTTCCGGGACAGGCTCCCGCGCAGGCGGAATGACAGGCTTACAGCACTGCCTTGATGCTTTTGATGAACGGTTTGATCTCCCGTTCCTTCATCTTCATAGACACCTGGTTCACGACCATGCGCGCGGAAAGCGGGATGACTGTCTCCAGGACATCCAGCCCGTTCTCATGCAGGGTGCTCCCCGTCTCCACGATATCGACGATCACATCCGCCAGACCCACAAGAGGGGCAAGTTCCACCGAACCGTTCAGCTTGATGATCTCGACCGTCTGGAACTTTCTGTTATGAAAATAATCCTTTGCGATCACGGGATACTTTGTCGCCACGCGGATCTGCCGGCTGTTCTTCAGCTTCCCGGCGTCTTCCGGCCTTCCGCAGACACACATCCGGCATTTCCCGAAGCCGAGATCCAGCACTTCGTACAGATCCCTGTTCTCCTCAAGCAGCGTATCCCTTCCGACCACGCCGATATCAGCTGCGCCGTATTCGACATAGGTGGGAACATCCGACGGCTTTGACAGGAACACATTGATGCCCGCTTCCTTATTCGTAAAGATCAGTTTTCTGGTATCTTTATCTTCCAGCTCGGGAATCATGATCCCGCATCGGGAAAGGAGTTCGTTCGTCTCCCGTGCCAGTCTTCCCTTCGCAAGTGCTATCGTTATCATACTCCGGGTCCTCCAATATGAACAGATCAGACTTTCTCATGAATGATTTCATCCGTACCGGCATGCAGGATGTATATTTCGTGGACATTCCGGAGCGCGGATTCATCATGTTTGGCGTAATCAATGCTGACGGAACGCTGCAGCAGGATATTGTTTCCGGCATTCCTGAGCTGCTTTGCGAGCAGGATCGCTTCATCCGACCGTTCGTCATCAAATACGATCATCCGCGCTGAATTTCCGCTCAGGATATAGGTCTCGGAAGCTTCCACCGCCTGCATCAGGACATCCACGGACATGCCGAAGCCGACCGCCGGCACGGATCTCCCGAACTGGGACAGCAGGCCGTCATATCTTCCGCCGCTGACGACAGGTTCCCCCGCGCCTTCGGCGTATGCCTTGAAGATCATGCCGGTATAATATTCCATCCGTCCGATCATCCCCATGTCCAGCCGGATCCTGTCTGTGATGCCGAAGCATTCCGCGGCGCGCAGTATATCCTTCAGTCTTCCGAGCGCCGTATGGGTAGCCTCATTGACATCGAATTTTTCGGCACAGGCAAGCACTTCCTCCGGATCTCCGTAAAGCTCGGCAAGTTCTGCAAGACCTTCCGCGATCTTTTCATCAATACCGTATTCGGAAAGGACTTCCGTAAGGCGGTAGAAATTCTTCTTGGACAGCAGCCGTTTGATCTTTGCCCGCTGTTCGTCTGACAGGTTCGTTTCCGAAAGAAGGCCTCTGAAGAACCTGACATCGCCGACATCGATAATATAGTCATGGATCCCCGCTTTTTCAAACAGCGCCGCTGCCATATCCAGCATTTCCGCATCCGAATAACAGCTGTCATCTCCGGACAGTTCTGCGCCGGCCTGCATTTCTTCTCTCATTTTTCCCCTGTGTCCGGAAGAATTCACATAGGTGTTGCCCATATACGAAAGTCTTACCGGAACCGGGGAATCGTTAAAGTACTTGGCTGCGCAGCGGGCCATGGCAGGCGTAAAATCCGGACGCAGAACGAGCGTTTCACCGTCATTGTCATAGAATTTGAACATGTTCCTGGAGGAAACGGATCCGCGTTCTGCATTGAAAATATCAAAATATTCGAAGACCGGGGTCACGACTTCCGTATACCCGCGGCTCTCGAATACTTTTCTTAACCGTTCACAGACCATGGCTCTGTCTGCGAGCTCCTGTCCGTGGTAATCCCTTACACCGTCCGGTGTATGAAGCAATGATAACATGGCGCCTCCGCAAATGCTTTAGTGTGGTAACGTGCTAACACGATAAAGTGCGTTGACTATGAGTATAGCAGATGTACGGCGGTTGTCAAGGCTGATGTGAGCCCCGGCAGTGCTCCTGTCAGTCCCTGCTCTCCAGATCCTTTGCGATCTGCGGCAGGAAATGCAGCGCCAGGCCGCCTTCCCCGCTGATCTCATAGCTTTTGTCGATCTCGTTGTAGGTGAAGCTTTTTCTGCCGCCTTCTTCCCGGCGCCTGATAAAGCTGTCGATATCCTTAAACGGAATATAGAATGCTTCATCCTTATGTGTCATGAGAAGAATAATGAAGGAGATCCCGCCCTGCTCCTCGAATTCCTTCATGAATCTGTACTGATGGTCATGGATATTGTGGAGCGGGATCGAATCAACGGCGCATTCTTTCGCATCGAAGCAGACCGGCACGCCCTGCACCAGGCCTATATAATCGACCGTACTTTTCTGGTCGAAATAGGCAAGGGTGATCTGCCGGCTCTCCTTATCCATATTGATCGGTTTGATGGGCGTGGGGATCTTCTGGATGAGGGCCAGATGCTTGTCCCGGTACATCTCGATCGAGGCATTGATCATCGTCTCAAGCGTTGATCCCCTGAGGCCCCTGGTATTCCATGTTGACATAGAAAGCTTCCTTTTTTCAGGCAGGTTTTCCTGCTTCGGTTTTACTGAAACCGCACGCTTTACGGCGAGGATCCTTCGTCGCTTTGCTCCTCAGGATGACACAGTTCTGTCATACTGAGCGACCGAAGTGAGCCGAAGTCCTAAATCCCTGCCTCCTTCAGCAGTTCGCTGATGATCCTGCCGCAGCCTCCGCCGCGTCTCCGCCAGGCGTCGTACGGCGGCGCAGCGACCGTTCTCCCTCTCAGGTTCTCCGGCACATCCTCCGCATCCGGGAACGTGATCTTCCAGGAATGCAGCATCAGGCTGTACTTCGGCAGCTCCGGCGCGAACTGTTTATTGAACGCTTCGTCCCCGTACTTCCTGTCGCCCAGCACCGGATGGCCCATGGCCGCCAGATGCGCTCTGATCTGATGGCTCTTGCCGGTGACCAGATGCACCTTCAGGAGTGTAATGCCGTCTTTATGGGCCAGCGGTGCAATTCCTGTACGAACGAGCTCTCCCGGCGGCTCCGCCTTCACGGAAACGATATTTCCCGAATGATCCTTTGTCAGATAAGCTTTATACATCCCGGCTTTTCCGACCGTACCGGCTGCCGGGCACAGATATTCCTTTACCAGTCTCCGATCCGCCAGAAGGGCAGAGAGCATTTTCAGCCCTGCCGCCGTCTTCCCCGCGCCGATCACACCGGACGTATTCCTGTCCAGCCTGTGGCACACCGACGGCCTGACCAGTTTCAGATCAGCACGCTTTATCTGACCGCTTCTGATAAGATAATCGATCAGACATTCATTTACGGAAATATCCTCCGGCGAAGCTTTCTGCGAAAGCAGTCCTGCCGGTTTCAGGAAGAAGATCACGTCTTTATCTTCATAGAGCACCTGCAGTTCGGGAAGCGGCTTTCCCGGTGCCGGACCGGGCCCGGCAGCCGGAGCGGCGCTCTGTCCGAGACTGCCTGTGCCGGCAGTCTCCTTTTCCGGAGCCGGTTCCGTCATCCTGAACCCGAATTTTTCCATCGTCTCATCCGCCAGAAAAAGCTTCACCGAATCGCCGGCGGCGATCTTATCCGTTCCGTCGGATTTCGCTCCGTTCAGGGTGATGTTCTTTTTCCGCAGCATCTTAAAAATGAAACCGGAGGGCGCTTCCGGAAGGATGCGCTTCAGATAATTGCTGAAACGCATTCCTGCCTCGCGCTCTCCTATTCTGATCTCACGCATATTCAACTCCAAAACAAGATCTACATGATAACGCCTTTGACAGCATCTTTTGCAAGACTGATCTTCCTTGCATCGGCTTCCTCGATCACAGCCGGCACATCCGAAAGCCTGGCCGTAAATTCATTAAAATTCCGAAAGACCTTTATGCGCATCGGGATCCCGCGCGACTTCAGCGTGTCATTGATCGTGATCTCCACGCGGTCGCGGCTTTCTTTCTCATTGCCCTGATAGCCTACGATCCCGTTCTTGTAGATGACGGCCAGATCCAGCCCGGCGCGGCGGCCTTTTTCATCCACTACGATCATGTCGGACATCAGCATGCCCGCATCATCATACGCTTTTACGGCTGCAAACAGTTCCTCCGAAGGGGTATGATACTTCGCCATAGCGGCATAGGAAGCCAGGTAATTGGCCAAAGGAAGAACGCAGAGCATGGAGGGGATCATGAGCAGGTTGAACCTGGTCCGCCAGATAATAAAGCCGATCGTTGCAAGCAAAGCGACAGCGGCCGCGCATGCCAGCGTCATTTTAAAGAGAAAGCTCTGTCTGTGTTTTATGTATCCGTATGTTCCGCGTTCCATTGATTCCTCCGAAAACGATATTCCTCAGCAGCCCGGTATTCAGCCCAGATACTTCAGGATCGCGGTCTGTGCCGGCGTATCCTTTGTCAGTTCAAATTCGTTCGTATCATACTTAACGATATCGCCCTTAACCAGATCAAGATAGGCGTCCAGCGTTCCGATGACGGGATATCCGAGTTCTCCGTTGCGGTAATGCATCGGCACGACGACCTTCGGATCCAGCTTCTGCATCAGTTCATAGATTCCGTCCGGCTCCATGGTGTAGTAACCACCGACCGGTACCAGCGCCAGATCGAGCTTTCCGATCTCTTCGATCTGGTCGTCCGTAAGCGGGCAGCCGATATCGCCGAAATGCGCGAAACGGAATTCCCCGTCGTCCAGGATATAGATGGTATTCATTCCGCGCTTGCTGCCGCCGGCGTCATCGTGCGGGCATTCGACCGTCGTGATCAGGAACGGATCTGCCGCGCCGGATTTTTCGATCTTTACGCCGTCTCTGAATCCATGATCCCTGTGCTCATGACTGCAGAGAACTGCATCCGCTGTCACGCGCACTTTTCCGTATCCCGGCACTGTGTCATCGCCGAAAGGATCGAATGCGACTTTATACCCTTTGTCCTCTACGACAAAGCAGGAATGTCCTTTCCATGTAAACTTCATTTCCGTATCCTCCTTCTCCTGATCATTCTTTATTGCACCGGTCCGGAAATGCGGTCACATGATCCGCCATCCCGGATTCAGTTCGTTTTTCAAAAGCCCTCTGTTCTTTTTGGCAAAGCCGAGCGGCCATTTTTCATACAGGATCAGTATCCTTGCGCCTTCAGGCACTGTTTCCGCACCTGCGCTGTCGACGGACTCTCCTTTCAGATATCTCTTGAGTCTGCTGTCCTCCGCGTGCAGACGAAGTGTATATTCCGCATCTTCCGCCCGCAGAGCCATGGCCAGCGCCTGGGAGGGAACAAAACGTTTCCCCTTGTCTTCGCCGAGCAAAAGCCCTGTACGCAGATACCGCAAGCCCGGTATCACCTTCTCATTTCCCGGAAGCAGATAACGGAGACTGTCTTTTTGAAAGATCTTTCCGGCTCCCCGTGTTCTGACCGTGATTCCGTCAAGCCCCTGGATCTTTACCGGATATTCCTCCGTCAATGCACGGTCTTCCGCCTCGCCGCGCTTTTTCATGAGTGCCAGGAAATGTCCTTCTCCCCTGACTCTGTGCGGCCAGAATTTCAGGGTGCCGGGAAGTTTTCCGCTTACCGCACCGTCTGCCGGATGCAGCGGGACCAGTGTAAAATCACTGTGCTTCTCCAGGAAATCCGAAATGATATCCTCATCTTCCTCTTCGGAGAAAGTGCATGTGGAATACAGCAGGGATCCGCCGTCCGCTGTCATTCCCGCAGCGGATTCCAGGATCTCCTTCTGGATCACGGAATAATACTGCGGCCCTCTCTCCATCCAGTCCTTGAGAATGGACGGATCCTTCCGGACCATTCCTTCTCCCGAGCAGGGTGCGTCGACGAGCACGGAATCAAAATATCCCGGAAAAGCTCTTTCGAGCCGCTCCGGTGTCTCCGCCGTCACGAAGATATCCTTTGCGCCTGCCCTCTCCAGATTCTTTAACAGTGCCCTGCCTCTGGACGGACTGATATCGTTTGCATACAGCACGCCGCCGTTCATCTTCCCGGCCAGCTGAGTGGATTTCCCGCCGGGCGCTGCACACAGATCCAGCACCCTGGCGCCAGGCCTGACCGGCAGATAAGCAGCCGGCGACATTGCCGAAGGCTCCTGTATATAATACAGTCCTGCAAAATATGCCGGCTGTTCCGACGGAGCCGCGCCTTCTGCTGCGTAAAAACCTTCCCCGCACCAGCTTACGGGTGCTCCCGCAATATCGGCGAATGACTCCATATCCGACTTCCGGCATTTTATAAGATTAAGCCTGATGCCGGCGCAGGGCACGGCATCCAGGCTTTCTTCATAGGCTTTATATTCATCGGCCAGCAAAGCCTTTATATGATCTTTAAAGGCCTGCGGCAGCAAATTCGGATCCATAAAATGATTACAGCTGCTCCATCATCTGGGTCAGGAAGTTCCAGACAAGTTCCACGGAGGACAGTGACAGCCTCTCACCGGAGGTATGAATGTCAAGCATTGTCGGTCCGATGGAAATGATATCCATATCCGGATAAGCGGCAGCAAAAACGCCGCACTCCAGGCCGCCGTGTGTGGCTGTGATCTCAAGCGTCTCATCGGTCTCCCATTTCCAGACCATGCCGGCAAGATTCTGAAGCGGTGAATCCAGCTGGATCGGCCATCCGGGGTAATCCGAAGAGAACTCGGCAGTTCCGCCGTAATCCTTCACGATGTTCTCCACTTCGGTCTTCAGTCTCTCCTTCTCCGCATCCACGCTGCTCCGGAGCAGATAGACCAGCTTTCCGGCATCCTCCGTAAGCCAGCCCTTTCCGAGATTGAGCGAAGTTTCCGGAAGATCGAGCATTTCATCGCTCATCTTCATCAGGCCGTTCGGCATATCCCTGATCAGTCTTGCAAAAGCACGGGTGGATTCGAAGGTCAGAGCGTTTGCACTTCCGTCGCAGGAAGTGATCTCGATCTTCATGCCGGGCTCTTTCTTTCTCCATCTGGCTCTCAGGATATCAGCAGCCGCTTCTGCAGCTTCCTGAATCGCAGCTGCATTCTCTTCAGGCACTGCAAGCACGCAGAACGAATTCTTCGGGATAGCATTCTCTGCGGTCCCGCCGCCGTATTCCGCCAGTCCGAAACCGGCATGTCCGCTGTATACCATCTCACGGATGATCCTTCCGGGCATTCTGAGCGCATTGGCGCCGCCAAGATGGATCTTTTCTCCGGAATGACCGCCCTTCATGCCCGTGATCTCGATCCGGATGAGCTTTCCGGTGATCTCTTTTCTTTCGATCGGAAGCGTAAGCTCTGCGGTGGCGCCGCCGGCGCAGCCGATCACGATCGAACCTTCCTCACAGTGATCGAGATTGATCATTCTGGACGCTTTGATGCTGCTCATGTCAAGTGCCTTCGCGCCGAGCATGCCGACCTCTTCATTTGCAGTAAATACACAAATGAGCGGGGGATGCGGGATATCGTCCGAATTGATCAGGGCAAGGCAGAGGGCGACGCCAATGCCGTCGTCTGCTCCAAGCGAGGTTCCCTCGGCAAAGATCCAGTCGTCCTCTTCGACAACCTTCAGGCTGTCCTTTGAAAAATCGAAGTCCACACCTGCGGCTACCGCCGGGACCATGTCCAGATGTGCCTGCAGGATAACCGGCGGTTCAAATCTTCTGCTGGAAGTCCCGGGCACTCTGATAACCACATTGCAAGCCTCGTCTTTTGTAACGGCGAGGCCTCTTTCCTTCGCGAAATTTACACAGTAATCGCTGATCTCCTCCATCTGAAAAGAGGGGTGGGGGATGCTGCAGATCTCATGAAAATAACGCATGACACTGTCTGCTGAACGCATATATCTGATTCCTCCTTATCTAAAACAGGGAGCGACCGCAGCCGGGGCTCCCTCAGATTAATCCTTACTATTCTTTATCATTCGCCAAGAGGAAGGTCGATGGCAAAATCGTCATCATCTGAAGGAGAACTGATGGCGATATCGGGAAGCGGTTCTTCCTCTTCTGCGGCTTCCCCTGCGGCTATGCCAAGTTCTCTGCGGTTTGCAGTGATGACATCATAACTGGAACGCATCTGATTCAGATAGGCATCAAAACGGGCTTTGGAATCATCCATCGAATGGGAGATGATCGTCTGCAGGTTCTTCAGGGCGCTGTCCGTGTAATTCATGGCGCCCTCTCTGACGGCATTTGCCTCGGTAACAGCGCCGTCGATGATCGCCTGTGCCTGTGACTGGGCCTCTTCGACGATATCGCGTGCCTGTCTGTTGGCAAGCTGAACGACCTCTGACTGATCCACCAGGGCCTGTGATTCACGCTGCGCATCCGCGATCATCACGTCCGCTTTCTGCTGGGCATCTGCCATAATGGCGTCTTTGCTGGCGATGATCTTCTGATATTTCTTTATTTCCTCCGGTGTGCTCATCCGAAGCTCTACCAGCATCTCGTCGATCACGTCTTTTTCCACGATGATCTTCTTGCTGCCGGAAAAAGCCTGCGGCTTGCATCCGTCAAGATATTCTTCAATTTCACTGATGATCTGTTCGATCTTGCTCATTTTTTCTTATCCTCCTGGCTCCCTTTTTTGTCTGCGGATATGGGATTGCACCGGCTCTTCACCTCAGGGACCAGGCTTGCGGGGATAAATCTGTCTATATTCCCGCCGTAAGAAGCAACCTCCTTCACTACACTGGAGCTTAAATATGCATAGCGAAGATCTGTCGTAAGGAAAATGGTGTCTATGCCCGGGCACATGGTCCTGTTCATCTGAGCCATCTGCAGTTCGTATTCAAAATCCGTCACGGCGCGAAGTCCGCGAACGATGAATTCGGCATGCTCCTGTTTTGCAAAATCGACCAGAAGACCGCCGAACGAGCAGACTCTCACATTGTCTATATGAGAAGTCACACTCTGTATCATCTTAACACGTTCTTCCGCCAAAAACAACGGCTTTTTTGCGGCATTTACGAGAACACCGACGATCAGGATATCAAAAAGTCTCGAGGATCTTTCTATGATATCCAGATGTCCCAGCGTGATCGGATCAAAGCTTCCGGGATAAATACCGATCCTTACCTTCTTATTATCCATTCCCTCTCCTTCTGATAAAAACATGCATATTTGTTTTGTATTCCTTCCTCCTGTACTCGGACAGTCCGGTATCTTCAAGGAAGGAGAAATCTTCCTGAAGCGCCGCCTCTGCCACAATGACCGTATCATCATTCAGCAGAGCGGACGAGGAAAGAAATGTCAGTATGCTTTCATAAAAACCACCCGCATACGGCGGATCCATGAAGATAATATCAAAAGACCTGCCTTCTCTGTCCAGTCCTGCCAGCACGACCCCCGCATCCCCCGGCATTACTCTGGCATCCGCATCCAGCTTTGTATGTCTCAGATTTTCCCTGATGACTTTGACGGCGCGCATATCCTTTTCCGCGAATACGCACTCCGCAGCCCCGCGGCTCAGCGCTTCAATGCCGATCGCGCCGCTTCCGGCAAACAGATCCAGAAAACGGGCGCCGGGAATATACGGCGCCAGTATATTGAACAGTGTCTCCTTATACTTGTCGACTGTCGGCCGGGTGGTATACCCCGGCACGCTTTTCAGCAGCAGTCTCCCTGCTTTTCCCGCAATCACTCTCATCGGCAGCACTCCGGTCAGTTGAATCCGTAGATCTTCTGTGCCAGTCCGTATACTCTCTCGCACATGGTCCTGCCGGCCTCTCCCGGCAGATGCGCGGCTATGCCGAGCGGCGTCATCCTGAGCTTCCTGTACATGGCAGGCCTGGTCTCCTTCAGATAATTCCAGAGATCTTCCTTCATCTGAAGTTTTTCCGGATCGTGGGACCGGATCGCCATAATAGACGAAATGATCGTCATGATCAGAAGATAGCTGTACATATAGCGGGCGACTTTTTTATCTTTCAGTTCTTCCAGGTCACAGTCGTCGATCATCAGTTTATTCACCCTGATCTGCTGGTCCAGACGGCTGATCATGATCTTTTCATTGACGGACTGGTCTTCTCTTCCTATGTAATATCTGTAGAAATTCTCATTCAGATAATAGAGTTTTTTCACATACGGAAGCGGATGATAGACAAAATAATTATCTACATAGAACGTATGCTTCGGCAGCACCATCTCACATTCTTTCAGCATCTTCGTCCGATAGATGACCGAATGCATCAGAATATACTGTCCCGTGTGGAGTTTTCCCATATCCTCCCAGGTGAAGATCTTCCCTTCCGGGAATGCATTGTCAAAACGCATGACTTTCTTGCGGGAAGCGCCTTCCTTGTCATACACGTAATTGCACACGAGCATATCGATGTATTCACCGGCGTCCGTGATCTCCCGAAGCGTCTCCAGCACCTTCTTATAAGATTTCCTGCTGACATGGTCATCGGAATCGACCACCTTGAAATACTTTCCCGTAGCATGGGCAAGTCCCGTATTCACCGCTTCCCCGTGTCCGCCGTTCTCCTGATGCACGGCCTTTATGATATCCGGATATTTCGCGGCATATTCATCCGCAATACGGGCGGTATCATCCTTGAACGATCCGTCGTCAACAATAATGATCTCCACATATTTTCCGCCGGGCAGAAGCGATTTGATGCACTTTTCCATATAGGCGGCGGAGTTATAACAGGGAATCGCAACTGATAATAACTTCATGAAAACCTCCCTATCAGACGCGGACGATATAATCTTCCTTATGGGTGATCGGTTTCTCCTCTCCGTCAGGATATCCGAGTATGCAGTGGCCGATCCCGCGGAAACGCTCCGGAATCCCCCACTCTCTTAAAAGCGCCTTGCCTTCCGGCATATCAAAGATCGGTTCCGCGCGGTAGATATAGCAGGATCCGATGCCGAGCGAATAGGCGGCATTCACCATATTTCCGAGCACGAGCACGCCGTCGTCATGCCAGGTGGCGTTCACTTCCGGATCCGCCAGGACAACAACGACGGTAGGCGCGCCGTACAGTGCATCGATCTTATCATTTCCCAGCACTTTCTGATGCAGTTTCCTGAGTCTTTCGATCGTTTCTTCATCCTGAATGACAACGATCTTCGCGGGCTGGGTATTTCTTCCGCTCGGCGCGTTTACTGCAGCTGCAAGGATCTGTTCCAGTTCTTTCTCAAGGATCTGTTCCTTTTTGAATTTTCTCATACTCCTGCGTGCCGTCAGGGTCTTTATTGTCTCGTTCATCACTTCCATTGCAGATGGTCTCCTTCGTTATTTTTTTCTTCTTGTGGTCCTGTGCGGCTCCGTCCCGTCCCTGCCGTATTCCTCATAGTAATAATAATCATGACTCAGCCGTACGGAATTGTCACGGATCTCGAACTGCGGCAGGCTCTTGATGAAACTGGAAAATCTCGCAAATCCATACTGTTTGACATGAAATCCGGGAAAAGCTTTCTTGATCTCGTCATTGATAATGCTGAGATTAGACACCTCTCCGCCGTTCTCTTCCAGGATCAGTTCGATCTCGCGTTCGATCTCATTGATCGGAACTTCGGAACGCTTGTCCACGACAAAATACGTGGTCCCTTCCTTCACGACCTCAAATTCATCCAGGCTTTCCAGGAATGTCGAAAGTTTGGAAAAGCCGTAGTTCCTGACGTCGAACTCGGAGAATCTCTTCGCAAGGAAGTTTCCCATATCCGCCATGCCGGTCATTTTTCCCTGGTTCGTATTCTCGGTCATCATCTTGAAGATGGCTTTCTTGATATCGTGAATGCTCGTAATATCCGCTTTATCGATCTCTCCCGTTACAGGCGCCGGCGAATGACTGTCTGATTCTGCCTGGGAGATGACATCCAGGATCTTGAAGTTGTCACAGGCAGCCCGGAAAGGTTTCGGCGTCTTGCTCTCGCCCATGCCCAGGACGAACATGCCCGCTTCCCTTAAGCGCTGCGCAAGCTTCGTAAAATCCGAGTCAGAGGATACCAGACAGAACCCCTGCACGCTGCCGGAATACAGAATATCCATGGCATCTATGATCATAGCGGAATCTGTCGAATTCTTTCCCGTTGTATAGCTGTACTGCTGAATCGGGTTCACGGACCATTCCAGGATCACGTCTTTCCAGCCGCGTTTTGTCTGATCCGTCCAGTCTCCGTATATTCTCTTATAGGTAGCCGTTCCGAAATCGGAGATTTCTTCCAGAATGTATTTAATATACTTCGGCGATATATTGTCCGCATCGATCAGCACTGCAAATTTTTTATCTTTATCTTCCACGTTTACCTCACCAGGGATTCATTTTATTGAGAAGAGTATAAGCGATATCATACAAAAATTCAAGAAAACGAAGGCTCTATTTCACGTTTGCCGGCCTGTCTGTCAGCGTCCTGCCGAACCGTATGACTTCCTTCATCTCTTCCGTCACCCATTTATTCCTGTGATAGAACAGCTGCCTGTACATTTTAAGAGAAATATCCTCCACATTGATCACGGCCAGCTTCCCGTTTTTTACGCTCTCTTCCACGGCGAGCCTCGGCAGGAAGGATACGCCCTGGTTCGCCTGGATCAGCCGGATGATCACGTCCGTGTTGCCTGTTTCAAAAAACGGGCGGACTTCCAGCCCCCGCTCTATGAACATCTGGTCCAGCATCTGCCGGTAATTCGTATGCTGCTCTGTAAGGAAAAGCGGAAGTGCAGTCAGTTCTTTCAGCGGAACCGAAGAGGCCCTTGCCAGATAGGAATGCGTCGAAGCCACGAAGACGATCTCTTCGGGTGCTTCCAGTACCTTTACCCAGGCCGGATTACTGATGGGGTTATCCAGCAGATAGATCATATCCAGCTGGTTGTGGTTGAGCATCTCCGTCAGTTCCCGCGGCAGCCCTGCAGTTATTTTCAGATGCGTCTCCGGTGAATGAATATAGAAGTGCCTGACCAGCTGCGGGATCCGGACTGCCAGCAGGGAATTCAGCGTCCCTATATGCAGGGAATAACTGCGGAAGACCCTCCCCGATATAGCCTTATACGCATTATCCGATGTTCTGAGGATCTCTCTTGCATACTTTTCAAATTCCCGCCCCTGCGGCGTAAGATCGATACGCCTGCCGACACGGCTGAAGAACTTCGTGTGAAACTCCTGCTCCAGCTGCTGGATCTGGATCGTCACGGCGGCCTGCGTGTAGCCAAGCACTGCCGCCGCTTTTGAGAAGCTCTGCTGTTCGATAATATTGACAAAGGTGACAAGCTGTCTGATCTCCATGATTCTCCCATCTGCAAAACAGATCTTCGCATTCATAAAAATATTTTAACCAATAGTTAAATTCCTTAAAATTGTTTTTACCATAAACTGATGATATATTCAAGATAATTAAGCCAATCGACTGATCGTTTTTCCCATTTTGTCAGTACAGCGGAAGGAATTCGGATATACCGGTGAGGTTTCACGATGAATATCTTTGATATTATAGGCCCGATCATGATCGGGCCTTCCAGTTCTCATACTGCCGGCGCAGTCCGTCTCGGCCGTGTCGCCAATAAGCTGATGGATGAAGAAACGCCTGCCAGGGTCGAGATCACACTGTCAGGATCCTTCGCGGAGACTTACCGCGGTCACGGAACGGACAGGGCGCTGCTGGCCGGGATCATGGGATACAACAGCTGGTCTGAGGAGATCCGCGATGCGCTTAAGATCGCGGAAGAACGCGGCATCCGGTATGAATTCATCAAAAAGGACCTTCCCGGGGCACATCCCAATACAGCGCTCATTCATTTTTACAGAAAAGACGGACGGGAAGGAACCGTGCAGGGCGCCAGCGTCGGCGGCGGAAATATACGCATCGACCTGGTAAACGGAATGAAAGTGGAATTTAACGGCGATTCCCATACCATACTTGTCATGCATCTGGACCGCCCGGGCGTAATTGCCAGCGTAACAAGCCTGATGCGCTATGAATATGCTGATCTGAACATCTCGAATTTCCATCTTTCACGGGAAGAAAAAGGCGGGAATGCCATTATGACGATCGAGATCGACAGCCTGCCTCCCGAAACGCTTACAGAAGATATCCGGAAGCTTCCGCATGTTACCAATGCACTGCTGATACGAAGGCTGTAAGGAGGCGGAAAAGTGCTTAAATATCATTCTTTAAAAGAACTTGTTTCCGCCGCCGAAAACGCCGGTCTCACGATCAGCAGGCTTGTTCTTAGCGATCAGGCGGAAAGCATGGAGACGGCGCCGGAACAGCTCTATGAGACCATGCGGAACAGTTTTGAAGTAATGAAAAAAGCCGTGCAGACCGGACAGGCGAAGGACCAGCGTTCCATGTCAGGCCTTACCGGCGGCGAGGGATATGCCATGAAAGCATATTCCGAAAAGAATGCGGGCGGATTGTGCGGACCATTCATGACCCGCGCGATCTCACGGGCACTTGCCGTCGCAGGATGCAATGCTTCCATGGGAAGGATCGTCGCTGCGCCGACCGCAGGCAGCTGCGGGATCCTGCCCGGCTGTCTCGTCTCTCTTTACGAGGACCGGAACTTTTCCGAAAAAGATATTGTCATGTCCATGTTCACGGCCGGCGCCTTCGGCATGGTCATCGCGAACAATGCCGGGATTGCCGGCGCCCAGGGCGGGTGCCAGGCAGAATGCGGGAGCGCTGCAGGAATGGCTGCCGCAGCTCTTGCCGAGCTGATGGGCGGCACACCGCAGCAATGTGCGGACGCCTGCGCGATCGCGATCGCAAGCCAGCTCGGACTGGTATGCGATCCGGTCGCAGGACTTGTCGAGATCCCCTGCATCAAACGGAATGTCTCCGGATTGATGGTCGCCTTCTCAAGCGCTGACATGGCTCTTGCCGGCATCGGCCCGAAAATTCCTCCGGATGAATGCATCGATGCGATGCGGGAAGTAGGAAATGCGATGCCCGCAGCGCTCAAAGAGACCGCTGCAGGCGGCCTTGCAGCAACACCTACGGGACTGAAACTCCGTGAGCAGGTATTCGGAAAATAGCCGAATCCGTTTTATCCGTGTACCGTCACGGACGGTACAGGAAGCACAGCCCTTTTCCGGTATGAGAATCCCCCCTCATATCTCCCGATAAATGGAAAAGAGGCGGAGGTGCACCTATTGGTGTATCCTCTGCCTCTTTTTCATTTATCGTAAAAGCACTGCTATCTTTCTTTTCCTTTAAAGAACAGTGCCAGCATTCCGGGTCCTACATGCGCGCCGGAAAAGGGCTCGTGCTGACAGATCGTAAGCCTTACATCCGGGGTCAGCTTCTTCACCATGGCAGCCATGCATTCTGCGTCTTCCAGGCAGTCACCGTGAGAAATGAACACTCTCTGCCCGGGGATATCCATCCTCTTCTCTTCATATTTCTTCACAATCGCTTCGATGGATTTCTTTCTGCCGCGCACTTTTGCACAGGCGACGATATGTCCCGTGCTGTCGCCGTAAAGGATGGGCTTGATATTCATGATCGTGCCGATCGCTGCGGTAAACCCGCTCACCCGGCCTGTGCTTTTCAGGAAGTTCAGATCATCTACGGTGAAATACTGGCATGCATGAGGGACATCCTCATCCAGGATCTTTGCTGCTTCTCTCACGTCAACGCCGTTACGGGAAAGTTCCGCCGCTTCAAGGGCAAGAAGCGCGTTTCCGAATCCGCACCCCTTGGAATCCACCACATGCACGAAACGGTCCGGATATCCGTCCATCAGCTCCATGGCTGCTACCGAAGCCGCTCCGTACGTCCCGCTGATACCGGAACTCATGGAAATGTAAATGATATCCTGTCCCTGTTCAATGACAGGAGTAAAGGATTCCAGAAACTGATGCGTGTTTATAAGACTGGTCTTAACGCTCCTCCCTTTTCTCAGGCCTTCATAGAACGCTTTCCCGTCAAAATGATCGACGTCCCCGTAATAGATCTGCGGGACCCCGTCCACGGTATACTCACAGGGGACGAGCTGAATCCCGTCAAGATCTTCAAGCGGCAGATTCGCGCTGCCATCCGCGAAAACAGCAAAAGACATACTGCTCATCCTTTCTGTCTCTGATCTATAGCTTCTTTTTGAGCGTCAGTATATTCTTTCCGTCTTCATACCGGTATGTTACATCATCCATGCTCTTTTTTACCAGGTATATGCCCAGGCCTCCGATCTCGCGTTCGGATGCGGGCAGCGAAACATCCGGATCCTCCTTTTTCATTGGATCATACGGTATTCCCGAATCAGCAAAACTGACCAGAAAGGCTTCCGGCGCTTCTTCCGTCCACATTCTGATCTCCGCCATTCCGGTATCCGTGCCGTATGCGTAGCTTGCTATATTGATAAAGATCTCTTCCACTGCCACTTCAAGCTGCATCCTTGCCTTCATCGGACACCCGGTCCGGTCAAGAACATCTTCCAGCACTTCGATCACCCGGTCAAGATTGTCTTTCCGTGCTTCGAGTTTTAATTCGCATGATACCGGAGCAGATTTTCTGTTTTCAGACATATCAAAATCAGTCATAAAAACTCCCTTCAGGCGATCTGTTTACACAATAAGACATCAGCCCGGCACAGATCATTCAATGTTCAGGATATCATTGAAGCCTGTCACTTCAAAGATCTCCATGATGATCTCTCCGACACCGGTAAGCTTCATGCTGCCCTGTTTTGCCATCGTCTTGTGTGCTGACAGCAGCACTCTGAGACCCGCCGAAGAGATATATTCCAGCTTGCCAAGATCCAGGACCAGTTCTTTCACGCCATCCAGTGAGTTCTTCAGTTCCCCTTCCAGTTCGGGAGCCGTTGTGGTATCCAGTCTTCCTTCTACTGCAACGAGCAGCGCATCACCATTTCTCTGTTTTTCTATTGTCATAGCAGTCTCCTTTTAAATGTTCCTCGGTAATCGTGATCCCCATGGGTCACAATTTTTTATATTATATCCTGTTTTTTGTGCTATAGCAAGCACAAAGAGGACATTCCCTTTGCGTTCTCAGTCATTTTAATACTGCCCCGGTCATTCTGCCGCGGCAAACAGGAATAAAAAACAGGCTGTCTTTTTCGACAGCCTGATCGGAGTTGTTTTTATTTTCATTATTTCCAGGGGAACGTCCTGAGACCGATCACATAAATGATGACGATCAGTACCGGTACCACGAACCGGAAGAGCGGTTTCATCCAGGGCTGTATTTTCAGGCCCCTTCCTTCATTGGCCTCGGCAACGAACTTATCCCATCCCCATCCGAAGGAATTGCAGCAGAACAGTGCCAGGATCAGGGATCCGAGCGGCAGCGCATTTGTGGAAACGATGAAATCCCAGAAATCGAGCCATGCCGTTCCTTCCGCAAAAGGCTGGAAGTGCAGGACACTGTAACCGAGCGCAGTGGTAAGCGCGGTAAGGAATACGACGATTCCGCAGATCAGGCTTCCCTTCGGTCTGCTCCAGCCCGTAAGCTCTCTGACCATGGCCAGGATATTCTCACAGACACTCAGGACCGTAGACATGGCGGCAAATACCATGAACAGGAAGAACAGGGTTCCCCACCAGCGGCCGCCCGCCATATTGTTGAAGACTTCCGCCATGGTATCGAACAGCAGGCTGGGGCCGGCAGTGACCTCGAGTCCGTAGGTAAAGCAGCTCGGGAACATGATGATTCCGGCCAGGAATGCCACCAGTGTATCCAGCGCTATGATATGCACCGATTCACCGAGCAGGGAATGTTCCTTCCCGATATAGCTTCCGAAGATCGCCATGCTGCCGATGCCAAGCGACAGCGTAAAGAAAGCCTGGTTCATCGCGCCGACGACCACCGAACCGTTGATCTTTGAAAAATCGGGGATCAGATAGAAAGCAAGGCCTTCCTTCGCGCCTGTAAGCGTCAGGCTTCTTCCCGCAAGCACGAGAAGCAGTACCAGCAGCGCTCCCATCATATATTTTGTTACCCTCTCAAGGCCGCTCTGGAGATTGAAGCTGAGGATAACAAAACCTACAAGCACAGTAACAAAAAGATATGTCACATTTACGCTGGGATTCGTGATCATCGTCACAAATCCGAATTCCGCATTCTGTCCGATCAGGAACTTGACAAAATAATAGATGATCCATCCGGTGACCACCGTGTAAAACGCCATCAGCGCAAAATTGCCGATCAGGCAGAGATAGCCGAACGGTCCCCACTTGCCGCCTTCCTTCTGGATGGTCCGGTACATGTACAGCGGACTGGTCTGTGCAGCACGGCCTACGGAGAATTCCATGACCATGACCGGAAGTCCCAGCACGAGCAGGCAGAGGATATACACCAGCATAAAACTCCCGCCGCCGTACTTTCCGCACATCCACGGGAATTTCCAGACATTTCCGCAGCCGATGGCACAGCCTGCGGACAGCATGATGAAGCCGAGACGGCTTCCGAGTCTTTCACGATTTTCCATACATTTCTCTCCCAAAAAAATCCGGTTCTATAATAGAACCGGTAATTATGGACAGTTTAGCACATTCCAGTGTGTAAATCAATGCAAGTTTATAATTTGTTTAGAATTCCATTCCTGACAGATTCCAGTGGACTGTTTTCAGGTCTCCTCCCTGCTGATGCACTCCTCGCAGCAGCCGTAAAAAACCGTCCTCATCGGATTCAGCCTGAACTGATGATGCCGAAGCAGGTGTTCCTGGATGGTCTCCAGCTCGTCACAGTGCAGATGGATCAGCTTTCCGCATTTTTCGCATTTGCAGTGAAAGCACACCTCTGCATCTGCATGACTGTCCTCCCCGGTATATTCAAAGCAGGCAGGCGTGTTCCCGTCAATGATGTACTTATTGATTATTCCTTCATCCACAAGACTCTCAAGCTGACGGTAGACGGTAGACTGTCCGATCGACGTTCCCTGCTCCCGGAAATATCTGCAGGCATCTGCCGCCGTGATATGCTCACCCGGGACTGTCTTCAGATACCCAAGAAGCACTTCCCGCTGTTTTGTATTGTATTTTGTTCTTGCAGCCATGTTCCTTCCCTCTTCCGGAACCGGGGTCTACAGCACCTTCGACAGGAAATCCTGTGTCCTGGGATTTTTCGGATTGCCGAAGAGTTCGGCAGGTGTTCCCTGTTCCGTGATCTTTCCTTCATCCATGAACATGATGCGGCTTCCGACTTCCCTTGCGAAGCCCATCTCATGCGTTACGACCACCATCGTCATGCCGGTATCAGCCAGATGGCGCATAACGTCCAGCACTTCGCCGACCATTTCGGGATCCAGCGCGGACGTCGGCTCATCGAACAGCATCACTTCCGGATGCATGGCAAGGGAACGGACAATGGCGATCCTCTGTTTCTGGCCGCCGGAAAGCTGGGACGGATAGGAATCCGCCTTGTCCTGCAGCCCGACCCTGCCCAGAAGTTCCATTGCTTCCTCCACAGCTTCTGCCTTCGTCTTCAGCTTCAGCTGGATCGGTGCCAGCGTCATATTGTCAATAATATTCAGATTGTTGAAAAGGTTGAAATGCTGGAATACCATGCCCATGCTTCTGCGCATGAGGTTGATGTCGGTGGCCGGATCCGTCATGGAAACACCCTTAAACAGGATCTCTCCCGACGTGGGCATCTCCAACAGATTCAGGCATCGCAGAAAAGTGGATTTTCCGGAACCGGAAGGACCGATCACGACGACCTTCTCACCCTTGTTGATATGTTCGGTGATGCCGCAGAGGACTTCGTTGTCCCCGAAGCTTTTCCTAAGATCCTTAACGTCTATCACTTGCCGCCAGCCTCCTTTCCAGTACGCCAATAAGCGCAGCGATGATCATGACCATCAGAAGATATACGATCGCGATGCCGACAAACGGGAACAGGGCCTGATATGTCTTGCCCTGGATCAGCTGGGCTGCTTTTGTCAGATCCCTGACGCCGATTACGGTAACAAGTGACGTATCCTTCAGCAGCGCAATGAGCTCATTGCCGAGCGCCGGCAGGATATTTTTGACCGCCTGCGGGATCACAACGAAACGCATGGCCGGAACATAAGACAGACCGAGCGAACGGGCGGCTTCCATCTGCCCTTTATCCACCGACATAATACCGCCGCGGATGATCTCCGCCACATAGGCTCCGGAGTTGATGCCGAACGTGAGCATTGCCACACCGACAGCATTTCTTGTGTTCGCAAAAATGACGAAATACATGATCAGGAGCTGTACCATCAGGGGCGTGCCGCGGATCACAGTGGTGTATAACTGGGCGATCTTGTTGATGACTTCCAGGAGGGCATGTTTCTGTCCCGGACGCTGCTGGTCATGGAGTGTTCTGACGATCGCCACGATCACGCCCAGCACAATGCCGAGAAGCAGCGCAACGGCAGCGACCTCCAGCGTGACGCCGATGCCCTTTACATACATCAGCCACCGGTCGCCCTCTATAAAACTCTGGTTAAATCCGGATATAAATTTTTCCATCGGTCAGTTTCCTTTCCCGGTAAAATGCCCTCTTTTCGGACAAAGAAAGGGGCTGAAAACAGCCCCTCATTCTATTCTGTCAGGCAGTATGCCGGATCCGTATGGGTCTTATTCTGCCTTGATATACTTGGCAAGGATCTCGTCCACAGTTCCGTCTGCCTTCAGCTCGGCAAGTGCGCTGTTGACTGCTGCAAGCAGTGCAGGGTTGTCCTTGCTGACGCCAATGGCATAATCTTCAGTGACGAACTCGGTATCAAGGATCTTCAGGCCTTCGTTTTCCGCAACAAATGCCTTCGCGGGTTCCTGGTCGATGACGACACAGTCGATCTTCCCGGTAAGCAGCGCCTGAACAGCGTTCGCGCCGTTCGGGAATGCGGTAACATTCTCTTCACCATAGCCGCCGTTTTCAGGAGTGTCTGAGCAGTAAATATATCCTGTAGTGCTCTCCTGGCATCCGATCGCTTTTCCTTCCAGATCATCTACGGTTGCGATCTCGGAATCTTCGGGTACAATGATGACCTGCACACCGGTAGCATAAGTATCGGAGAAATCAATGTTCTGTTTTCTTTCCTCTGTCACCGTCAGGCCGGCCATGACGATATCGTCTTTTCCGGTCTGTACGGAAGTGATCACAGCGCCGAAATCCATATCATCGACCACAAGCTCAAGGCCAAGCTTCTCAGCGATCTTTGTCGCGATCTCGACATCGATGCCCTCGAACTCTCCGGTGTCAGAGACCAGCTCGTAAGGAGGGAAGGAAGCGTTGGTAGCCATGTAAAGCTTTCCTTCTTCAACGGTGGTGAATTCGCCGGCCGCTTCCGCTGCTGCTTCTGTTTCAGCTGCTTCCGCTGCTTCGGTCTCGACTGCTGCTGCCTCGGTCTCCGCTGCCGCTTCGGTTTCGGCTGCTGCCTCGGTCTCTGCCGCCGCGGTCGTCTCTGCAGGCTGGCTTCCGCCGCCGCACGCTGCAAGGCTGAGTACCATCAGCGCTGCAAGCATCAATGCTGTCATTTTTTTCATCATGAGTTTTCTCCCTTCATAATAAATAAAAATCATTTGCCGTCAATTCTATAACCATGCTTCTTCTTTGTCAAGCAATATTATAAATAAATACCGGTCATACGATGAATATCGGCATTATTCAATGTATAATTCCGAAAATATTGCATATTTATTCATCATTGATTATTTTATGCGCTTCCGATGCGGCACCGGGGAGAATCTATAGACAGCAAAAAACCGCGCCTGCAGCGCGGTTTTTTCGTGGAGACAACAGGACTCGAACCTGCGACCCTTTACACGTCAAGCAAATGCTCTCCCAGCTGAGCTATGTCTCCGCGGGATACTATAGCACAATTTGGAAACCGATGCAAGGGGAAAAATTAAATGTCGGAATATTTTTATAATTGTGTTATTTCCATACGCTTTTTTGTCGTTTTCCGGCTTTATTCTCCCTTGATCCTGCCGATCCCCCAGCACACTGCAAATGCAAGCACATCTACAGCAACGATCGTGGAACCGACCGGTGTTCCCGCAAAAATCGAGATGACGATTCCGGAAAAAGCACAGACTACGGAAAGGACCGCCGAACAGATCGTGACAGACAGAAAACTCTCGAATACCCTCATTGCCGAAAGCGCCGGGAAGATCACGAGCGCCGAGATCAGCAGGGAACCCACCAGGTTCATGGCCAGCACGATGATCACCGCGATCACGATCGCGATCAAAAGGTTATAATTGTCCGCCTTCGTTCCCGCAGATCTTGCAAAGCTCTCGTCAAACGTGACCGCAAAGATCCTGTTATAGAAAAAGACGAAGATCAGCGTCACCGCTATGGAAAGGACAGAGCAGAGAACCACTTCTCCTTTTGTCAGCGTCAGGATCGAAGTGGATCCGAAAAGCGTACTGCAGACATCTCCGGACAGATTGGACGATGTCGAAAAAATATTCATCAGAAGGTAGCCGAACGCAAGCGCGCCTACTGAGATCATGGCGATCGCAGCATCTCCCTTGATCCGGGTATTTTGACCGGTACGGAGAAGCAGCACGGCGCTGATGACCGTAAAAGGCATGACGATCAGCATCTGATTGGTCAGATTCAGCACCGAAGCGATCGCGATGCCGCCGAAAGCCACATGCGAGAGTCCGTCGCCGATGAAGGAAAACCGCTTCAGCACCAGCGTTACGCCAAGCAGAGAGGAGCAGAATGCGATCAGCACCCCTACGATCAGTGCATAGCGGACAAACGGATATGCAAGATACATGAAAAGAGTAGAGATCATTTTTCAGCGCCTTTCCCAAGTACTTCCTCCAGACGGCTGATATCTTCTTCCATCTGTTCCTCGTCGACGAAAAACTTTCCGATCTCACTGTTCAGGTATTCCTTCTTCGTCCCGAAGAACAGCTTGTCCCCGATATGAAGAATATGCGTGGCATACCGCACAGCCGCATTGATATCATGCGAGATCATAATAATGGTCGTTCCTTCGTCATTGAGCGACTTGATCAGCGCATACATCTCCGCTGTAACTTTGGGATCCAGTCCCGATACCGGCTCGTCAAGCAGCATCAGCTTTCTTGTCGCACAGAGCGCGCGGGCTAACAGCACTCTCTGCTGCTGCCCGCCGGACAGATCGCGGTAGCAGCGGTCCTTCAGTGCACTGATGCCCATCTTCTCGATGTTCTCTTCCGCCAGCTTTTTCTCTTCTTTATTATAAAACGGTCTGTGTCCCATTCTCCCCTGGCACCCGGACAGAACGATCTCTTTTACAGATGCCGGGAAGTCCTTCTGCACGATCGTCTGCTGGGGCAGATAGCCGATCTCATTCTGTTTGAGCCCGTCGCCCCAGATGATCTCTCCTCCCGCAGGCGGATTAAGCCCAAGGATGGTCTTCATAAGCGTGGATTTTCCGGAACCGTTCTCGCCGACTATGCAGAGATAGTTTCCTTTATTTACTTCGAAATTCAGTCCTTTCAGGATCACATCCGAGCCGTACCCCAAAGACAGATCCTTTGCTGTCAGCATAGCCATATTATCGCCTCCTCAATACGGGAATCGTTCCCGATTATAGTCCGCGTCGGGGAAACTGTCAAGTGAAATCGGGAATGATTTTCAAAAGCCGTCTCCCATCCGTCTCTCCTGCAGATACCCATAGATATTTACTGTATGATCATCGGAAAACACAGCTGTCAGGGCGCCGTCCCACGCAGTGCAGTAATAGCTGCATCCAGCCATTTCCAGTCTCTCCAGGGTCTCCGGAGACGGATGCCCGTATACATTCTCCGGGCTGCAGCTGATGAAAGCGATGGCCGGCGACAGCGTGTTGACAAAGGCTTCTGAAGAGGAATTCTTCGAGCCGTGATGACCGGTCTTCAGGAATGTGATTTCCGGAAGATCCGTTTTCTCCATCAGACGTTTTTCGCCTTCCTCCCCCAGATCCCCTGTAAACAGAGCCGAAATACCCGCATATTCCAGCATCATGACCAGGGAAGTCTCGTTGGGATCTCTTGCTGCAAAAAAATCTTCAGACTCCCTGTCCGGATAAAGGCACTGGAAGGACACCGCTCCGCTGCCGGCGCTGTCACCGGCTGACAGTATCCGTACCGGTACATTTTCCTTTTCTGCAGCATCTATAATTCCGGACAATTCCTCTGCTTCTGCCTCCGTCCTGCTGAGCAGCAGACAGTCTGTCTGCAGAAAAGGATCCTCAAACAGCGCCGCTGCACCATTGATATGATCCCCGTCGCTGTGTGTCAGCAGAACGAAGGACAGTCTGCGTACGCCCAGGCTTTTCAGGGCAGGCAGGATCCTGTTCCGCCCGACGTCTTCTATGGAGCTGCTTCCCGCGTCGATCAGGAAATCACAGCCGCCCGCCCTGATCAGCGTGCAGTCTCCCTGTCCCACATCGATCGAAATGATCTGAAAGCGTCTGTCCGGCAGCGGGATGATCAGCGCTGCAAAGAACAGGCACATCGCGATCGTCTTCAGCATGCCTGCCGCCCCTGCTTTCAGATTTCCGCGTCTTGTGTGCTTCATCGGAGAATCCAGCCATTTCCTTTTCTGTCTCCGCGCCAGAATAAGGAATACAAGGAGCAGCAGTGTGTAATAGACCGCTGTCCTGGCGGGATCCGGTCTTCCCGTTATGAGACCTGCACCCGGAACGGCAAGGGCTGTCTCCGCAGCCGCCCGGTACCAGGAAACCGTCAGATGTCCGGGGAAGAACAGCAGCTGTACGCCCGGAAGACCGGCCATTCCCCACAGCGTGCCGGCCATCGCAGAAACCAGGACGATCCCCGCGAACGGGATCACCAGGAGATTTGTGAACACACTGAACGGCAGCAGCGTTCCCGTCATCATCAGCTGGACAGGCATGGTCATGAGCCAAATGGAGACTGCCGGCGCAAGTCCTCTCAGAAATCCCGGCACATACCGCAGCCATTCATAGACAACGGGCGTGATCAGGCTGATGGAAAAGATAGCCAGGAAGGACAGCTGGAACCCTTTCTGCCACAGCATGAGAGGCTGTCTGGCAAGGATCAGGATCCCGGCCGCACTCATGGCTGAAAGCAGATCATAGCTCCGTTTTAACGGTACGGCGAGGATCAGCAGGACGAACATGACCATGGCACGCATGGCCGATGCGCCTGCGCCGGACAGCAGTACATAGCAGCCCACAAAAGCCGCACTCAGGAACACCTGTACTGCCGAAGGGGCGCCCAGCCTTTTGAGCAGGGACAGGACTGCCATGCCGATCACGGATACGTGAAGCCCGCTGACGGCAAGGATATGGGAAATGCCGGCATTCTTAAAAAGATCCGATATATCCTCTTCCATCAGGCTCTTCTCACCAAGCAGCATTGCGGAAAAGATGCCGGCATCCTCCGGCGCCGCATTTTCAGAAATGATATCCGATGCTTCTTTCTTTATCCATGCCAGGCCGCCGGATAATGCAGGCGGCAGCTTCCCGAAACCCCCTCTCTCCATGGTTTCCGGCAGGATCTCCCGGCGTTCTTCCTTCAGTCTGAACTCCACGCCCTGCGCCAGATAATACGCCTGTGTATCGAACTGCCCGGGATCCGACGGAGCTGGGAACCGCGACAGTACACCTGTCGTTCTGATCCGGCTGCCGGTCTCCGGCACATCCTTTTTTGCATAGACAAGGATCTCTCCCGCTGCCATCTGTTCTCCTTTTTCCACCGCTTCCGCATCTCCCAGAACATAAGAAAAGCCCGCTCTGCCCTCTCTGACAGAACGGACTTCTCCGTATACCGTTATAACGGCAGTCTGCCTGCCGTTCATTCTTTCATAAAGTTCGCTCCCGCGAAATACCGGGAATCCGAAAAGATCCATCAGCCACTCTCCCGCGATCATGACCCCGAACAGAAAGAGAAGCGGTCTTTTCACTGTATTGTATCCTTTTACCTGATCATATCCTCATCCGCTTCCAGCGGCGCTTTGATCGACAGCCCTTCCTCCAGAACGATATCGGCGGATCCGTTTACCGTGAGCTGTACCATATCGATACCCGGGATCGCGCACAGGGTATTCACGATCGAGTAGACCGGCAGCTTATACGAGTAATCCAGCTCCTGATTGCCGAATGTATCATTCAGATTCACATAACAGATCCCGTCCGTAACGGTAATGTCTGTCGCTTCTGTTCCGGCAGGGATCACATTCCAGAGCGATTCTTTCTGCGGGCCGCTGAGAAGCAGGGATACCGCCATACCGGCCAGCGCGGCTGTATCATATTCCTTTTCGATCGCCGTATAGCGTTCCTCGCCCGCGAGAAGCGGTTCATCCGCTGCGCCGAAATAGAGCGTCAGCTTGATCTTCTCCTCGTCCTCATTCTGAAGGATCGTGTCGATAAAATCATCTTTTGAGATCCCCCCTACTTCGGCGTCATATTCATTCGTCAGCGGTTCCCCGTTCACGTTGATCACGACCGAATCCGCATCTTCTACGCTGAGCATGCTCTTTACAAGCGCTGCCCGCAGAAGGGATTCTCTCATCGTCCCTACCTCCGGATACTTCCCTTTCAGATAGAGCACAAGCGTTTTTTCCTGCCACGCGGTATGGTCAAGTTCCAGGGATTCCGGGACCGCACTGCTGCCGTCGGGGAACTCCCCGTCCCTCAGGGAAAGGAACATGTCGCTGATCATTGCATCTCCGCTGCTCTTGATCTCTACCGGCATGTTCTTCAGTCCCGTCATATCACTGCCGACGTAATAGACCTGCGGTCCTTCCGGCTCCGTCTCCTTCTCCGGTTTTGCGGTCATTCCGCATCCGCCGAGGCTCAGCACTGCCGCCAGGATCAGCATCACCGGGATCGCGGAGAACGAAGCGTATTTTAACAACTTATTCATCCTTGTTCTCCTCCTCCGGAATGTAATGCAGCGGGATCCTGACAACGAAGGTCGTTCCCTCGCCCATCTTGCTGTAAGCCTTTATATCGCCATGATGGAGCGAAATGATGCTTCTTGCGATCGGAAGACCGAGTCCGGTTCCGCCGGTCGCCCTGGATCTGGCTTTGTCGACACGGTAGAAACGCTCAAAGATATGCTCCAGCGCGTCCTCCGGTATTCCGCAGCCGCTGTCTGAGATCTTAATATAGAAATACTGATAGTCCGCGTTCAGCGAAAGCTTGACCCAGCCGCCGTCCTTGTTGTACTTAATGGCGTTCTCCACCAGATTGGTGATCGCGAGCGTCAGCTTGGGATCGTCTATATCGGCAATGACCGGGCGGAAGCTTTCAAACAGAAGCTCAATGTCCCTCGTCTGCGCGATCGGCGTAAGCCGCTTCAGGATCAGTGCCATCTTCTCATTGACGTTCGTCTGGGCGATATTCATCGCCATCGCATTGTTGTCCAGACGCGACAGGGACAGAAGATCGTCGATGATCTTGCTCTCACGGTCTACCTCCGAGGAGATATCCGACATGAACTCCTGATACAGCTCGACAGGCGCTTCTCCGCCCATGCTCATCAGGGAATCGGCAAGCACACGCATGGAAGTAATGGGCGTCTTCAGTTCATGGGCCACGTTGGACACGAACTCCTGCCTTGTTTCATCAAGCGCCCTGGCGCGGGCAAGCACCCGGTTCACAGCGTCGCTTATACGGACCGTTTCCTTGTAATTCCTAACGCTGACCGTCCCGCTCATATTTCCTTCCGATGCCTTATCGATCTCACCGACCAGCTTTTTCAGCGGCCGGAGCGTATAATAGATCAGGAAGATATCGAGCAGGAAGAGGGCTGCGAACAGCGCGGTCAGCCACATCCAGGAAGCCTGATACTGATTGATGATCGGCCGTTCCACCCGCATCGTATCCGCATTGACGACAACAGCGCCCACCACCGTCTGTTCTTCATCCATCAGCGTGACCGGTTCAACAAAGCAGAGGATGTGTTCATCCGGATCATACATCTCATAGTATTCTCCCCGAAGCGCAGTAAGGACTTCCGACGCCACGAAGATCCTGCCGAGATCCCTGTCTTTTGTATCTCTGATCACCCGCAGTCCGCGGTCGATGATCCTGATCCTTCCGTTCCAGTTATCCGCCATCTGCGAGAGCAGCGCATTGTTGACTTCATCCACGTTTCCCTCAAAGCATCCGGAGTCACGGAGCTGATTGCTGAGGATCATGACTTCGGTTTCCATCGAAGACATGGACAGCTTGACTTCCGCAGCCAGATAACTCCTTGTAAGAACCGCATTAAAAATCAACACCGGCAGAATACCGGTGATGATGAGTATCAGAAACAGGCGCAGACGCATGCTTCTGTGGTGTGTTCCCTTTTTTGTTTTGATTTCAGTTCTTGTAGAAATATCCTACACCCCATTTCGTATAAACATAATGAGGATCGCTCGGATTCGGCTCGATCTTCTCTCTTAAGCGTCTCACATGCACATCGACCGTACGGACATCGCCGGGATATTCAAAGCCCCAGACAATGTTGAGCAGCTGCTCCCTGCTGTAGACCTTGCCGGGATTCGTAAGCAGAAGCTCCAGCAGATCAAATTCTTTCGCCGTCAGGTTGATCTCCTTGCCGGAGACGAACACTCTGCGGCTCTCGGTATCCATTTCCAGATCCTGGACCACGACCCGGTGGCTCTTCTCCTGCTCCTTCGAATTCTTTCTGGAATTGCGGCGCAGGATCGCTTTGATCCTGGCTTTCACCTCCAGGATATTGAACGGCTTGGTGATATAATCATCCGCACCGTATTCAAGCCCCATGATCTTGTCCATGTCATCGCTTTTTGCAGTCAGCATCAGGATCGGCATGTCCGAAAATTCACGGATCTCCCTGCATACTTCCAGTCCATCCATCACAGGGAGCATCAGATCAAGCAGAACAGCGTCATATTCCGTGGCTTTTGCCATCTCCAGCGCTTCTCCTCCGTCGTAAGCGCAGTCCACTTCCATCCCGTCCTGCTCAAGGGAGAACCGGAGTCCCTTGACGATCAGTTTTTCATCATCCACAACCAGGATCTTTGCCATTCTTACACCTCTTTATACTTAAAAAAGATCAGACTTTAATGTGATCCTTAATCCTGCTGAACGCGGCTTCCTTGATCCCCGGCACGAGCATGATGTCTTCGATCACCGTGAATCCGCCCTGCTCTTCCCTGTAGGCGATGATCGCCTCCGCTTTCGCAGGGCCGACACCCGGCAGTGTCTCGAGCGTCTCCGCATCCGCAGTATTGATATTTACCAGTCCGTCATCTGCCTCTGCAGAAACGGCGGAATCTGCGGCAGTCTCCTTCCTGGAAGGGACCCGCAGCTGTTCTCCGTCCGTCAGCGTCTCGGCAAGATTGATGTATTCCGTATCTGCTTCAGAAAGGAAACCTCCGGCAGCCTTCACTGCATCTCCGGCTCTGGCGTCCGCCGGCAGGGAATAGACACCGGGTTCCTTCACATAACCGCAGACATAGACGACCACGCCGGAATAATCCGTTTCCGCTGTTCCTGCCTGCGTCTCTGTCTCGGCTGCAGGCAGATCCAGGCGCCTCCCCGGGACTTTTCCGCAGCCTGCAGCGGGCAGCAGAAAAAACATTATCAACAACAATGCAGCCAAATATCTGATCCGTTCCATAGAAATCCTTTCCCCGGAACGGCATCTGTCTCCACTATCATTTTAGCGGATAAACAGGCGTAAATCAAGAGCATCCGGGAAGAAGATATACGAAAGATATCGAAGTCTGCTATTCCCAGAGCACTGCAGCTGCGATCGAAGAATACCGGAAAACAGCAACACCTGCAGAGCACGAAGCTTCAGAGCAAAAGTTACAAAGGAAAAACCCCTGAAAACAAAAGTCCCTGCAGTACGTCTTGCCGGAAACGGACTGCAGGGGTCTTTGATATTCTCTTCTCAATGAAACGGTGAGGACACCTAATGCTGTGAGGATATCTCACGCGGTCTTCTCCATCTGGGAAAGCTTTACAGCCTGATCCGCCGCGATCAGCGCATCCAGGATCTCATCCAGATCTCCCGAAAGGACGGATTCCAGCTTATACAGCGTCAGTTTGATCCGATGCTCCGTCACCCTTCCCTGCGGGAAGTTGTAGGTGCGGATCTTCTCGGAACGGTCGCCGGTCCCGATCTGGCTCCTTCTGTAAGCGGCCTCTTCATTCTGGGCTTTCTCCCGCTCGAGTTCATACAGCCTGGAGCGCAGGACCTTCAGCGCCTTCTCCTTGTTCTTGAGCTGGGATTTTTCATCCTGACACGATACAACGATCCCGGTCGGAATGTGCGTCAGACGAACAGCCGAATCCGTTGTATTCACACACTGTCCGCCGTTGCCGGAAGCCCTGAACACATCGAAGCGGCAGTCGTTCATATCGATCTGCACGTCCACCTCCTCGGCTTCAGGCATAACAGCCACCGTGGCCGTGGAAGTATGGATCCTGCCGCCGGATTCGGTCTCCGGCACCCGCTGCACGCGGTGCACGCCGCTTTCATATTTCATGCGGGAAAATGCGCCGGCGCCGGTGATCATGAATACGGCTTCCTTCATGCCGCCGATGCCGCTTTCGGAAACGCTTAAGAGTTCCACCTTCCAGCGTCTTGCCTCGGCATAATGCGCGTACATCCTGTATAATTCAGATGCAAAAAGCGCGGCTTCATCTCCGCCCGCTCCTGCGCGGATCTCCATGATAACATTCTTTTCATCATTCGGATCTTTGGGAAGCAGCAGGATCTTGAGTTTCTGTTCTCCCTGCTCCACTCTTTCCTTTGCGTCAGCGAGTTCTTCTTTCGCAAGCTCTTTGATCTCGGGATCATTTTCCGAAAGAAGTTCTTCTGCTTCGGCAATATCTTCTTTTGCCTTTTTATAATCTGCGTAAGCGGCAACGAGCGGCGCCAGGTCTGCCTGCTCTTTCATGAGTTTCCGGAAACGGTTCATGTCGGAGGCGGCTTCCGGGGAGGCAAGCTCCGCCTGCAGTTCTTCGTATTTTCTTATCAGATCTTCCAGTCTGTCAAACATATTCTTTTCCTCTGTAATAATCTATATTCCAACAATCATCTGTATTCCAACAATCATCTGTATTCCAGCATTGATCTGTGTATTTATGTCATCCTGAGGAGTGCAGCGACGAAGGATCCTCGCCCTGCACGACAGGGATGCCTTTCATTTCCTGCAGCAGATGACCCGCGGGTTCCCGCCCAGGTCTTTCATCATTCTGATTTCCGCAAATCCGGCAGCCACGAACAGCGATTCAACCGCTTCCGCCTGATCATGCCCGATCTCCATAAAGATCCTGCCGCCGGGATTCAGATGCGCTCCCGATTCCGCAGCCAGTCTTCTGTAAAAGACCAGCCCGTCTTCGCCGCCGGACAGCGCAATATACGGATCGTGATCCCGCACTTCCGGCATCAGCGTTCCTATCACTGCATCGCGGATATACGGCGGATTGACCGTGATCACATCGAACGTCTCACCATCAAACGCATCAAACAGATCGCTTTTAACGCACCGGATATCCTTGCAGTCATTCAGTGCTGCATTTTCCCGCGCAGCAATCAGCGCATCCTCAGAAATATCAGACGCTGTGACTGCACTGAACTGTCCCAGCTTTGCCAGGCTGACCGCAATGCATCCCGAACCGGTGCACAGATCCAGCAGGCTTCCGCCGGAAGGCTTCTCTGCCAGCACCGCTTCCACCAGCGTTTCCGTATCCGGTCTCGGCACCAGCGTCCTGGCATCCGAATGGAATTCCAGTCCCATGAAATACGCCTTCCCGGTGATATGCTGCAGCGGGATCCTTACCGCACGTGCTGCGATCATTTCCCGGTAACGCTCTTCTGCTTCCGGCGCTGCGGGCTCTGTCCCATACAGGAAAAGCCCTGCCCGGTCCAGTCCAACTGCATCTGACAGCAACTGCCATGCATCTGCTTCTGCATCCGGCACACCAGCTGCGCTCAGGACATCTCTGCCATATTTCAAGAGTTCGTGAATCTTCATATCTTTCCCACTGACACTGATCTGTTTTCAGAAATTCTCTGCTTCCCACGTCTTCCAGTCAAATACTTTCTCGACCGCTGTGATCGCCACTTCGATCATGTCATCATCCGGCTCTCTCGTCGTAAGCTTCTGCAGCAGCAGGCCCGGCTTGCTGATCAGGTTGATCAGCGCATTATCTGTTCTGCCCGCAAGCCGCAGCACCTCATAGGAAATCCCTGCGATTACCGGCACGAACACGATCCGGCTTAAGAAACGCAGGAGTACATTGTCAAACTGCAGGAAGATGAATACCAGAATGCTGATAAGCATCACGAACAGCAGGAAGCTGGTGCCGCAGCGTTTATGTTCCCTGGAGCTGTTCCTTACATTATCTACCGTCAGGGGCAGTCCGTGTTCCACACAGTTGATGCACTTATGTTCCGCCCCGTGGTACATGAACGTACGCCGGATGTCTTCCATAAAAGAAATTGCCCATACATAAAGAAGAAAAACAGCCAGACGGATCACACCCTCGATCAGCGAGATCACAAGTTTATTTCCAATGAACCGTTCAAAGAATCTCGCTGCGAACATTGGCAGCACCATAAAGATCGCAATGGCGAGTACGACCGATAATATGACCGTTCCGCCCATCATTGCGGTCTCGGCTGCAGAGCCTTTCTTTTCTGTCCCGTGCGGTGATCCTGCCTCCGTCCCGACATCTTCCGGCAATGCCAGGATATCCTCATCGGATTCCGACGCTGCTGTTTCCTTCTTCACCGTTCTTTCAGATGCAGTCTTTTTCTTTTCGGCTGCCGGCTCTTCTTCCTCTTCAAAGAAGCTGGCGGACCACATCAGCGTCTGCATCCCGAGGACGAGTGAATCCGCAAAATTGAACACACCGCGGATAAAAGGAAGACTTCTGATCCCGTTCTTTCTTCCGACGCCGTGGTATTCTTTTACCTCTACCTCTATTTCCTTATCCGGCTTCCTGACAGCCACGGCGTAATTGTCGCCGTTCTTCATCATGATCCCCTCAAGGACTGCCTGTCCGCCGATTCCGGACATTTTCATATCAGACCTCCGATAATATATGTGCAGATACAACGAAAAGGGCTGAAGTCCGCATATACAGACTTCAACCCTTTTTGCTTGCGAAACTGATTCTACTTCAGGCCATACTTACGATTGAATGCATCAATACGTCCGCGTGCTGCGGTCGCCTTCTGCTGGCCGGTGTAGAACGGATGGCACTTGGAGCAGATCTCAACGTGGATCTCCTTCTTTGTGGAACCGGTCACGAACTCGTTGCCGCAGTTGCATGTAACCTTTGCCTGGTAGTACTTGGGCTGAATACTCTCCTGCATGATACTCACCTCACATATAATGATATGCGGAAAACCGCTAAGCGCCTTACTATTCGGGCCTCTGCGCGTCCGGTCATTGCACGCGCCATAACAGTATACCAGAAACAGCGCAAAAATCAAGTGGAAATTTAAGATTTCCTGATTCTTTCCGCGGCCATCTCGATTCCCTCATTATCATCTGACAAAAGGCGGTTCACGCGGCTGATCGTGGCGGTGGAAGCGCCGTTGCTGGCACAGATCTCCTGATAGGTCTGTCCGTTCAGGAGCCTGATCCCCACATCGAACCGCTGCGATAACGACAGGAGTTCATTCGGTGTGCAGATATCTTCAAAAAAAGTATAGCATTCCTCTTTGTTCTTCAGCTTCAGTACTGCTTCAAAGAGCTGGTCCACATTCTGTGTACGGATCTTCTTGTTCACTTTCGCCTCCCTGTACAATGATGCTTCTCTGAAAGTCTTTCCGGATCCCGGTACTGTATTGCTTTTATCTTTTACAGTTTAACACTTTGAAGTCAAAAAGGCAAGGCAGAAGCGAAGAATAATATAACAAAGAGAAAATTTATGCAATGATTCCGCAAATATTAAAAATTGTACATTTTTTTCAAAAAAAAGCTTGCAATATTCCCGTTCCTGTAGTATTCTCTTTAGCAAGCAAACGCTTTAACGCATAAAAGCGTTGCATCATTAAACAATTGGAGGTACCCGTTATGTTTATCAAAATTCTTTTGCTGGTCGTTTTCTTCGGAGTCATGATCGGTATCGGATTCTACTGCAGGAAGCATTCCACGGATGTCAGCGGTTTCGTTCTCGGCGGCCGTTCCGTCGGTCCCTGGTTCACGGCTTTCGCTTACGGCACCTCCTATTTCTCAGCTGTTATCTTTGTAGGGTACGCAGGACAGTTCGGCTGGAAATACGGCATCGCTTCCACCTGGGTCGGTATCGGCAACGCGCTGATCGGATCTCTTCTTGCCTGGGTCATCCTCGGCAGACGCACGCGTATCATGACGCAGCATCTGGATTCCGCTACCATGCCGCAGTTCTTCGAATCAAGATACAACAGCCAGGCGCTTAAGGTCGCTGCATCCATCATTACATTCATTTTCCTGATTCCTTACACAGCTTCCCTCTACAACGGTCTTTCCAGACTGTTCGGCATGGCTTTCAACATCGACTACTCCGTCTGTGTGATCGTCATGGCAGTGCTTACCGGAATCTATGTTATTGCCGGCGGATACATGGCAACCGCGATCAATGATTTCGTGCAGGGCATCATCATGCTGGTCGGCATTGTCGCCGTGATCGGCGCTGTACTGAAGAGCCAGGGCGGTTTTCTCGCAGCGCTCGATGGACTGGCCATGGTAACTGATGAAACGGTTTCCGCCACACCCGGCATCTTCAACTCTTTCTTCGGTCCTGATCCCTTCAATCTGCTCTGCGTTGTTATTCTGACATCACTCGGCACATGGGGACTGCCGCAGATGGTGCAGAAATTCTATGCGATCAAGAGTGAGAAATCCATTGCCACCGGCACTGTCGTTTCTACATTCTTCGCCTTTGTCGTAGCAGGCGGATGTTACTTCCTGGGCGGATTCGGCCGTCTGTTCTCAGATAAGATCGATATCGCCGCGAATGGATTCGACTCAGTCATCCCGACCATGCTCTCCGGCCTTCCGGATATCCTGATCGCCCTGGTCGTCATCCTTGTACTTTCCGCATCGATGTCCACCCTTTCCTCTCTCGTCCTGACCTCCAGCTCCACCCTTACACTGGATCTGCTCAAAGGCCGTGTCGTGAAGGAAATGGATGAAAAACGTCAGGTCTTCATCATGCGCTGCCTGATCGTTGTATTCGTTGCGATCTCTGTAGTGATCGCGATCATTCAGTACAAATCCAATGTGACCTTCATCGCACAGCTCATGGGCGTTTCATGGGGCGCTCTTGCCGGTGCTTTCATCGCTCCGTTCCTGTATGGCCTGTACTGGAAAGGCGCTTCGCCTGCAGCCTGCTGGGTAAGCTTCATTTTCTCGACTGTGGTCATGCTGGCCAACATGCTGGTCAGACCGAGCTTCCCCGTTGTCCTTCAGTCTCCGATCAACGCCGGTGCGTTCTGCATGCTGGCCGGGCTCGTAATCGTCCCGATCGTATCCGCCTTTACTGCGAAGCCGGATAAAGCGATTGTGGAAAGCGCCTTCGCATGCTATGATGAAAAAGTACTGGTTCCGAAGCGCAGAGCACTGGAAGAGAACTGAGTCCCGGCTGCTGCAGCATGGACTTACGGCACAGATTACCGGACCGCATAATATATGCGGTCCATTTCCTTATGGAGAATGATAATGATAACCGATTTCCACACACATATATTTCCTGAAAAAATAGCGGCTGCAGCCATTGACAAGCTCAGCCGCGCCGCCCATATACGGCCCTTCCTGGATGCATCCGCCGCGTCGCTGCTGTCTTCCATGGAACAGTCCGGTGTCGGCCGCTCCATCCTGCTCCCTGTGGCGACAGCCGCCAGGCAGGTGGAAAAACTGAATGATTCGGCTGCGATACTAAATGAAAGATATGCAGATCCCGGCAGCGGTAAGCCGCGGCTCCTATCCTTCGGCGCCATGCATCCGGATTTTGAAGGCTGGAAAAATGAGCTTTCAAGAATGAGGGAACTTGGGCTGAAGGGATTCAAGCTTCATCCGCTGTATCAGGAGAAGAACATCGATGACATCTCTTATCTGCGGATCTTTGAACGCGCCGCGGAGCTTGATCTGATCGTCCTTACCCATGCCGGATACGACATCGGTTATCCCGGCGTAGTGCACTGTTCTCCGCAGATGTGCAGGCATGTCTGCGAGGAGATCGGCCCGTTCAAATTCATTCTGGCACATATGGGCGGCTGGCGGAACTGGGATGAAGTTCCGGAACTGCTGGCAGATACCGGTGCCTGTATTGATACGGCTTTTTCAACAGAAGAGTTCCCGCCGCTGCCTGACGGCTACTGGGATGATAAAAGCACTGCCATGCTGGATGCGGAGGAATCCATAAAGATCATCCGCGCCTTCGGCAGCGATCATGTGCTGTTCGGAACGGATTCTCCCTGGTCGGATCAGAAACAGAGTCTTGAATTCATGAAAAAGCTCCCCCTGTCCCGGGAAGAACTTGACAATATCCTCTGCAATAACGCAGAACGGCTTCTCGGTTGAGAGGCCGTTTCTTTTTAATGGTCTGACCCGTGCATAAAACATGCTTGTATTGCTTTTTATGGTCTGGCTCTGTGCATAATACATACTTGTACTGCTTTTTATGGTCTGGCTGCAGTTTGTAAATCAGGGTAAATCAAAGCATCGCTTGGAAAACTGTGCACAAAGAAGCTATTTCCTGCCAATTATGGTCTGCATGAAAGACCATAAACTGATCTCTTCATCCCATTCATGCACAGCCCGAGACCATAAAATTATCTCTTCATCCTATTCATGCACAGCCCGAGACCATAAACTGATCTCTTCATCCCATTCGTGCACAGCCCGAGACCATAAAATTAATATTGCCGCATTTCATGCACAATCCAACGCTGCCACCCAAATCGCACTAATGCAGCAAGGTATGCCCCGGGTATCTACTAAGCTTTCCTTTCAATTTCATGCACAACCGGAAGGTTCCTGCTCTATTATCATGACCGTATCCCCCGGCTTTGCGCTTCCGCCCTCGATCACCGCCGCGAACACGCCTTCTCTCGGCATGACACAGTCTCCCGCCTGCCTTCTGATCGCACAGTCGGCATGACATTCCTTTCCGATCTGGGTGACTTCGCACAAGGCGCTGCCGATCCGGAGCCGGGTGCCGATTGCCAGTCCTTTCAATTCCATCCCTTCACAGAGAATGTTCTCGGCAAATACGCCCGGGAACAGCTTTACGGAAACATGCTCCTGCATGCGGTCCACGCTTTCTTTCGCCAGAAGGCTTACCTGCCTGTGCCAGTCTCCGGCATGGGCGTCGCCAATGATCCCGTGATGCGGTTTCAGTTCTATGGACTCGACCGGATGCTTCTGTTCGCCTTTTCTCTCACTGATACAGACAGCGCGTATCACTGCTTTCTTCCCTTTCATCCCTGCATGCCCTTTCTGCGATTTATTCTGACTTATTATAATTACATTTACCTACTATGTCAATTCTATCTCTGCAGCAGGAAAGGCGGCCGCAGATCACGGCCGCCCGTTTAAACTTCCTTCAGATCTCTTCGATCTCCTCCTGGCTCAGGATATAAAGGCCGCTCTTCTTCAGGGCCACTTCCGCCTTTTTGGTATCCGCCACACGGAAGATCATATACGCCTTCTTCTCCTTCTTCCCGCCGAGGAAAGCATACATATACTCGATGTTCACATTCGCATCAGCAAAATAGGTAAGGAGTTTATCCAGTCCGCCGGCTTCATCCGGGATCTCAACAGCCAGGACAGATGTCAGGCTGGCAACGAAATCGTTGTCCTTCAGAATATTGACGGCGGAATACGCATCGTCCACAATGATCCTTGCAATGCCGAACTCACTGGTCTCGGCCAGAGACAATGCACGCATATCCACCTTTGCATTTGCAAGCACGCCGGTCATCTTTTTCAGCTGACCGGGTCTGTTTTCCAGAAATACGGAAATCTGTTTTACGCTCATACTATCTCCTTTCTTCCTGTAAGGACCTTCTTAAATTTTTCTCTTGTCGATGACACGGACTGCCTTGCCTTCGCTTCTGGCGATGGACTTGGGTGCAACAAGCGATACCTTCGCCTTGATGCCCAGCATGGACCGGAGGCCTTCCACCAGGTCTTTCTGGCGGGCGGAGATCTCACCCATGTTATCAGTGAACATCTCGGGCGTCATCTCGACCTGTACATCCAGCGTATCTGTATTATTGACTCTGTCAACAACGATCTGGTAATTCGCCGCATAGCCATGCTTAAGCAGCACTGTTTCGATCTGGCTCGGGAATACATTCACGCCGCGAATGATGAGCATGTCATCGGTACGTCCTTTCGGCTTCGCCATGCGGACATGCGTACGGCCGCAGGAGCATTTCTCTCTGGTCAGGGAGCACACATCGCGGGTGCGGTAGCGCATCATCGGGAATGCTTCCTTGTCGATGGCGGTGAATACAAGCTCTCCCTGTTCTCCGTCCGGAAGGACCTCTCCGGTGTCGGGATCGATGATCTCAGGGATGAAATGATCTTCATTTACGTGCATGCCGCCCTGTGCGGAACACTCGAAGGATACGCCGGGGCCGGAAAGTTCTGTCAGGCCATAAATATCATAGGCCTTGATGCCGAGCGTATTCTGGATATCCTGGCGCATCTCCTCGCTCCAGGCTTCCGCGCCGAAGATACCCGCTTTAAGCGGAATGTCGTCCGGGCCGTAGCCGAGCTCTTTCATACGCTCTCCGAGATAAGCGGCATAGCTGGGCGTGCAGCAGAGGATCGTCGCCTGCAGATCCATGATGAACATGATCTGGCGGTCGGTATTGCCGGAGCTCGTAGGAATGGTCAGGCAGCCGACTTTATGGGATCCGCCGTTCAGTCCGGGGCCGCCGGTGAACAGGCCGTAACCGTAGGATACCTGGCAGACATCCTCTTCCGTGCCTCCTGCAGCCATGATGGCTCTGGCGCAGCACTCTTCCCACAGATCGATGTCATGCTGCGTGTAGAACGCCACAACGCGCTTTCCGGTAGTTCCGGAAGTGGACTGGATCCTGACACAGTCCTTGAGGGGCTTTCCCATCAGGCCATAAGGATACGCCTCTCTCAGATCTGCCTTTGTAAGGAAAGGAAGCTTGTGAAGATCGTCAACGGACTTGATATCATCCGGGGTGACGCCCTTCTCTTCCATCTTTTTACGATAATAAGGGACATTGTCCCAGACATGTTTTACCTGTTTGACAAGTTTCTCGTCCTGGATCGCTTTAAGCTCCTCCCGGGACGCACATTCTATTTCTTTCTGATAGTATCTCTCCATACTGTTTCTCCTGTTCGTTTTGCTGACCTTTCCTGTTCCCGACAGGGCATCTTCTCCCGAAGGCGGAAGCGCCTGCTGAACCGGAAAGGTCATGCATTTTTGCCGAGCAAAAATGCCTTCTTATTCATTTCAAGAAACTTCGGCGGGACACATGCGGACAGCGCAGCCATCCACTCTTCCTCAGGGATATCGAAGTAATGGGAAAGACGGCCCATCAGGACGATATTGACTGCACGGGAGCTTCCGGCTTCTTCCGCAAGCTTCAGACAGTCAAGCGCGTCCACCTTCGCGCCTTTCGCACGCATTTTTTCAACAAGATCTTCCGGATACGAAGCCGCGCCGGTAATGACCGGCATCGGATCGATCTGCTGCGTGTTCGTGACGATCTGTCCGTCAGGCTTCAGATAGGAAAGCCATCTGGCTGCTTCCAGGAGTTCAAAGGAAACAATGAAATCCGCCTCCCCCCGGTCAATGACAGGGGAATAGACTTTGTCACCGTAACGCACGTAGGTTACGACACTGCCTCCGCGCTGCGACATTCCGTGCACTTCAGAGACTTTTACGTCATATCCTTTGGAAAGAAGAAGGGCTCCCAGCATCTTGCTGGCAAGAAGCGATCCCTGCCCGCCGACACCAACGATCATGATATTTTTCGTTTCCATATTTTCATTCCGCCGCCGACGCGGCAAATCCTTTCCTCAGTTTAAGAATCATCTTAAGGATCCTTTTGTACTGCATTTCTTTTCCTCCGTAATTGTATTTACCCAGGAATAAATGGAGCACATTCCTCAGTATATATGTCAGCACAGGAAAGCCACAGCCTGCAGCCAATAGTTTCCCGTGACCGCATCAACTTTAAATACACTTTACCGCATCAGGATAAAGCGCCGAATCTGCACAGCTGCGTACATACTTTGCATCCTGTGCACAGGGTGGTATCGATCATTGCCTTCCCTTCTTTAATGGAGATCGCAGGGCATCCGATCTGCATGCAGGCTTTGCAGCCGATGCATTTCTCCCTGTCGACCGCGATCGGGCCCGGATGCTTCACATATTTCAGCAGCGCGCAGGGACGTCTGGAAATGATCACGGAAGGTGCTTCTGCGGCAAGCTCCTCTTTCAGTGCGGCGTCGCATTCTTTCAGATCATAGGGATCGACCACACGCACCCGTTCAAAGCCCATGGCCCTGCACAGTGCCTCCAGATCGATCTTTCCGGCAGGATCTCCCTTGATGTTATAACCTGTCGTGGGATTCTGCTGGTGTCCGGTCATGCCGGTGATCGAATTGTCCAGGATAATCACTGTCGTATTGGACTGGTTGTAGGCGACATTTGCCAGGCCGGTCATGCCGGAATGCATGAAGGTCGAATCGCCCAGGACAGCTACTGTCTTTTTCTCAGATTCAGCGCCCAGGACTTTATTAAAGCCGTGCGCCGCGCCGATGGAAGCGCCCATGCACAGAGTCATTTCCATGGCTCCCAGGGGCTGTACAGCGCCCAGGGTATAGCATCCGATATCGCCGAGCACAGTGCATCTGTTCTTTTTCAGCGTATAGAACAGGCCTCTGTGAGGACATCCCGCACACATGACCGGCGGTCTTGCAGGAATCGGATCATCGATCGATACGGAAGCAGGCACTTTTTCACCAAGCGCTTCTGCGACCAGGTTCTGTGAGAATTCCCCGCAGATGGGAAGCATATCTTTGCCGGATACTTCCAGTCCCAGAGAGCGCACATGGTTCTCAATGATCGGATCGAGTTCTTCCACAACGACCAGCTTTTCCACTTTCGCCGCAAAATCCCGGATCAGCCTTTCCGGCAGCGGATTGGCCATGCCGAGTTTGAGTACGCTGACGCTGTCCCCGAACACTTCCTTTACATATTGATAGGAAGTGGATGCTGTAATGATGCCAAGCTGTGTGCCGCCCATCTCCACACGGTTCACCGGCGCTGTTTCAGCATATTCCTTCAGTTTAGCCGTGCGCTCTTCCACGAACGGGTGTCTGCGGATCGCGTTTCCGGGCATCATGACATACTTTGCAATATTCTTTTCGTACGGTTTTACCGGTACCGTTCTCTCCCCTGTCTCCACGATGGACTGGGAATGTGCTACGCGTGTGCACATCTTGATCAGAACGGGGGTGTCATATTCTTCGGAAAGCTCATAGGCAAGCTTCGCGAATGCAAGCGCTTCTTCGGAATCCGCCGGCTCGAGCATCGGGACCTTCGCGGCGATCGCATGATGGCGGGAATCCTGTTCGTTCTGGGAGGAATGCATCCCTGCATCATCTGCCACGCCGATCACGAAACCGGCGTTTACGCCCGTATAAGACATTGTATAGAGCGGATCGGCAGCGACATTCAGGCCGACATGCTTCTGCGCGCAGAAAGCTCTCTTTCCGGCCAGGCAGGCACCAAAAGCGGATTCCATGGCGACTTTCTCATTCGGTGCCCATTCGCAATATATCTCATCGTACTTTGCTGCTTCTTCCGTGATCTCTGTGCTGGGTGTGCCCGGATAGCTGGAAATGAAACATACGCCGGCTTCAAAAAGGCCGCGCGCCACAGCTTTATTTCCGAGCATGATCTCTTTTGCCATTTATAAGGTCTCCCTTCTGTGAGGTGTATATTCTGTTCTATTTCACTAGAGTATAAATAGATTCAGGAATAAAATCAAGCACCATTGACAATTCACCGCATAAATGCTATGATGCTTTAACGGGTTAAATCAATAAATACCCCAAAATTCTTATTTTGTCAAGAGGTAATATGACATGCCAATTACAGATCTTCTTGAAAGAAACAGCAAATTGTACGGTGATGAAGTAGCGCTCGTGGAGATCAACCCCGAGATCCGCGAAGAGCAGCGTGTGACATGGAAAGAATACGAACTGATCCAGCCCACTTCCACGTCCTTCTACCGCCGGGAGATCACATGGTCGGTATTTGACGAAAAAGCCAACCGCGTTGCCAACATGCTGCTCGAGCATGGGATTTCGCGCGGTCAGAAATGTGCCATCCTGCTGATGAACTGCCTGGAATGGCTGCCCATCTATTTCGGCATCCTGAAATCAGGCGCCATGGCCGTGCCGCTGAACTTCCGCTTTACGGCAGACGAGATCGATTACTGCCTGCAGGCTTCCGATTCGGACGTCATCTTCTTCGGCCCGGAATTCATCGGCCGTATCGAGGATATCTCTCATAAAATCAAGCACAACATGCTTATCTATTATGTAGGCGATCAGTGTCCCTCCTATGCGGAGGATTACTTCCGTCAGTCTTCCAACGCCTCCTCGACAGCCCCCAAGGTCCTGATCGAGGATACGGATTTTGCGGCGATCTATTTCTCCTCCGGCACGACAGGCTTCCCGAAGCCCATCCTGCTGAAACATCAGGCGTTAAGCCAGAGTGCCGCCATGGAAGCCGCACATCATCAAACGACAAAGAACGACTGTTTCCTCTGCATCCCGCCGCTCTATCACACCGGTGCGAAGATGCATTGGTTCGGATCCCTCTATACCGGCAGCCGTGCTGTACTCCTCAAAGGAAATACACCGAAATCCATTTTCCAGGCAGTCTCCAATGAAGGCTGTACGAATGTATGGCTCCTGGTGCCCTGGGCGCAGGATATCCTGGCAGAGCTTGACGCAGGCAGACTGAAGCTCGAGGATTACCAGCTTCACCAGTGGCGGCTCATGCACATCGGCGCACAGCCCGTTCCCCCGAGCCTGATCAGGCACTGGATGGAATACTTCCCGCATCATCAGTATGATACGAACTACGGTCTTTCGGAATCGACCGGCCCCGGCTGCGTGCATCTCGGCATCGGGAACACCCATAAAGTCGGCGCGATCGGTATCCCCGGCGTGGGCTGGAAGACAAAGATCGTGGATCCCGAAGGAAATCCCGTAGAACAGGGAACTGTCGGCGAGCTCTGCGTAAAAGGCCCCGGCGTTATGGTGGAATACTACAAGAATCCGGAAGCAACCGCTGAAGTCCTGAAGAACGGTTGGCTGCATACCGGCGATATGGCAATGCAGGATGAGGACGGCTTCATCTTCCTGGTAGACAGGAAGAAAGACGTCATCATCTCCGGCGGTGAGAATCTGTATCCCGTACAGATCGAATCCTTCCTGGCAGCGCATCCGAAGATCCACGATGTTGCCGTCATCGGCCTGCCGGATCACCGCCAGGGCGAGATCGCCGCAGCGATCATCCAGGTCGTAAAGGGCGAGACGCTTACCGAGGACGAAGTCAATCATTTCTGCCTGGATCTGCCCCGCTACAAGAGACCGAGAAAGCTCATCTTTGCGGACGTGATCAGAAACGCCACCGGAAAGATCGACAAGCCGAAGCTTCGTGAGATCTACGGCGGAACCAGACTCGTAGAACAGCAGAACAGGTCGTAACGCCAGGCAGACATATTCTGTCATCTGTGATTTCTGCCAACAAGTAAAGCTGTTTTTAATCTTTACATTATTCAAAAAGAGAATTATAATCTATCTGAAAAACACTATTATTAATAGTTTTTTACAAAGGAGGAAAATGCAACATGGGTGGATTCATGAAAGAATTCAAAGAGTTCATTGCAAGAGGAAATGTAATGAACATGGCAGTCGGCATCATCATCGGCGGCGCATTTGGAGCTATCATCACAGCGCTCGTTGATAACGTGATCGGACCGATCATCGGAATGGCTATCGGAGGGATCGATTTCTCCAAGCTGGCGATCACTGTCGGAAGCGCACAGCTCATGATCGGCGCATTCATTCAGGCGATCATCAACTTCCTGATCACCGCCTTCGTGCTGTTCTGCATCATCAAGGCATTCAACAAATTCCAGAAAGAGCAGGAGCCTGAGCCCGAACCCGAGCCTGAGACGCCCGCTGACATCGTTCTTCTCACCGAGATCAGAGATCTGCTGAAGAAATAAGGAAATCGTAAAAACAGGTCCTGCGGCTGCCGCAGGACCTGTTTTTTTACGTTGTTCGCGGAATGCAATCGTCCGCTTCATCATTTCAGCTTCTTCACTTCTTCCACAGCCCTTACGAGCTGCTCATCCTCTTCCGTATTCCTGTCATCTTTGATCTCAATATCCGGTGTAATGCCTACGCCGTGAATATCGGTCCCCAGGGGCGTGAAATAATGCGATGTCGTGATCTTTATGCCCGAGCCGTCCGAAAGCGGATAGAAGGACTGCACGATTCCCTTTCCGAAAGACTTCTCTCCTACGAGCACCGCTCTTCCGTTATCCTTCAGCGTTCCCGAGAGCACCTCGGAGGCGCTGGCCGAATTTCCGTTGATCAGTACTGTCATGGGGCCATCGTAGATCAACGGCGCCTCGGAGTTATAATCCGTACGGTTGCCTGCCTTATCCTTAAAATAAAAGATATTGGCTTTCGGGAGGAAGTCGTCCGCCAGTGTAACGACAGTAGTCAGAAGGCCGCCCGGATTGTCTCTCAGATCCAGGACCATCCGCTCCATTCCCTGCGCTTTCAGTTCTGAGACTGCCTTCCTCATCTGATCGATCGACACGGCGTCAAACTCGGTGAGCCTGATATATCCCACATGATCCTCCAGCATCTCGCTTTCCACAGTGATCTTCGTGAGCCCCTTTCTGATCATTGAGATCTCAATTTCTTCGCCGCTTCTGTATACAGTAATGTTGACCGGGGTTCCCTCCTCGCCTCTGATCGCTTTGACGACTTCGTTCAGTGACCAGGCTGAGATATCTTCCCCTTCTACCTTAATAATGATGTCTTCATTCTGCATGCCGCTTGCTTCAGCCGGGCTGTCCGGATAAACATTCATTACCTTTACGGCATTCGTATTGGCATCCTGCTGGACCACCACGCCGATTCCCACATAATTGCCGTCGGAATCATCCAGCGTCTCCTTATATTCTTCCGGCGTGTAATAAGAGGAATAGATATCCCCGAGGCCGTTCATATATCCTTTGATCGCTTCATTCAGCATCTTTTCCCTGTCGATCGGGAAGATGAACATCGGATCAATATATTTGTTGATTTCCGTGATCTTGGCTTCAAACGCATCCGAGAATTCACCGGGATCCGGCGCATACGAAGTCTGATCCGTGCTCTGCGCCTGCTGGTCCTGTGCACCGTCTGTCTGTTCCTGCTGCGGGCTCCCCTGTGTTTCTGCCGGTGTGACGGATACGGAGGGACCTCCGACAGGCAATCCGGGGATCATGAATTTTCCCGTCAGCAGAAGCATCGCTCCTATGATCAACGCACACACACATAATGTGCAGAAAGATCCTGTGAGAAAACCGGCGGCAAATCTGCTTCCCTTTTTTCTTTCCGGAACATACCGGTCATTGAAATCATCCTGATACTCTTCCCTGCTGAAATGCTCTTCCATTTTTTACACTTTCTGTGGTGTTCAACACCACGGTTTGTCTATAGTTTTAGTGCAGATGTTGATATATAATAGAACCAGTCCACTCAAATGTTTCACCCCGCAGTAATCATCTATGGCAGAAAGAAAACACATCAGATCATCAGGAAGGACCCTGACCGAACGGGACAAACTCCGCATGGAAATCGGTATGCGGATCCGCCGGGAACGCACCCTGTGGAACATGACACAGGAAGAGCTGAGTTCACTCCTGGGGATCACATCCAACTATCTCGGCCAGCTTGAACGCGGTACCAGGGATCTGTCCAGGAAAGTCGAGGACCGCCTGTGTGAGCTCTTTAACCTGAGCCATGCGGATTTCCGGTCCGATCTGAATTATGCCGACTGGACATTCGATCTCGCTGAGAACGGAGGGATCTTCTACCATCTCAGCGAACAGGATCTGATGCGCCTCCTGAAAAGCTGTACGCCCGAAGAGCTGCAGTTCTGCGGACATATTCTCAGAAGCACGCTGCATTACCTGAGAAATTCCAGGCCCGGAACGGACAGTTCCCGTCCGGCAGAACGATCCGGACCGGTCCGCGACTGACCGTCCCCCGGAAAAGACCGCCGCACATCAGATACGTCTGATGCCTGTGCCGGTCTTTTCTATTTTCTTCTGCTTCAGGAGCTGGCCTACCGCCCGCTTGAAAGCAGCTTTGCTAAGCCCCAGTTCCTCTTTGATCTTTTCGGGTGACGCCTCTTCCCCAAAGGGAAGTTCTCCGCCGAATGAATCGATCACAGCGAGCAGCGCCTGGGCGTCGTCGCGCATCTGCGCATAGGCTTTCTTTCTGGCGGAAAGATTCAGCTTCCCGTCCGGCCTCACTTTAAGCACCCTGGCTTTTATCTCGTCACCGATCTTCACCTTCGTATAAAGTTCCTGGGACGGGATCAGGCCGTAATATTTTCCGTCCACGGCGACAAAGGCACCAATCTCCTCTGCCGTCGAATAAACAATGCCTGTTACTTTGTCTCCCGGCTTATACGGAGACTCCTCTGACAGGAACCTACTGATGCGCATGCTTGCACAGAGTCTCCCGCTTTTATCCACGTAGAGCCCTGCCAGGACTTTTTTCCCGGGTGTCAGTTTTCCTTTCTGTTCGCTGAACGGCAGGAAAAGATCCTTATCCAGGCCCCAGGAAAGAAAGGCACCGATTTCCGTCACTTCAGCGACCGTAAGCATCTTAAGCTCTCCGAGCGTGATCGCCGGCTTCTTTGTTGTAGCGATCAGCCTGTCCTCCGAATCCCTGTAGACAAACACATCCAGTGCACTGCCCACGTGTGCATCTTCCGGGATCTGCTTTCCCGGCAGCAGAAGGGTGACCGCCGGCGCATCGTTTCTTGCAAGAAGCGCGCCGGAAGCATTGATTTCCTTTATATACAGTTTCTGGTATCTGCCTATTTCAAACATCTTATTCTCCGTCCCGCAGTGCGACCACAGCGTATATCCTGCCGTTTTCGTCATTCAGGCTTATCGTCTGCCATCCGTCATGCTCTCCGATCATCGGTATGATCACATCGCCTTCCTTTGCGGCATTCCTGTACTCGGCTTTCAGTTCCTTTGTCTTAAAGCTTCCCGGCAGAAGTCTGTCCGCCATCGCGATATATTTTACATTATTGACATGTTCATTCAGATCAAGAAGATCCTTTGTGACAGTAATCTTCTCCAGCGTCCGCATATCCTGCGGCAGCGGTATTCTCTTTTCTGTCAGGTATTCCATATCGAGCCTCGGATCCACTCCGTACGGCCCCGATTCCTCCGGCAGCGGCCTGACCGGGCGCATTCTCTCCGTATCCATAAAGCACCATCTTGAATTCGCCTTTACAATGGATGTGCCGTCCTTATCATAGACTGCGAAGTTCCTGTGACCGAGGAAATGCTCGAATTTCCAGGGCCTGGTCTCCACAGTATACTCTTCCCGGTTTTCCGGATAACGGTCTATGACCACATGCCAGTGCAGCAGGATCCATCCCCTGTTCCTGGCTTTCAGCCAGGAATAGCCGATACCGAGTGCCTCGGACTGGGCATCGGAACAATCCTGCAGTGCGTCCATAAGAGAAGACAGCCGCATCTTTCCGTCTGCGCCCATCTCGCTGAATCTTACCCTGTCAGTTCTTCTGTACATCTTCCACCTCAGGACACGGCCGGAAAAGCCTCCCTCCCCTGGTCATGCCATAAAAAAGACCCTTGTAACATCTTACAAGGGTCGATCAGCTGGGCTACAAGGATTCGAACCTTGAAATGACGGAGTCAGAGTCCGTTGCCTTACCGTTTGGCGATAGCCCAATGCGAAACGCAAGGATTATTATACTCCGTTCCGGATTTTTTGCAAGTGTTTTTTTCAGGAAATCCGAAAAAACCGGAATATTTTTTTCGTCATTCCCATACGCACGTGTTATTGCAGGATCGATGCAAGCGCTTCATACAGCTTTTCCATCTCCCTGTCCGTTCCGACAGTGATCCGCAGATAATTGTCAATGCGGGGCTTGCTGAAATATCTTACATAGATCCCTCTGTCCTTCAGCTTCGAAAAGATCTCTTTCGCAGGAACCGTTTCATGCGCTGTGAACAGGAAATTGCCGGCAGGCGCCGGACCGGTGAATCCGAGTTCCCGAAGCCTGTTTACCGCGTGCTGCCTGGTCCGGATCACGGCCTTCCGGGTCTTTTCAAAATATTCGGTATCCTGTATCGCCGCGACCCCTGCCGCAAGCGCAGTTCTGTTCATGGTATAGGAATTATAGGAATTCCTTACGCTCATCATATATCCGATCAGCTCCGGGCTTCCAATGGCGAATCCGATCCGCATTCCCGCCAGAGACCTGGATTTGGAAAATGTCTGCGTGACCAGCAGGTTGTCATATCTGTCCACGAGCGGAATCACCGATTCCCCGCCGAAATCAATATAGGCTTCGTCAATGATGACCAGACTGTCCCTGTTTTTCCTGAGGATGCCTTCAATGAATGATGCCGGCTCGAGGATCGACGTCGGCGCATTCGGATTGGGAAAAACGATCCCCCCGTTCTCTCCGGCATAATCTTCCGCATTGATCCGGAATTCTTCGGTAAGCGGTTTCTTTTCATAGGGAATCCCCAGCATGTTCGCCCACACTTCATAAAAAGCATAGCTGATGTCAGGAAACAGGATCGGTTTCCCGCTGTTAAAGAAAGTCATGAATGCCATCGCGAGGACGTCGTCCGTGCCTACACCGACAAACACCTGATCGTCCTTTACGCCGAAATTCTCTGCTATAGCATGCCGCAGCTGTGTGCAGTCCGGATCCGGATACAATTTCAGGGAATCCAGGGACACGCCTTCCATAGCCTTCAGCACTTCGGGCGAAGGCGGATACGGATTTTCATTTGTATTCAGCTTTATCACACTGCTGCTTCGCGGCTGTTCTCCCGGCACGTAAGGATCCACTTTTCTGACATAATCCCTGAAACTCATTTTTCCCTCCCGGACACAAAATCTTCCCATTTCTTTCACAATTCTATTGACAAACAGCAGAGGATTTCTTATTATGAATTTACTGCGGGCGCCGCCTGCAGGAATTATCCCAGTGAATATTATCCTCTTTCCGTAAGGAGTGAAAGGGCAGGAAAAGGGAAATGGTCTCGGCCATTTCCCTTCTTATTTGTACTGTGCTTACTGCGCAGTTCCCGTTTCCTCTGCTGCGGTATCCGCTTCATCGGCTTCTTCACCGGTAAGATCCTCTACCACTTCCGGCTCTTCCTCTTCCTCTTCTTCCTCATCCGCTTCCTCCGCCTCATCCATCTCATCAGACTCTTCGGATTCTTCTTCAGATTCATCCTCGAATTCTTCCTCGTCGAGTTCCTCGAATTCCTCTCCCTCTTCCATTTCTTCATCGGTATCGGCGCCGTATTTGGCATCGTATTCTTCCTGGGAAAGTTCATTGAGCTGATTGTTGTCAAGAAGCCATGCAAGCACTTTTTCCCTTGCCGCTTCGTCTCTCAGCTCCTTCTCGCCGTAAGCTTCTTCGAGTTCTTCAGCAGATTCAAAGCCGTATTCGCTGCAGTTATCCTCCAGATATTTCTTGTATTCTTCCTCGGAAAGCTCTACGTTTTCCTTCCTTGCAAGTGCTTTTAAGACCATCGCAGCGTTCACTTCATCCTTGACCGCCTTTTCCAGGTCCTCATCCGAGATCAGATCTTCTCTCTCCGCGCCGAACATGGCAGCATAGGATTCGTACATCTCTTCTGTAGACCGGCTCACGCTTTCATAAAGATCCTCCGGATATCCTTTGCATTCTGAAGCTGCAGTGACCTGGGAAAGCAGATTCTCCCCGGCTTCCTGTCTTGAGGACATGGTCATGTCGGCAGCAAGGTTCTTCTTTACGCCTTCCTTATAGGCATCTACCGTATCGTAATCCAGATTTTCCTTTACGAATTCATCTGTCAGTTCCGGTGTCACAAAAGTATATACTCTGCCGATGCTGATATCGAATTCACCGGTCTTTCCTTCGTAATCCTCGCCGAAAGATTCATCCAGTTCCATGGAGGCCTGGACTTTCTCGCCGGCCTTATGTCCGATCACAGCATTTTCGATCTCTTCGCCGGCATCGCCCCAGCCCAGAACGATCTCTGTATCATCGACAGCCAGATCTTCTTCCTCTGTGCCGTCGACCTTCACAGTATAGGAGATCACCGCATAATCTTCTTCCTCGGCTGCATCTTCCTTATCTTTTTCTTCAGAGAACTCCTCCAGATCCGTCTCGATCTGCAGTTCTACATCCTCATCGGTCACCTCGGTCTTCACGATATCCGCAGTAAGACCGGTATAGGCGCCCAGCGTGACATATTCAAAAGGATCATAGTCCGCGACCACGATCTCCTCATCCTCATCAAGATCTGCTTCATCCAGTTCTTCTTCACTCTCTGTCTCTGTCTCCGCCGAAACAGTCTCCTCCTGTCCGGAATCTTTCTTTCCGCTGCAGGCAGCCAGTGAGAATGCGAGTGCAAGAACAAGAAAAAGAACAGAAATCTTTTTTGCCATATCCATTTTCCTCCGTGTATGGTTAATACTTTTTGACTGTCTCTCACAGTATACATCACATTTCCCGAAAAATGTAAGAAATCTTTGTGAACAAAAAAATTTATGGTATGATATCCGTGAACGGAAAAGAAAGAACGGGGTAATAATCATGCTGATCGACAGAGTATTAAAACACTATCCTGCAGCAGCGGTCCTTGCAGCGATAGACGGGAATCTGAAAGACCGCGCGGAAAAGAACGCCGGCAGTCCTGCCGCGAAAAATCTCGGCGGCACAGGGATCCGTCTTAAAACGATCCATAATCCCGGCATCCTGATGGGGCACGGGAAGGAGGATCCCCAGGCGGTTGCAGTTTTCACCGGAAGCCTCCTGTCCTTTTTTATGCTGGAAAACAGAAAAGCCCTGGGCGGACGCGAAGGCGCCGTCAAGAGCTTATCAGCAAACCTGATCGCCGCCGGGGCGGCCAGCAATTTCAGAGACCGTATAAAGTACGGTTATGTAGTGGATTATTTCAGTCTGCCGGTAAAAAAGATCCGGAATATATACTTTAACCTCGGCGATCTGATGATCCTCTCCGGCAGTATACTATACCTTTTATCGGCGTTTTCAGGCAGGGACAGGAAGTAAATTCCTGTCCTTTATTTTTTGCCCGCAGCGCCTTTCTCATCATATCCGCTGACTGTTTTTTTGCCTTTCACGGTCCTGTACGCTTTTACTGTATAGGAATAGACTTTCCCTGCTTCAGCAGAGGAATCTGTATAGGACAGGGTCTTCGGCGAAGACAGCTTCGCGATCTGCTCCCAGTTCGTATCCTGCGTCTTCCTGTACACCAGATATCCGTCCGCGCCGTATGCCTTCTCCCAGGAAACAGTAAGGCCGTTCCCGGTTTTCTGTACAGTTTTCAGCACCGGCGTCTGCGGGACCCGTTTGGCCTTGATGCCTTTTTTGTACAGCTTCCCGTAAACCTTTTTCCCATCCATGGTAAAGAAGGCTCTGACAGCATAGCGGTAGGAGGTGCCGTATTTCACTTTCCTGTCCAGATAAGAACCCTTTTTCCCGGATTTTAAGGTCTTTATCAGTTTATACGAAGCGCTTCCGGTACGTCTGTAGATCTCATAACCGGATACATCGGCCGGCTTCCACGTCAGCCTGAGGCCTTTCTTTTCAGACGTCACCGCCTCCGGAATGATCTTTTCCGGCGCCATCTTCACACGGATGCCCTTCTTGTTATATTTGCCGCCTGCCGTCTTCGTTCCGGACCGGAAGAAGGCCTTCACCGTATAAGTATACTTCTTTCCACCGGCTGCTTTTGTGTCAGTAAAGGATACCTTTTTCTTTCCGGATACCGTGCCGATCTCCTTCCAGCTTCCTCCATCCTTCCTGTATACGGTATAGCCGCTGCAGGTCGTTTTCTTCCACTTGATCTTTATGCCTTTGGCCGTCGCCGCAGCAGAGACGATCTTCACCGTATCCGGTCTGGCATACGCAGACAATCCGGAAGCATCGTACTGCCCCAGGATCTTCGAATTCCCGGATGTAAAGTAAGCCCTGACGGTATAGGTATATTTTGTTTTCTCGTCTTTTACGGTCTTATCCTTGTATTTCGTCTTCGCAGAGGAAACCGCAGCGAGTTCCTCCCAGGATCCTTTCCCGCTCTTTCTGTAAATCTGATAGCCCTCTGCGCCCGGCAATTCGTTCCATTTGACAGTGATCGTGTTATAAGCGGCCGCCTTCGCACTCTTCATAGTGACCGCATCAAAGACAACATAGACTGTACAGGAAGCAACGACATGGCCTACTCTTGCAGAGATCACTGCCGTACCCGGGGCTTTTGCCCTGATCTTTCCATTGCTGACAGAAGCGATCTCCTCATGATCGGACGTCCATATCACGGAATAGTCTCCGCTATAGGAAGTGGTGACCGAAGCAGAAAGCGTTTTAGTGCTTCCGCAGTTCAGCTTCAGCGACTTTTTGCCGAGTTTAATACTGTTTACAGGCTCTGCCCGTGAACGGTCGCAGAACGCTTTGATCCTGATCGTACGTTTTCTCTTCTCGCTGTCCGTCCTGTCCGGTTCGGAGAGCTTCTTCACCTGGCTGTCTACGCCAAGATCATACCATTTGCCGCGCTGCTTCAGGAAGCTCTCACCGGCATTTGTCCTGTTGGTGAAAGAGATCCAGCTGCCGTTGACATACGTCTCATCCGAGAAGATCTGTACCGGGCCGCCGCTTCCGGAAGAAAGCGTGAACACGACCGAGAATGTATCCCCGCGTTCAAAGATCACACCGTCCTGCAGGATCGGAATGGTCGAATAGCCGGTATATGCCAGCGTCCCCGTCTGCGGGGAAGACAGCATCGGCGTGCCGCTTTCGGGATCCTTCGGATCCGGATCCTTATAAATCTGAAGACTGTATTTCACATTGTTGGAATAGTTTGCAATGGAGACAGCGGAAAGTTTCTCAAACTCGGAGGAGGAAGCTTCGAAGATATTTGCGACCGCCTGTCCTGCTTTCACTTCCGTATACTGATAGCCGCAGGATCCATCATACTGATAATTGTAATCATAGTTGTCGGCCGGTTCAAATTCATAGATATAACCGAACGAATCCTTTTTGATGGACGGTTCTTCGTAGGACAGCCAGAAATATCCCTTATTTCCCCAGTCCGGTCCGTAGCTGTTCCTGACAAGCCATGCCCCGTCATTCTTTCTCGGCTTTTTGAAATTGTTCTTCGAATAATGATCATCCCATCCGATGATATTAACGGCATGGTTGGTCTGTGTATTATAGTAAGCGCTGCAATAGGCGGCCGTACTGAAGTTGAAATAGCCTTCCTGATAATAAATGCTCACGCCGACATTGCCGTATTTATAGATCATCTCCTTGACCAGGTCCCTGTCCCCCATATCCACCCAGATGGCGTGCTGCATATGCGCAACGTCCATGCTTCTGGACATGGAGATCGGCAGACGCAGGGATGGCGAGGCAGCATTATACGACGCAGTATTGCTTTCTTCAGTGACGCCGGTCCAGTTCGCAAGAGCGAACGTCGTGAAGATGCCGCTTCCCCCACGGTCCAGGAAATCCGTGCCAAGCGCTTCGGTCCCGTCTCCTTCCAGGCCTCCGGCCTGATCCGGCTGATTATGGTAGAAAAAATAGATCAGCTGCAGCTCTGACAGATCCAGTGCGGATACAGACGCCTTGCTTCCCGATATACTGAGTCCCTGCCGCAGGATGGAAGTCTCTGCAGACGAGATTGCTGAAAAAGCCCAGCAGGTCTGATCTCCCTGCTGACTTCTGACAGGTGTGATGATCTTCTTTTTCCGGGCATCATAAGCAGACGGCAGACTCACGGCTCCCGCATGCGGAACGGCGGAAGAATCCGGTACTATATCCACTTCCGGGTCCTTCTTAAGCTTCGGTTCGCCCGCTTTCTGCTTCGCGATTTCGGCCGGCGTCAGTTCTCTGCCTTTAACATAATCCTTTTTTGCAGTCGAATATGCCGCCCTGGCAGCCTGCGGGACAGACAGCAGCGAAAAAATAATAATAAGGAATAACGGAATGCTTCTCCGCAATGCTCTCATAAAAATACCTCTTCGACAAAGGAACATACTGCGACATTTATATATTATGCTACAAGTGTGTGTTTGTCAAACAGCAGGAAAGGGGAACAGACCGGAATCTGTTCCCCTTTGACTGTCATTTTTTATTCTTCTTCGGTACTTCTGTAAGTATGCCGTACAGCACGAATCTGGCATTGGAAAATTCGTAACTGCATGTCGAAAGCGTAAGGATATGACTGTTGACATCCGGCTCTTTGACAGCTGAATAAATCAAAACATACCGCTAGGCCTTGTGCTTGGCGGATTTTTTTGTCCATTATTTAGTATTTTCTCTTGCGTAATACTAAATAATGGTATATAATCTTTATATGGAGGTTTTTGAACTATG
>JAFRLH010000015.1 GCA_017431345.1 Lachnospiraceae bacterium | reverse complement strand
CATGGAGTGAAGAAAACGGGTTCGAATACGTGTCCTGCGAAGGAGACGGAGATGATGAAGGATACGAGCCAAAGTTCAGAAAAGGCTGGTATTGAACGGGAACTTCAGGGCGTTTAGTCGGAAAATCTCAGGAAAATAAGGATGATCGTTTTCAAGTATCAGCAAGCGCTGCAGCACACTTCACACATTAATAAAAAATAATCCGGGAATAAGTGATCCGGTAAGCAGCAAACAACGAACATAGTTGGAAAACTTGACGAAAGATGGACAATGTATATAATAAAAATATCTAAAGAATCCAATAATAAAACAATTTTACTCTGCTTTCGCCTTGTCATTTATCTGGCATGGACTTCCGCTGCATGAATGGATTGACGGACAATAAAAGTCGAAAGTGTCTGCTTACAGGAATGAACCGGAAAAATTCGTGCCTGCGCTGTACGAACGGCTGAAAACCGATAAGAAGAAAGATGACCGGGCGCAGTCATGACAGATCGGATTCGAAGGTGTGTCTGGAAATGAGGTAAATGATTTAACTTGTATGTATCGGGGCATTAAAGGATCTGTAAATGTGATAATGCATCCTTGTTATGAGGAGAAAGGAGAAACATGAGCATCAGAAAAAACTATTGTTCCAGCTGCGGCGCGAAGGTCAGGAAGGATGATGAAATCTGTCCTTCCTGTGGGAAACCGATCAATGATGAGATGTTATATGGGAACACCCGGCGGATCGGCGCCGGAGGCATCGGCTATTCTGAGATCACAGACCACGAGAGCTTTAAGGCTTATAAAAAATTCACGGGAAAGATTTGGGCCATCTCTATTCCTGTCATTACGATCATTGTCATTCTTGCCAGTATGTTCACGGGCGCCGGGCTGACGGTTGGCTTGCTTGCAGGTGTTGTTGTTTTTATTATCATGCTGATCGTCGGCCTGATGATCGGCCGGAAAAAGCCGGGCTGGGATGGTACCGTCATCAGGAAGAGCTATCATCGGAGACGCAGGGATGACGGAGCGGATGATGATACCTACACCATTTTTTTCCGGACAGATTCGGGAAAGAAAAAGAGTCAGGTATGGAAATCTCACAGCGGTATCTATGATTACCTGCAGGAAGGCGACAGAGTCCGCTTCCTCGGGAATCTGGGCACTCAGTACGCCTACGAGAAATACGATAAATCTGAAGATGACAGAATTCCGTGCGCAGCCTGCGGGACCATGATGGATCCGAGGTACGATTACTGTACTGTATGCGGCTGTATTCTTCTGAAGGGAAAGACGGAAGCGTAATTACAGAACAAAGCCGATTTTCAGCCGTTTTAAAACAGCCTCGTTGATTCCAACGAGGCTGTTCAGGCTATATTCACCACAGTTTTATCTTTTTTGACTTCCCTTTTTTGACGTTTTTGACCAGTTTTTTAAACTCGGATTTCGTCAAATCTTTTGTATACTTGGAATAATACCAGGGGCCGTCCTCCATGCCGCCGCCTTTGATCGCATTACGGGTACGCTGCGCCAGGTGTTTGTATTTTCCGTTTTTCATGGTGAAATAGGAATACCATTCTGCACCGTGACCGGAGCCGTACAGGATAAGGGATTTGCTTTTTTTGTAATAATACAGGCGCGACAGTCCATATTCCGATATAGACATTATCTTTTTCAGCTTCTTTCCGGAATACTTGTATATTCTGAACGTCCGTCCGCTGCCATGACCTTCAGGATGGCATTCCAATAATGCTTCAACAATACCATCTCCGGTAACATCCTTATATTTCAGCACCTCAAGTCCTTCCGCATTCCCCAGTTTCTTCGAGAATGCCGCCTTTGCTTTCTTATTTTTGGTTGCTTTTGACGCTGCCTGCACATTGTTTATTATTGCAAACGCGGAAATGAGACAAAATACAGCGATAATGATTTTGAGCGCTTTTGTTTTCATAGGAAATTCCTGTCCTTTCTGCCGGCTGTCCGGCTGAAATGATATTCTTTAATATTAAGTTTAACATACATTGCAGGGTGGTACAACAGGATACATATTGACTGCCGGGATAGTAATGTTATTGTTACAGTACGGCATTCTCCTTGGCCGGCGCTTCCAATTTGTTTTGCTACGGAGGAGTGTGATTATCCATAACCATGAAACATTACACAGACGATACCCTTTTAGCAGGCGTCAGAAGCGGAACATTTGAAGGATCTGGGTTTTTTAATTGTTAGAATCATCTGATGCTACCCTTTACCAGCAGGAAAACATGATTATTAAGAAGCTAGAAGGGTATCGTCTGGCAAATATGTACTAATATCACCCAATCGCGTTTCGGTTTGTGGTCATTCGTCAGAATACTGGGGTAGTGTCTTTTGGAAAGACGTTTGAAAAAGAAAAAATGTATTGATGACAGAATATATTGATGACAGTAAGAAGGGAACTATGATCCGCAATATCCGGTTATCAGCCGATGTTTGACTCAGAAGCAGATCAAGGAAGGCTGAAAGGAGATCAGGTTATGTATGATTGATTGAATGCTGCTGATGATTCTGGTAAAATAAGCAAGTTATAAAATATCAGCATCAAAGTGTTAAGCAAAAGGAAGCAGGAGGAATCTGTATGTCTGCTGCATTAAAAGAAATCGCCCGGTACTGCCGGAGTAAAAATACCTTTGGAGCCCTGCTCCTCTGCGGAGAATGGGGCTCCGGCAAGACCTATCTGCTGGAGAATGATCTTCCCGCCGAACTTGGTCCTTCCTATGTTCTGTTGAGAATCTCTCTGTTCGGTGAGGAATCGCTGGAGGAAATCCGGAAAAAGATCCGACGGGAATACCTGGATCATTTTCTTATGATCCTGCGGAAAGATGCTTCGGAGCTGCCGGGCACTGTCCCGGGAAGCCCTGAAGGGGATGCTGCGGAACCTTCAGCCAATGACTGGGTCTATCAAATCGGAGAAGAAAGTCCCCGGATGAATATGTATCTTCGGGATCCTTATGAGTATATTCAGCCGGAACCGGTAATGGCCGGGCGGTGTGTGATCCTGGTCTTCGATGATCTGGAGCGTACGAATCTTTCACAGGTAGAGCTGCTGGGGTGCATCAATGAGTACTGTGAAAATCTCCATATCAAGACGATTATTGTGGCGAATGAGGAAAAGATAGAAAACCGCAGTGTTTCCGAAGAGAGAAATTCCGCGGATCGGAAAAGAGAATTTCTGAACTATTCAGAAATGAAAGAGAAGCTGATCGAACGGACTGTCCGGCTGCATGTGGATGAAACGGCCGTGATCGACAGCATTCTGAAACAATACCGTACCTCCCTGACAGGATATACGGTTTTTCTGCAGAACAGCCGCAGAGAATTATGTGCGCTGCTGTCACAATGTGAGATCCAAAATATCCGCAGTCTCCGCAGCGGGCTGCAGGATTTTGAGCGCATCTACGAATTCTGTCAGGAGGAGCAGATGCCGGACGGCGATATCCGCCGGATCTTTACTTCCTTCGTTCTGTTTACCATGCTGGCTAAAAACGGGAGGATCTCCCGCAGCAGTCTCTATGGCTATGGCCTGAACAGACTGCAGCAGAAATATCCCGAATTCTACCACGACCGTTTTCTGCCTCTTTGCCTGAAGGACAGCATCAATTCCGGCAACTGGGATGATGCCATTCTGCGTCTTCAGGTTCACCGGATGAAAGAGAATCTTCAGGGAATGTCACGGCCTGAGAACCGTCTTCGCACATTGCCGTTTGCCGAAATTGACGATACCATTCTGACAGAGGGATGGGAAGCCTATCTGCATATGGCTGAAGAAGGATTGCTGGCGCCGGATGAATATCTGCTGCTGATCCGAAACCTAGCCGCAGCCAGATCATATCCCGGATTTTGCTGGCCTTCTGTACCGGACATGAAGAAAATGCGGAGCGGGCTTGAGAGATCACTTGCGAAAGCCGGTAATGCGGAAACAGCGCCTGAGTTCGCGTCAGATCCTATGGATGATGAAGAGCTTGCAGCATGCAGCCCTGCCGAGCGGGAGATCTGTGAGCGGATCCAATCCTATATGGAAAGCGGAGAATACCGCCGGCGCGCCGACCGGAATCAGCTGCTGGCAGCCTGCCGCAGCTGTGATGAAAAAGCTGTTCGTGCCTGCCGCAACGGAGTACTGTCCTCCCTCGACGAGGAACTGATCATGGCCATCCTGGATTATTATGATTCTCTGGAGAGCAACCATCAACGGATCGGTTTCGCTGATCTGATCGGGAAGATCCTTGCTGCCAGCCGGCGGAAACTGCAGGGCAGTGCTGGGAGAGAACTGGAAGGAACGAGGAAGCTGGCAGAGCTGCTCCGGGAGAGGGAAGGAAATGCGGAGCGCAGCGGCCAGCCCATGAAAGCTGTTGCCGTACGGTCTTTTTTGAATGCATTGGGGACAGGTGTTTAAAGAAAGCGGCTGAATCGATCCTGCCAGTGGTATTCCGTTGGCTTTAAATATGGTATAATCAAAAAAATGCAATGAGGAGGGAAGTTTTAATATGAAAAAACCATTTATAACTGCTGCATCCTTAGCAGTTGCTGTCTGTATGGCAGTGTCGCTGTTCGCCGCACCGGTGTTTGCAGCATCCGGTAAAAAAATACCGACATCGAAAAGTGAGTCCAGCTGGTGGGGATCCTATTGGGAAAAACAGTTTTCTACAAAATATAAGGTGAAAAAGGGGAACGTTGTTAAAGTAACCACAAAAAATTATTCGGGTAATAAAGTGAGTAACACCGTTGTCGAGCAATTAAAATATAAAAAGAACCATTTGCTTGAAGACAAAACATTGTTTGCCCTTAAAAATGGTAATTTGAAACAGGAAGACAAAACAGTATACAAATATAATAAGAAAGGGCTTCGAAAATCAAAAGCCTATTATGATGATAAGAATAAACTGGACTGGATCACCTATTACAAATACAGATCCGGCAGACTTATTAAAGAGACGTGCAAGGCATACGTTAAGAAAAAAAAGAAGACAGTTGCTGTTGTGAAATATAAATATAATAAAAAGGGAAAATGTACTTCGGAAACGTACATAGGTTATGATTCCGATACGGGGAAGGAATCCTATCGCGAAACAGAACAATATACTTATGACAGAAAAGGCAGAATGACCGGTCATCGTTATACTGTAAAGGATGCGGAGGGACGGTCTGTCCGGAATGAATCCTATAATACGAAAGGGAAAATTACAAAAATAGAATGGACCGGAAATGGTGAGGTCCATACAGTAACTTATTCCTATGATTCGAAAGGCAGAATAACCGGCGTTATTACAGTGAAAAAAGATAACGACAGCAATTACACGTGGAAAACTACCATTACACAATGGGATCAGAAAGGAAACCCGGCAGCCTATACTGAGGTGTGCAGTGACGGCAGCGTTGATGAATACAAATTTGAACACACCTACAAAAATGGCAATCTGGTGTCTCTTGTGAGTTATCGTAAGGAAGATGGCCAAACAGAATTTGAAAAACTGGAAAAATATGAATACGGCGGATATAAAACGGTTAAGAAAGCCTCGGCCAGATTATACGCTGATGATTATTTAGACGTATTGGCAAATGTGTACAGGCTGGGCAAATGAAGCACAAAATCAAAGTCATGGTCGAAACGGAAAAGAATACTTTCTTTGGTAAAAAGAAAGTATATGAAGAGCGTGTCATTACCGTAGATGACAGGACCTTCAGGAAAATGCAGAGAGAAAAGAAAAAACAGCCATACAGTATTGATGAGATGATAATGTATGACGAAATCTTCGATGAGTGGGACGAATAAGTGCCGTCATGGTTTTATGAGCGGAAGAAGACATGGGATCTGTTTGCTGAGCACCTGTCCTTGCTATCAGAAGAGTGCTGTAAACCTTTGGCGTGATTTGAGGGAAGGGAGAATACATCATGTCATCAGAACAGTTTATTAAGCTTGTGGAGGAAAATGATGGGTTTGAATTATATCAGGCCTATCAAAATGATGTGGATCACATTCTCGGCGGCAAAGAGAATACCTATTGGTATATTATCATTAAAAAAGGAAAAGCAGCTGAGACGTACATCGGGAAACGGAATGGTGACGTCTGGGAAGATACCTTTACCAAGGGTGCCAAAACAAAACCCATGCCTGCCGGGAGCACGATCAAACGCATTGCTGAAAAAGCGTATTTCATGCAGGAGGAAAAGTGGGTCAGCGGCAGAAAAGGGAAACTGATCGAAGATGCGCATCCGCATTATCACTACGTATACGGCTTCGGTGATAAAGGCCTGGATATTTCCGAAAAATATGGCGTTACGATCGCCTTTTCTGATATCCATGATGTTCCGGCAGGGTTTCATCTGAGATACCTTTATACCGGAAAGGATGTGGAACTTCCGTAAGGATCCTGACACTGTCTGGTGAATAAAGAACTGGTGAGAAAAACGCCTGTTAATAGAAGACGATACCCCTTTCGACGCCTGCAGTAAGTGCTGCATCTATTGATTTGGGCAATTACGTTGATTATTGCCTCTGACGCTACCCTATACTGGTTTGATATTTCAGTCGGATAGCAGTGAAAAGGGTATCGCCAGATTCAAAATCATGTGAATTCCCCCAGAGAGCGTTCCGGTTAGATGCTGCACGTTGGCAAACTGGGGTATTGTCTCAGAAAAAACAAAGATTAAAAGAAAAAAATGTCTGGCTGCTGCCTGCGAACCTGTAAGAAGGTGAAGATCACCAAATGGAAAAGCATATAACTGAACATTCGAATAACAAAAAGCCTGTATCCAGATCCAATCGGATCCTGGCTTTTGTTTTTATACTTGCTGTCTTGCTGCTGTCTGTCGGCTGCGGAAATTCATCTTCGGATATGAAGAAACGTGTAGCCGGAATGTATGGGGAGAACCATGAAATTACAGGCAGTTTTGATAAGCAGCATTCTGTGAAATGCAGAAACGGAACGTTTGTCGGTCTGGCAGACAGCGATGTCGTATCTTATAAGGGGATTCCGTACGCTGAATCTCCAATTGACAGCCTCAGATGGAAACCGCCGGTACCTGCAGAGGACAGCGAGGGCATTTATGAGGCGTATTATTTCGGCTGTTCCCCTATACAGACGGAGTGGCCTTCTGAACCGGGCTCCTATTATCCGCAGAGCGAAGACTGCCTGAAGCTTAATGTATGGGTGAACAGCAGCAATGACTCTTCGGACAAACCGGTCATGGTCTTTTTTCACGGAGGATCCTATGCCTGGGGAGCCACTTCTGATCCGATCTATGACGGACACAATCTTGTCAGCAAATATGATGATCTCATACTGGTCTCCGTTGAGTTCCGATCCGGACTTCTCGGGTTTATCGATCTGTCCTCGGTCGAAGGCGGAGAGGCATACAGAGAGAGCGGGAACCTGGGGCTGCTCGATCAGAAATGCGCCCTGGAATGGGTGCAGAAAAACATCTCCGCATTTGGCGGGAATCCTGAAAATGTGACTGTTTTCGGAGAGTCGTCGGGAGCCGGCAGCATATCTCTGCTTCCGCTTATGGATGGGACAAAAGGCCTGTTCCGGCGCGTGATCGCACAGAGCGGGTCTGTCACGCTGACCTACAGCAGGGAAGAGTGTCAGAATCTGACCAATATGCTGTTGGAAGAAACTGGATGCACCAATATGGAGGCGCTTACAGCACTTTCCGAAGAGGAACTGAAAGCGGTCAATGAAAAGCTGAATGACTATGCCAACTTTCCGGAGCGAGACGGCGTCATTCTGCCGGAGGATCTATACGGTGCTTATCAGTTTGGTAAAAGCAGCGGTGTTGATATGATGATCGGCACCAATGCGGATGAAGTGAAATACTGGGTCTGGGAAATGGGCTATACCGCGCCGCCGGTGCCCGGGACACTTCTTTACAAGCTAATGATCCCCATTATGTATGAGAATAATCTGCGTGTATTGTCTGGAGAGGAAAAGGCGCATGTTAAAGCATTTCTGGCCATGCAGGACGGCAGCAGTGCAGAAAAGCTGTCTGAATTCTATACGGAGACATTATTCCGGATTCCGGCGATGCAGCAGGCGGCTTATCACGCGGAGCAGGGGAATAACACCTACACTTATTACTGGACATATCCATGCGCAGACGAAAAGATCGGCGCCTGTCATGCGGTAGAACTGGCCTATGTCTTCAATAATCCTGAAGAGGCGATTTATACCGGCGGGAAATACGATCAGGAACTGGCGGATACCGTACAGGATATGTGGGTGAATTTTGCAAGGACCGGCGATCCGGGCGTGGATGGTCACACCTGGAAACCGTATGATTCTGCCGCAAGAGAAACGATGGTGCTCGGCAGTGATATTCATATGGAAAGCGATATAAAAGCAGAGCAGAGAAAAGAGATCGAACCGATCCTGGATCACTATTTCAACGGATGCTATACACAGCTCAGTTACAATGTGCCGCATGTATACTTTATGGCGGGTCTGCTGCTTGCAGGAATCAACCTCATTGCATTTGTGATGTACGGTCTGGACAAATCCAGGGCAAAACGAGGGAAATGGCGGATTTCTGAAAAAGCGTTGTTCCTGATCGCACTGCTCGGAGGCAGTATCGGAGCGATCGCAGGAATGCATCTTTTTCACCATAAGACGAAACATTGGTATTTCCGGATCGGATTGCCATTGATCCTGCTGGCGCAGATCATCCTTATCGGGTTCGTTCTCTGGAAATAATTCCGGAAAGACGGAAAAGAACAATGAATTTGATAGAGAAGGGGGATTCATAAGATATGAAAAAAGCAGTTGTTTTCTTTGCAGATGGAATGGAAGAGTGTGAAGCGCTCATAACAGTGGATATTCTGCGCAGGGCAGGAATCGAGGTGATCACGGCATCGGTCATGGAGAGACTGCCTGTGACATCTTCCCGGAATATTGTAATTCAGGCGGATGCATTGGCAGAGGATGTGGATTATACAGACGTGGATCTGATTGTTCTGCCGGGAGGCCGTGTTGGAACGGAGAACCTTCAGGGAAGTGAATTTGTAAGACGGAAGTGTATTGAATTCGCTGCTGACCGCCGGGTCGCAGCCATCTGCGCGGCACCGAGTGTGCTGGCAGAACTGGGTCTGCTTGAAGGGAAAAAGGCGACCTGTCATCCCGATTTTGAAAACAAAATGGCAGGCGCTGATCTGACCGGCGGCAGTGTTGCAGTGGATGGAAATATCACTACCGGTCAGGGGCTGGGGGCGACCTTTGCTTTTGCATTGACACTGGTAACAGATCTTGTCGGAAAAGAGACAGCAGAAAGGATCGCGAAGGCGATATGCCTTTGATCTGTCAGTGGGTATTGAGACCAGAGATTTCTGTTGGACGGAATATGTCAAACCAGTTGAGGATCATTCGTGTTAATGCTATTATTATAATATGTTTTTACTGCTGCAATAATCGCCAGACTAAAGGAGGAATCTGAATGAAAAGAGTAACCCTGCGGAGATCGGGAGCACAACTGTTCCCTGTTATGATCCTTTTGCTGTGCCTGCTTGTTATCCCCGGTGCAAGACCCGCCATGGCGGGAACGAAACAATATATGAAGAAATTAAAAGGCATCAGCTGGGATCTGAAAACGAACGGCAAGACAACCACTTTTAAGACAAAGTATGCCGGTATAGGCATGCATAGCTGTAAGGTAAAGATCACAAAATGGAAAAACCAGCTCACCCCTACAGATGCCAAGGTTCTCTCATTCCGGATCACATTGGATCCGCAATGGAAAATGACCAAATCCCAGGTCCATAAAATCGTGAAATCCGGTCATTACAAATCGACCGGAGAAATCGGCGGATTATGCGGATATTATATAGTGGATTATGATACAGGTGAGAATCTGGAGGTGATCGGCAATTCCGCCGGCGTTGAAGTATATGATTCAGGATGGCATGTGAAGAAGTCGAAAACATACCGTGACAATCATGGACACAAAGTCAAACTGAACACTTACTATACTGATGTAACGGTAACCTATTATCCCGGTGATGTTCTTGCAGTCGGTGTCGCGGGAAGCACCGCTCTTAAACCGACCGGCGGAGACAGGAAATTCGCAAACGGAAAGAAGCCGTTTGGAAAGACTTCGTACTTCAGTAAAAAGAATAAAAAGATCGCGCACTTTAAAAAAGTACAATAATTTTTTGAAAGAGGACAGCATCCATGTCAGAGGATTGAAGAATCTGAAAGGAGGCTGTCCTTGCTTATTGGAAGCGGAGATGTCGCCGGCAAAGTGACCATCCTGAAACCATCAAATGGTATATTAAAGCTGCAGGAACAGAATGGATGACAGGAGGGGTGACAGAGATGAAAAATTTTAAGGATCTGGTTCTTTGCAATTGGTACAGTCAGCGCGTAGAAGTGCATGTCAGAGCGGATCTTCTGAATGGCTGTCTGACACTGGCCGGACAGGATCTCGGCCCGTATGTGCAGGAAGTGTGGGGAGACCTGGATTATGAGTACTGGTACAGCTTCGACAGGGAGAATACAGAAAAACTGTTCTCCGTAATTCATGGAGAAGAAGTGCCGGAGGAGGCACTGATGCGGAATTTTGGCGGAGAAGGCGGGTGCAGAAAACTTCGGGAAATCTGCGAAATCTATGGGATTCAATATGATTTCCATTCTTACGCCTGAGGGAATAAACTGGGCAGAAGGGAGGCCTGTCAAACAGCCTCCCCAATATTTTTATCAAATATCATAAAGTTCATGAAAAATATAGAAATTGATCACAGTTTATACTTGATTTCATGATTAATGTATAAGTGCAGGAGACTGTTGTAAAAACAGATATGAAAGGAGCGGTTTATGAAGAGGAGGCTGAGTATTGCATTACTGGCGCTTATCACGGTTTTTTCACTCGCCTGCCCGGGACAGGTCATGGCTGACAGCCGGCGTGTGGTGACCCTGGGAGCGGATCTCAGTAATGAACAGGAAAAAATGATGCTGAAGTATTTCGGGATCAGGGACAGGAGTTCTGTAGAGATCCTTACGATCACCAATGATGATGAGAGAGAGCATTTGAGCTCGTTCGTTCCGCTGGAACAGATCGGGACCCATACTTACAGCTGCGCATATGTATGTCCGACCAGATCCGGCGGGATCCGGGTTAAGACAGCGAATCTGAGCTGGGTCACCAGCAATATGATCGCCACCACGCTGTCTACTTCCGGAATCAGGAACTGTGATGTGATAGCGGCCTCTCCTTTCCGGGTCTCGGGAACAGGCGCTCTGACCGGTGTGATGATGGCTTATGAGGAAGCCAGCGGAACTGTGCTTGATGAGGACAAAAAGAAACTGGCCACCGAGGAGCTGATCATTACCGGAGAGCTGGCGGAGGAGATCGGGCAGGTGGAAGCAGTGGAAATCGTCAATGAGATCAAAATACAGATTATTGAAAACGAAGTGGTCGATGATGATGAAGTCGAAGACATCGTAGATGAAGTGATCGAGAAATACCAAAGCAGCAACGACCAGGTTCCTGCGGTTGGGGAGCGCAAAGAGATCGATAAAGAGAAGCTTGTGGAACTGGCAAAAGGAATTGCCGCTGAAGATTTTGAGTATGAGGCAGTAAAGGATACGCTGGAACGTGTGGAAGAGAACGTTAAGCAGGAAGATGCCGCAGACACAGTGACGGATGCTGAACCGGAGGAGGATGAGCCTTCTGTCAGTGAACAGGAAGAGATTGCTGAGGACAGCATTCTGAATGATACCAATGATTCCGCGCTGGGAGACGATGTAATCAGCGATTCCACCGACCAGGAAGACAATCTGCCTGCACCGGCTGCTGCAGAACCGGAAGAAGATCAGGACAGCGCAGCTGCTGCAGAACCGGAAGAAGATCAGGACAGCGCAGCTGCTGCGGAACCGGAAGAACAGGACAGCGCGGCTGCTGCGGAACCGGAAAAAGATCAGGACAGTGCGGCTCCTGCGGAATCGGAAAAAGACCAGGACAGTGCGGCTCCTGCGGATCAGGAAGAATCGCCTGAAGGGGATAAAAGCGAAGCGGTCATGGAGGCAAAAGGAGAGATCCTCAGTTCCGGTGCTGTCGAAGGCATTCTGGAAATTCTGGTGGAGGCAGAGAATGTTGTTCCGGTAAGCGGAACTGTGACGATCACCGATACAGAAGAAATGGAGATCGATCTGTCTGATTCAGCAAAAGTCATCGCTGCCCCTGCTGAAGCTGCAGATCCGGCTGCAGATCCGACTGCAGACCCGGAGGCTTCCGAATCTACGGTTGGTACCAGGTTCCTGATCATCACCGGCCGGAATGAGGATATGTATTTCAACGAAGAGCGCAGTATCCATGTTGATCTTGTAGCTGAAAACGCTGACGGACAGCAATTCCACGCAGTGGCTGATCAGGTGTTCGCAGCGGAAAGCTTCGGCGTATCTTTACAGCTTTCTGATGCTTCCGAACTGGCAGTAGGAGAAGTCGTGAACTGTATTCTCTATTCGGAAGAGACAGAGGGGACTGTGGCAGTGAAGATCGATGGAGAAGAACAGCAGGTCATTGATCTTGCAGAAAACACACGGGAATTCAGCCTGACAGTTCCTGAGACCGGAAAAGCAGTTGTGGAGATCATCCGTTTCAACGCAGAAGGAGAGCAGGTACAGGCGGCAGAGCTGGAACTCTTTGCAGGAAACTGAACTGTAAATGGATCAGAAACTATAAAAAGGATACCGGGGACGGTATCCTTTTTTGTGCAGTTTGCTGTCCGGAAATGCATTTTACCTTATGGAAGGCTCCCTGCATATTTTTACTGGATATAAACGATCGCTGTACGTCTGAACGCCTGTGCGATCCTGTTGAACGCCGTGCCGATCAGCCCGGTCGCGTAAACATATACGGCCATTGAAATCGAGTTCCTGAACAGGCCGAAATAGATTACCAGTGCGAAAAGAACAACATCAATCAGCGCATAAAAGGCTGTGAATATCCACTTCGAAGAGCCTTCCTGTCTGGCTTCGTTTGCCCGAAGGGCTGTTACAAGTCCGCTGAACAGATGGATCCCGGCGATAAACAGAATGATATAGATTGCAGGATGGTCTGCCAGAGCGGAAGTAAACAGGCCGAAATCGAGCAGTATGATCGTACGAAAAAGGATCCGCTTTCCGCCGACCATATATCTTGCCATGGAAAAATAGTAGATCAGTGTCTGCAGCCCGCGGAAGGTGATCCCGAGACCGATGACCAGCAGCACGACCGGTATGGCATCTTCCGGGAACATGAACAGCGCCGCACTGAAAACAAGCAGCAGAAGCCCGGAGAAAATATTCAGGATACGTCTTGAACCTGTCATTTCGTTTCCTCCTTTTCTGATCCGGCGCTGTCTTCCTGCTGCAGTTTCTTCAATAGCCTTCTGTAATCACGGATTCCCCGGAATCCTTTCTCCTGAAAGTCCACTGAGAATCCTGCCAGCATGTTCCCGGAAGAGAAGATTCTGTTCGTCACCATGCTTTTCTGAGAGAGTGCAGCAATAATAAATCTCCCAAGATAGGTGTCATCCCGGTGTTCCTTATCCGTATCAATGTACTCGCGGTGATACTTTTCCGCGTCGAAATCCTCCACTTCATGTCCGGAGATCTTTTCCGCAAGTGCCTTCCAATCCGCACTGGCATCCGTCTGCCGGCGGTTTATGATCTCCCTGATCTGCTCAAGCCATGGGAGAACAGCCTCTTCGTCATAGTGACCGGTCTCAAAGCGGTCTCCGGGTGTTCTCAAGCTCTTCAGGGCGTATACCATCTGTCGGAACGCATGTTCATAATCAGATGGATTGTCCTTTATCACCTCCTGATAATCTCCCCATGACGGCAGATACCGGTAGCGTGCATAGCTGTAGTCCGGCAGATGGCCGGCTCTTCCATGCCCGAGATTCATAATAGAATTTTCACCGCCCTGCTGGATCGTTCCGGTATACAGTCCTGTTTCGGGATCATCGGCAGAAGCAGGATTGTGGTTGAACCTGACCGGGCGCTCAAAAAAATGATCTCCCACCGGAATCAGCTCATAGAAATAGTAATTGGTACTGTTGATGACCAGCGAAGGCGTCCCGGCAAAATAACGATGCGCCCATGTATCCGCAAGGATATGCATTGCCACGCCTGCTGCCTGTATTCCCTGGCCACGGGCGAGTTCTACGGTGTCAACAAGGAGCTTTCCGTTCGGATTGCAGATCAGACGGTATTTCCGCAGAAAGCGTTTGCTGCATTTCTTTCGCTCCGCATAAAGATCACCGGGCAGAAAATGAAAGGACGACCAGATCCTGGTGATTTTCTGAAGGCCGAGGATGTCCGTGTCAGAATCCATCAGTTCCAGCTGCAGCTGTGTAGTGGCTGCCGAGACAGGGCCGCCGATGTGTTTCAGCACTGTTTCGGAACAGCAGTCGACGAACTGGGCGCTCCAGGCGGCGGAAAGACTGTCTTCATGCGAATACCCGGCCAGGATAGCCGCGCAGTAGGTAGCATAATAATGGAAGTCCAGCTGCATGGTCTATTCCTCCTTTCCGGCTTCGGCTTTTCTGAGCCTGCGTATCCGTATTGCTGCCCGGACCATCTGGATCATCATGATGATGGAGGTCAGTTCGATGATCACGGAAGAAACAGAGGGATCCTCAGACAGACTGTAGACTGCACGTTCGCCCTCTTCACCAAGGATCAGATTGATCGTCAGCTGTATGAAAGACATGCAGTTGAGCCAGATCATGACGAGCGTGATCAGAATATAGAGAATACTGCGGCGTCTGCCCCGCCCTTCGGATATGGCGGACAGCCCCACATACGACCGGATGAAGATAATGAAGGATAACAGAATCAGTGTCGTGATGAACATGACGCTGAAAATAGTGAAATCAGAATAATCCGTACTGTTCAGTTCCCCTAATGTACGGATGTCTCTTATGAGCTCTGTCCGGTACATAAGGAAGATGCCGACTGTTTTTATAAGAGTCCATAAGCCAAAAACGATAATCCCATTTCCCACAATGATCAGGGTGTTCTGTGTGCGTCTTTTAAGGATCGCTTCGGGGGAATTGTCTGTCATTTTGTCGACCTCCTGTACATTATATTTATAGTTAATTATTTGTAAAAATGCAATATACTCCTCTGCCGGCTTCTGCGCGGATTGCCGAAACAATTACAGGAGCATTTGTTGTGCAGGTTTCTGCTCCATGATATAATTTCGTATAGTCGGGGGATTATTTCCCGGTGCCGGAAATAAGAGAACACAAGCGGGGGTCATTTTATGGAAAATAATTTAAAAAATAGCTGTATGGCGTGTCTTATCCTGATGGTACTTTCTTTTGCCGTTTCAGGGTGCGGGCAGAAAACACAGGAGACAGAGGTTCAGACAACGGTAGTTGAATCAACGGAACTATCAACAGCGCAAACAATGGAAACCGTGGTCCCGGAAAATACAACAGCGGCGGAAAACGATCATTCAGAAGGAGACTTTGATGTCTCCAATCCCAAATGGAATTCGATCAATTGGGATGCGGATGGAGACGGCACAGAGGAAGAACTGTTTTTTGAATATCATGATAACGGCGATGAGGCGCCGAGTATAATAGAAGTCACACTGTATCTGAAAAATGATGAGCTGCAGACTATGATCGACAGAGCATACGGATTGAACTGGATCCTGGCAAAAGAGGATGCGGAAGGTCCGTATCTGCAGATCGGCTATGCCATGGGCGATTATTATTCGCATGATGCCGAGGGACAATGTATCCTCCGGCTCACGGATGGTGCACTGGCTCTGTCGGAGGAATAATTTAACGTGATGGAGAAGCAGAACTGACTGATATCAGGAAAGGGTTCTATGGATAAAACGATCGATTACGTGCTTGAAGTCGCGCGCTGCGGAGGCATTTCAAAAGCGGCGGGAAATCTCCATATCACGCCATCCGCACTCAGCAAATATATTATTCAGAAAGAACGGGAATTAGGGATCAGCATTTTCAACCGTACCGGGAACAGGTTCACACTCACGCATCCCGGTGAGCGATACATTGAGATGCTGGAGGAACTGAAAGATAAGAAGCTGTCAATAGACACGGAAATGAAACGGCTGGCGGATCTGTACAACGGACGTCTCAGGATAGGCTTTCAGATGTCTCTTGCGGAGTATATGACACGCAGGATCGTGCCTGAAATGCAGGATCAGTATCCTGATATAAAACTATACCTTAAAGAAGCCGGTGGACGGGAACTTGAAAAAATGCTGAAGGAAGATCTCCTTGATGCAGTCCTGCTGCTTGTTTCAGAGGAGCCGGAAAGCCTGTGCTGCGAAAAGATCTGCAAAAGCCCGGTGGTGATCGCCGCGGCGAAAGGCAGCCCGCTCCGGAAAAAGGCTTTGCAGAAAGACGGTTTTTCTTATCCCTGGCTTTCTGACGACGATATCCTTGCCGAGAAGGCAGTCCTTGATGAAGGCGGCAGAAGCTTCAGAAAATATGCCGGATACCTCGTTGAAAGATCGCCGGACTTCCTGCGGGAAGAGATCACCGTATCCAACGCCAGGACTGCTCTTATGTGTGTCGCGCAGGATCTGGGGATCATTGTGCTGCCTGCGTTTCTTGTTATGTCGCTGAACTTTTCGGATGAGGTCGAATTATACTCGTTCGGAGAGGAAGAACAATGGACTTATTTATCAGTATTGTCTGATCCCCATTCGGCAGTAAAAAAGGAGATACAGGTTTTTGCACAGGCTGTCCGGGAAAGCGACTTTTTTCAACCTGGAAGTTGACGAACATTGAAAATATAAACATTTACAACAGTTTCGATGACGGATATAATCAATACAGAACGAATGATTTGGCTCTTCGTAAAGGAGGTAATGATGAAGATCACCGGAATCGAACTGCTGCCTGCAAGCAAATATCTGTTCATTAAAGTGCATACGGATGCAGGAATTCATGGAACCGGGGAAGTGGGTGCATGGGGATATCTTGACGGCTGCGTCGGTATTCTGAAGAAACTGGAGAAATATCTGATCGGCCAGGATCCTTTTAAGATCGAGCATCACTGGCAGTATATTTACCGCAGCATGTATTTCAGGGGCCAGATCATCATGAGTGCGCTGGCGGCAGTTGATATCGCGCTGTGGGATATTAAGGGCAAGGCACTCGGCGTACCTGTATATGAACTGCTCGGCGGCAAATGCCGTGACAAAGTCCGTTCTTACGAAGCTGTTTTTAAATTTACTCCTGAGGATATTGCTGCAAGATGCGTTGAACTGAAGAACAGCGGATGGGATGCGGCGCGCATCATGATCACCGGGGATATCAGACTGAAACAGGCTGCAAGAAGAAGCAGCGTATACAATGCAAAAGTTTCAGATTACATAAAGATCATTAAAGCTGTCAGAGAAGCCGTCGGAGATGATTTTGACATGATCCTGGAATGCCACCGCAGTATGGATCCCATGGAAGCCATCGCTTTTGCGAAGGGCGTGGAGGAATACCGGCCGCTCTTCCTGGAAGATCCGATTCCGCCGGACAGCCCTGAAGCAATGGCGGATATCGCGAAACGGACAAATATCCCGATCGCGACCGGCGAGCGCTTTATCAATATTCAGGAATTTGAGACGATCTTCCGCAAACAGGCTGCAAAATATGTGCGTCCTGATGTGTGCGCCGTCGGCGGCCTGACACCGAGCAAAAAGATCGCTGCCATGGCGGAAGCAAATTACTGCAAGATCGTTCCGCACAATCCGCTCGGCCCGGTATCGACTGCCGCCTGTCTGCAGCTTGATGCCGCGATCCCGAATTTTGCCATCCAGGAATTCCCGTCCTTCTATCATCAGGGCAGTGAAGCGCAGATGACGAAAGAGCCTTTAAAGGAAGACGGCGGATACATTATTATTCCGGATGCGCCCGGCATCGGCATTGAACTTGTTGACGATATCTGCGAGAGATTTCCTGAGGCGCAGCGCAGCATTTCCGCACAGACTGCGTACGACGGATCTGTTTATGATGTGTAAAGAGAAGGAGAAGCAGGATGAACAGATCTGAATTTATAGAAAAATGCAAAGGCCTTTCTGAACAGGAACTCGCTGCAATTGCGGAAATGAGCAGAAAACGTGCATCCGGGAGGATTCCCGAAGCAGTAACAAAACAGTTCCGTTCTCTGGACGATGTTACGTCCGTGCAGGAAGAATATATAGAAACAGCTTTCGGGAAAACACATGTGTTTTTTGTAGAGCCGGTGAACCGTGACGAAAAAGAAAAGCGGCCGGTAATCATCAATATCCACGGAGGCGGATGGAGCCTGGATCATACCGAAAGGGATATTTACTTTTCAAGACGGCTTGCGCACCGTTTGCAGGCACTTGTGATCGATATCGATTATGTGCTTGCTCCGGAATACCCTTATCCCGCTGCCCTCGAAGAGATCGAAGCTTTGTTTGACAGGCTTCCGGAACTCATGGGGAAATGGAACGGCGATGAGAACAGGATCGTGGTTTGCGGACAGAGCGCAGGAGGAAACCTGGCCGGCGCGGTAATGCAGCGGCGGAAATTCAAAGCGCTTCCCGGAATCAAAGCCCAGATCCTCTGTTATCTGCCGACGGATAATTATAATGATCATTTCCATGGCGGAGAACTGGATGAACGCGGTCAGTCAACGGAATATTACGGATTCTTCTATAACCGTGTGTTTGAGGAGAGAAAGAATCATGATGTGTCGATCCTGTTCGCGGATCTGGAAGAACTGAAAGAGCTTCCGCAGACAGATATAATCACGGCCGGGCTGGATAATCTGAAAGAAGAAGGAGAGGCCTATTATAAGAAGCTGAAAGAAGCAGGCGATCCGTCATCGTATCGCTGCTTTGAGAACAGCAGACACGGCTTTCTCGTGAATCTGTACGATGAGTGGAAGGAAGGCGAAGATTATCTGACGGAGCTGATGAGGAAGTATTTTTAGAAGATCGAAAAAATATGGAACGAAAGAGTGCCTGGCTTAATTGCAGGCACTCTTTTTTACTGGAACTGAAGTGTTCTGACCAGCCTGGAAAAGTTTCGTTTCTGCTTCCCGGGATCCTGTGATATGATAGAATATATTTTGGTCAAAATAATTCTGAAGCGGATTTTGCGAAGGAGATGCCGAATGACGGGATTAGGCACTATTATCAACAGCGCTGCCATTTTAGCCGGTGGATTGGTCGGACATTTTACCGGGAAATTCTTCCGGGAGGAACAGCAGAAGGCCTTAACAGTTACCTGCGGGATTAGTGTGCTGTTTATTGCCATTGCCGGTGCGATGCAAGGGATGCTGCATATTGACGGGAACGGGCTGGTCAGCGGGAAGTCCATGCTGATCGTCCTTTGTCTGGCGCTGGGAACGGTCATCGGAGAGATGATCGGCATCGAAAACGGATTTGAGAGATTCGGCGAGTGGCTGAAGAAGAAATCCGGGAACAGCGGAGACCGGCAGTTCGTAAATGCGTTTGTTGTTTCTTCGCTTACAGTCTGCATAGGAGCAATGGCTATCGTAGGTGCGATTCAGGATGGGATTACAGGAGACTATTCAACGCTTGCAGTGAAATCTGTGCTGGATTTCATTATCATAGCAGTAATGACTTCTTCCATGGGAAAGGGATGTGTTTTTTCTGCGATTCCCGTGTTCCTGTTTCAGGGAACCATTACCTTGCTTGCAAAGCAGATCTCCCCGATCATGACGGATCTGGCGACCGCTTATCTGTCCCTGATCGGCTCTATTCTGATCTTCTGCGTCGGGTTAAACCTGGTATGGGGGAAGAAGGTGCGCGTGGCAAAAATGCTGCCGGCTGTTCTGCTGGCTGTAGCAGCCGCGTATATACCGTGGTCGTTCTGAGAGGTAACGGTTTATAATTTGAAATTGAAAATATCGGATATTTACAGCGGGGAAGCACAGGCTTAAGAAGGATAAACAATGAAAAAAGAACTGGATCATTTTCTGATCGATGGGAGCATAGGAGGAAATCAGGAGTGGTTCTCTGATTCCTGGATGAAGATCGGGGGATGCGGAGCAGTCACAGCATGCGATCTGTGTATCTGTCTGGCAAAATATAAAGATATGAAACGTCTCTGTCCTTTTGATCCGGAAACTGTTTCGCTGGAACAATATCTGGAATTCGGCATGCAGATGAAGAAATACTTAAGTCCCCGTATGACAGGGATCCACAAGACTTCCATCTATGTGGACGGATTCAATGAATATCTGAACGATATAGGGGTCCATTCGCTGGGGATGGAAAATATATCCGGGAATGAGGATGTTGAGAAAGCTGTGGAACTGGTGAAAGATCAGATTGACAGAGGATTTCCGGTCCCCTATCTGATGCTGCTGCACAAAGACAAGGAACTGGATGACTATATGTGGCACTGGTTCCTGCTGAACGGATATGATGATTCTGACGGTACATTTCTGGTCAGTGTCGTATCCTATGGCAGGAAAATATGGATGGATCTGAGATATCTTTGGGATACCGGCAGGAAAAGGAAGGGCGGATTTGTCAGGATCTTTCAGAAGGATTAAGACCGCCGGGAAAAGCCGGACATACTGGAGAAGAGTGTAAAAATGGAATTATTGGATATTTGTAATGAAGAGGGATTTCCCACAGGGGAAACGGTCAGCAGGGAGATTGCGCACAGAGATGGTATTCTGCATAGAACAGCGCATGTATGGGTGGTGAGAAAGAAAGACACCGGTTATGATATCCTGCTGCAGAAAAGGAGCATGGAGAAAGATTCTTTTCCCGGATTATATGACACTTCGTCTGCAGGACACATACCGGCGGGGGAAGAATCATTGCCGTCTGCACTCAGGGAACTGGCGGAAGAACTCGGCATCATCGCGCAGCCGCAGGAACTGTCTTATGCCGGAATGTTCCGGATTCAGTATGATAAGAACTTTCACGGAAAGCGGTTCCGGGATAATGAAGTGGCCAGGGTCTATGTTTATCAGAAACCGGTAGAGATTGAAGATCTTACATTGCAGGCAAGCGAGGTTGAGGAAGTCAGATGGTTCGATCTGGAAGAGGTATACCGGGAAATACAGACTTGCAGGAATCGTTTCTGCGTCCCGTCAGTGGGCATGCAGGTGCTGAGAGATTATCTTGCCGGAGGATTAGGGCTTGGCACAAATTTAGCTCTTTTTGAAAAAATCCATTGCCTTGCAGAATGAAGCTATGGTACTATTCCATTGATATAGCGATTTGTCTTCAGAAACTTGTAATCTGTCATAATGGAAGGAGGGACCATCATGAAGAAGTACAAATTCCTGTTTCTGGCAACATTTATGCTTCTGATACTGTATTTCCCCGTATCTGCTGTTCACGCTGAGACAACCTATACATGGAAACGTACGTCCAGTTATACGATCGGCACACAGGAGAATGGCTGTCAGATCATGCATAATAATATCAATTCCAGTCATGCTGACGGTGAGACCAATTATGCGGATGTTTACGTTTCGCTGGAGATTCCTCCGGAATCATTCCGGCAGATCAGGAATTGTCATTAAAGTTTAAACTGTATGGAGATGTACAGCGGAACGACCGCGGCCGCGGGATCTACGAAAGCTGCGATATAATCGTTGCTGAACCCGGCCTTGACCGGGATGCAACACTAAATGCCGGTTATTCCATGATGCCGGATGATTATAATGCACTTTCGTGGGGCAATTATACAACAGGCGGTTTCAGTGACAGGGAGACTGTCGTCTCCCGTTATATGAGCAGCGGCGGCTACAGCGAAGGAGATGAGATAGCGATCTATCTCCGTACGAGTTTTGATCAGTGCGAGTGGCGGTACAGGCTTGAAAAACATGAATCCAATGAGGAAACAAACAACAATACAGCAGACACGGATTATGTCCTGAAGGGCGATCTGGTATACGCGGTGAGAAACGGCAAAGCATCCTTCTTTTACCGCAAGAATGAGAATTTGACAAAGATAACGATTCCGGCAGCGATCACATATAACGGAAAACGTATTCCGGTTACATCGGTTTATGCAGAGGCTTTCAAAGACATGAAGAAACTGAAGACCGTTGTGATCGGCGAAAATGTTTCTGTAATCGAAAAAAACGCCTTCCTGAACTGCAGAAAACTCAAAACGATTACCGGCGGAAAGGCGCTGGTATCGATTGGTGAAGCCGCATTCAGCGGATGCAGGAGTCTGAACAAAATTACGCTGTATTCGAAGGTGAAAAGAATAGGCAAAAAGGCGTTCCTGAATTGCGCAAAACTGAAAAAGATCACGATCAAGACCACTAAGCTGACTTCCGGGAAAGTCGGTAAAAACGCATTCAAAGGGATCTATAAGAAAGCGGTATTCAAGGTCCCGAAAAAGAAGTTGGCTGCTTATAAAAAATTCCTGAAGAAGAAAGGCATCGGGAAGAAGGTAAAAATAAAAAAGTAAGGTGCGTCTGCGCAGGTGCAGCATTGAATCTCTGCCAAAATACAGATTTGGAAAAGGAAGGTGATGCATCGTGATCACGAATATCAGGACATTTATCTGCGTGGCAGATGACGGAAGTTTTTCCAAAGCCGCAGATCACCTTTTTCTCTCCCCTAATGCCGTTAAGAAGAGAATCGATTATATAGAAGATCAGGTTGGGTGTGCACTTTTCCAGAGAACTACTAAAGGGGTACGGATGACAAGGGCCGGCGTCAGCTTTTATAAAGACGCCTGCAGGATCGTGCAGGAATATGAAGCGGCGCTGGCCAGAATAGAACAGATCCGCTATGATGACAGCGAGTTCATGCGGATCGGTATGATGGAGCATTATGCGGATGAGTTCCTTCTGGCAAGGAAATTTGATGCCAGAGAGCAGTTCTTCGGCATCAGCTATTCCTCCCTGTTTTATCCGACGCGGGCGGACGGCCTCCATAACATGCTGAGCGCGATCGGAACAGATCTGGATGTTGCGGTGGATATTTATGACTCTGCCATGGCGGAAAAATACAATATTTGCTGTGAACTCATTGATGACCTGCCGATCTGCTGCGCAGTGCAGAACCAGCATCCCCTCGCGGAAAAAGAACGTGTTTCCATGAAAGATCTGAATGGCAGGGCGCTTGTTATTCCGAACCGTTCTCTTTCCGGAGCATGGCAGGAACTTCATCAGAGGATCGCAGAAATCTGCCCTGACAGTGAGGTGCTGGAAATAGACAGCTATACCCCAAGGCTGTTCTGTAATTATCTGGATAAGAATGTGGTTTTTCTGCTGACAGAAGACTGGAAGGATATCTATCCGTTCCTGACATTTCTTCCGCTTGACGGCGGGTTCCATGTGCCTTTCGGAATCTATTTTTCCCAGAAAGCAACCGAAAAAATAATAACCAGGGCCAATAAACTGTCCATGATCGCTCAGGCAGCCTGCCAATAAAAGATGGTTCCTGAAAGGAGTTTTTGCTCCGGTATGATGCGCACTCTCTGCAGTGCGCATTTTTAGTGCGGAGAGAATGCACTAATAGGTCCTTCCTCAGAATATGTTGTTGCTTTATATTGAAATTGGCAATTATTTACGAACAAAGGAAGGGGTGATTCTGTGAGTGTACAATTTCCCGGATTGCTGAAACCGGGAAAAATCGGAAATATTGAGCTGAATAACCGTATTGTTTCTGCACCGATGGGAACCATGAACGGGACACATGATGGCTTTGTCACACAGGTGCCGATCGACTTCTATACGGAGGAAGCAAAAGGCGGCATTGGACTGATCATCGTGGAGGGAACCTATATCGACACGATCCTGAGCAAGGCAGAGACCAATCAGCTGGGGATCTGGAGTAATGAGCATGTTACAGGATGGGCAAGGCTGGTTACATCTGTTCACGATCAGGGCGCCAAAATTGTTCTGCAACTCTGCCACATCGGTCATCAGGTGCAGCTTCACGGTGTCGAATCGCTCGGGCCTTCGGAAATGACTGAAATGATGGGAGGCATTATGCCGTTTCCCATCCGGGGCATCACAAGAGAAGAGATGGAACAGATAAAGGAAGATTTTGCCGAGTGCTCTTTCCGGGCCAAAATGGCCAGCTTTGACGGCGTGCAGATCCATGGCGCCATAGATCATCTGCTCAGCATGTTCTGCTCCTCTTACTATAACCGGCGTACCGACGAATACGGCGGTTCCGCAGAAAACCGGATCCGCTATATGATCGAGATTGTGGAAGCAGTAAAGGAGAGATGCGGAAGGAACTTCCCGATCATCGCCAGAGTGACAGGATGTGACTATGATGAGAACAGTCTGAGCCTGGAGGATGGCGTTATTCAGGCAAAACTGCTGGAGCAGGCCGGTGTCAAGGCACTGCATGTGGTCGGTGGCTCCAACCGGAATATTCGGGTGATCAACGGACAGTACGATCCGCGGGGGGATTTTATCGGGATCGCGAAAGCCATGAAAGATGCCGGTATAAAGATATCGATTATTCTGGATGGCGGATTTACCACCCCGGATATTGCCGAAAAAGCCCTGGCAGACGGTGTGTGCGATTTTATCGGCCTGGGAAGACCGACGCTGGCGGATCCGTACTGGGCGAAAAAGGTAAAGGAAGGCCGGCCGGAGGATATCGTTCCCTGTATCCGGTGCCTTATGGGATGTACAGGCTACCAGGATAAGCTTGATTATGCGGTAGGACTCCGATGCTCCGTTAATCCCAGATGCAATCTTACAGCGATCCGGAAAATAGAACCGGCGGAGAAGAAAAAGAGGATCTGTATCATCGGCGGCGGCCCTGCAGGGATGGAGGCGGCCAGAGTGGCGTCACTTCGCGGCCATTCGGTAACGCTGTATGAAAAGAGAAAACTCGGGGGAACGATGCATGAGGCAGCTTTTGATGATGAACTGAAGGGAGATATTAAGAACCTGATCGCTTATTACTGCGTGCAGATGACCAAACCCGGCATCACGGTGATAAACGAGGAAGCAACCGCCGAAAAAGTGCTTGCCGGAAACTACGATGCAGTCATTGTCGCAGCCGGTACTTCACCGGTCGTATCAAAGAAAACGGAGATGTACTCACCGATCGTCCGTTCGGTCTGGGATTACTGTTCGGGCATGCAGGATGTCGGAGACAGGGTCGTGATCGTCGGCGGAGGATTTGTAGCCTGTGAGATTGCGCTCAGTCTGGCAAAGAAAGGCAAGCATCCCATTATTGCAACGACACGAGGCGGGACCATGGGGCCCATGGACCTGGCTGATGAGAACAGCGTTCCGCAGAAAATGAGACTTCTTTCGCTGATGACAGAATATGATATTGAACTGAAACTGATGGTGATCTATCAGGAAGCGACCGATCACAGCGCCATATTCCGGGAGATCGGGGAAGAGGATCCTGTCGAAATAGAATGTGACAGCATTCTGCTCTGCAGAGGTTATAAAAAGAATACGGAGCTGTACCGGGAACTGAAAGGACAGGTGCCGGAAATCTATAATATCGGAGACAGCAAAGAACCGCGTATCATTCATAACGCAATTGAAGAAGGTTTTGTGATCGGAAACAGAATCTGATTAAAGGAGGAAAAGAAATGGGATTCTCAATCAAGAGTACATTGAAGGATGTAATGGCTGATGCTGCAGTAGCGAAGATCATGGATAAGTATTTCCCGGGTGCTGCGGAAAGTCCGATGCTGAAAATCGCCTATTCCATGAAGCTCAGTCAGATCTGCGGATTCCCGCAGAGCGGCATGACCAAAGAGAAGACGGAAGCGCTGGATGCAGAACTGCAGGCACTCGGTGAGGGACCGTCTGAAGAAGCGGTGTGTGAAGCGGCGCCTGCCGAAGAGCCGGCTGCTGAGAAGGAACCGGAACCCGCTGCAGCAACTGTTCCCGCACCGAAAACCGGCGGTATTGAGCACAACATGGCCGGTAAAGTGGCCGTTGTTGTCGGCGGCGGCCAGAAACCGGGTCCCGGGATCGGCAATGGCCGTATGATCTGTCTTGATCTGGCAAGACACGGTGCCACGGTAGTCGTCGCGGCAAGGCATCTTGAGCGTGCGCAGGCGACGGTTGATATGATTGAAAGCGAGGGCGGAAAAGCCTGGGCGTATGAACTGGATGTGGTAGACAGAGCGCAGTGCGAAGGCCTGTTCAAAGCAACAAAGGAAAAGTTCGGCAGCGTGGATATTATGGTCTATAACGTCGGCGTCAGCCTTGAATTTGATCAGCAGGCCAATACAGCTACCCTGGAAGCCGTAAACCGCCTGATCGATGTTGACATGGTAGGCTGTGTATGGTGTACGCTGGAATGCGCGCCGATTATGGCAGCACAGGAGAGCGGTGGTTCCATCGTGAATGTTTCTTCGATTGCCAGCAAACAGAACGGAACAGGCATCAATCTGGGATTTGCCATGTATGCGCTTTCCAAGGCAGGTATGAATAAATGGGGAGATATCAGTGCAAGATACTACGCACCTATGGGCGTCCGTATCAATACACTGGTCCTCGGTCCGGTAAGAAGTGTGATGGGCATCAGCGATCTGCAGGGATTAATGGGCGGTATCAGTGCTGAAGCAGCAGATAAGATCGGGGATCTTGCTGTTATGCTTAAGGGCGGCAGAAAAACGGTGGAAGAGACTGCTCATGCGGTAACCTTCCTTTGCTCCGATGAAGCCAAATTTGTAACAGGACTGGAATTTATCCTGGATGGCGGCGCTTCCCACGGGAAAGGACCGGACCCTGAACTGATCATGATGAAAGCTGCGGATATCATGGCCAGGTAAGGCATCGGCAGCCGGGCAGAATTACGAAAACAGTTCCTCACTGTCAGATGGCAGCGGGGAACTGTTTTATTTGAGATCATTATGTATTTTAGAGGCAGTATATGATAAAATAAAAAACGTAATCATGCAGAATGGATCGCTGCCAAAGGATGGACAGGATAAATTTTCGGGATCATCGTCAGAAACCCGAAAACATACTGAAGGAGTACTACATTGTATAAAAGCAGAGAACAGGAAATTCGTGAAGCAATTGATGCGGGAGAGTATGCGCTCTCCTGCCTGTATGAAGCAAAAGATAAACTGAACAGCGCCGGGAACTGGGGGCTGCTCGACATGTTCGGCGGCGGACTCATTTCCGGTTTCATGAAGCACAGCCGGATCGATGAAGCGAAGCGGGCCATGACCAGCGCCAGGAACGCGCTGCAGTCCTTCAGCAGGGAACTGCAGGATGTCGATCACGTGCAGTCCGGATTTGATATGGACGGCTTCCTGACGTTTGCCGATTTCTTCTTTGACAGCTTTCTGGTCGATGTTCTGGTGCAGAGCAGGATCGCGAAAGCGAAAGAGCAGGTAGACGATGCGATCCGGCGTGTGGAGGACCTGGTCAGAACACTGAAACAATACAGCAGACAGAATTAAAAATATTTCTTTAAAAGCAGGACAGCTTCCATACCGGAGAATCAATAGGATCCGAAGGGGAAGCTGTTCCTGTTTTATCAAAGCAGGTTCCTGTGCATCTTGTCACGTTATTATGCATCTTACCGTCTGAACGCTTGAAAGATATGTTTCGTCGGATACAATGGAACCATCATAGAAAAGAAAGGTGACGGAAATGGGTTTCATTGTATTTTTAATTCTGGCCGGGCTGGAGATCGTTCTCGCAGTGCTGACCTGCACAAAAGGGAAAGAGAAGAGTGTATTCTGTAAGAACCGTGTGCTGATTCATGCGGTTCAGGTCCTGGCTGCAGGAATTGCATTCCTGCTTCCCTTTGGACAGAGATGGCGTTTTGTTCCGGGACTTGGTTTTCTTCTGATCCTTCTCGCTGTTTCGGCACTTGTTCTGCTGATCAGAGGGGAAAAGGTTCATGGGATAAAGAAACCGGCAGGAGCCGTCGTTTCCTGCGTGCTGTGTATTATAGCGATTGGTATTTTTCTGCTTCCGGCTTTCCTGTTTACGGGTTATAAAGGCCTGCCGGTATCCGGGAAATATCAAATCGGAGAGACTTCCGCAATCCTGATCGACAGATCCCGGACAGATCCATTTGAAACGGATGGCAGTTTTCGGGAAGTGCCGGTCCATTTCTACTATCCGGAAGATATGGAAAATGATACCGGGAAGTTTCCGTTGCTTGTATTTTCCCACGGCGCATTCGGATTTTATCAGAGCAACACTTCCACATACATGGAGCTTGCAAGCAATGGATATGTGGTCGCGGCGCTGGATCATCCGCATCACGCATTCTTTGCAGAGGATACAGACGGAAAAATGGTCCTGGTGGATCAGGGCTTTTTAAATACAGCATTGCAGATGAGCGGAGAGCCCATGGATGGCAATGCAGAAAAGCAGCTGGATATTTACCGGGAGTGGATGGATCTGCGTACGGCGGATATGGGCTTTGTGCTGGATGAACTGAAGCGCGCCGGTCAGGAAAAGGCAATCAATGACAACTGGTTCCTGACGGGCAATGCCGGTGATACCATCTCCGCCATTCTGAACAGGGCGGATCTTACCAGCATTGGCCTGATGGGGCACTCTATGGGCGGCGCCACGAGCATAGCGCTCGGCCGTCAACGGGATGATATCGCTGCTGTCATTGACATTGACGGTACGATGCTTTCGGAATACACTGGTGTGGAAGACGGTATGCTTACCGTCAATGAGCAGCCTTATGAAGTGCCGGTGCTTGAATTTGTAAACTGGGATACCTATAACGAGCTGGCAGCCGGGATGGAGGAATACCGCGCAAAAGGCCGCCGGTATCCCAACGATGAACTGATGCAGCATGCAGCTGCAGGTTTCTCCACCACAATACGTGATACCCGGCACATGGATTTTACCGATCTGCCTCTTCTGTCTCCATTCCTGGGAGACTTGCTTGGCAGCGGTGAGCGGGATAATGCAGAAACGATGACGATCGTCAACAGACTTATCCTGCAGTTTTATGATTGTTATCTGAAAGGGGAGGGCACGTTCACGGCAGAAGATACTTACTGAACGCCCTCATGGAAAGAATGGAAGTTGAAATCGAGCAGGTAGGCAGAGAGAAAAAAGAACTTGTTCTGATCCGCTGTCATGCGGTCACAGACGAAGTCCGGGAGATTGCTGCGTATGTCAAATCCCGTCAGGGCAGTCTTACGGGCATAAAAGACAGCAATCAATACGAAATAGCCACTTCCGATATCTATTATATTGAGTCGGTGGACGGCAGGACTTTTATCTATACGAAAAAGCAGATCTATGAGACTCCTAACCGGATTTATGAACTGGAGAGCAGGCTTGAAGAGAAAAACTTCCTGCGGATCTCCAAATCCATGCTGCTGAATCTGATGAAGATCAGCTCGATCCGGCCGGCGCTGAACGGACGTTTTACAGCCGTTCTTCAGTCGGGCGAGGAAGTGATCATATCACGAAGCTATGTGAAAGGGCTTAAAGCAGCGCTGAAGAGAGGATGACCGGCAGATGAGTTTCAAACAATTTATTATTCGTAAACTGACACTGTTTTTTATGCTTACGACGCTGATCACGGTTGCTGTCTGCGCGATCGGTTCTGTTTTTGATCCGGGTGCCCGCTTCGGATATGATGCTATGCTGACGCCTGTCCGGTATGCCGCATATTGCGTGATTCCAACGTTCGTGACATTTTCGAGGCATGAACTGAAAACAAAGGAAATGATGCTGCGCATGGCTTTGGAACTGCTGCTGATCGAAGCGGTCATTCTGGGCATTGCCTTCTCAAGCCCGGCAATCGATACAGGCAGGCTCTCTGTTGTATTTACGATCGCCGGCAGTGTGCTGGGGGTCTATTTACTGTCCCGGTTCCTCTCATGGCTGCGGGATTCTTCAGAAGCCAGAAAACTGAATGATGATCTGGTCAGGTTTCAGCAATTGCATGAACAGCAGTAAAGAAGACCGGGACACAGGGGAACGGAGGTAAAAGAACCAGCCCTTGCAGCCCTGTTGCAGATTGACAAAATCCGCCACTGCAATTATCATATATGTACAAGAAACAACAAAAAAATGCGATTACACTTACAGCCACAGACCGGCTTTCCGGCCGGATCGGAGGAAACAATCATGAACAGAAAGATATTTTCAGGCATCCTGCTGGCAGCCGTACTTATGATGGCCGTGCTGCTGTGTCCCTCCAGGGCTGATGCAGCCACAGTCATCTATGTCCGTAAGGGCGTGACAGGCAATATCACTTTCAACAGCGCGCCTGTACCGAACGCGAAATGGAAAGTAAAGAAATCCTCGATTCTGAAACTGAAGAGCAGTACGTCAAAAAAAGCTGTCTATACCGGGAAAAAAGTCGGCAAGACTACACTGACTGCCTACAACAAGTACAATCCTTCGCAGAAAATGGACATTATTGTCTATGTAATGCCTTCCGGAAAACTGAACAAAATGGACTTTCAGTGTTACGGCAGTGTGATTACGGATCAATTTGGCTGGAAAAACGGGAGCAACTGGATTGATTATGCAGCGGCAAGCCGCAATAGCTTAGGGATGCGTATAGCTCTCTCTAATAATATCACCTCATCAAATTCAAGCGGATATTTTGAAACCTGCAGAACGGCGAAGCTTCTGGATTCGTACAGCCGGGTCTGTATGCTTTACGGGAAGAAGTCCCTGAAGAAATTCAAAAAAACCGAGCGGTATTATAAAAATATTGCAAGCAAAATATCGGGTGGGCCTGGATTCTTTTCACGAAATATAAAATACTATATAGATTATAAATACAAGAAGAAGTACCGCATCCGGTTCTGGTTCAACAGCGCGAAAAAGGTGACGTTGATAAACTATTTTAAGAATTACCAGAAACTCTGAATGAGAAGAGCATCCCTCTGTTTTCATTTTCGAAGGAAATGATTTGCAATATCCTGTATTTCGGATTATAATAATAGTTGCAGTAAGGGGGGATGGGAATGAAGAATGTTCTGAAGTTTTTTAAAGTGGTATTCCTGTCGGTCATCACCGGAGGTTTATACGGCGCGTACTGGCTGATGAAGAACCTGTATGATGATCCGAGCAAAGACAGGAAGACGATGACCGGTTCAGAGAAAACAGCGGATCAGGCGCAGAGCGATCTCGTTTCCTACGGCATCCAGTATATTCTTCGGAAATGAGAAAATGGGAGAGAGAATCTTAGATGGAGGGCAGTTCACAATGAACTGTCCTCCGTTTTGTTTGCACGGTTAAAGGGGCACTTTCCCCGGTTATTTTATGACTGAAAACCTGCATGTTTGTTTTGTGCAGATAACCGTATTGTGATATTATAATTCTATTGCAAACACTGAAATGATTCGGCAGGAGAAGCGCAGTGAAAGGAAACCGCACTTATATCAGCAGAATACAGAGCCGTATGTTCTTCCTCGCTTTTGCGACGGCATTTACTGCAGCAGCCACGCAGACTCTTGCAGTCCTGATCGATAAAGTGATCATCTGTGCATTTTATGGGGAGACAGAGATCGCAGCCGTCGTCCTGGCAGATCCGTTTTTTTATCTGCTGGAGATCCCTGCGGCAGGTCTGGCAGCAGGGATTCAGACGGTCTGCGCAAAAGAACTCGGCAGCGGAGAGATCGACAGCGTGAACAGGCGGTTCAATCAGATTTTCTTCCTTTCCGCCATTGTGCTGACTGTTCTGACTGCCATCAGTTTTCTCTGCGTACCGCAGATGGCGATCCTGTTTGGGGCCAGAGGGAAGACCGCAGCACTGCAGCCGTATGCAGCGCAGTATCTGTACGGGTTATCCTTTGAGATCCTGCCCTATGTACTGTTTTGTATCATGACGCCCATCGTCATTATGGACAATGGGGGAAAGCTCATCTCCATCGTTTCCGTATGCGGCTGTCTGACAGACATTGTATTGGATCTGCTGAGTGTCAGATTCGGGTGGGGCCTTTTTGGAATCGGCCTTGCATCTTCCGCCTCGGCCGCTGTCTACTTCCTGGCAGCAATGACGCATTTTCTGAACAGGAACAGGGTCATCCGGCTGCGGCCGGTCCGGATCTCTCTGCGTGAACTGAAAGAGATATTCCATGCAGCAGTGCCAAAGGCAGTGTTTTCGATGGCTAATGCGATGCGTTCTGCATTGCTGATCTCCATTGTCACCGTCACAGGAGGTGTCGTCGGGACATGTGTTTATTCCATCCATGAAACAGTCGTTTATACGACCGCGATCCTCGCCACGGGCGTTGCCGGCGCTGTCGGTATCCTGACCGGGATCTGCTGCGGAGAGAAAAACGGAGAAGAACTGGAGGGGACCGGTATATTGGCACATCGATACTGCCTGTTCCTTTCTGCGGGAACCGCCGCTGTTCTGGCGGTTTGCGCCCGTCCGCTGGCTGCAGCGCTTACGGAAACCGGCACCACGGCAGAATTGCTGGTCTTTGCGCTCCGATGTGTGATCTTTATGGTTCCGTTCTCTATCCTGATAAACGCCAGGATCAGTTATCTGCAGGCAGTGGGGCAGATCCGTGCTGCACAATGGATGGCAATCGCCTCCAATCTGGTATTTCCTCTCGTCCTGGCCTTCCTGCTTGCAGTTCCTTTCGGCATCCGGGGCGTGTTTATCGCTTTTCCGGCTGCACAGGTGATGACGCTGATGGCCAGCTGGCTCTTCCATAAAAAACGGACAGGGAAAACAATACCTTCCGCCGCTGATTATCTTGCAGTGGATGAAAGCTTCAATGCCCTGCCGGGGGATGTGATCACCTATCCCATCAAAACCATGGAAGACTGTGCCCTTGCAAGTGAACAGATCATTCTGTTCTGCCGCGGTCATAAACTGGATGAGCGAAAGGGAATGCTTGCCGGCCTCTGCATGGAGGAACTGACAACGAACGTGTTCGAACACGGACTAAGACCGGGGCAGGAGATCAGAAGTGCGGATATCCGTGCAGTCATCGATGACGGCGATGTGATCCTTCGTGTCAGGGACAGCGGGGCTGCTTTCAACCTGAAGAACCATGCGGACCGTCTGGCGGAAGAGGAGACCGTCGGGAAAGGCACCGGCCTTAAGATCCTGCTGCATTCGGCAAAATCTGTCAGTTATTACCGGACATACGGGATGAATACAACGATCATAAAGGTATGACCTGAACAGTGCGGGTGACAATCCGCTTTACGAATTCGTAACATTTCTCACAAATAATTCAGCTTATTTAATCCCTTCGTAAAGACGCAAACAAAAAACGATCACAAATATCGTTTATGATAACAGCAGAATGAGAAAAACTGAGCATGGGCGATTTTGCAGCCCTTCTGTTCCCGGCGGAACGGAAACCGGCCAGAGAAGAACGGCAGACGAAGGAGGAAAGGAGACCCCGGTATGAAAATGACAGAAAAGACAAAGAAGAAAATCTATCTTGCAGTCATTGCAGTCTGCATCGTCGCGATGATCGTGCTCGGATTCGATTATCATACGAAACGAAAGAATGCGCCGGCCGAACTTACTGTTGACGAGACGGCTGCGGCGGTCAAACCGAAGGATGAGAAAGTCCTGGTGTCTGTGAGCACGGAGACGATCCGAGACGGCCTTGCCAATATGGGCTTGCTTATCACACAGGAGTACTACTTCACACAGGTCGAAAGGTACACCAAGGAAAAGACCTTCCTGAAAGTGCTGTCCACCTCCTCGGAAATGCTGTACAGCTACGACGGATCTGTTCAGGCAGGGATAGATTTTGAGAAGATCGGGATAGAAAAGGACGACAGCGCAAAAACGATCACGATCACGCTGCCGGAATCCGAGATTCAGACGGTCACGATCGACAAGAACACCTTTAAACTCTATTCGGAAAAAGATTCTCTGTGGAATCCCCTGAAGCTCGAGGATTACAACATGTCACTTGCGGAGTTTGAAGATACAGCCAGGCAGAAAGCGCTGGATAGCGGAATTCTGGAAAGATCGGATGCGCAGGCGAAGATCCTTGTCGGGAATTTCATCAGCAATTTCCCTGCTGCTGCGGACTATGAGATCATTTTCGGATAAGGAGGAGAGTATGGAATTAAAGAAAATCACGGCAGTGGCCGTATTGGTTCTGATTGCAGTCATCTCTTTTACGAAGGTCGCACCGTGGGCGGGAAATCCGGAAAACCATAAACATACCATAGAGCAGACAGAGAATAAAATCGATTCTGTAATGCTCCTTTCCGGCGGGGCTGCAGCAACTTCCGCGACTTTATCGCTCCTTCCGGGTGACATGTGCACGCCGATCGCAGACCAGCTGGCAGAGCTGTCCACCTATTTTCTGCTCATCCTGAGCGCACTGTATCTGGAGAAGTTCATGATCAGCCTGTCGGGGTATTCCGTGTTCGGCATGCTGATCCCGATCGCATGTATTCTTCTGTGCGGCTGGATACTGACCGGAAAAAGGAGATGGGGAGAGACAGCAGGAAAGATCGCGCTGATCGGAATGATCATTTTCCTGATCGTTCCTGCAAGCGTCAAACTATCCGATCTTGTATATCAGACACAGGCGGCAAAGGTAGATACGGCAGTTGAAGAGTACAATGATCTTGAAATCGGGGATGAATCACAGGGCGGACTCCTGAATGAGCTGACGACGATCACAAGCGGTACCGTGGATAAGATCACCTCGTTCCTTGAGAGCCTGCTGGAGTCGCTGGCTGTAATGATCGTTACGGCATGCATCATACCGATCCTCGTTTTCGTGATCCTTGTATGGCTTGTAAAGACGATCTTTTCCGCAAATGTGCTGACCCTCGACGCAAGAGCCATAGATCTGCTGCTCGGAAAAGCGGGAAAATAAACGGACAAAGGGATGGCTTCGGCCGCCCCTTTTTTCTGTTTGGCGGTGTTTCTGTTGTATTGGAGGCGTTCCTTTGGTATTATAATTATAGATCACGGATGAGTATGCTCTGAAGGGAGAACAGTATGAAAGGAATGGATTCTTTTGAGATCAACCGGGAGATCACACTGGAGGAACTTGCCGCATTTATGCAGGCAAACTGGAACAGGGAGGAGTATGGCGATTTTGTGATCGGGGATCCTGCGAGTTCGAATCCGGATCCGAAAACAAAGTATATCATTCTTCCGGCCAGTGAATCGTGGTGCGTGATCATCTATCCGAAATCAGGAGGCCTGTTTAAAAAGAAGAGCCAGATCAAGGCTGCCTGCACCTACACTTCCGCAGGAGCCGGGAAGCTGACAGAACACGGCGCGAAGATAGGTCATTATGAGACCACGGGAGAGAAGATCAGGGATGCAAAAAATGCGAAAGAACTTAACCAGGAGATGAATACGGTGGCAGATGGCATCATGCGTACATACATGGATCATCTGAGGGAACTGATGGACAGGGAGGGTATGCTGCGGTAAAGCAGACCGGTCCCTGGCAGTGTACGGTGCTGCTTTAGTATACTGCAGCAAAGAGGATGAAGGCTGTATCTATGAAAACTGATTCCAAAATGATTTCCAATCTATTCTTCAAACTGCTGCCTGTGCAGATCATGCTCGTGGCAATCGGCAGTATCAACTCGCTGATCGACGGCGCCATAGCCGGCAATTATATCGGTCCGATCGCCATGGCGATGATCGGACTTTATGCACCGGCTATAAAGATCATTGAAACGATCAACGGGGTCCTGCTCGGAGGCTCACAGATCCTGTGCGGTCAGTTCCTGGGGAAAAACCAGATCGACAGAACGCGCAGTGTTTTTTCCCTTGACATGACTGTACTGATCCTGCTGTCGGTGGTGCTTACAGTGATGTGTGTGTCTATGCCGCATTTGATCGCGGGAATGCTCGGTGCAGATATCGAAACGAAGCAGGGGCTGTCGGCGTACATTCTCGGCATGGCGCCCGGTATTCTGCCCTGGATCATGACGATGCAGCTGACAGCATTCCTGCAGATTGAACAGCAGCAGAACCGGATCTATGCCGGTATGGCAGTTATGGCCGTGGTCAATCTCGGACTGGATTATCTGCTCATCTGCGTACTGCATATGGGCATGCTCGGGCTTGGACTTGCCACATCCGTAAGTTATTGGGCGGTCTTCTTTGTAATGGGTTCCTACTATTTTACAAAGAAAGCCACGATAAAATACAGAAGACAGGGTATCGTATGGAGCGATATAAAAGATATCCTGAAGATCGGATTTCCCGGCGCGATCGTTACGTTCTGCCTGGCTGTCCGGGGAATCATCCTGAACGCATTGCTGCTTCATTATGCCGGCAATGACGGTGTGAGCGCACTCTCTGCACTGAATACCTGCGGCGGCCTGCTCTTTGCCATTTCGGCCGGACTTGCTGCGGCAACCAGACTGCTGGTCAGCATCTATATCGGCGAGGAGGACAGAGCAAGCCTGATTGCTGTCATGCGGACAGCACTTGTGAAAGGCGTTGCCATGGTCTGCGCGGCAGCAGTACTGGTATTCGTTCTGGCAAGACCGATCTCGGGAATCTTTTTTGACGATCCCGCTTCCAATGTATACCGGCTGACGGTTCTTTTGTTCAGAATTTACCCGTTCTGCATGCCGTTGTCCGCAATCACCGTGATCATGATCAACTATTTCCAGAGCTCTTCCCGCATGAAGATCGTCCATGTTCTTTCTTTCATGGACGGTGTAGCCGGAACGGTGCTGTCTTCGCTGATCCTGGCACCGATTATGGGAGCAGTGGGAATCTGGATCGCTCATGTACTGAACGGTGTTTATGCAATTATCGCGGTCGTTGTATATGCCTACATAGTCAACATCAGGTTCCCTGTTACGCTTGAAAAACTGCTCGCGATCCCCGATGACTTCGGCGTGGCGGAGGACCAGCGGCTGGATATATCCATCCATAATGAAAAGGAAGTAACGGATACTGCACAGCTTGTCATGGAGTTCTGCAGGAAAGTCGGGATCGATGCAAAGCATGCGATGTATGCAGGCCTCTGCATGGAGGAAATGGCCGGCAATATCGTGGAACATGGATTTCCGGATGGAAAACGCCATCTGGTAGACGTCCGGGTCGTGAACCGGGCGGACGGACTGCTGCTGCGGATCAAGGATGACTGCCGTGCCTTTGATCCGAACGAAAAGCTGGCAATGATCGATCCGGAAGATGTGACGCACAATATCGGACTCCGTATGGTGCAGCGTTTTGCAAAGGAAATGTCCTACAGCAACGTGCTGGGACTGAATGTACTGACGATCCTTCTGTAACAGAGGGAAGATCATGAAGAAAAGGCGGTAGAATGATGGCGGACAATAAGGGCGGTTTTTCTGTACATCTGCAGGAAGAACTGAAAAAATACGGAGACATCATGGTCCCTGTAAAGGCAGGACTCCCGGAACGTCTTCTCGTAAAGAAGGCGCTGGTCTCAAAGCTGCATCCGAATCCGGATGATGAATTCTGCTGGCCTGAGGTCGGACCGAGCAGCAGCATTATCAATAAGTACATTTCCCTGTACAAACAGTACGGGGCGATGTACAGACCGGAGGATCTCGGGCAGGAGCCGCTCATGGTCGAGAAAGTGCATCCGGACGGATACATGCTTCTGAACGGTCATCACAGATGGGCTGCTTACTGGACGCTGGGTGTGAAGCTGGTGCCGGTCTCGATCGTGAATCTGACACAGGAAACGGATATCGAACAGATGATCCGCGAATCAAAGCACGACAGGAGAGCGACGCTGGATCTGGACGAGGTCGTTTTCTGCCGGGGGGATGAGCCTGCGGAGAAAATGCGCAGCAGCCGCTTCGGCAGGAAATATAAAGAAAAACTCCGGCTCGGAATCCCGCGGATCCTGCACACGCTTTCCAAACAGGGCTATGATATCTGGGTGTATACGGCAAAGTATTATTCGATGGACGATATCCGGGATCTGTTTAAACAGTATACCGTCAAAGTGGACGGCATCATTACGGGAACCGGCCGCAAGACGAAAGGACAGACGGAATCAAAGAAAAGAGTGGAGCATCTTTTTGCCGAGAAATATGTCCAGACGCTGCATATTGACAGGGATATGGTGCTGCGGACTTTCGCAGATACGAAAGACTTTGAAGATTATCCGGTCGGCGGATCCGGTGCCGATTGGGCGCGGGCTGTGCTGGCGGTCCTCAGGGAGATGGAGAAAAATGGAACAACAGGATCATAAGATGCGTGTCTCCTTTGACCTGGATGAAGTCCTGTTCGTATCGCCGGCCACCCATAAGACAGAGCCGCCGCTGCCGTTTCCGTTCAATAAGATATACAAAGAACGGCTTCGCCTCGGAACGCCGGAATTGATCCGGTCGCTGCAGGAGATGGGCTATGAAGTATGGGTCTACACCTCCTCTTTCCGGACGGAAAATTATATAAAGCACCTGTTCCGCTGTTATGGCGTGGTATTTGACGGAATCGTCAATGCCGACCGGCATCTGAAGGAGGTGCAGCGGGGCCATTCGGAGACACTGCCGCAGAAGCTGCCCAACCGGTACAGGATTTCCCTTCATATCGATGATGAAGCGATTGTCTGTTCCATGGGACGGATCTACGGATACGATGTATACCAGCTGAATGCAGAGGATGATCAGTGGAAGGAAAAAATCATCCGACAGGCGGAGGAGATCAGGAAAAGGAACGCCAGTATATAAAAGAGCATAGGAGATAAATAATATGGATAAGCTTACACTTTCAAACGGAATTGCGATCCCCTGCATGGGATTCGGATGCTATAACGCATTTGATGATGTGATCACTTCAGCAGTGCGTATGGCACTGGAGGCAGGTTATCGATATATTGATTCCGCTGCGTTTTATAAGAATGAACCGGCTGTCGGAGAAGGGCTCAGTTCTTACAGCGGTGCCAGGGAAGACCTGTTTGTCCTGTCGAAAGCATGGCCGTCTGCATTTGAGGATATGGAAGCTGCTTTTGGATGCACTGCAAAAGACCTGCGGCTGGAGTATCTGGATGCCTACATCATTCACTGGCCCGGGACAAATGATAAGAGACGCCTTTCCGCCTATGAACAGCTTCTCAGACTGACGGAAAAAGGATATGTCCGCGCACCCGGTGTTTCTAATTTCAATATAACGCAGCTGCAGCAGATCAAAGATGAGTTCGGCGTGTATCCCGCAGTGCATGAGATCGAATGCCATCCCAGCTATCAGCAGCGGGAACTGATCGACTGGTGCAGAGAAAGGCAGATCCAGATCATTTCCTATGAGCCGCTGAACCGTACAAAAGATCTGTCGCTTCCCGCAGTTTCGATGCTCGCGGAGAAATACGGAAAGACCCCCGCGCAGATCGTGCTACGGTGGCATGTACAGCATGACCAGATCCCGATCCCGAAATCAGGGAACAGGGACAGGATAACAGAGAATATTTCGCTGTTTGACTTCGAATTGTCAGCAGACGATATGGAAGCCATTGACGCCCTTGAAACAGGCGTCAAAGACGGTCTGGACGCGTCGAAATTCCCGGCCGGATTCTGAATAAATAAGAAGATTTATGGAGGATCAGTAATCATGAGAAAAACGACACTCTCAGGCATCCTGCTTGCAGCTGTTCTTATTACAGCCGGACTGCTGGTTCAGGGGATGTCCGTAAAGGCGGAACCAACGGCTTTTGTTGAATATCTTGTCCCGGATTCGGATACAAAGATTTATACAGATCTGGATATCGGCGCGATGGATCTTCAGGTAACGAATTATGCCAAGAATGAGATCTATGCGAAGCACGGCAGGAAATTCGTTTCAAAGGAATTGACAGCGTATTTCAATCAGCAGCCCTGGTACAAGGGCACGATAGAACCTTCCGCTTTTAAGGATTCCGAACTTAACGAGATCGAAAGACAGAATGTAAAACTTCTTGCTGACCGCGAAGCAGCGCTCTCCTGGGACGGAAAGGGATATGAACTGGATCAGCCGGGATATAATATTGACGAGGCAGTCACGAAGTATTTCAGCGATGATTACAACATCATGTCCGGACTGGAAGTATATGCGACCTCCGGAACGGCCATCATGGACGCAGACAATTTCAGCCTGCTGCTGCCCGTCTCTCCGCAGTGGTCCTATATCCAGCTCGACAGATACAGCTTCGAGATCTATTACAAGCCTGCAAGGGACGCCGGTTTCGGCGGACATGTTGTTTCCATTTGTGCCTTTGACTGGGATAATACGGAATATGAAGAGTATCCTTCCTGGAAGGTATGCGGGCTGAGTGCAGCGAAGAAGTTCATAGCAATTTATCCGACGGACGTACAGTTCGACTGGAACGACAAAACACAGGCAGACGATTACGGCAAACTGATGGATTGGGCGGAAACGCTGGATGAGAATGACAATCCGCAGGGAAATCCGTTTGACGGGAAAGATCCCGAACAGGAAGAGGAGCCGCCGATCGAGTCTGAAATCGTTGACACCTACGCGGAATGATCCCGCCGCTGCTTGACATTATGTATCCGACGAATTATAATGATGAAAACCAAAGCAGGGGAGCAATTGCTGAGAGTGCGGCAGAAAGCCGCAGACCCTTTGAACCTGATCCGGGTAATACCGGCGATAGGGACGCAGAGTACTGTCTTTGTCACATGTTTTTTCATGCGGCGGACAGATCCGGAAAGATGATTGCCTCCTTGCAGAAAAAGGAGGCTTTTTTATGTTTGTAACACCTGATGGCGGTCTTACGACTGCCGGCTATGCTGCTTTTATTATCGCAGGGATCGCAGCCGTGATTATCGGATCTGTTCTGGCCGGAAAGTTCACGAATAAGAAAAGATTCACACCCAAACAGCTCGCTTTCTGCGGCATGGGCATCGCACTTGCCTTCGTGACATCCTATATTCAGCTGTTCAAGCTGCCGTTTGGCGGAGCAGTAACGCTGATGTCGATGCTGTTCATCGTTCTGATCGCGAATTGGTACGGTGCAGGGACCGGTATCCTGGTCGGTCTGGCCTACGGTATTCTCCAGTTCATCCAGGAACCGTATTTCCTGACCTTTTTCCAGGTATGCTGTGATTATCTGCTGGCGTTCGGCGCACTCGGGATCGCCGGTTTCTTTGCCAACAGGAAAAACGGCCTGACGATCGGATACATTGCCGGCGTGATCGGCCGCGGTGTATTCGCCAGCATGGCCGGATATTTCTACTGGATGTCGTATATGCCGGAGAGTTTCCCGAAATCTCTGGCGCCGGTATACCCGATCGTATACAACTTCATGTATCTTGGTCTGGAAGCCGTTCTTACCCTGATCGTGATCAATATTCCCGCGATGAAAAATGCGCTTGCCCAGGTCCGGAGACTGGCAGTCGGCTGATCAGACTATGTAAACCAACTGTAGATTGCTTCCCTACTTGATGCGTGGTATCTTAATGCGGGAGGTGCATACAGGTGAAAAAATCATCATTTGGAACCTATATACGCTCCCTCAGGAGACAGAACGGGATGACACAGGCTGCGCTTGCACAGAGGCTTGGCGTCACTGACAAAGCTGTCTCGAAATGGGAGCGTGACGTTTCTTATCCGGACGTAACCCTTATACCGAAACTGGCGGATATCCTTGGTGTGACGGCGGATGATCTGTTCAGTGAGAGCGTAGATGACGGACGGCCTTCAAGGCTTTTAAAAATCTACGAAATGTCACACGATATCCGTACGCCGCTGCATATGATCCTCGGATGTGTGGACATGGCAAAGCTTCACAGAAAGGATGATGAGAAGCTTTGCCGATATCTGGAAAGCATCCGTATTTCGGGAGAGTATCTTCTGCGCTCAGTCGACGAGCTGATGCGCGTTACCTATAAAAATGATGAAGAGGAAGAGAACTACGTAAGAGGATATCCGGCCAATGTGCAGGAACTGGGAGAATATCTCGGTGAACGGACAGGAAATTGCAATGATATCGCATCAGGATATGTTTTTCGCGGGAAACGTATCCTGGTAGCAGAAGATATCAGGCTGAACCGGGAGATCGCGGGAGAGATCCTGCAGCAGACAGGCGCGAAGGTAGAGTTTGCCGAGAACGGAGCGGTCTGTGTGCAGATGGTGGAAACGGCTGCAGCAGGATATTATGATCTGGTCCTGATGGATATCATGATGCCGGAGATGGATGGCATAGAAGCCGCGCGCAGGATCAGACAGCTGGAAGATAAACAGAAAGCGTCTGTGCCGATCATCGCCATGAGCGCAAATGTACATACTAAGGACAGACGCGCCGCACTGGAAGCCGGGATGAATGCGTTTACGGAAAAACCCCTGTTTATTGATAAGCTTTTTAAAACAATGGAACAATATCTGTCCTGAGATTCCTGGCGGCTCATGCTGCGGTGTCTGGTCTTTGGCAGATAAAACAAAGACACTGTTTACGGGAGAGAATACCCGAAACGGTGTCTTTTGCTGTCTTTCAGAGTGATTTTCACAGGGCTGTTCAAGACTGGCTTTCCCAGTCAGCCGGATAGACGAAATAAGCAAATCTCGTAAAGCCGGGGGAACGGAAATGGATCGCAGTATTCTTCGGTATATGCAGGATGTCTCCTGCGCTTCCGGAAATTACGCGTCCGTCGACCACGATCTCAAGCGTACCTTCGATAATGTAATCAAATTCATCATAAGTAAGCGTCCAGGGGAAATCCGCATGGTCGACTTCCATGATGCCGGCGCCGATGCGGGGAGACTCCTCAAGTGTGACAATATCCTTCAGACGCACATCGTTCCTTCTCTGAAACGGTTCGCATTCAACGGCCTTCGCTGCGATTTTCAGCACGCCGCTGGGATCTTTTTCTTTGATCGGACTGCCCTCTGCAAGACGCTGCATGACGGATCTTGTGACTGCCTGGATCAGTTGTTCCATTTCTTTATTATCAAGTGCCATTGCAATATCTATGGGACGGAGATCCGCAGGACATCCGTTCCTTCCTTTCTCCGGAATGATCCGGGACACATACCAGTATTTTATAACGAAAGCAGCGAAAAATCCAGTGGAAACGGACTGCTGCCTGCGAATCTTTTTCTTCCTGCGGGAAATGTTGCCTGATCGATTCCCCAAAGATATAATGACAGCATACACGCTGATAACAGCGTCAGTTTTTCATAGAAAGGCGAGTCCGATGATGGAAGAGGAATATCGCTGCTGCCGTCTGTGCCCGGCAAATTGCGGGGCGGACAGGATCAGCGGAAAATACGGCGCATGCGGCATGGGAGCAGCGGTCACGGCTGCCCGTGCAGCGCTGCATTTCTGGGAAGAACCGTGCATTTCCGGAAAAGAAGGTTCCGGAACTGTTTTTTTCAGCGGCTGTCCGCTGGGCTGTGTTTTCTGTCAGAACAGGGAGATCTCGAAAATGCATGCGGGAAAGACGATCAGTACCGAAAGGCTGGCGGAGATCTTTCTGGAGCTGCAGGGGCAGAAAGCCAATAACATTAATCTGGTAACCGCAGTACATTTTGTTCCTTCAGTAGTAAATGCTTTGGAAACGGCAAAGGCTCGCGGACTGATCATTCCTGTTGTATACAACAGCAGCGGTTATGAATCGGTAAGAACGCTGAAGATGCTGGAAGGGCTTGTCGATGTATGGCTCCCGGATTTTAAATATTTTGATGCGGAACCGGCGGCACGGTATTCCCGCCGCGCAGATTATCCGGAACGGGCGAAGGAAGCGCTGGCGGAAATGGTACGGCAGGCAGGAGCGCCGGTGTTTGATGAGCAGGGGATGATGAAACGCGGGGTGATCGTCCGGCATCTGCTGCTGCCCGGACAGACCGGAAATGCGAAAAGGGTGATCCGGTATCTGCATGAAACCTATGGAAATGAGATCTGGATCAGCATCATGAATCAATATACGCCTATGTCTGGCATAGGAGAGCGCTGGCCGGAACTGGACCGGCAGTGCAGTCCGGAAGAATATGAGCGGGTACTGGATTTCGCGGCAAGAATAGGCGTGGAGAACGGCTTCCGTCAGGAAGGCGGAACGATCGGGGAAAGCTTCATACCGGCTTTCGATCTGCAGGGAATATGAAAACGGCGGGCTGCTGAGCCCGCCGTAAGTGTTTTCTGTTCAGTTTTCGATATACCAGAGACGCGAAGTGTCGTACTTGTCAGGCAGTGCGATCCACTTTCCGGAAGATTCTTCGATCCACCATCCTTCCGAATCATGCTCCATCCATCCGTAATCGCCGTAATCAGAGGAAATCCCTTCATACCAGTACTGCCAGACCGCCGGTTCGACATCGGTATTGAACCAGACCCAGCATTCGGTATCAGCGTCGTAATAGCTGCCGAATTCATTATCCCATGCCAGTTCCTTGTCGACAGAAGAACCTCCCTCTGCATAGGAATGATCTGACGTTTTGGTGAGCTGGATACTCTCCTCGGAAGAAACGAGCTCATTCCCGGAATCCGATGATCCGCCGCCCGACAGGAAAGTGTTTACGAGGCTGATGCCGAATACAGCGACAATGACGAGCAGGATCATTTTCAGGGGATTCCGTTTACGGGTGCCGCCGTCATCATAGGAACGTCCCCTGGCATAATATTCCGTATTGTCATATTCATCCAGTTCTGAGGTGATCGACATGGGTGCGCCGCAGGCAGGGCACTGGATCGCCTTGTTTGCAGTCTCATCCGCAGTCAGATCCAGAACGGTCTCCTGTCCGCAGTACTGGCACTTGCATACGACATTTTCAAAACGTCCGTTGTTCTCAAAGGAGACATTGTCATATCTGTGCCCGTTCTCGTCATAATATCCTTTCTCGTAATAGGTGCCGGAATCAGGATCCGTCCAGGAAACGGGATAGAAGACATAATCATGTCTGCGCCCGTAATGGTAGGAAGGCCTTTCCGCGCCTGTCGGGCGATAGCCGGAAGGCTGGTTGAACCTCGGCTTCATGGATTTATTGACGGGACGGCTGTTCCTGCTGGTCGAGGAATGTCCGGACGGTCCGCGCGACAGGAGAGCTCCGCCGGTCAGTCCGGTACCCGCAGCACGGGAAGCGCGGGAGAAACCGCCGGATGAACGGGAAGAGGAACTTCTGGATGAACTGAAAGAACTTCGGGAAGATGAACTCCTCGAAGATGAACTTCTCGAACTGGAGCTCCTCGAACTGGAACTTCTCGAACTGGAGCTCCTCGAGCTGGAACTTCTTGAACTGGAACTGTGTCCTCTGGGCGGCATGGTATTACCTGTTCCTTTCTTTAAATGAGAATCCATGGTCAGTCGGATAAACAAAATGTCAGATTTCGTGCAGCCATGCTGCAGCAATCCTGTTTGTTCTAATTATACAGAAGCCTGCGGAAATGACAAGTTTTTATAGGGGCATTTCAGGATTTCCGAATCAGACTGTCAGAACAGGGAAATGAACGGCAGAAAGATAGGTGTTGACAGATGGTCAAAAAGAATGTATAATGCATGGCAGTTAGTTAAAACTAATATAAAATAGTGAAAGCTAATCACGCTTATTTGTAATAGCAATTATTGCAGAATGGATGCACATAGAGTACGGAGGTATATATGAGCGTAGTAATCGTCGGCGGCCATGACAGGATGGTCAGTCAGTATAAAAAGATCTGCAAGTCGCACAACTGCAAGGCAAAGGTCTTCACGCAGATGGCTGCCAATCTGTCTGCACAGATCGGCACACCGGATCTGCTGATCCTGTTCACAAATACAGTTTCCCACAAGATGGTCAAATGCGCGCTGTCGGATATGGATAAGACCCGCACAAATATAGTCAGATGTCATACCAGCAGCGGTACGGCGCTTACCGAGATCCTGGAGGAGGCGCTGCAGGCAGTATGATCTGCGGATGAAATTGAACCGGGAACAAGCATTCTCCGCCTTCAATGACACAGCGTCATCAGGCATGGTACAGGGGGATGCAGTGAAGCGGAATGCGAACAGATGTTGTATTCCCCCAAAAGACTGCCGTCAGCCGGCAGTCTTTTTGCTTGCGTATTGTCCGTTGGGAGTGTAAAATAACACAAACACTTCCGGAGGATGATATGGGAAGAAAATTATACCTTGAATGCGAATCGGGAATCAGCGGAGATATGACTGTGGCAGCACTGCTGGATCTTGGCGGAGATGAGAAAAAACTGAGGGCAGCGCTTGCATCATTGCCGCTTGAAGGATATGAGATAAAGATCAGCAGGAAGACAAAAGCCGGATTGGATTGCTGTGACTTCTTTGTGCTGCTGGATCATGAACATGACAATCATGATCATGACATGGACTATCTGTATGGGCATGAGCATAAAGAGGATGATACTGATCACGATCACGAGCATCAACACGACCATGACCATCATCATGACCATGCGCATGATCACGACCACGAGCACCATCATGATCACGACCATCATCATGACCACCGCGGCATCAAAGAGATCTTCAGTATAATCGACGCCGGCGATCTCACACCCGGTGCGAACGCACTGGCTAAGAAAACTTTCATGATCGTTGCGAAAGCAGAGAGCAAAGCGCACGGAGTACCGGTCGAAGAAGTCCATTTCCACGAAGTGGGCGCGGTAGATTCGATCGTTGACGTGGTCTCGGCAGCCGTTCTGTTCGATGATCTGGGAATGAAGGACGCCGTTGTCACGGGACTCTGCGAAGGACACGGAACGGTCAGATGCCAGCACGGGATCATCCCCGTACCGGTGCCGGCTGTCGTTCATATTGCCGAAGCGGAGGGGCTCACACTGATCCCTGTCAATGTGAAGGGCGAACTGGTGACGCCGACAGGCGCAGCCATTGCCGCGGCGGTCAGAACAGAAGATAAGCTTCCGTCCGCCTTCAGGATCCTGAAGACCGGGCTCGGCGCGGGTAAGCGGGCGTATAACAGACCCGGATTTGTGCGGGCTTTCATCATCGAAGCAGATGACGATGAATCAGAAGCAGCCGGAAAAGATACGATCGTCAAGCTGGAGAGCAATCTGGATGACTGTCCCGGGGAATTTCTGGGCTATCTGATGGAAAAACTCATGGAAGCCGGCGCCAGGGACGTGCATTTCACACCGGTGTTCATGAAAAAGAACCGCCCGGGATACCAGATCAACGTGATCTGTGATGAAGAGAACCGCGATATGCTGGAAAACATCATTTTTGCCGAGACGACTACGATCGGGATCCGCAGAATAACGATGGAGCGGACGGTCATGGAGCGCAGAATGGAAAGCGTGGATACGCCTTACGGTCCGGTTCGGATGAAGATCAGCAGCATAAACGGGACAGAGAAATCCTATCCGGAATATGAAGATGTAAAGGCGATCGCAAAAAAAGAACAGCTCCCTGTGCAGGAGCTGTACAGAATGCTGGCAAAATGAACGGCTAGATCGTCGGGATGGCGAACTTGGCAAGTTTATCCATAATGGAATCAACAGTTCCTTCAGGCGCAGTGTGTTCCGCTGCGTCTATTTTATCGCGCAGCTCCATCATTTTCCGGTCTGTCTGGGAAATGATATCAGCGCACTCGGTCAGTTCCTGCACGATCTCGGATTCGTTCGGAATGGATTTCTTGTACTTGAGCTGATGCTCGACACTGGCCCAGAAGTCCATGGCAATTGTGCGGATCTGGATCTCTACGCGCATGATCTTTTTGCGGTCAGAGAAGAAGACCGGGATCTCCACGATCAGGTGGAGACTGCGGTATCCGTTGGGCTTGGGATTCTTGATATAGTCTTTGGTCTCGATCAGGGTGATGTCATCCTGCTGCGTCAGCATACCGGCGACAGCGTAGATGTCATCGATAAAGGAACAGATCACTCTGATCCCCGCAATATCATTCAGATTGGCTTCGATATTCGCAACGGAGACAGGGATCCCCTTGCGTTCCATTTTTGCTATGATGCTGGCCGGCTTTTTGATCCGGTAGCTCAGGAATTCGATCGGGTTTCGTTTGTACCGGACAGAAAGATCGGCGTTCAGTACTTCCAGTTTGGTGCGCACTTCCCGGATGGCGCAGTTATACATCATCATCAGTTCCTGATACTGTACCAGCTCATCCATGAAAAAGGCGCCCTGTTCTGCCAGCGAAGAAATCTGTTCATGCGTAAGACCTGCGAGTTCCAGTTCATCCGGACGCGGGCGAATCTGCATTTCGTTCATGAAAATACCTCCTCGTTGTTTGCTCCCGGACGAAGGACGTACCGGGGCTTCTGCCTGTATCATTGTACTAAAGGAAGTAAAATGATGCAACGAACGCTTCCTGAAGAATGTATGAATAATATATTGGAATTGGCGAAAAAGAAATGAACAGCAGTTCTGAAAGTTTTTATAAATGCTGCGGGCATAATCATTTGCTTTGACATCTGTATAACGAATAATATATCATGGTAACGGCGGGAGGACTATTCCGTCAGCAGGAAAAACCGGGAAGAATGCATCGGCAGGAGAGCATCTGTTCCCGAAAGCTTGATGAAACGGAGTCGAAGAACATGACGGATTATAAAATACTTACAGCGCAGCTGGAAGCGCTGACTGACGGTGTAGAGGACACCATATCCAATCTGGCTAATGCAGCGGCGCTGCTTTTTATGTCTCTGGATAACATTAACTGGGCCGGATTTTATATCCTGAAGGACGGTCTGCTGAAACTGGGACCTTTTATGGGAAAGCCCGCCTGCGTAAAGATCATGATCGGAAAAGGCGTCTGCGGAACAGCTGCAGAACGTGATGAGACGGTCGTTGTGCCCGATGTGCATGCATTTCCGGGACACATTGCCTGCGATGCCGAATCGGCTTCAGAGATCGTGATCCCGCTGCATGCGGACGGACAGCTTTTCGGCGTGCTGGATATTGACAGCCCGGTGAAGGACCGTTTTTCCCCGGAAGATGCAGCCGGACTGGAAAACTTTGCAGCAATATTGGAGCGCGTTCTGCACTGACAGAGAAGAGCCGCGGCTCTTTTCTTCTGGCTGAAAAGATGGTATTATCTATGCCAGCACAAAGAATAAGGAGATCATCATGACACAGAAGATCAGAACACGTTTTGCTCCCAGCCCTACCGGCAGGATGCATGTAGGCAATTTAAGGACCGCCCTTTATGCATGGCTGATCGCACGGCATGCGGGAGGCGAATTCATTTTAAGAATAGAAGATACCGATCAGGAGCGCTATGTGGAAGGTGCCGTCGATATCATTTACCGAACGATGAAAGCGACCGGGCTCACGCACGATGAAGGACCGGATAAGGACGGCGGCTGCGGTCCGTATGTCCAGAGTGAGCGCCAGGCTTCCGGCATTTATCTGGAATATGCCAAAAAACTGGTCGAAAAAGGCGAGGCTTATTATTGCTTTTGCGACGCGGAGCGTCTCGCAGGACTGCGGCAGACGATCGGCGACAAGGAAGTGTCGATGTACGACAAGCACTGCCTGAGCCTGACAAAGGAAGAGGTCGAAGCAAATCTTGCAGCCGGGAAGCCTTATGTGATCCGCCAGAATATTCCGAATGAAGGGGAGACCACGTTCCATGATGAGATCTATGGAGATATCACGGTCCCGAATGCAGAACTGGACGATATGATCCTGATCAAATCAGACGGTTATCCGACCTACAATTTCGCCAACGTTGTTGACGATCATCTGATGGGCATTACGCACGTTGTCCGCGGAAACGAGTATTTATCCTCCTCCCCGAAGTACACCAGACTGTATATGGCTTTCGGGTGGGATGAACCGGTCTATGTGCACTGCCCGCTGATCACGGATGAGAACCATCAGAAGCTCAGCAAGCGCAGCGGACATGCCTCCTATGAGGATCTGATCGAGCAGGGATTCCTGAATGAAGCTGTCGTCAATTTCGTCGCGCTTCTCGGCTGGAGCCCGGAAGACAACCGCGAGATCATGAGTCTGGAGGAACTGGTCGCGGCCTTTGATTACACCCATATGAGCAAATCCCCCGCCGTATTCGACGTTCAGAAGCTGAAATGGATGAACGGAGAGTATATCAAGGCGATGGATGAGGACGCATATCTTGAGAAAGCCATGCCGGTCATTGATTCCGTGATCAAAAGAGACTGCGATAAGAAGATGATCGCAGAACTGATGAAGACGCGCATCGAGATCTTCCCGGATATTATTCCCGCGATTGATTTCTTTGAAGAACTGCCGGCATATGATGTCGCGATGTATACCCATAAGAAGATGAAGACCAATACGGAGAATTCCCTGGAAGTCCTGAAAGACATCCTGCCCCGTCTGGAAGCCTGTGACGATTATTCCATGGACGGCCTGAAGGAACTTGTATCGGCTTATGTTGCGGAGAAAGAACTGAAGAACGGCCGTGTCCTGTGGCCGCTGAGAACCGCTGTATCCGGAAAGCAGATGACGCCGGGCGGTGCGTATGAGATCATGGCGATCCTCGGAAAGGAGGAGTCTCTCCGCAGGATCAATAAGGGAATAGAATTACTGGAGGCTGCATGCGGCTGAATAAAGAACAGGAAGCTGCGGTGACTGCGCCGGACGGCCCGGTAATGGTCATAGCCGGGCCGGGTTCGGGAAAAACCTTTGTCATAACCCGGAGACTGGACCATATGATCTCTGTGCGCGGGATCCTGCCGGAAAATATCCTGGTAGTTACCTTTACACGCGCGGCTGCCGATGAAATGAAAGACAGATTTACGAAGATGGCGGGGAGGAAACTTCCCGTCACTTTCGGTACTTTTCATTCTGTCTTTTTTAATATCCTGAAATATGCTTACGGGTATTCCGCAAAGGATATAATCGCACCGGATATCCGCAGGAAGAAGATCCGCGAGGAACTGGTCCGGGCCGGGTATTCGGTAAAAGGAGACGAGGATGCCGTCACACATGTGTCAGATGAGATCGCTTATATCAAGGAAAACGGGCAGGATCCGGATCTTTTCTACTCAAATGTCTGCCCGGAGAACATCTTCCGGGCAGTGTATAAAGGGTATGAGGAATACTTAAGGGCGTCAGGGCTGCTGGACTTTGAAGATATGGTAAAGCTCGTGTACGAGCTCTTTAAAGCCCGGCCGGATATCCTGGCCGGATGGCAGCGGAAATACACGCACATCCTGGTCGATGAATTCCAGGATATCAATCCGATGCAGTATGATATCGTAAAGCTTCTGGCCGCAGACGGGAACCTGTTCGTGGTGGGTGACGACGATCAGTCGATCTATCGCTTCAGGGGCGCAAGGCCGGAGATCATGCTCGGATTCGGAAAAGATTTTAAAGACGCAAAGATCCTGAAGCTTTCGGTCAATTACCGCTCTGTGCCGGATGTGGTAGAGACTTCCGTCCGGCTGATTGGGAAGAACAGGAAGCGCTATGCCAAAAATCTGGAAGCATTTGAGAAAACGCATATCCCTGTAAAAGTATGGGAGTTCTCCGATTTTTCCCGGGAGAATCAGCATATCGCGAATATGATCGCAGCCATGGCAAAAAATGGCATTCCATATGAGGATATCGCGGTCCTGTACCGGACGAACACCGGTCCGAGAGGGATCGTGGAAAAGCTGAACCGGCTGAATATACCCTTTAATCTGTCTGACCTGATCCCCGACGTCTATTCCCACTGGATCGCGCAGGATATCATCACTTATCTGATGATCGGTGCAGGCAGCAGAAGACGCGGAGATTTCCTGCGGATCATCAACCGTCCGGTGAGATATCTGAAAAGAGAACTGTTCTCTGATCCGGAGATCGATCTGGATTCCGTGATCGAGGAACTGGCAGACAAAGAATGGCTGGCGGAGCGGGTGGACCAGCTGGCCCATGATATCTATGTGATCTCCGGACTGAGCCCGTATGAAGCGATCCGGTATATACGTAAGTTTGTCGGATATGATTCTTTTCTGCGGGAGTATGCGGCGGATAACGGGATCTCCGAGGACAGTCTGATGGCTGTGCTGGACGATGTTATGGAAAGCGCTTCTTCCTGCAGGACGCTGAAGAAATGGATGGAACGGATCCGGGAAGAACGGGAGATCCGGGAGAAAGGAAGGCAGGAACACGGAACGGCTGCCGGCGTGTCCATTATGACCATGCACAGGGCAAAAGGCCTGGAGTATGATATCGTTTTTATTCCGGATGCAAATACTGAGATCATTCCGCACAAACGGGCTGTAAAAGAGGCAGACAGGGAAGAGGAAAGAAGGCTTTTTTACGTTGCCATGACACGCGCCAAAAAGAGACTGTATATCTCTTATGTCAGACAAAGGTTTGACAGAAAGCTGAAACCGTCCCCTTTTGTGGCTGAGGCTGGTCTGAAGGCAGAAAAGATGTGAAATTTAATAAAAAAATAAAACTTGTAAGGTTGCTATTGGTCATATGATAGTGATAAAATAAAAATGTCTGAAAGGTCTTCGGCGTTTTGGGCACTTAGTAATTCTATGCAGGAGGTATGATCATGAAAGGAAGAGGAACGATAAGTTTTGTGCTTGTACTCTTTGCAGCAATGCTTATGTCCTTTGCGGGCACTGTGCAGGCAGCACCGGGAAAGGATACAAAGCCTGTGATCAGTGCAGGTTATCCATCCAAAGATGTTAACACAGCTAAAGTAACCGCACCGGGCGGTCTGGAAATCAAGAACAGCATGAATACCAAAGACGGTACCGGGATCAAAGTACCGAACGGGAAGATCGTAACCATCTTATCCCGCGAATCCAACAACTGGTACAAGATCAGTTACAAGGATGATACCGGCTATGTGAAAGGGATTATGCTGGTCGATAATACGGATATCATGTATACGACAGCCTCCAGCCTGATGCTGCGCGCTGAAGCGGGAACATCCGGCAGGATCCTCAAGAGGATGCCATTCGGATCGAAAGTCGAAGTCGTAGAACGCACTTCGAGGGAATGGTTCGAGGTCAATTATGACGGAAAGACCGGCTATGCGTCTGCTCAGTATCTCAGCAAGGAGAAGCCTAAGAAGGAGGAGAAGAAGAAAACCAATAAGAAAAAAGAACAGCCTGCCAAGACGATCGATCTGAAGAGGGTAAAGTTTGAGGATACGTATGTTTACTATGACGGAAGATATCATTCTCTTCCGAAGGTAAAAGGACTTCCCAAGGATGTAAAGGTTACATATAATACGACAAAAAGGTTTAAGTATATCGGTGTATACTCTGTCACAGCTGAATTCAAGGCTGCCAATAAAAAAGACAAGCTGAAAAATGCCTCGAAAAAGACCGCGAAACTGGTCATTCGCGTGAAAAAAGGCGCTGTGTATACAGAGAAAAACTTCAGAGTGAGAATTACTGATCCGAAACTGAACGGAAAAGGTGCCGTCAAAGTGATCGGCCCTGCAAATAAAAAGATCAAAGAGCTGAAGATCCCGAAAACAGCAAGTATAGGCGGCGTCCGGTTCAAGATCATTGCTGTTGCAAGAGAGGCTTTTGCAGGCTGTAAGAAGCTCAAGACCGTTACAATTTCCGACAATGTCAAAAAGCTCGGCGGAAGGTCTTTCGCAGACTGTAAGAGACTTGAAAAAGTAAAGACCGGGAAGGGTCTGACGACGTTGAAAGGCAATGTCTTTAATGGCGATAAGAGGCTGAAGAGCATCCGGTTCAAATCTGTAAAGATCAGCAAAGTCGGCAGGAATGTCTTTAAGGGCATCAACAAGAAGGCGGTCATCAAGGTGCCGAAAAAGAAACGGAAGGAATATACGGAACTGTTCGCCAAAAAGGGACAGGGAGAAAAGGTCATTATCAAATAAGATCACAGACTGCAGGAGAAGCGGCTCGGGGAGAGCCGCTTCTCTTTGCAAATATTCTTTTTTTCTCCGATTTGTCGTCAGAATACTTGCACAGGGTAAAAAAATTTGTTATAATTTAAACGTTTAAGTAATGCCGCTGAAGGCACATGCAAAGGAGGAGTCATCAACCATGAAGAAGTTTACAAAAGTATTGTCACTGATGCTTGTGGCAGCGTTGGTACTTGGGACATTTGCCGTACCGGCACAGGCAGCGACGAAGAAAAAGACGGTGAAGAAACAATCTTATACGTCAGATGTAAGTATACTGAATAAAAAGGCTGCTACTGTAAAAAAAGGAACAACAAAACTCACTTTTAAGGGCGGCGATGGTTATGTAAAGTTTACAGCACCAAAGGGGAAAAAATATAAATTTACATTTTCGAATATGAAAAGTAAAAAAGGAATCCTTACTGCGGTGGGTATTCAACTTAAAGATAGAACAAGTCCGGCTTATGCATGGTATACGAAAGCGAAAACGGCTGGAGGAAAGACTGATTTTCTCAATATTGGCTTAAATGGAAAAACCATTAAGAGTAAGAAGAAAGTTGATTGGTATTTAACCAAAAGAACAGCAACAATTAAACTGAAAAAGGGAGATGTACTTTATTTACAGGTTAGAAATGCCCCTGAAAAAACAACCTGTACACTCAACATTAAATAATCCATGCTTTTCCGGACAGCGAAGAACTCTGTGTAAAGGCAGCGGGATAAGCAAACAATAGAAGCGGCTCGGGGAGAGCCGCTTCTTAATATTCTGTCAGATTGGGAGAATTCGCTCAGTCTTCCTCTTTCTCCAGTTCGTCAAAATCCATATCATCCAGGATCTCTTCGTATCTGTCCGCGACCATCTCGAATTCCTCGTCGGTCTTGATATCGGTAAGCTGGACTTCGCCGTCTTCGTCCTCTGCGAAACGATAGAAATAGACCTCGCCTTCTTCATCATCGATCTGGGCTACGGGCATGAGAGCGATATACTGCTGCTCCTCGATCGGGAACCGGAGAAGTACCACGCACTGTTCGGTCTCACCGTCTTCAAATTCAAGATCGATCATAACATCTTCGGGTTCTGTGTAGCTTTCAAAAACGCTCATTTGTTAAACCTCCCTGGTATTTATACATTGAACCTGAACAGGATCACATCGCCGTCCTGTACAACATATTCCTTGCCTTCGATCCGGATCTGCCCTTTGTCCCTGGCGGCCGCATAGGAACCGGCATCCAGCAGATCTTTGTAATTCACGACTTCTGCTTTAATAAAGCCTCTTTCAAAATCAGTATGGATCTTTCCCGCCGCCTGAGGTGCCTTTGTACCGATCTTAATGGTCCAGGCGCGTGTCTCGTCTTCGCCGGAGGTCAGGAAGCTCATCAGACCGAGCGTTCTGTAGCTGGCATCGATCAGCTTGTCCAGACCGGAGGACGTGATCCCGAGATCCGCCAGGAACTCTTCGCGCTCTTCATCGTCCAGTTCCGCCATTTCCGCTTCGATCTGAGCGCAGATCACGAATACTTCCGAACCTTCCGCAGCGGCAAGTTCTCTGACTGCAGCGACATAAGCATTGCCTTCTCCGTCATCAGCCAGATCATCTTCGGCAACATTTGCAGCGTAGATCACCGGCTTTGCCGTCAGGAGACTGATCTCGGAGAACCATTTTTCCTCATCCTCTCCGCCGGGATCAAAGGTCTTGGCTGGTTTCCCGTCTTCGAGATGCGCTTTGAGTTTTTCTTCCATGGCCAGTTCTCTGGCTGCTTTTTTGTCGCCGACCTTTACGCTTCTTGCTGTCTTGCTCATCCTGCGCTCCAGCACTTCCAGATCCGCAAAGATCAGTTCCAGATTGATCGTCTCAATATCTCTCGCAGGATCCACGCTGCCGTCGACATGGATGACATTGGAATCTTCGAAGCATCGGACGACGTGGACGATCGCGTCGCACTCGCGGATGTTCGCCAGGAACTGGTTGCCCAGGCCTTCGCCTTTGCTGGCGCCTTTGACCAGGCCGGCGATATCGACAAATTCCACGACAGCCGGCGTGACTTTCCGGGACTTGTAGAAATCGCCCAGCAGTTTCAGCCGGGGATCCGGCACGGGCACGATACCGACGTTCGGATCGATCGTGCAGAACGGATAGTTGGCCGATTCCGCACCGGCTTTGGTGAGAGAGTTGAAAAGGGTGCTCTTGCCGACATTCGGAAGCCCCACGATACCTAATTTCATTTCTGTGTAATCTCCTTTGAAAAACAGGACAGGAGCCCTGCACATAACGGTTGGGTCTCTTCTTGTGAGAACGAGCCCAACACGACATCCAATTATATCATGCGGGGCTTGTTCGCTCAATCATTTTCGGCGGAAATATCGCGACTTTTGCAGGGACAGTTCAGTTCTTCGATATACCGTGACAGATCATCGGGATATAATGATAGCAGAAATATTAATCATGAAAGCGCACAAACAGGGGAAATGTACGTTATACATTATGAAAAGACCATGGGAAGGAGGGGGTATATTGCATCTGGAAGACCAATATGACAAGATCTTCAGGTATCTGTATTTTCATCTTCATGACAAGCATACTGCGGAAGATCTGACGCAGGAAACCTTCCTCCGGTTTCTGAAAAGCAGGACGTATCACGATGAGGACCGGCAGCTGCAGTACCTGTACACCATTGCCCGGAATCTTTTTCTTCAGCATTACAGGGATCAGACAATTACATATACGTTGGAAGAACAGAGAGATACTTTACTGTCAGATAATTTTGAACAGCCGCTGCTGGAACAGATCGCGCTGCGGGATGTTATGCAAAAACTCTCCCCGGAAGAGAAGGAACTGCTTTTTCTGCGCTATGTGAATGAGGTTCCTGTACCTGTGATCAGCGGCATGTATAAAATATCCCGGTTCGCAGTGTACAGAAAACTGAAGACTATCCTGAAAAGGATCAGATTTGAACTGGAGGTGCCGGAGAATGAATAAAGAAGATATGATCGAACAGATGAGAAAATATTGGATTACCCTGGAACCGGCAGAAAAAGAGGCGTTTTTTCTGCGCGTCAGAGGGAATGGATTACTGAATCGCCAGCCTGCTGTGATCAGTCACAAAGAGTTTCTCGCGATACAGTTATTCCATATCGGAAAATGTACCTGGGTGCTGTCCGGATCATTGCTGTTGTTTATTGCATGGGTCTGCAGCCGCAATGCAGGGAACTGTCCTTTTGCACTGACTTCGCTTCTTGCGGCAGGGATTCTTTATGAGACCGGAAGATCGGGAAGATACAACATGACAGAACTTGAGCAGGCCGCCAGATTCTCTGCACGAAGCGTCTTGCTGGCAAGAGCTTTTCTGCTCGGCGCAATAAATACTGCAGGGCTGGTGATTATTATTCTGGCGGTCAGGCCTTTCTATTCTTATCCTGTGATACGGGTGTTCCTGTATATGATCGTGCCGTATCTGACAGCTGCATTGCTGGGATCAGTCTATGAAAGAAGACACAGGACAGATCAGGGATGGGGAAGCGTACTGATCTGTATTATGTCATCTGTCGTTTTTGGATCAGTGCCGTTGTTTTTCCGGCAGTTATATGAAGAACGTCTGATCGTTCTCTGGGCGGCTGCATTTATCGTGACGGTTTGCGGCCTGACATTCTGTATACGGAAAAGTATTTCCGAGAGGGAGGAGCCGGTATGGAACTGACAGCTGACAGGATCACCAAACAATATAAGAACAAGATCGCCGTTGATCGGATGTCCTTTACCCTCACGAACGGGGTGACGGGACTGCTTGGTGCAAACGGGGCAGGAAAAACAACATTGATGCGCCTCCTCTGCGGTATCCTCATCCCGACAAGCGGGACGGTGACCTGTGATGGAATGGATGTGGAAACGGAGGAATACCGGGATATCCTGGGATATCTGCCCCAGGAGTTTGGCTATTATCCGGAGTTCACCGGGAGAGATTTCCTCCTGTATATGTCTGCATTAAAGGGCTTGCCGAAGACGGAAGCAAAATGTAAGACAGAAGAACTGATTGCGCTTGTCGGATTGAGAGAAGCAGCCCGGAAAAAGGTCCGCACCTACTCCGGCGGGATGAAGCAGAGACTGGGAATCGCACAGGCTCTCCTGAACAATCCCCAGGTCCTGATTATGGATGAGCCAACCGCAGGACTGGACCCGCAGGAGAGAATCCGTTTCCGGGAGCTGATCGCAGGACTGGGCAGGGACAGGATCGTACTGCTCTCCACGCATATTGTTTCGGATCTGGAACATATCGCTGACCGGCTGATGATCATGAAAGAGGGGAGGCTTATCTGGCGGGGCAAATGGGAGGCAGGAAAAGAGGATCTGGAAGAGTTCTATATTTCCGCCATCAAAGGAGAACAGGCATGCTGAAAACGATCTATCTGTTTGAACTGAAAAAGTTGTTCTTTTCGAGGGTCAACATGATTGCCATGGCTGGCGTTGTCGTGATCGTCGTATTCCTTGCGACCGCTTCTGATACCCAGGACCAGCCTGCATCCCGGGAAAGCGCAAAAGAGCTGGATGGCAGGTCGGTCGACGAATTGCTTTTCGAAGAACTGAAGCCGGCACTGAAGGATGTGAATGGACTGACAATATTGCAGTTGAAAGAGGGATATGAAAAGTATGCTCCGGTTTTGCAGATGATCAGGCCTGTAAGCGGCGATGAGTTCGATTTTTCACATTTTCAGAGTATCGGCTTTTATGAGCTGCGCAGACAAAGGATTCTGCAGCGCATGGAGAAGCAGGGACTGTCGGATGCTGAGATGGCATATTGGGATGCAAAGGAAGCGGACGTGCGGAAGCCGTTCCCGTATCATTATCACAGCGGGCCGGCGAACCTGCTCAGATCTTTTCAGGCGCTCGGGTTCTTTATCCTGCTGCTGTCCGCAGTCGGACTCTCCGGTGTGTATGCCAGGGAAACAGCGGATAGAATGAACCAGCTCCTGCTGTGCAGCCGGCATGGAAAGAAAAAATTGTATCTGATCAAGTTCGCTGCCGGAATCACATGGATTTTGACGGCAGCAGTGCTTGTTATCCTGGCATTGCTCATTCCATACAGCCTGATTTACGGCATGGAAGGAACCGGCGAAATGCTTCAGCTGGTGAAGCCATTGTCCATGCTTCCGTATACGATCGGTCAGATGCTGGCAGTCTGTCTGGGTATCTATCTGTTGGCCGCTGTCCTTATCGCGGCGGTGACCATGCTGCTGTCCGTCATCACGCAAAATGCCCTTGCCGTGACCTGCGGCCTTTTGGGCTATCTGATCGTGGATCTGTTCGCAGTGGTTCCGGATCGTTTTCCACTGCTGCAGATGATCTGGAGTTTCAGACCGAACGAGATTCTGAGGAATACTGGATTTGTAAATTATCGACTGATTCATTTTGCAGGCAGATTCTTCATGAACTGGCAGGCTGCACCTGTGATCTATACATCCATTGCCGCTTCGGCATTTGTGATGGCTGGGTGGTGTTACCGGAGATTGCAGGTTGGCAATTGATGCTGAAACGATCAGCAGGCTCCCCGCCGCCGTTTGATTCCGGAGGTGAGGAGCCATTTTGCTTTTCAGTGATTTAGAGAAAGAAGGTAAAGTATAAACCTATTCATTTACAGCCATATCTGATATTTCTAGAAGTTCAGCCGCTGCCTGCGTGTTTTCCACCCGGATCAGATTGTCCCATGCATCGGCTTTTCCCAACAGATTCATTCCTCCGTGCCAGACAAGATGACGGTCTATGACAGCATAGTGTTCTGTATCTTCAGCGGTTAACCGCACCATGATACCGTTCTTCTTCATTTCCTCCATCAGGATGTGAAGCTCTATCGTATCCTCAAATCCCTGGCTTTCCGGATTCATGGTGATGACCGTGACGGAAACACCCGCTTCCTGACGTGCTTTTACCAGTCGTATGAGACGTTCCACCTTGTTTCGACGAATTCCCGGGCTTGCGATCACAATTTCCTGATCGGCTTCTACCAGATCACGCTCAAATGTCTCCATGTAATCCCGACGGTCGAAGATGGCATTCACCTGCTGCTTTGTTCCAAGCGGCTTCGACAATACTTTGTATCCGAGTTTCCTGTATGCCGTCAGGCGGTTTTTGTATTGTCGGTCAAAGAACCCGATGTGTGTGTCAACATAATCATAGACCACCACATCCTGCTTCCCCTCATAAACACGGTTCAGTCTGCCGACATATTGGGTCAGCCTTCCCTCAAACTTAATTGGTGCGGCCAGCATCAGTGTATCCAGTCTGGGAAAATTAAACCCTTCGCCTACTTTCTGACCGGTTGCAATCAGGATCATGCTTTTGTCACGGGGCAGCGACAGCATCTCATCCTTCATTTCCTGGTTCAGCTTTTCACTTTGACCGCCATATATCAGAAAAACATGGTCTGCACTGCCTTCCAAAAGTTTTTTCAGAACTTCCGCATGTTTTTTGCGTTTTGTAAGAATTACCGGCGTACGTCCATTCGAAACAGCATGAATGGTATCCCGGACAATCTGCTCATTACGGTTCTCGCTTGAGGAAATGAGCTCATCCGCCTTATGGATATCCAGCTGTTCCCCGCTGATGTTGACCACTCTTGTGAATCGGGGAATCACGAATCGATCAAGGCCTTGTTCATCCGCCTGCTCTTTTGCTGTATACTTGTGTCTGACAGATCCGAGAAGCATGGTGATGATCTCATCGAGACGGTCACTCCGGCTCGGTGTGGCAGATAAGCCGTACACATACTTCGCCCGGATCCTCTTCATCAATGCCTGTCCCTGTGCGGAAGCGATATGATGACATTCATCAATCAATACCATTCCATAAGAGTTAATATTCGGGAAAAACTTCCCCTTATGGTAGGCAGACCCAATCAGGGCAAAATCAATGATACCGGTCGTCTTATCCTGACCAGCCTTTAAAGTGCCGATGACACTGTCCCGGGTCTTCTTTCTCCCTGTGGGTGTGTAGTAAACAGGCGGTGCCTCATCGATTTCCAGAAAATGTTCGAATTCCCGAATCCACTGAGGAAGAAGATCAGTGCTTTCGAGTAAAACAAGCGTATTGACTTTTCTCTGCGAGACCATATATGCTGCCAGAACCGTTTTCCCGAAAGCGGTCGGAGCATTCAATACTCCATTTTCGTATCTTTCCAGTTTTGCTGCAGCAAATTCCTGCTGCTCACGTAATTCTCCTTTGAAACTTACCCGAATCGGAGTTCCGTGGCATCTTTTGTCATGAATATCCACATAGATTCCAGTCGTTTTTGCTTTGTCTCGAATCGTTTCCAGCAGTCCGAGAGGTACTCTGATATAGCCGTTTGTTTCGCTCCAGGTGGAAATGGTCCGAAGATTATAATAATTGGACCGCCCGGCAGCCTTGTTCCTGAAAAACTCGGGGTTATCGATCGTGGCCAGGCCTTTGATCTGGTTTTGCAGGCGAGGAAGAAGATTCAGCGTATCTACAAATACACCATTATCCAGGACAACATGAAGGGCTTTCCCGATGACATCTTCCGGGTGAAAACGGTCATCCTTTTTCCATGGCCGTACCTGCTGCCCGCCTTTTGCATAAATGGTTGAGGATAGTGTTGGTGATGCCTCTGAGCCCCATCTTTGTAAGTAATCCTTTACTTCCTCTGCGGATAGCTTCCGAACGGAATGGAGCGTTTTCCATTGATCTGGGTATGCATTCCATGAAGCATCGATGAAAGCACTGTTCCCCTGCTTTAACGCCTGTCCCTGCAGTGGAAGGGCAACCAGATTCCCCAGCTTACTGAGAACATCCTGGGATGGATACATACGGTCATAATATTTGAAGGATGGGAGATTGATGGATGATGCGCCGCGATCAAGAAGAGCAAAGCCAAATGCCCTTGCCAAAGCAGCCGGTACCGGTCCTTTGAAAAAAATCCACAGATGAGCGCCTCTGCCGGACCGGGATCTCTCGACCAAAGCATCAATATGATTCAGCTCACAGATTTTGCGCAGAGCATCGACTTCGCTTCTCCAAAGGTCGTCTGTATTTGCATCATCATTTTTATAGGCGTCTTTTTCGTGGTTGTCAAAATCGAAGACAAGAAAACGGCAGGTGCTGTCAGGAAAGAGAGGATAAACGCCTATTACATCAGAACAATCGTCTTTAAACCCAAGGAGATGCTGCCGGACTATATATGGAGTGAGCGGTTTCCAGGATTTATACTTGCAGTCCTCATCACAGAAGACTTTGGAATCCTTCGCTTTTGGACACAGCGGATTATCCCAGCGACCTGCGCACTGGGGAAAATAGCCGCCGTTCTTTCCACGTTTCGCATAAACATCCGTACGTCCCCAGAAGTAACTGTAAAATTCTTTGGCATCGTTCTCTGTGGGGGCATGAGGAAGAATACGGGCACCCTGATCCTCGTCATATTCATCCGGGACGAATTGTTCATCAAGTACATTTCTCTCTTCATAGGGAATGTTATGTTCTGAGAGAAGCGTTTTCAGAGATTCGTTCTCCTGTTGGAGATCTCGGATAAGCTTACGAAGCGAATCCAGATTGTGTTCATTGATGCGCATATCAAACTCCTCAGGATAAATATGATTAGAAACCAGAGAGCATGAGTGATTGTCAGTTCTAAATATACATTATCTCAGTCTGATCAGTGTTCTCGGAGATCTTACCTTTCCGTCCCTGAAGATAATATTTGATTCGATAAGCGGATTAATGATCTCTCTTAAGAACTGACTTCTGCTTCTATACTTTGAATAAGCCTGCAGTTCTTTCATGCTTTTGGGACCTTCTGTTTTTAATACATAAACAAGCTTATCTTTTTCTTCTGCAATAGGATCCTTTGTTTCTTCCATGTGCTCATCATACAGTCTGTCAAACAGACGTAGATTCAGGAATCCAGGGTATATTGAAACAACGGGCTGTAAATGTTCTTCACTATCCTTGTAGCTTTCAACCATTGCTTGGAATCCGGTTCCTCCTCGTTCCATAAGATTGGCAATATCCAGACAGGCTGCAATAATGGTGTTCCTGCGAATGGAAGGTATGGAGCCGACAGGGTATTCTTTATAGCTTTTTGGCAGAAGCCATGAGCCTGGCGAAACGATCTCTATACGATCACTATATATATCCACGTCAATCTGGGTCCCCGCGATCGAGTAGTCTCTATGAGCGATCGCATTTACCAATGCCTCACGGACTGCCTCTTTGGGATATGCGCGTAACTCTACACGTCCGCCGTGCTGCGTTTTTTTCCATCCTGTTCTTGTATTTCTTTCAATAAAATGAAAGGCATCCTGAAAAACCTTTGCCAAGGATCCTTTAAATCTGTCGTGATCTAAAACCGTTCCTGTTTTCTGTTTGCCATTCCAAAGACGACAGCAGACAAGAGAATCGTCCCTTTCATATTCGTCGCTAAACATAAGAAAACCCGATTTTGCGAAGCCTTCTTTAGAAACAACTTCCTCGTTTTGAAGATCTTTTAGTGATGGAGCAGAAGAATCATCCCGGTATTCACGGCACATTGCGATGTATTCGGTCCACTTGTTCTCATCGTATCGTATTTCGCTTGTTTCGTTATCGATGCCGAACTTTCTTTTATGAAGAGTTATTATTTCTTCAGGTGTTGCCGGAGGAGTATTCCCATCGCCCTTTATATAAACCGTTTCGTTAAAATCACCTTCGCGATATCTGACTATAGAATCCGCTGAAATAACGCGAACAGCTAAAACAAAATGTTCTGCCTTTTCGTCTACACTTCGCATCATATACTGTATTCTTGCATGGGGAAGGATATGCCGATCGTTAATGACTGCTATTAGATTTTTTGTCTTGTCTATCTCATCAAGATCAATCCCAAAAGCTTCCCCGCTGTTTGAGACACCGACAAACATCACGCCGCCCTTTCCATTTGCATAAGCAACAATCGTTTTTGCCCATTTGACCGGTTTGTCAGAATTCAAAACCGCTTTGAATTCATAGTCCAAATCTTCGGTTATTACATCTGGAAACAATTCTCGAATATGCATATTTTAAACCTCCGCCTGTGATGGTTTATTTATATCAAACATTTTGAAATATTACAACAACATTTCGATCGATTGTAATGTTGTTGCAATGTTGATTGCCGGATGCATTGTATTCGTTTTCAAAGATTAAGGCAACGAATGATAGAAGCGTAAAAAGAAATATTCGATCAATCATTTAAGTACATTTCGACAACATTTCGATCGGTCGAAATGTTGTCAAAATCACTATTTGCGGATTGTCCCGAATAGCTACATATTATCTCATGGAAAAGTGAGATAAATGAATAAACCCGGCTGGCAGGCCGGGTAAACATTTTTCTGAATTGATCAGTGATGAGATTGCGCTGAACCCTCTTCTTTTTAAATATAACAGAGATAAGCCCTTTACGCCCATTCTTACGCCTAAATGGCGTAGACTTACATAATTTTATATGAAGATATGTGGGATCGCTTCTGTCGGAAATGTCCGTTCTATGCGGCTTTACGGGCTTTCATGGATTTGTATGGAGATATGAAAAACGGCCGCCTCCCGACGATACCTAATTTCATTTCTGTATATTCTCCTTCGAAAAGCAGGACGGAAGTCCTGCACATAACGGTTGGGCACCTGTCTGTAAGAACGAGCCCAACACGACTTCCAATTATATCATGCAGGAGTTGTTCTCTCAATCATTTTCGGCGGAAATATCGCGTTTTTTGCAGGTAACTTCACCTTGGTGCATTACCCACAACGGGTTTCAGATGATAACACTGCTGCGGATAAACTCTTCGAATTCCTTCCGTTTTACCAGCTTTTTTGTTCCCCCATAGAGTACAAACGGACAGTTCGGTGCCGGAGCATCTGATCGATCCTGTTGATGCCGATATTGCTGTATTCCGCGCCCTCTTGATACTATTATGGCAATCGGATATAATGAACGAAAACAATACGCGGAAGATATGGAGGATGTTCATTTATGACGATGGATTCAGGAACTCTTGCCATACTTCTCCCAATGCTGTTCTTGCTGCCCGGGCCTGGGTTCACAGTAGTGATCGATCCCTGTACCCGGCAAAAACAGCGGCGGATCATGCTTCTGATCATAGTGCGCTGCCTCAGCCTGATCGTGCAAAAGGCTGAAGCAGCGAAAACGACAGACAAAAGTATAAAAACAAATAAGAAAAGGAAGGAAGAAAAATGGGTATTTTATCAAGCATTCAGAGCTTTCACAGAGCTGGCGAGGGTCCGAACGAAAATACCGTCGAACAATACGGCGCTCCGGTACGCTCCCTGTACACGGAACTGGACCCCGGTGACCTCCACCAGAAGATCGAGATCAAGGATGAACAGGGGCAGCTGCTGTATTATACAAAGTCCTCTGTGATTGCCATAAAAGGAAAAACGGAACTGTACGATGCTTCCGGAGTACTGGTGGCGCAGCTGTCAAAGAAGCCGATCAGTTTTCACGAAGAGCACTACATCACCATGGACGATGGACAGAAGTTCACACTTTCCAATGAGCTGTTTCATGTGTTCAAAGACATTACAAACATCAAAGGTCTGGGTTGGAAGTTGAAGGGCAATGTAATCGGCCTGAATTTTACCCTCTTTGATCAGAACAGCGAGCCGGTTGCATCCATCGGACAGAAAATGATCTCGATGCATGACCGCTACAGTATCGATCTTTATCAGCCTCAGCATGAAAAAAGGGTGGTAGCCATCGTGATTCAACTGCAGAAGATGCTCACGGCCCGCAGAGAAAATGATAATTAAAAATTCCTCGTCGGTAAGAGGGCAGGGAGAATAATAAAGGAAATCGTCAAAACACGATGGGAGAAGTGGAAGACGAAGAGAGCAATTTGCACATTACTGGCTGCTGTTTTGCTGCTTTCTCTGGCGGCCTGCGGAACCACGAACAGCGGAAAGCAGACTGCTTCAGCATACCTGGATCAGGAAGCAGATGGAGGCGTATATTATACCTGCTATGAGGATGAGATGGGCTATCTCGCTTCGTTGAATGATTCTGCCTATGTACTGATTACAGCAGACAAAGCGGATATCGAAGCAGTTGCGGCAAGGTTTGCACTTTCTATGGCAGTTTGACAAAAAAGATGCAAGAAGCCATGAACAGATTTCCGGAGGATGTAAAGGGAAATAAGGAAATGAAGAAAAAGTACGAAGCTCTGCTCCGGGATTTCAAAGCGGAGAACAGGAATATGTTTGAGACCCTCGGGGCAATGGAGGCACAGCTTTCCAAAAAGCTGTTCAGCTTTGCGATCTGTATCGTAATGTTGTTTACGCTTTGTGCGTGCGGAGGCACAAAACCAGACAATACGAAAGAAACCACAGTACCCGCTTCTGAAACGCCGGCCCGGGAAACCTCTGCTCAGACGGAACAGCCGGTCACCGAGTGGACGCGGGAGGGCTACTTCCAGGATGAGAATGAGAACATGATCTCTGTCACCTGGATGGACGATATTGACGAACCCGGCTGGTATGTCGGATGTATGTTAGGCGAAGATGTGATGGAGGACTCCTGGGGCGGTACCCTGCCGCAGGAAGGAAACACGCTGCACGGCATACTCACCGCTTCAGGAAGTCAGGAAGATATTACAGTGACCGTTTCCGAAGAGGGCGGGGATGGGCTCCTTCTCGAAGTGGAAGGGGGAGAAACATATCATTTCACCTCCATGGGCGATATGACGGCCAGCATCATTGTGACGATAAGCACAGAAGGTTTTGGCATGATCGGTTATGAGCCGGGAGAGACCGTTCCCGAACTTGATCCCGAAGAACCATATCAGTCTGCGCAGGTCAATCTGGCGGAGCCTGAGACATACACCTTTGCAGCGGCGCCGGAAGAAGGCAATGCGTTCGTCAAGTGGACGAAGAACGGAGAGGATTACTCCACCGAGCCGGTCATCACCGTACAGCTGGAAGAGAGTGCTGATTTTGTTGCCGTGTTTGAGGAAGAATCCGATTGACAGAACCCGGTCATACAGGATGCAGCCGATTCCGTCTTTTTTAAATGACACACTTAAATAGATCAGGCTCTTTGCCGCCGTTTTTACTTCGGAGGCAAAGAGCCTTTATTTTCTGGTTCAGTTTTTCACTTTGACGGACGGAAATGTCTGTGATGGAAGCGCTTCAGCAAACGGATCGGCACAGGGAACAGGAAGGGAGGCGCATACATGGGACCGTTCCCCTGATTCATTCCGCCAAAGAAAGGCGGCTGCATCGGACCCTGCTGACGGCCCGGGGACTGCGGGGCGTGCCTGAGCCCCGGCAGGAATAACCCCAAAGCCTGCATGAGCTCATTGCCGACATCGAGCTCGTCGGATATGCCTGAAACTGAAGCAAGCCTGTCTGATTTTTGCGGAACAGGAACAAGGCCGATATCACACAGCCTGTCCTGTCTTCGGATCGGCGTGACCGTGTATACAGTTCCGTTCACACCCTCTTTTATGATCGCATATACATCGACTTTTCCTGTCGGCGTCAGCGGAATATGATCCGTGATCACGCATTTCCCCGGCAGGTTCGTTTCAACGATCTTATTGTCTTTGATGAAGACGTTCAGGAGTGCCTGGCGGACTGTCCGCATGGCATCAGCGGGATTTCCTTCTGCATGCACATAGAGGACAGGGACCGTATCGTGGAGCGCCTTGTCATAGACCGGCGCCAGGCCGCAGGAAATGATCCCGGGCTGTGCCGATACCGCGGTCTCCACAAGCCCGGCGTCAAAACGCACTCCTTCGTTGTTCACAAAGTACTTGTTGGCTCTTCCGATACAGGTGAGACTGCCGTCTTCATTGACCGTTACCAGATCATAAGTGTTGAGATATTGTTCCCCGTCTATCTCATCCGGGGTAAAGAAGACCTTGTCATCGATCCTGCCGCTGCTGACGGAAGGAGAAGAGAGGAACAGAACGCCGGTATGAGGCCCGTCCTCCGGTGAATAGTATTTTCCTTCTTCTTCATCAAAGATCTTTACTTTGACGCCGGGAAGAGGGCGGCCGATCGCATCATCCGTTCTTTCCGGATCAGCGATAATGACAGCGCCCCCTGCTTCAGACAGCCCGTATCCTATCGTGACACGCGCTTTCGAGCCGCATTTTTCAAGGAACTCGTCGTACTGTCTCTTTTTGTCAGCAGAGGTATATATACCGCCGATGAAGCACAGTTCAAGAGAGGACAGATCAGGCCTGACCGGGCTGTGGATCATCTGGGGAAGCATGATTCCGCCGCCGAACATGACATTGACAGAAAGCTCTTTGATCGCCTTCGCGCTGGCGGCAGTATAGAAGTCCAGGGGAATCGCTGTGACAGTACCGCCGAAAGCGAGCGGCAGGTGCAGCATATCGATCAGGACGAAGGAAGCGGAAAGATCAATGCCCAGGTAGGTCCTCGCATTGCCGGCCAGGTATCTGAAACGGTCATCCCGCAGCAATTGGGCAGCGGATTCATTGAACCCCAGGTCAGAATGAGGGATCGGCTTGTGGATCCCGCTTGTCGTCCCGGAAGTATGGAGGATCAGGGCGGCTTCTTCAGAATGATCGGGTCCGTAAAGGATGGGGGAGGCTTCATACCGGACAAGCAGGTCCTCCATAAGAACAACGCCGGGGACCATTTTGATCTGCCGGTAATGATAACGGCAGAACATGGCAAGTTCACGTATGATATAGGGGCCGGTTAGTTCCCAGTGGAGCACAATGATATTGCGAAGTCCCAGATCTGAGCGCGCAGCAAGCAGGCGGCGGAGCAGATCCGGCTGCAGCATCATGTCGGAAAGGAGCAGGTCCGTAATACCTTCTCCCCGGATCATTTTTTCAAGGCGGTCCATATTCAGCGCATCTGCAGGACTGATCATGGAAACGGATGCGCCGGTCATGTTCAGACCGTAAAGCGCAAAGGTGGATTCGGCGGCCGGAGCGGCAAGCATGCCTGCCCGGGATCTGTTCTTTCCGGTAATATTAAGCGCGGAAAATACCTCTGCATACCGTTCCCACTGCCTGAACATCTGACGGTAGGTGTATTTGCGTGTGCAGCTGATCATAGCAGGGGAATCCAGGCGCTCTTCGCTGAAGGAATTCAGCTCTTTGATCATTTTCCAGCTTTTCTGGTCTGCGATCTCACCGCTCGCGGCGCGCGCTGAGATCTTATCGTATTTTTTCTGTTCGATCGTATTCATTTCCGGGTATCCCGTTCCTTCCCTGATATACAGAAGCAGCCTGCTGAGCCTTCTTTAATCTGCTTCCAAGGTTATTTTAAATCAATATCGCAGTACAATTCAACAAATAGTTGATGGTTTTGTGCAAAAAATGTAGTTTCCTGTAGATCTGCTGTTCCCGGATCAGTCTGTGAAGTGAATCTGTTCTTCCTATGCTGCAAAGGATCTTCCGGAAAGAAAGTTGAAACAGGCGAAAACATATTGACATAGTGTCAAAATGAGCGTATGGTTTAAATGCTGACACGATGTCAATATAAATTCAAATACTGACAGCATAAGGATCAGAATGACAGAAAAGGAGCGTACATCGATGGCAAACTTACCGAAAATCGCCCTTGGCGCCTGGGCATGGGGAAATGACGGAACATTTGGAAATACCTTCACGGCCGACAGCCTGGGACTGAATGTGATCCGTTTTTGGGAAAAAGAGATGAAATAAGAGGAACTGTTTATAAGAAGGCGGAAACATGTCGGAGACAGTTCTGCAGTCCGGGAACGAAGAACTGCGGTAAAAAATTCATGGAGAGGACGCAACCATGTCCAAGGCAAAAACGAATAATATGATCAAACGGACCGTGGATGCGGTCATGACCGTCCTTCTGCTGTTCCTCATGGCTTATCAGGTCACCGGGGAAATGGTGCATGAATGGATTGGCATGGGTGTGACGTTGCTTGTCATCATTCATCAGATCCTGAACCGGAAGTGGTACGGAGTACTGTTTAAAGGAAAATACAATCCATACCGCAGCGTCACGACCATCCTGGATATCTTGCTTCTTCTCAGTTTTGCGCTTACCGCCTTCTGCGGTATGTCCATGAGCGGTCATGCGGTTCCTTTCCTGTATGGGATGGCTCCGGTATCTTTCGCGAGACGGATGCATCTTTCCATGTCGCACTGGGCTTTCGTGCTGATGGGAATGCACCTGGGAATGCATATCCCGGCGATGACAGCCGGCCTGAAACTGAATAATAAAACGAAAATGATCCTGACCTGTATCTTTACCTGTATTGGCGGTATTGGTCTTTGGATGTTCCTGCGAAGCGGTATGCCGGATTATCTGTTTTTCCTTTACAGCATCCTGCAGTCCCTTGGTATAGACTTTCATGAGCGCTGTGGGATCCATGGCATATCTTTCCGCCAGCGATTCCAGAATATCATAGGGAATGCTCATCTCGCTCTTCTCGTCGTGAAGGCCGTTGTAGCGTCCCAGTCCGTAGATCTCGATATTGACTTCCACCGGTTCCATGTCTTCCGTCCAGAGAGAGAGCAGACGTTCCTTTCGCATCACAGCGAGGCGGTTCGACGCGATCCGTATGACCGATGCCAATCCATAGGAGAGCAGCCACAGGGCAGGAAGGCTGAGATAAAACGGTACATAGGTATTGAGCATATACAGATCTTCCCAGCCTCCGCGCTCCTTTCCGAGAAGGACGACCATGACCACATAGACAAGGGAATAGACCAGGAAAGGGATCAGACAGAAGCAGGTATTCCTGCGTGTCAGCAGGTACCCGCCCTCCACCAGCAAAAAGGCAGTCAGAATAGCGATCGGACATATGATGTGCAGGAACTTCTGGCCGCCGCCGACCGCGAACGCGGGATCCCACGGGAGGATAAATACGAGCGCAAACAGCAGGGTCAGCGTGGTACAGATCGTTCCGGCGTAATGCATAAGGAACAGCCAGCGTGGATACACAAAACGCTTCCTGCGGATGCCGTTGACAGCAAATGGCAGGATAAAGCCTGCAGCCAGCGCAGTGGTCAGATTGGAGAGGGTGGTGAAATACCGGAAGTAATCCGAGACCGCCCAGCCCATCCGGGTGTAATGGATCAGAGCGGCAATGATGGAAATGACAGAGAAAAGCAGGGTGACGCTGCGAGGGTGAGTGTTCTTTCCTCCGCAGAGGCAGTTGGATCAGGGTGATCAGGATCAGCGCCAGAACAATGCGGATCAGCAGATAGAGAAGCCACTGCCCTTTTGTCGCCATCGGGATACCGAGAGGATTATTGTAAGAGGAAAAATAATTCACCGCGTTGACCACGCCGACCAGGGTATCTCCGGCGTAATACGGCGTTGACATCATGGAGTTCATATAAAAACTCAGTCCGTCGAGACAGAGGATGAACAAGACAGTCCAGGGGAGATCCCGGAATTGAACATCACACTCCTCGCTCATGCCTATGTAAATGCCCAGGATGATCAGCATGGAGTGATACAGAAAGGCGCGCCATACACTGAGAGACGAGATGAAGTCAGAGACAGTGCTTAATCAGGGCGCTTCGGAAGAAAAGAGGATGGCCATGCCGGCCCCGACGATACAGGTGGTATACATCAGGGCGTACAGACGTTTGCGCCAGGTCGGATTCCGGAGCAGGAGCGCAAAGAGCATAAAGAGGATCTGGAGAGAGCAGAGTTCAAATGGCAGGTGCTCCGCTTCCAGATAGGGTGTATACGCCCCGGTCTCCCGATAGAGCAGGACCCCGTTTTCTACCGCTGGTTCCACCACGGGGACGATCTCTATGCTCCCCAGGATCTTGCTTACCTCGGAGAGCAGTCCGAGACAGAGACATACGATGAGCAGCTTTCGGATCGGAGGCTGTATTTTTTTGCATGCAGCGACCCCGGCAAGGATTGCTGCGGTGCTTAACAGAATAAAGAAAAAATGTCCTGTGGAAAACATACCGGTTCTCCTGAATGAGACATAATTTATCGTTATTATAACAGATACGAATCTGTCCTGTAAACGGCAGGGGTATTGTGATGCCGGATTCCTATTATGTGTTTTTTCATTTATTTCTCTGCGCAGATATGTTAAAATATCTATAATATGCTGTTTTACAGAATCCGGAAGAAATGACAAGGTGATGAAGCAGAGCATCGCAGACCCGGAAAGTATGGGACAGATCATCCGTCGAAACTTTCGTGCGGTAATTCAAACAAAACAACAAAGGAGGAATCGTTCATGGACAAGGAAAAGATCACGAATCTTACCAATGAACAGCTTGACGGTGTAACAGGCGGTGAAGGGACGAAAACGAAAAAGGATCCCGGTTACGAGATGGTGAAATGCCCGTATTGCGGTACCGAAAACAAGAGTCCGCTTCTCGTAAGACCCGGATATACCATTACCTGTTCCGGCTGCAGAACAGTATTCGAGCCCTGAGCCTGCCTGAAAAAGACAGAAAGGTTAAGAAAAACTTCAGTGGGAAGAGAAAACCATAGATGCGCACACGAAGGAAAAACGAAAAAAGTATCCGGCAGGATGAAACGGATAGAAGATCAAATGGAGCGGCAAAAAGGCGCCGTGGAATACTCTGAAGAGTAAAAAACTGCATCTGAGACAGGAAATGATCTGAAGAGGGAGAGGCATTATGCCCCTCCCTCTTTCTGCGCAGAACAGTTATTCACGGAGCGATTCCGCAAATTCCCGGATGATTCCGTTTATCTCCTCCGGTTTGTCTGTATTGGCGTTGTGGCCGGCGTCTGAGATCCAGTATATCGTCAGTCCTTCTTTCTCTGCCCACTTTTTGTTATAGTGTCTGGCGGAGCCGGCTTTATCCTTTTCTCCGCAGATCAGGATCGCGGGGCAGTCGATCTCATACGGCAGATCCTCCCGGATCGCTTCTGCGAGGATCCGGTAACCGTGTCCTGCAAGATGACAGTATTCCTCATGCTCATAGGTGTTGATAAAGTGCGCCATCAGTTTTCTTCCATAGGCGGTCTCGGAACATCCTTTTGAACCGTCCCGCAGAAGCGCTTTTCTGGGATAGATACGGTAAACAGGCTCGATCCGTTCCAGCAGCCAGAGCTCGATGGCGGTCAGATAGCGCCGTTTTAAGGGGGCGGAATCGATGGAAATGAAGCCGCCTGTTTCTCCGGGATAAAGTTCCATATAATACTGGGAAACATAGCCGCCCATGGACTGTCCGATCAGGATCGGTTTTTGGATTCCTTCCTTTTCCAGAATCCCGTGCAGCCATTTTGCTTTATCCGCCAGGCTGAAATCCAGTTTGAACGGTCTGGAGGCCGCGTGGCCGGGCGCGTCCCAAGTGAGGAGGTTGTAATCATCTTTGAGCGCCTTCACCTGCTGGTCAAAAAGATGGTGATCTGCTGTCAGACCAGGCAGCAGCACCAGGGTCTGTCTTTCTTTCCGGATCCTGTTTTTCCAGTAATGAATATCGCCGTAAGGTGTTGAAAAAATGCATTCGCTCATTTTATGCTCCTTATCTGCGGTCTACATAAGATATTTTTCGTGGGATCTTTATAACAGTATAACAGCAATGAAAGAATCTGTCATTTGCTTTGCTTCGTCCGGAACAGGATGCCTGCGATAGTACATTTCAAATGCTGATAGACAGTATCGGATATTTTGATTGCCGCAGAAGCGTCTGACAGTCCGCTGAATGATTGCAAAAAAACAATTACGATGTACTATATAAGATATGAGAAAACCGATAATAACTGCCATGGGCGCGGTCCTGATCTGGTCCACCATGGCGGCAACCGTAAAAATGTTTGCCGAAGATCTGCCGGATCTGGAACTCCTCTGCGCAGCGTCTGTTTTCGGCGCTCTTTTTCTGCTCGTTCTTACCGTCTGTTCCGGAAGGATTCGGCTCATCAGACAATATCGTTTTTCCGACTGGCTTGAGACAGCCGGCACCGGCGTTTTCCTGTTCCTTTATAATGCGCTTTATTATTTCGGGCTCGGGCGGCTCAGCGCGCAGGAAGGATGCATTATCAATTATCTGTGGCCGCTGATGACGGTCATCTTTGCCTGTATCATCATGAAGGAACCGTTCACGACCATGAAGATCGTGGCCATGATCTGTTCTTTCATAGGAATCATCATTATTACCGTCTCAAACGGAGCGGGCGGGATCGGAAGCGGCGCTTTTATCGGCAGGCTGAGCTGTTTTGGCGGGGCTTCCTGCTACGGCCTTTTCTCTGTTCTGAATAAGAAACAGGACCGGGATCAATACATTTCTATGGTAGTCTACTGGCTGGTCACGGCAGTATGTTCTCTTCTGTTCGGACAGTTCGGAGAACCATGGAAAGCGATCAGCAGCTTTCAGTGGATCGGCGTTTTCTGGATCGGCCTGTTCGTCAACGCGGCAGCCAATATTCTGTGGGCGTTTGCGATCAACGGAAGCGGAAAGAAGACTGCCGTGATCGCGAATCTGGCGTATCTCGTTCCGTTCTTTTCCCTGTTCGTGACCCTGATCCTTCTGGGAGAGAAGATCACGATTTATGCGCTGTTCGCGCTGGCCTTCATTGTCGGAGGGATCCTGCTGCAGTCGAGATTAGAACGAGCATAAAAGAAAAGAGAGAAGAAAACCGGCCAGAAGGGAGATGCCAAGCTGTTTCGGAGTCCTGTAAAGGACAGCCGCCGCACCGGCGAACACCATCAGATAAAGGATTCCCCGGAGAGATATATAGAATAACCCGATGGAAAAGCAGGTCAGAAAGAAGACAGCTATGATGCCTGCGTCAAGAAGAAGGGCTGCGGGACCGGAGCCTTTTGCATACCAGCACAGTATGGCTAAAAGCGGCGAAAGGAGAGTGATCCCGTACCAGATCATCATATACGAGGCGGGATTGAACCCGCTGAACAGGATCGTATAGAGATGATAGGCTGCGCACATCCCCGCAAAAAAGACAAACACATTAATTGCAGCCTGTACAGCAGAACGGCTGAAGACCGCAATGGCAAGTGCAGCCAGCAGCCAGACGGCAAGATCCGAGAAGAAATTGTGCAGATCAAGTCTTTCCAGGAGAACATGCCGCCATAGGGAGCTGTCCAGTCCCAGATTGTCAAGCCATTTTGAAAAAATGCCCAGTACGATTCCCGCTGCGAAAATGCCGATGGCAGTTATCGCAGCTTTTTGTTTTCCGATTGATTCCGCTTTGCGGATCCTGTTCAGGCTGTTTCTTATCATTTTTAAGTCAGATCTTTCCTGGAAAGAGACCCGCTTCACAGGTCCTGTGAGACGGGAACGAGAGTAACTCTTCAGGCTTTACTATACCATAAAGAGGTATTCCGCGAAATGAACATGCGCGGCATTATTCTTAAGATTGTCAAAAGAAATATAGTCCGTTTGAATATACAACAATATTTTTAGCATTAGACTTCATTTTGCGGTTGGGTTAAGATGAGCGGAGTATGTTCCGGGCTGTGCCGGGAGCAGAGCAGTATATCGGCGGATACCGTATCTGAGCGCAAGGAGTGTAGGATGATGACCGGATCGAAGGATACAATGAAAGCATATCTCAGCCTGCTGGTGGTCTTTTTCTGCTGGGGAAGCGTCTATGTCGCGAATAGATATGTGCTGAATTCCCTGACAGCCCCGGAACTGGCCTGCTGCCGGTTCCTCGTATCTTCAGCAGTACTGGGCGGGATGCTGCTCGGACAGCGCGGCCATCTTCCGAAGATCGACAGGAAGGACAGAGCTGCCTTTTTGTTCATCGGCTTCATGGGGTATTATCTGTCTATGGAGTGCACGCTGCTTTCTGTCCAGTATGCAGGAGCGTCGCTTGGATCGCTGATCAATTCCCTGAATCCGGTATTCATCACGATCTTTGCTGCCATCTTTTTGAAGGAACAGCTGACTGTCAGAAAGATCCTGTGTCTGGTCCTGGCTATGATCGGCGTTCTGATCGTTACCGGCGGCGCAGACGGGGCAGGCAATGTGCCGGGCGTCCTGTATGGACTTGGTTCCATACTCGCCTGGGTGGTCTGTGTCGTATCGATCCGGAAACTGTCTGCAAGATATCCTGCGATGCTGATCACATTCCTGGGGATCACGCTGAGCCTGATTTTCCATATTCCCACGGCTTCGTTTGAGCTTGTCAATAACGGCCTGCCGCAGGTAAGTCTGCTCACCTTTCTCTGCATTCTGTATTCGGGCGTATTCGGAACAGCGATCCCGCAGTTCTTGTGGAATTATTCACTTTCCAAGCTCCCTGCGAGCACTTGCTCCATGTTCTATCCGCTGATGCCTGTTTTCTCGGCCATCCTCGGTGCTGCGCTGCTCGGGGAGAAACTGACCGGACGGTTCTTTGCCGGCGGCGCGCTGATCGCCGCAACGGTCATTGTCAGCAGTATTCCGCATGACAGGCACAAAGCTTCGTCTTAGTGTTGAAGCTGCTTTCGGATTCGGATATAATGATTCATCAGGGCAGAGCAAGCTGCCGCAGATCGGAGAATCATTATGTCTGATACAGTAAGAATTTCCAGAAAAGAGATGATCAGGGAATTTGCCCTGCTGACGCTGGCTGTCCTGATCATTGCAGCAGCGGTGTTCTTCTTCCTGGTCCCCAGCCAGTGCATGGTCAGCAGTATCTCGGGACTGGCGATCCTGCTGACGAATTTCACACCGTTATCTGTTGCGCAGCTGACAATGATCTTGAACGTGGCGCTGCTGATCGTCGGGTTTATCACCTGCGGCAATGAATTCGGCATCAAAACAGTCTATACTTCCATTATGCTTCCGCTGTTCATCGGCGTGTTTGAGAAGCTTCTTCCCCATTACACCTCTCTGACAGGCGATCCCGCGCTGGATGTCGTCTGCTATATCTTTACCGTGAGCGTCGGCCTGGCTATGCTGTTTAACCGGAATGCTTCCTCCGGCGGCCTGGATATCGTTGCAAAAGTATTGAACAAATATCTGCATGTGGATCTCGGAAAAGCCATGTCCGCGGCCGGGATGTGCATTGCCCTCTCTTCGGCGCTCGTCTATGACAAGAAGATCGTGATCTTAAGTATCCTGGGTACCTATCTGAACGGCATCGTTCTGGACAATTTCATTTTTGACCAGAGCCTGAAGCGGCGCGTCTGCATCGTTTCGGATAAAGAGGAAGAGATCAGGCTGTTCATCCTGAAGGAACTGCACAGCGGCGCCTCCATCTATCACTGTTACGGCGCGCTCCATTTGAAACAGCGGAATGAGATCATTACGATCGTGGATAAACATGAGTATCAGAAGCTGATGACTTATCTTGAAAAAACGGACCCGAAGGCGTTCGTCACCGTTTATAAAGTCAGCAATATGAGATATGTCCCCAAGGGGCCGGGATACGGCTCGGATGTATGATGCTGCAGTACTGCGGTCGGAGATCCGACTTGCCGGAGGCTGAGGAATGAAGAAAAAAGTACTGCTGACAGCAGTGAACGCAAAATATATCCATACCTGTCCGGCTGTCTACAGTCTGAAAGCATACGCTGCGGGACAGAAGATCGGAAATGCGTCCGTTGAGACCGCGGAGTATACGATCAATGACCGTTATTCCGATGTGCTTGCGGGGATCATGTCTGAGAAAGCAGATGTGATCGCATTTTCCGTTTACATCTGGAATGTTGACCGCGTCAGACGGCTGATCAGGGACATCAGGAAGATCCGGGGAAAGGATGTCATGATCTGGGCAGGAGGTCCGGAGGCGACGTATTATCCGGAATCCTTTCTGGGAGAGAACGGCGCGGATCTGTGCATGCTTGGAGAAGGAGAGGAAGTATTTTCTGCGCTGCTCGCAGCACTTTCTGAGAATGGGAAAGATGCCTGCTGCGGCGGTGCATACGGGCTGCTGCCAGAGGTGACAGCAGATCTGAAGGGGACGGGCTGCCCGCTGCCCAATAAGACAGCAGGCCTGCGCGGAACAGCTTATCTTTCAGATGGGAAAATAGTGAACAACGGGCTGGCTGCGCCTGTCGATCTCAATAAGATCCCGTTTCTCTATGCGGATCTGCAGGCATTTGACCACCGGATCCTGTATTATGAATCCAGCCGCGGATGTCCGTTTTCCTGCGCATACTGCCTGTCCGGAAGGGAACGCGGGATCAGGCTGCGGGATCAGGGCCTGGTGGAAAAGGAACTGCAGTTCTTCCTGGATGCCCGGGTGCCGCAGGTAAAATTCATAGACCGTACGTTTAATGCGGTGTCTTCCCATGCAATGCATATCTGGCAGTATCTGAAAGAGCATGACAACGGCGTCACGAACTTTCATTTTGAAATTGAAGCAGACCGGATCACGGACGAAGAACTGGAGCTGCTGGAAACGCTGCGGCCGGGGCTGATCCAGATGGAGATCGGCGTCCAGTCGGCAAATCCGGATACGCTCATGAGCGTACACAGGAGTGCAAAGCTGGACCGGATCCGGGAAGTCACGGAACGGCTGAACAAAAAACAGAATATCAATCTGCATCTTGATCTGATCGCGGGACTTCCGTATGAAGACCTGCAGAGTTTCCGGCAGTCATTCAACACCGTCTATGAAATGTATCCGCATCAGCTCCAGCTCGGCTTCCTGAAGCTTCTGAAAGGCACGGAATTGCATGACAGGAAGGAAGAATACGGACTGGTGTGCTCGGATGACGCGCCATATGAGGTGCTCCGGACAAAATGGCTGTCCTATGAAGAGGTGGATCTGCTTCAGCGGATCAGTGACAGAGTGGAAGAATATGTAAACTCCCAGGGCTTCCGAAGAAGTCTTCCGCTGGCGGAGAAGCTGTTCCCGGATGCATTTGGAATGTTCGAAGCGCTTGCGGGATATTACAGAGAGCACGGCTATGACAGACAGCAGCCTTCCGTGTTCCGGCGGTATGAAATATTTGAAGCGTTTATTGCCGGAAGAGCGGGAGAAGCCGGCAGGACAGGGGAAAACCTGCTGCCGCAGATAAAGGAAATGATCCGTTTTGATCAATGCCTGCATACCCATGCAAGCAGAAAGATGGTATTCACGGAAACATTCTGTATAGACGGTCGCACGAAGACCTGGCTTTTCGATCACAGAAATCCTTCTCCGGTAAACGGCGAGGCAGAATACAGGTGCCCGGAAAGCAGGCATCCGTTCTGAGAAGGAACGCTGCTGCTTCAGGATCTTTTTGTGAATCGATTCATGAAATAAAAAAATAAATTCATTGCATTTGGATGATGAGAATGGTATAATCAAATAGTTAACAAACATCGTGTGAACGAGGGTTTAGAAACTATTCATCAGGATCCTCCCACATGGCGGCAGTATAACATACCACCATGGGGGAGGATCTTTCACACTATCGTAAAAAGGAGGTTTTATGAACGATCAATTCGATTTCACGATAGTGGATCAGATCCTGGAGAGATATCCGAAGAATGAACTTTCCACGATTGCCATTCTACAGGACATCCAGGAGTATTATCACTATCTGCCGCAGGAAGTGTTTCCTCACGTCGCGGCTGCGATCGGTGTCGGAGAGGCAAGACTTTTCGGTGTAGCCACGTTCTATGAGAATTTCTCTCTGGAACCGAAAGGAAAATATGTTATCCGCTGCTGTGACGGGACCGCATGTCATGTGCGCGGATCCCTTCCGATCCTCAAGAAGCTCAGGGATATGCTCGGTCTTTCTGAAGGCAAAAAGACGACAGATGATCTGAACTTTACCGTGGAGACCGTTTCCTGTCTCGGCGCCTGCGGGCTTGCCCCGGTCATGACGGTAAACGGAGAGGTGTACCCGGGCATGACGCCTGATCAGGCGGAAGCGCTTCTTAAGAAGCTGCAGGATTCTCTTGCAAAGGAGGGCGGACAGAATGAATAAACTGATGAGCAGAGAAGAACTGGCTGCTTTCCGGCGTTCCTGCCAGGAAGCTTACAGACTTGAGCGTATGAAGCTTCTGGTATGCTGCGAAACATGCTGTGTATCTGCCGGTTCCCTGAAAGTATACGATCGTCTTAAAACACTCCTTGCGGAAAAGAATATTCCGGTAAATGTGGAACTTTCCGATAATCCTCATCCCGACGCGGTGGGACTGAAGAAGAGCGGATGTCATGGTTTCTGCGAAATCGGTCCGCTGATCCGCATCGAGCCGCAGGGCTGGCTTTATACGAGAGTCCATGAGGAAGACTGCGAAGAGATCATCGAAAAGTCCGTGATCGGCGGAGAACATATCGACCGCCTGGCTTACAAGGAGAACGGAAAGATCTTTGAAAAACAGTCGGAGATCCCGTTCTACACAAAGCAGACCCTGAATCTTCTGGAAGACAGCCGCCATATCGATTCCACTTCCATCCGGGAAGCGATCGCGCTCGGCGCGTATGAAGCGCTTGAGAAGGCGCTCTTTGAGATGACGCCTGAAGAGATCGTGAAAGAAGTCTCGGATTCCAACCTCCGCGGAAGAGGGGGCGGCGGTTTCCACGCCGGCACCAAATGGGCTTCCTGCGCAAGACAGAAAGTCACGCCGAAATATATTGTCTGCAACGGTGATGAAGGCGATCCCGGGGCATTCATGGACCGTTCCGTCATGGAAGGTGATCCGCACTGCCTGCTGGAAGGCATGATCATTGCCGGCCTGGCAATCGGATCGACGGAAGGCTACATTTACGTCAGAGCAGAATATCCGCTGGCGGTGGAACGTCTGCGCCTGGCGATCGCGCAGGCTGAGGAACTCGGACTTCTGGGCGACAATATTCTTGGTACGGACAAGTGCTTCCATATGCACATCAACCGCGGCGCGGGCGCGTTCGTCTGCGGCGAAGGTTCTGCGCTTACTTCCTCCATCGAAGGAAAACGCGGCATGCCCCGTGTTAAGCCGCCCAGAACAGTAGAGCAGGGCCTGTTCGGCAAGCCTACCAACCTGAATAATGTGGAGACCTATGCGAACGTTCCGATGATCATCACAAAGGGTGCTGCCTGGTACCGTTCGATCGGACCGGAGAACAGCCCGGGAACAAAAGCGTTCGCGCTTACCGGAACGATCAAGAATACCGGACTGATCGAAGTCCCCATGGGCACCACGCTGCGGGAGATCATTTATGATATCGGCGGCGGAATGCGCGGCGGCACGAAGTTCAAAGCAGTCCAGATCGGCGGCCCGTCGGGCGGATGTCTTACGGAAAAGGATCTGGATATCCCGCTTGATTTTGATTCGCTGCAGAAAGTCGGCGCGATCATCGGATCCGGCGGACTTGTTGTCATGGATGACAAGACCTGTATGGTGGAAGTCGCCAGGTTCTTCATGGATTTCACGCAGAACGAGTCCTGCGGAAAGTGTGTTCCCTGCCGGGAAGGCACCAAGAGAATGCTGGAGATCCTGACCAGGATCACGGAAGGAAACGGAAGAGACGGAGATATCGAACTGCTGGAAGAGCTTTCCGATACGATTGCGAATACGGCTCTGTGCGGACTCGGAAAGACCGCGCCTTCACCGGTCATTTCCACCATCCAGAATTTCCGTGACGAATATGAAGCGCATATCTATGAGAAACGCTGTCCTGCCGGTACCTGCACCAAGCTCAGGAGGTTCGTGATCGATCCTGACAAATGTAAGGGATGCTCCAAGTGCGCCAGGAACTGCCCTGTAGAGGCTATTTCCGGCAAGCTGAAATCGCCTTATGTGATCGACCAGGATAAATGTATCAAGTGCGGTGCATGCGTTGAAAACTGCGCATTCGGCGCCGTAAGAGAGGAGGCCTGATCATGCAGCCCAGTAATTATATGTATGTAGACAATATTCCGGTCGCGGTCGAGGGCGAACGCAATCTTCTTGAAGTCATCAGCAAAACGGGCATTAAGCTTCCCGTATTCTGCTATCATTCGGATCTCTCGATCTACGGCGCATGCCGTCTCTGCATGGTGGAAGACGAACGCGGACGCATGATGGCTGCCTGTTCCACGCTTCCGAAACCCGGCATGAAGATCCGCACCAATACGGAGCGTCTGAGAAAATACCGCAAGAACATCATCGAACTGCTGCTTGCCAGCCATTGCCGCGACTGCACGACCTGCGAGAACAGCGGAAAATGTACGCTGCAGGATCTGGCAGCCCAGTTCGGCATTACGAATATCCGTTTCCCGAATGACAAGCTGGAGGCGGAGAAGGATACTTCCTCTGTCAGCATCGTCAGGGATGCGAGCAAATGTATTCTTTGCGGTGACTGTGTACGGGAATGCAATGAGATCCAGAATGTCGGCGCGATCGATTTCGCCTACCGCGGATCGGATGCAAAGATCAGTACGGCTTTCGGAAAGCCGATCGCAGAATCCCTCTGCGTGGGATGCGGACAGTGCGCGGCTGTATGTCCTACGGGCGCTATCGTTGTGAAGAATGATACGCCCGGTGTATGGAAGAAACTGGATGATCCGACCGTATATGTTACCTGTGAGATCGCTCCTGCCGTACGCGTGGGCCTGGGTGAGGAGCTCGGCCTCGGCAATGATGAGAACGCCATGGGCCAGATCATTTCCGCGCTTCACCGCATGGGATTTGATCAGGTCTATGATACCGCCACAGGCGCTGACCTGACGGTCATCGAGGAAGCGCAGGAGTTCGTCGAGCGGATCGAGCAGGGAGGTACGCTGCCGCTCTTCACATCCTGCTGTCCTGCATGGGTGCAGTTCGCGGAGAAGAAATATCCCGAGATGCTTCCGAATCTTTCCACCTGCCGTTCGCCGCTCGGTATGTTCGCGGCGGTCGTAAAGGAATACTTTAAGGATAAACTTCCGGAAGGCAGGACCAGCCATTTCCACGTGGCGCTGATGCCCTGCACAGCCAAGAAATTCGAGGCAAAGAGACCGGAATTCAAGGTAGACGGCATTCCGAATACCGATGCAGTCATTACTACCCAGGAACTGATCAAGATGATCAAGCGTTCCGGAATCCAGTTCAAAGAGCTGGAGCCTGAATCCGTGGATCTGCCGTTCGGCAGCATGTCCGGCGCCGGCACGATCTTCGGTGTCACCGGCGGTGTGACGGAAGCTGTGTTAAGACGCCTGATCTGCCAGGACCACACGCGCAGCGAGCTCGCCAGGATCGCCTATACCGGCGTGCGCGGCATGGACAGCGTAAAGGAATGCACGATCCATTACGGTGACCGTGAACTGCACATCGCTGTTGTCAGCGGACTTGCCAATGCATCAAAGGTGATCGAAGGCATCAAAGCAGGAGAACTGCACTATGATCTGGTGGAAGTCATGGCCTGCCGCGGCGGCTGCATCAGCGGCGCAGGACAGCCTTACATCTCTCAGCGTCACAGAACGAAGAGAGGAGAGGGTCTGTACCGTGCGGACAAGCTGACCTCCATCAAGCGGTCGCAGGATAACCCGCTGATGAAGGATCTCTATGAAGGACTGCTGAAGGGCAGGACGCATGAGATGCTGCATGTGGATTATCTGCATAAAGCGGAATAAAGGAAGAAACAGTCTGTAGGAGGACGGAAACGGCGGCCTCCGGGAGACCGCTGTTTCTTTTGGAAAAAGCAAAAAAAGTACTTGACAAATCAATTATATTTGATAAAATACAATTGCATCAAGTAAGTGAAAGCTAACAGAAAGGAGGAAAACAGTATGAACTATGATCCGGCGGAAGCGATGAAGCTGAAGAACCAGCTGTGTTTTCCTCTTTATGCCGCGGCCAGGAAAGTAACAAACCTTTACACACCGCATCTGAAACCGCTGGGACTCACGTACACACAGTATATCCTGATGCTTGTTCTGTGGGAGCAGGACGGCATCACAGTCGGAGAGATCTGCGGGAAACTGATGCTGGATAACGGTACCGTTTCCCCAATGCTGAAGAAAATGGAACAGGAAGGACTGCTGAAAAGGAAAAGGGGCGAAGAAGATGAGCGGGTCGTTTCTGTATTCCTTACAGATGAGGGCAGAGCGCTTCAGGAAAAAGCAGCCGGGATCCCGGTGAGCGTCGGATCCTGCATAGACCTGGAACCACAGAAAGCGGAAATGCTGTATAAGCTGCTGTATGAAATACTGCTTGGTCATTGAGATCAGTCAGAAAAAAAAAACAAACCGGAAGGAGAGCACCATGAGCACAGTATATGATTTTTCAGTCAAAGACAGAAAAGGAAACGAAGTAAGCCTGAAGGATTTTGCGGGAAAAGTCCTTCTGATCGTCAACACAGCAACAGGCTGCGGATTTACCCCGCATTATGAGCCGCTGGAGGCCATGTATAAGGAAATGAAGGACCAGGGATTCGAGATCCTGGACTTCCCGAGCAACCAGTTCGCGAACCAGGCGCCCGGCTCCGATGACGAGATCCATGAGTTCTGCACGCTGAAGTTCGGAACAGAGTTCCCGCAGTTCGCAAAGATCGATGTGAACGGAGAGAATGCGGATCCGCTTTTTGCATGGCTTGCCACAGAGAAGCCGTTCGCGGGATTCGGCAAAGGCCTGAAGTTTGCTGCTCTCTCTAAGTTCGCGGATATGAACAACAAGGCTTTTGGGGACAAGGCTTATATCAAGTGGAATTTCACCAAGTTCCTTGTTGACCGTGAAGGAAAGGTGATCGCAAGATTCGAGCCGACGGTCGATATGGAAGAAGTTAAGAAGGCTGTCGCAGCTGCGCTGTAAAAAACAGAAAGACGACAATACAACGGGGACGGAAGAGGCATTCTGCATTACGGGGATGAACTGCCGGTCCCCGTTTTTTTGCTTGCTGCACAGCAGATCGAAGCGCCTTCAGGTGGACATATTCTGTCTATTGACACGGCTTATAATTATAGTTATTATATTGTGCGGTCATTCATTATTACTATTAGTTGCAAACTCCTTGCAGGAAGACGGAAGGTGTCTATGAACAGAGAAGAATTATGCATGAAATACCGGGAACTTGACAGGGATCTGGCGACGTTTTACTATGCTGTGGGAAAATACAGTGAGGAAAACCGGAAGATCAGGGAGAGATTCATTCCCAACGAAAAGAATATGCAGGCAGCCAGGGAAACATGGGTCGGTCTGCGCAGACGTGTGCTGCATCTGGAGGCGCCGGATGCTGTTTTCAGTCTGATGAATCATATTCAGATGGATTTCATCGATTCGCTGGAATTTATAATAAACGACAACTGGCGTCATCCGGAAAATTCGTACCTCGGTCTCGACAGCATTCTGCAGGGAACCGCAAGATGCAGCCGTCAGCCGGATCAGGACCGGCTGAGTGAACTGCTTATGATGATGCGCCAGCTTGTGGAGAACCGCGTGGAGATGCTGCAGCTGATCCGCGAACGCTCAGCGCCGGAGGAGTGGCCCCGCATTGCCGCAGCGCTTCGGAAGACAAAGGAAGCGCTGGAAGCGGATATCCCGCGCCTTAAAGAGTATTTCCCGACTTTCTCCGGGGAGCAGCTGGCAAGGCTGGAGGCGGCTATAAGAAGGATCTGTGATCTGGAAGAAGGGATGGCAGTGCGTCTGCTGGAGACGGGCGGCGGTCTGTCCTTCGTGATCGGAAAGAGCTGGTCGGAAGAAGAGAGCAGCGATGAGGCACAGGAAGAAACAGCCGCAAAAGAAGAGGATCTCAGCATTACGGTCAAAATGGATCCTGACGCATACCGCACGCTATTGGATAAGAATCTGGGCGTGAATTTGGACGAACTGCTCGCCTGGCATAAAGAGGAGATTGAAAAGACAAGGGCGGAGGCGCTTGCGATCGGCGCGCAGATGCCGGTGGATGATCCTGCCCCGAAGACGATGCTTGAAGTGAATGAACTTCTCCTGAAATATGCCGGCCCCTGCGATACGGCAGAGGAAATGTTCGCGCGTATGGACGGGTATCTGAAACGTACCCGCGCCTTAGCCCATGAATATGTCAACCTGCCGGAAGACGAGATCTGCAATTGTGTGCCGATCTGCGAATGCTGCAGGGATTCCTATCCCTGGGGCGGTTATGAAGGCGGCGATTTCAGCATCCGTCCGTATGTCGGACAGATGTTCCTGAACCAGTACAATGTTCAGGCGATCACAGACGGATGGATCAAGCTGAATGCGCTGCATGAAGCCTATCCGGGACATCATTGTCAGTTCGTCCGTGCTGCGATCGATGAAACGCCCGAAGTCGTAAAGATCGGTGCCAAACTCGTCCCGCTGCTGGAAGGCACCTGCCTCCGTACCGAGAGGGCTTTTGAAGATCTGTATGAGGAGGATCCGTTCTTTAAGCTCTTCGTGGCGTACAGAAGGCATCATGCTTCCGTGCGGATCTATGTTGATCTGATGATGTTCTATTACGGCGCGACGCTGGCTGATGTCATTAAGATCTATCAGGACGAGCTCGGATTCGATTTCGTGACAGCAAGAACGCAGGTGCAGTCGCATCAGAACACACCGGGGTATTTTACCTGTTATTATTACGGCATGAAGAAGCTGGAGGAATGGCAGCAGGAGTACGGCTTCAGCAAGAAGGATTTCACGGAACTGCTGTTCTCGGCCGGTTATATCAGCATCGACCGCTTCGGAGATCTTTTGAGACTGACACCGGAAGAGCGGGAGAGGTATTTCCATGAGTTCAAATCGCTGATGAGGTGAATGGTCTTTCAGGAGCCGGGGGACGGTTCTCCGGCTCCCCTTCTGCAGAAATTAAAAAAGAACGGTTCAGTGCAGTCATTTCAGCACAGAACCGTTCTTTTTTGTTCCTTATCTCTTATGTCTCTTCAGGAAATCGCCCAGATCCGCCATTGCCTTCGCAATCTCCTCAGGGTAAGGCAGCATCACGATGCGGAAGCGGATATCCTCGTACCAGTCAAAGCCGGTTCCGGGGATCACAAGCACCTTGCACTCGTGCAGATACTGCATGCATAGATCCGGCGCATCCTTAAAATCGAACATCTCCCGGTCGATCCCGGGGAAGATATAGAAGGAGGCATCATTCTTTACGAAGGTCACGCCTTCTATTTTTTCCAGACCTTCTGCCGTGGCCTTTCTCTGTTCATAGATCCTTCCGCCGGGAATGATCATCTGTCTGGTGCTCTCATAATCATCCAGCGCGGCAGGAATGCACAGTTGGGTGAGCGTATTGCTGCAGAGACGGAGAGAAGCCAGCCGCAGAACGCCGTCCTTGATCTCGTCCAGTTCTCCCTTCGGGCCGCCGAATACCATCCATCCGCAGCGGAAGCCGCAGACGATATGGCTCTTGGACAGGCCGCCGAAGGTGATCATGGGAAGATCAGGGGCAAGCGCGCCGAGGGAGTAATAGGGAAGGTCGTCCATGACCAGGCGGTCATAGATCTCGTCAGACAGCACGACCAGCTTGTTTTCCCTTGCGATCTGTGCGATCGCCAGCAGGGTCTCCCTGCTGTAGACAACGCCTGTCGGGTTGTTGGGATTAATGACCAGGATCGCCTTCGTCTTCGGCGTGATCTTGCGCTTTATATCTTCAATATCCGGATTCCAGTGGTTTTCGGGATCGCAGCGGTAGAATACCGGCGTGCCGTCACTGAGATAGGTGCTGTTGCTCCAGAGCGAATAGCAGGGCGTGGGGATCATGAATTCATCGCCCGCATCGATCAGTGAATTCAGGATCATGGACGCTGCTTCGCTGACGCCGTTCGTGATGAATACATCATCCGGCGTGATATCCTTCAGGCCGCGGCTTAAGTGATAGTCACAGATCGCTTTTCTGGCAGAAGGCATACCCTTGGAATCGCAGTAGGGGACAGCTTCTTCCAGTCCTTCGCTGAGCGCTTTCTTCAGTGACTCCGGAAGGCCGAAGCCGAAACGACCGGGATTGCCCGTGTTGAGCTTCATGACTTTTTCGCCGGCGGCTTCCATTTTGATCGCTTCCTGGAAAAGCGGGCCTCTGATATCTGAATGGACCGGATCCATCCTTTTTGAGATCGGTATCATATTCTGCAGTTCCTTTCTTCTCATGCAAATATAAAGAAAATCTGTTTTCTGACACAGGTATTATATCTTAAAAGCGGGATTCCCGCAACCGGTGCGGCAGCTGCTGTCGGTGTATTTCGTCTGTCCTGACAGCGCAGTGGTTGCAAAAACAGCGCGGAAAATATATAATGCAGCTTGTATCCGGAAGATAACATCACATATGAGGAAGCAATGCTATGGTCGATTATTACGGAACGCTCGGCCCCGCATGCCGGGAAAAGGAAAAACTGGAAGGAATGCTGGATGCCGGTATGACCGGGATCAGGATCAATCTGTCACATGGCGGGCTTTCCTATGCAAAAGAAAGCCTTGATCTGCTGCGTGCGGCTGCAAGGGCCAGAAGGATCGATCTGAAGATCCTGATCGATCTGGAAGGGCCGGAACTGAGGATCGGCGCGCTCAGGGCGCCGGTGGTCCTGCATGAGGATGATCTGGTGTCGGCAGTCACCCTGAATCTGCCGGGATCTGTCACAGAACATATTTCCTACGGCGATGTCCTTCTCCTGGATGACGGGAAGATCAGGCTGGAAGTCCTGAACGGCGCGGGAGACTGTATGTTCAGGGTGCTCACCGGAGGCATGCTTACTTCGAAAAAGAGCGTGGCTATTCAGAATAAGACGGTCGATCTTCCTACGCTTACGAAGAATGATTACAACAATCTGAAGGAAGCGGGAGAATACGGTGTGACGGGCGTCATGCTCCCCTTTGCCAGAGGGATCCGGGATCTGAAGAACCTGAAAAATGCCCTTTTTGACGCCGGCCTTCGTTATGTAAAGATCTTTTCGAAGATCGAGAATATGAGCGGCGTGACCAATCTCGATGAGCTGATCGAGGGGTCGGATGAGATCGTTATTGCAAGAGGAGATCTGGGAAATTCCATGGATCTCTGGAAACTGCCGGGAACCGTGGAGCGGATCGGCAGGAAATGCAGGATGATGGATATGCCTTATATGGTCGTTACGCAGATGCTGGATTCCATGTGCCGTCAGGCCGTGCCGACCAGGGCGGAAGTGACGGATGTCTACAGAGCCGTGCTGGACGGTGCATCCTCCGTCATGCTGACCGGGGAAACGGCTGCCGGATCGTTTCCGGTGGAAGCGATGACTTATCTTGTCAAGATCGGAAAAGAAGCGGAGCATGACCGCAGGAACTGAAAAAATCGTGCGGAATGATTCAGAAAGAGAAGTATTACCAGAAACGGAGCAGTTCAGATTTGGATATTAATAAAAAAATAGCAGAGGAACTTGGTGTTAAAGCAGAACAGGTCGCAGCGGCCGTCCAGCTCATGGATGAAGGGAGCACCATCCCGTTCATCGCCAGATACAGGAAGGAAGTCACCGGATCGCTGGATGACGAGCAGCTGAGAGCGTTGTCCGAGCGGCTGACCTATCTCAGGAACCTGGAGGAAAAGAAGGAGCAGATCCTGAAGACGATCGAAGAGCAGGGGAAGCTCACGCCCGATCTGAAAGCGAAGATCGAAGCCGCGCTGACGCAGGTCGAACTGGAGGACCTGTACCGCCCTTACCGCCCGAAGCGGCGCACCAGGGCGTCGATCGCCAGGGAAAAAGGTCTGGAACCGCTGGCGCTCATTATCCTGAAACAGGCCATCGATCATCCCCTCGCGCAGGATGCGGAACGTTTTATTTCTGAAGAAAAAGGCGTTGCTTCCGCGGAGGAAGCGATCGCCGGTGCTTCGGATATTCTCGCGGAAGTGATTTCAGACAACGCCGGTTTCCGCTCTGACATCAGGGAACTGGTACGCAGGAAAGGCGTGATCGCCTCTGAAGCGAAGGACGAGAATGAGAAGTCTGTTTACGAGACGTACTATCATTTTTCAGAAGCAGTGCAGAAGATCCAGGGCTACCGTGTGCTGGCGCTGAACCGCGGAGAGGATGAGAAGATCCTGACCGTGAAGCTGGAAGTGCCGGAAGAAGATATCCTTCACTATATGGAGAGAAGACTTCTGAAGAATAATAATCCATACACGGCGCCGGTCCTGAAAGCGATCATAAAAGACAGTTATGAACGCCTCATCGGTCCTGCCATCGAGCGTGAGATCCGGAATGAATTAACGGAAAAAGCGGAAGACGGCGCAATTGTCGTATTTGAAAAGAACCTGCGCCAGCTTCTGCTGCAGCCGCCCATCGCCGGCCACACAGTGCTCGGCTGGGATCCGGGGTACAGGAACGGCTGCAAGCTTGCGGTCGTGGATCCGACCGGAAAGATCCTGGATACCGCCATCGTTTATCCGACTGCGCCGACAACGCCGCAGAGGATCGCTGCTGCGAAAGATACCGTTAAAAAACTGATCCGGAAGCATCATGTCACGCTGATCTCCTGCGGAAACGGGACCGCATCAAGAGAATCCGAGCAGATCATCACGGAACTCCTGAAGGAGATCCCTGAGAAGGTGCAGTATGTAATTACCAGCGAAGCTGGTGCTTCGGTCTATTCCGCCAGCAAACTGGCTGCGCAGGAACTCCCGGATTACACGGTGGAACAGAGAAGCTCTGCTTCCATCGCCAGGCGTGTACAGGATCCGCTTGCTGAACTGGTCAAGATCGATCCGAAATCGATCGGCGTAGGCCAGTATCAGCATGATATGAACCAGAAAAAGCTCGGCGATGCACTTTCCGGTGTTGTCGAGGACTGCGTCAACCATGTCGGCGTGGATCTGAATACCGCTTCCGCGCCGCTGCTGCAGTATGTATCCGGCATCACCGGCGCAGTGGCGAAGAACATCGTTGCGTACCGGGAAGAGAACGGAAGCTTCCGGAACAGGAAGCAGCTGCTCAAAGTGCCGAAGCTTGGTCCGAAGGCGTTTGAACAGTGCGCGGGTTTCTGCAGGATCCGGGGCGGAGATGATCCGCTGGATTCTACCGCTGTCCATCCGGAAAGCTATGAAGCTGCAAAAAAACTGCTTGCGATGCTGGGCGTATCAAAAGAAGATCTCCTTGCCGGCAGGGCAGATATCCGGGTAACGGATCTTAAGAAGACGGCAGAGGAACTGGGTGTGGGAGAACCGACGCTTGCAGATATCATTGCGGAACTGAAGCGTCCCGGCAGAGACCCCAGAGAAGATATGCCTAAGCCGATCCTGCGAAGCGATGTCATGGAAATGAAAGACCTGCGCGAAGGGATGATCCTGAAGGGAACGGTCAGGAACGTGATCGATTTCGGTGCCTTCGTGGATATCGGCGTCCATCAGGACGGTCTGGTGCATATCTCGCAGATGACGAACAAAAAGTTCATTAAGCATCCGCTGGAAGTGGTGAGCGTGGGAGATGTGGTGGAAGTGAAGGTCATCAAGGTAGATCCTGAAAAGAACCGGATCGGCCTTTCGATGATCCTGTAAGATCTCTTACCGAAAAAAAGAATCCAAAAAACAATTGACAAATCGACTGTGTTCATGTAATATAGTCGATGCGTTTGCTGATATAGCTCAGCAGGTAGAGCGCATCCTTGGTAAGGATGAGGTCACCAGTTCGAATCTGGTTATCAGCTTTTGCGGGAACCCGGTCTGTACATTGTGCAGGACCGGGTTTTTTTGATGTTTTCAGACAGTACGGCACGTCTGTATCTGACATTTTGCCTGAAATGAATAAAAACGGCCTGACGATCCGACAAATCACAATGTTTGTAGCTTGCAGGAAAAACATCTTCAGCTATAATCCGATTAATGGTTAGTTACCATTAACCAATGTGCTCTTTAAATCGGGAAGGGGGAAGTTTTCATGGCCGGCAAATTGCTTGATCTGTCCCATGCCGCCCAGCGGCAGGCATTTACGATCCTTGTCGACGGATTTCTGAAGCATCTGAACCAGGCGGAGAACCGCGCGCAGACCTATGTCAAGATCGTTGACGCTGTCGGAAAATTCCAGGCAGGCGGCGTAAAACCGGAGACGCTGGAAGCGGTCAAAAAGGCTGTACAGGATCCTGACAACAGATGGATGCGGTTTATCAACCGGATCGTGGATGAGACCGACCCCGTTTACCTCAGGAATCTGATGCTCAATCTCGGTTATGAAACCTTTCTGCGCGGGACCAGGACCATCCGGGAGAACAGAAAGAAATATCACTGCAATATCCCCTGGCTGATCCTGTTCGATCCGACCAATGCCTGCAACATGCACTGCGTCGGCTGCTGGTCCGGTACTTACGGAGACAAGAACCATCTTTCCTTTGAAGATATGGATAAGATCGTCACGGAAGGCAAGGCGCTGGGTACCTATCTGTATATGCTCACCGGCGGAGAGCCGCTGGTACGAAAAAAAGATGTTCTGAAGCTGGCAGAAAAACACAGCGACGCCATGTTCGCACTGTACTCCAACTCTACCCTGATCGACGAGGAACTATGCAGGGAGGTCGTCAGGCTCGGGAATATCACGTTCCTGCTTTCCATCGAAGGATCGCCGGAAACAAATGATGCGCGGCGCGGGACAGGACATTATGCGGCGGTCATGCGTGCAATGGATCTGCTTAAAGAATACGGAATCGTTTTCGGGATCTCTGTCTGCTACACCAGAGAAAATATTGAAGCCGTTACAAGTGATGAATTCATCCGCTTCGTTTCCGGGAAGGGCGCGAGATTCGGCTTCTACTTCCATTATATGCCGGTAGGTGCAAATGCGGTTCCAGAACTGATGCCGACGGTCGAACAGCGGAAAAAGATGATCGACCGCATCCGGTTCATCCGTTCCCCGGAATGCGATCTTGAATTCTATCCGATGGACTTTCAGAATGACGGCGAGTTCGTGGGCGGATGCATAGCCGGCGGCAGGAACTATTTCCACATCAATTCTTCCGGGGACGCGGAGCCGTGTGTGTTCATCCATTTCTCGGATTCGAACATTCATGACAAAAGCATTGCGGAGATCCTGCGGAGCCCGCTGTTCATGGCGTATCATGAAGGGCAGCCGTTCAACAGGAACCATCTGAGACCGTGCCCGATGCTCGAGAATCCGCAGCTGCTGAAGGAAATGATCAGAAAGACCGGCGCCCGTCAGACGAATGAGGAAGCACCGGAGGAAGTCGGACAGCTGACCGCCAAGTGCGAAGACTATGCAAAGGAATGGGCACCTGCAGCAGAGGAAATCTGGGCGTCGCAGGAACATAAGAAGGTATCTTACGAGAATTATACGGAAGAAAAGAAGGAACATCCCGAGCTGGCCAACTTTGACCATGCGGACGGAAGTCACGGGATCAGATCCGTATCATGAATGGAATTGCAAAGGCTCTGCCGGAAAGCGGGGCCTTTTTCTTTTCCGGATCTTCCGGGGATTGGATTTATATTCATTTCCGTTTAAAGAAATCTTAAGAAGCTTCCTGTCCCGTTTATTGATTTAAAGGATGTGAATTGATATATTGTAAACGGAAAGGATGATTTTTCACATGAAGGGAGGGTATATGAAAAAGAGAATTCTTCTTATGCTGACCGCTGTCCTGGTGGCGGTTTCACTGACAGCCTGCGCCAAACCGACGGCGCAGAGCGTAATGAAAAAAATGGCGGAAGCCTCCGCGAATAAAGACATGACCGAAGCAGTCTGGGATCTGGACATGGGCATGGGCATGAAGATGGATCTGTTCAACATAGACATGTCCATGAGTATGAAGCTTAACGGAACGACCAGGTCGCTTACTGCGGAAATGCTTACGGAGTCGGATGTAAAAATGAGCGCTGATCTGGGCTTCACAAAGCAGGACATGGATATGAAGCTTTATACAAAGCAGGAAGATGACACGCACATCAGCGTTTATACGATGGTAGAAGGGGAATGGTTCAAGACCGTGACGGAGATTCCGGAAGGCAGTGCAGCTGCCGGTTCGACCATTAACCTGGCGGGATTTGAAGACCGGTTCACTCTGGCGGAGGAGAAGGAGACCGTAAACGGAGCCGGCTGTTATAAACTGACCGGTGAACTGCCGGTGGAAGAGATGATGGAACAGCTGAATACCATGGGCGTTTCCAATACGGTCATGGAGACCGGCGATATGGAAATGTTCAAAGGGAAATCCTTCATGACCGTCCTCTACACGGATGAGAAGACATCCCTGCCGGTCAGGATCGAACTGAAGCTCGCCGACAGCACGGTGCCGGCTGAAAGCGAAAGCGCCGAAAGCACGGCCTCCGCGGAAACGGATGCTTCGACAGAATATGAAAAAGAGCCGGAGATTGATGCCGGAGAGAACATAGACGCCTCGGTCACGCTGGATAAGATGGAAATGAATATGGATTTCACTTATCCGGAGGACATTTCGATCACCATCCCGGAAGAGGCGCTCAATGCGCAGGAAATCAGTGAGAACGGCCTCAGCGATCTGATGGAAGAAGAAGCGGATACGTCCGCCGAAGAAAACTATGAACCGTCCGGCAGCATGTTCGACAGTACGGAAGAGGCGCAGGTCATTAAGGAATTCGCGGATGACGAAGCACTGCTCTTCCGTTCCGATGAGATGGAGATCCGCGCCGTGAAGGCTTATAAAGATAAATCCGGGATCGTTTATGTGGATTTCGATTTCAACAATAAATCTGCAAAAAACATCAACATTGCCTCCGAAAGTCTCTCGGTAAACGGTGTGATGAGTGACGACGGTCTGTTCGAACTGGCGGAAGCCGGGAAGGATGTCGTCTGTACGCTGATGCTGCAGGACATGGGAAACAAAGGGATCACGGAACCCGGTGAGATGAAGCTCCTGTTCCTGGCGACGGATAACGATACGGGGGATGAGGTCTTCCGTACAGATCTCCTGGCCCTGACGATCGGGGATGCGCCGGCAGCTGCACCGAAAGACGGCGGAAAGACTGTTTTTGAAAATGATCTCGTGAAGGTCATCGCGTATCCCGAAGAGAACGGCGATGACGGACACCTGATTCCGCTTTGCATCGTGAACAAGAGCAGCGGTGACCTCTCCCTCGAAACGATCGAATCGGCTGTCGAAGGCGTGGAGATCAACTGCTACTGTTACGCATTTATAACAGCCGGAAATCTGGCTTATACGGAAGCCTATATCGACGATGCAGAGCTTGCCGATAAACAGATCGAAGGTCTGAGCGGGCTGAATATCAGGCTGACCGCGACGGAAGGATCGTATTCCGGGGAGGAACAGAAGGAACTGTTTACAACGGATAAGATCATCCTTGTCGACTGAGCAGCGCTCCTCACGGGACTTGACTTTTTAAAAGCATAGGATTATAGTATGTGTTAGCACTCAGAATAAAAGAGTGCTAACACATTTTTTGTTCAAAAAGCGCACATTATATATAAGGAGATGGGTAGACCATGGCAGAAAAATCAGGAAATCTTTCCATAAACAGTGAGAATCTGTTTCCGATCATTAAGAAATGGCTGTATTCGGATCACGATATCTTTCTTCGCGAACTGATCTCGAACGGTTCTGATGCCGTCACGAAAAAGAACAAGCTGATCGGTATGGGCGAGATCGAGCCTTCGGATGCGAAGGACAGAGTTGTTGTCGTCACAGACGAAGAAGCCGGCACGCTGAAAGTCATCGATACCGGTATCGGCATGACTTTTGAGGAAGTGGATGAGTATATCAACCAGATCGCGTTTTCGGGAGCGACCGCGTTTATCGAGAAATATAAGGATAAGACAACGGACGAGCAGATCATCGGGCACTTCGGCCTGGGATTCTATTCTGCGTTCATGGTCGCCGACAGAGTGACGATCGATACCTTATCCTGCCTGCCGGACGCTGTGCCGGTACACTGGGAATGCGACGACGGGACGCAGTTCTCCATGGAACAGGGCAGCAGAACAAAGGTCGGAACAGAGATCACGCTGTATCTGAATGAAGATTCCAAAGAGTTCGCGCATGAATACCGTGTAAGGGAAGTCATCACGAAATACTGTTCCTTTATGCCGGTCGAGATCTTCCTGTTCACACAGAAAAAGTGGGAAGAACAGCTGGAGAAGGAAGCGACCGTGGTCGTAGAGCCGGAACCGGAAGAGAAGGCGGAAGACGGCACGGAAAAAACAGAGAGCGAAGAGAAGAAAGACGAGGAGCCGAAGTCCCTTTCGGATACCGCGCCGCTCTGGACAAAGCATCCGAATGACTGTACGGAAGAGGAATATAAGGAATTCTACAGAAAAGTCTTCATGGATTTCAAGGAGCCGCTGTTCTGGATCCACCTGAACATGGATTATCCTTTTAATCTGAAGGGCATCCTGTATTTCCCGAAGATCAACAACGAGTATGAATCGGTCGAAGGGACGATCAAGCTGTACAACAACAGAGTGTTCATCGCCGATAATATCAAGGAAGTCATTCCCGAGTTCCTGCTGCTTCTGAAAGGTGTCATTGACTGCCCGGATCTGCCGCTGAACGTTTCCAGAAGCGCCCTGCAGAACGACGGGTTCGTAAAGAAGATCTCCGATTACATCACCAGGAAGGTCGCTGATAAGCTGAACGCACTGAAGAACAGCGAGAGAGAATCCTATGAAAAGTACTGGGAGGACATTCATCCGTTCATCAAGTTCGGCTGCCTGAAGGATGAGAAATTCTATGACCGCGTAAAAGACAGCCTGATCTTTAAGGATCTGGAAGGCAAATATCTGACGCTTGCAGAGATCGGGGAGTGGCCGTCCGACAAGAAGATGGAACCGGTGTACGGCGGCAAGGAAGGCGAGACAAAGGAAAAAGAGTATATTCCGGTCGCCTATGTCACGGATGAAGCTGTACAGAGCCAGTATATCAGGATGTATAAGGACGCCGGACTGGATGCTGTCATCCTGCCGACCAACATCGACGTGCCGTTCGTTACGCTCCTGGAGCAGAAGAACGAAAAACTGGAGTTCATCCGGATCGATGCGGATGTAACGGGTTCCCTGAAGTCCGGAGAGGAAGCGCTGTCTGAAGACGATAAAAACAAACTGACAGAGCTGTTCCGGAAGACGCTCGGCAAAGAGACGCTGACCGTATCCGTTGAGCCGCTGAAGGATGAGAACATGTCTGCCATGATCACCCTTTCCGAGCAGAGCAGACGGATGCGGGAAATGATGAAGATGTACGGTATGGCTGACATGGGCGGTGAGACGCCTGTCACGCTGGTGCTGAATTCCGGCAATGCACTTGTAAAATATCTGCTTGAGGAGCCGGAGGGCGAACATACGGAACTGATCGTAAAGCAGATCTATGATCTGGCGGCGATCAGCCACGAACCGCTGAAAGCGGAGGAGATGACGGCATTTGTTGAGAGAAGCCAGCAGATCCTGAAGATCCTTGCAGGAAAGTAAAAAGCAGCAATAAGCGGCTCTCCGGGTATTCCCGGAAGAGCCGCGTTCAACAGCGTTAAACGATGATGGGAGAACGCAGGTATTCATCTTTCAGGATGACGCCTGCTTTTTCTTTGACCAGCATAGCATACAGCCTGGAGGCTCTGATGTCAGGGGAGGCATCGGAAAGGCCGGAGCCGGCAAGTTTTGTCACGATCGGGATCTCTGTACTGTCCTGCAGGACGCGGAGGACTTCCGAAGAATCCTTCCGGAATCCGAGCAGCCGTACAGCGGACGGCTCTTCGCAGCCGGTGATTCCCAGAATGAGATGCAGAAGAGCGCGGGAGACTCTTGCATAAGTAAGGTTGCGTGTCTTGATCAGGGAGATCCATTCCCGGAAACTGTGATATTCGCCGGCGTGGGAGAGGATGCGGAGAGCCATGTCTTCGGATATTTCCGGCACAGCCAGCAGATCCTTCTTTCCGGACATGAGCAGGACATAATTCAGAACAGGGGACAGATCATCTGCGCTGATATGATAATGCAGGTTCTGCCGCATTTCAGGCGTGATGTATTTTGCCGTATCTGTTCCTTCGAGAATTCCCTTCCGGATCGCCGAGGCGGAGGCAACATCGCTTTCGGGAAGAAGCGTGTTATCATTGTGGTCTGTTCCGATCCGGGGAACGGTACACAGTTTTATATCTGACACAAGCCGGATCAGGGCACGGTCATATTCGACAGCAAGTGTATTGTTGGGAAGATCCAGGACGCTGCCGGTCCCGGGACAGACCGAATCCAGCGCTGATGAAACTGCAGCAGGATATGGCATTCCCGAGGAAAGAAGCTTTTTCAATTCTTCTCTGAACTCCCCCGGTTCATTCTGCAGCAGTTCAGCAGCCTGCAGAATACTGCCGCTGTCCTCTGATTCTGTTCCGCAGCACAGACAGGATACCGCTTTCATACGGTCGAGAATGCGGACAGCGCCATGGGCGAATACGGCTGCGCTCCCGGTCGAGACTTGCACGGGCATCATGAAAACGGCATCCGCACCTGCTGCGAGAGCTGCTTCGGTGCGCGCATATTTATCGATGACCGCCGGTTCCCCGCGCTGCACAAAATCGCCGCTCATCAGGACGATGACGGCGTCTGCACCGGTCATCGCACGGGCTTTTGCCAGATGGTACCGGTGACCGTTGTGAAAAGGGTTGTATTCAGCAATTACAGCTGTTATTCTCATGACAGTCTCCACGGTTCTTAATCAGAGGAATGCCGTTCGGGCTGTTCCCGGTAAGGAAAAGACCTGCTCCCGGCGGTTCACTCACAATATAGAAAAGCGGAGCGGGAATGTCAAGAAAATGATCTTTAAAAAGAGAAAAAACCTGTTGACAAAGAAATGGCGTGTCTGTATAATTAGCAGGTACGACTTGGGAAAACATGACTTTATTACATAGATGGGAGGTTGGTCTTATGTCCATTTGTCCGAAAAATAAATCCTCTAAGGGACACAGAGATTCCCGCAGAGCGAACTGGAAGATGGCTAATCCCACATTGGTCAAGTGCAGCAAGTGCGGAGCCCTGATGGTTCCCCACAGAGTTTGCAAGGCCTGTGGCAGCTATAACAAAAAAGAGATCATTCCTCAGGATTGATGAGCACAGAGGGACTTCCGCGGGGAAGTTCCTTTTTTGATCCTCCGGAGACCCGGCTTTATTATTCATGAAACAGAAAGATATTTTTAAGGGATATTCCTTGACCGGGGTTATACAGACAAGTTATAATACAAGGTCAGAAGACAGTAGAAAGAACTTTATTGCCGCAGCCTGAAGCTCCATACGGGCCGGCTTCATATATTCATTTATAAATAAGGGGCTGACATATGAGCGAACGATTAGATGAAAATTTGATGGATGATTTTGAGGATGTGACTCCCGCAGGAAAGGAATCCTTTGCGGAAGCAGATGATTTTGAAAGCGTAGGACCGGTCAGGCGCAGGGCTGCGCAGCCGGACAATGCTGCGGGAAGATATCTGGAGCATCTGGATTCCATGGATGATGCCGAAGACGGATTCGAAGAGATCCCCGTTTCGACAGGAAACACGGTGGCGGATGAGATCCGCGCCAGGGCTGCCATGGGAGATCAGGCATATTCGCTTGCGAAGCGGAGAGCAGCCGAACGGGAAAGAAGAGAAGCGGAAGAGACCGGCAGACAGGCTGAATCCGGCAGCCGTTCTGGAAGAAAGCGCAGAACAGGCAGAAGAACGGAAGAAAGGTCTGCAAGAGAAAGATATGAATCTCCTTACAGCAGTTCCGGCGGGAGAAGGCATGGAGGCGGAGGCGGACGAGTGATCCTGGTCCTCCTGCTTCTGCTGCTTGTCGCTGCTGCGGCGGTCGTTGGGGTGTATGGTTTCAAACGCATGAAGGAACACAATGAGAAGGTCGCTTTCTATGAGCAGCATTTCCTTCCCTATACCATGATCAACGGCATTGACTGTACGGATAAAACGCCGGAAGAAGTGAAACAGCTTCTGGAAAGCCAGGTGGACGGCTATCAATTCACACTGAAGACGCTTGAATCGGATGAGGTCATTACAGGAGATGACGCGGACCTGAAACTGAACCTCGCTGTGGATATGAATGATATCCTCGCAGCGCAGGACCATGCAGATTACAACAGAGAGCAGGGATCATCGGAATCTGTCGATTCCGCGGTCGAGATCAATGAGGACAAGCTGAGGGAGAAGGTAAAAGCATTCCCTGAATTTCAGGATATGACAGAGACGCAGGATGCAGAAGCTGCTTTTGATGAAGCGGCCGGTCTGTATGTCCTGAAGGAACCGGTCACCGGAACAAAGGTCGATGTCGACGCTGTGGCTGACAGGGTCGTGGAAGCCGTGAAATCGCTCAGCGATTCCCTGGATCTTGCAGAAGAAGGCTTTTACCGAGAACCGAAGCAGCCCACACAGGAAATGCAGGATGAAGTCGACAAGTACAACCGTTTCCTTACAGCTGATGTGGAACTGACTTTTGGCTCTGCCGGGACGGAGAAGCTTCCGAAAGAGACGATCCTTGCCTGCCTGACAAAGGGGGAAGAAGATCTTATCTTTGACAGTACCGCGATCGCAGTCTGGATCGCCGGGCTGGCGGATAAATATGATACCTATAAGAAAGAACACACCTTTACAACGACAAATGGAAAGACGATTACGCTTTCCGGCGCTTATGGCTGGCTGATGGATCAGGAGGCTACCAGAGACAAAGTGGTAGAGACCGTAAAGGCGGGCGGCACCCTTTCCGAGGCACCGGAATACTCACGTACGGCCAACAGCCACGGAGAAGATGACTTCGGCGGCACCTATGTCGAAGTGAATCTGAATGAACAGCATATGTATTATTATAAGGAAGGTTCCTGCGTGCTGGACTCCGGCGTTGTATCCGGCAATGTGGCAAAACACAATACCACACCGACCGGACTGTTCTTCGTTTACGCGAAGCAGAGAGACAGGATCCTTCACGGAGAGAATAATTCCTATAATACGAAAGTCAAATACTGGATGCCCTTTGACGGAGGCGTCGGACTTCATGATGCCTGGTGGAGAAGCAATTTCGGCGGAAGCATCTATAAAGAACATGGTTCCCACGGCTGTGTGAATCTGCCTTCCAGCGTTGCAGCGGAGCTCTATGATATGATCTCTGTGGGTACACCGGTCATCGTTTTCGGCGGCGAGCAATCCCGCGGACCGAAGCCGGCGGAGACGAAAGAAGAAACGACGAAGGCATCGGAAGAGGAGACCGCTGTGGAAGAAACGAGCGAACAGGAGACAACAGCGGCTTCCCGGGATGACGATTCGGATGACAGGGATGAAGAACCGGACGAGGAGGAACAGCCGCAGGAGACGAAAGCCCGCGAGACCAAGAAGGAGACGGAAGCACCGGCTGTCGACAACGATGACGATGACGATGATGATGACAGCGGAAATGATGACAGCGGAAACGACGACAGCGGAAATGACGACAGCGGAAATGACGACAGCGGAAATGACGACAGCGGAGATGACAGCGGGGACGACGAGGTCGTAGGCTGACGAATGTCTGCACATGACGGATGACAGAAACGGAGGATCTGAAGAAATTGATAAAGACATCATTTAAAATCGGTAGCAATGACCATCTTACGAAACTGAACGGATTGATCTGGAGACCGGACGGACAGCCGGATGCGGTACTGATCATTGTGCACGGCATGTCGGAACATATCGCCAGATATGATGAATTTGCCAGATTTCTTACAGACCATAATATCGCTGTGGTCGGACACGATCAGCTTGGACACGGCGCATCTGTGCGGTCAGAGAAGGAACGCGGGTTCTTTGCGCAGAAAAACGGCGACAGAATACTGATGCAGGATATCCGCAAGATCCAGCTGCTGGCTGAGAAACAGTTCCCGGACACCCCTGTGTTCATGCTGGGACACAGTATGGGATCCTTCTTCGTGAGAAGATATATGGCTATCTTCGGAAAGACGCTGAAAGGGTGCATCATTTCCGGCACCGGCCGTATCCCGTATCAGGCGGCCTCTTTCGGATACCGCCTGACCGGAAGCCTGATCAAAGTGAAGGGCGATCACGGATATGATCCTGCCGTGGATATGCTTTGCATCGGACAGTATGTCGCACAGTACGGCAGCAGAAAACATCCCGGCTCCTGGCTCTCCAGAAACACGGAAAATGTTTCTGCTTACTATGCGGACCCCAGATGCGGATTCCGGTTCACACTCGGTGCCTACCATGATTTCATGAAGATCCTGAAGGATCTGGCTGCGGAAAAAGGATTCGATTCCATCCCGAGAGACCTTCCGGTCCTGATGATCTCCGGCATGGAAGATCCGCTGGGAAACTACTCAAAGGATGTCCTCAAGGTGTATAACCGCTACATTGAGCTTGGGATGAACGATATGAATGTCATGCTCTACCCGGAGGACAGACATGAGATCCTGAATGAAACAGACCGGGATGTCGTCTATAACGATGTGCTTTCCTGGCTTGCGGAGAAAATATGAGCATACGGGAAGAGCTGGAAGAACGTGAACTGAGAGATCTGAGCCCCTATGCAGCACATGCAAAAAACAGTCTCGGAAGAGATGAATATGAACCGCAGTGTGAAATACGCACTGTCTATCAGCGGGACCGGGACAGGATCCTCCATTCCAAGGCGTTCCGAAGGCTGAAGCACAAGACACAGGTGTTCCTGTCCCCGGCGGGGGATCATTACCGGACCAGGCTGACGCATACGCTCGAAGTCTCGCAGATCGCGAGGACGATCTCAAGGGCGTTAAGGCTCAATGAAGATCTGACAGAAGCGATCGCGCTGGGACATGATCTCGGACATACACCGTTCGGACATGCCGGTGAGGAAGTGCTGAATACCGTCTGTCCCGACGGTTTCTCGCATGTGGAACAAAGCGTGCGTGTCGTGGAAGTGCTGGAAAAGGACGGGGAAGGACTGAATCTTACAAAGGAAGTAAGGGACGGTATCCTGAACCACCGGACGAGCGGCAGGCCTGCCACCCTGGAAGGACAGGCAGTGCGGCTTGCCGATAAGATCGCCTATATCAATCACGATATCGACGACGCCATCCGTGCAGGACTCCTGACGGAGGAAATGCTTCCCAGGGAAGCAACGGCAGTACTCGGACATTCGGTACGGCGCAGGCTCGATACGCTTGTAAAGAGCGTCATTAATAACAGCAGGGACCGGGACAGGCTGGAGATGGAACAGGAAGTGTTCGATGCCATGGCGGATCTGAGACGCTGGATGTTCAGCCATATTTATACGAACAGCCTGGCAAAAGCAGAAGATGAAAAGGCAAAACGCATGCTGTCCATGCTTTACGGGTATTTTCTTGAAAATGTAGATACCCTTCCCCAGGAATATATTCATCTTATTTGGATCAGGCATGATACGGAAGAACGGGTGGTATGTGATTATGTATCCGGCATGACGGATACATTTGCGATCGATACATTCAGAAAGCTGTTTGTACCTGTCGGATGGTAAAAAGGAGGTGAGACGCGTGCGCTATAGTGAGGATCTCATACAGGAAATCCGTGTAAGAAATGATATAGTATCCGTGATCTCATCCTATATAAAGCTGACAAAAAAAGGCGGCGGCTATTTCGGCTGCTGCCCTTTTCATAATGAAAAAACGCCCTCTTTCCATGTCCGGCCGGACAGGCAGACGTATCACTGTTTCGGCTGCGGCGTCGGCGGCAATGTGATCACGTTCATGATGGAGTACGAGAACTATTCCTTCCAGGAAGCGGTGAAGGCGCTGGCTGAACGGGCGGGAATCGCGCTGCCGGAAGAGGAACCGGATGCGGAGGAGAGAAAACGGATCGGGCTCCGGCAGAGACTTCTGGATGTCAATAAAGAAGCGGCGACCTTCTATGCGAAGCAGCTCTTTTCCGAAAGGGGGACCCGCGGCAGAGAGTATTTTGCCGGCCGGCGTCTTTCCAGGGATACCATGATCAATTTCGGCCTCGGTTATGCACCGCAGACATCCAATGCGCTGTATCAGTATCTGAAAGGAAAAGGCTATTCGGATGACATCATATCCCAGGCCGGCCTTGCAAAGATCACGGAGAAACGGATCACCGACCGTTTCTGGAACAGGGTGATGTTTCCGATCATGGATTCGAACCGGCGGGTGATCGGCTTCGGCGGAAGAGTGATGGGAGACGGGGAACCGAAATATCTGAACTCCCCCGAGACGATGCTTTTTGATAAAAGCAGAAATCTGTATGGCCTTCACCTTGCAAAAAGGAGCAGGGCAGGATATTTCCTTCTGTGTGAAGGATATATGGATGTCATTTCCATGCATCAGGCCGGATTCGATCAGGCAGTGGCTTCGCTTGGTACTTCGCTGACCGAAGGGCATGCTGCGCTGATCGCGAGATACGTGAAGGAAGTCGTGCTTACCTATGACAGTGACGGGGCGGGCGTAAAAGCGGCGATGAGAGCGATTCCGATCTTAAAAGCAGCGGGCGTGAACGTCCGTGTGCTGGATCTGAAGCCGTACAAGGATCCGGATGAGTTTATCAAAGCGCTCGGAGCGGAAGCATTTCAGGAACGGATCGATTCCGCCGTAAACGGATTTCTGTTTGAGACAGATGTGATCAGAAGCGGATATGACATGAATGATCCGGCGGAAAAAACCGCATTTTACCGGCAGATCGCGGGAAAGCTGACGTCCTTTGCCGAGGAACTGGAACGGGAAAACTACCTGATGTCGGCAGCCCAGCGGCACGGCATTCCTGTGGAGGGGCTGAGAGACATGGTCCGGAGAGCCGGGTACGGTCTTGTGCAGAATGATCCGGTACCGGCCCGCATGAAAACCACACCGGTACGGAAAACGGCAGGGAGTCCCGACAAAAAACAGGCAGGTCTGCGGAGCGCACAGATCCAGGTGCTGTATTTCGGGATGCAGCAGCCGGAAGCTGCAGCCTGGGTGATCAGGGAACTGAGGCCGGAAGATTTTTCCGACAGGGACTGTTCCATGCTTGCAGCGGATCTGTTCGGACTGTGGGGAAGCAATACAGTATTGGATCCTGCCGGACTGATTGACAGATATCAGGAAAACGAACTGCTGAGAAATGCAGCGGCAGAGGTTTCGGCGGCCGCTTTTCCCGGCGGTTCCGGCAGTCCGGATATTGCAAAGCTTATGAAGGAAAACGTGAGAAGGATGAAAAAGGACCGGATCGACAGACAGCTGCGGGATCCGTCCGATGCAAAGGCTTTCCAGGAAGCGCTGAAGGAAGCGGCGCGGCTGGAAAAGCCCGGGAGCATTTCGGATCCTCCCTCTGTATCTTTAAACGGAGAAGACCTATGAGCGCGAAACTCTCGTTACGGCTTACCGAGATCATCCGGCTTTGCGGAACAGGAAAGACGGTCGCAGATATAGGCTGTGATCATGCGTTCGTCTGCATTAAGCTGATCGAAGAAAATGCTTTTGAAAAAGCCATTGCCATGGATATCCGTTCCGGTCCGCTTGCTGCGGCCGGGGCAAATATCAGAGGTGCCGGACTGGAAGATCATATAGAAACAAGGCTCTCGGATGGACTGGAAGAACTAAAGCCCGGCGAAGCGGATACCATACTGATCGCGGGCATGGGAGGCGATCTGATCATGCGTATCATCGGCTGCGGAATGGACAGACTGGCCGGTATCAACAGGCTTGTGCTCGGACCGCAGTCCCATGTACCGGAGGTCAGAGCTTTTCTTCATGAAAACGGTTTCAGGATAACGGATGAGTCTTTTATCAGGGATGACGGGAAATACTATTCCCTGCTCTGTGCGTGCCGCGGAAAGGCGGAGGAATATACGGAAACAGAGCTCGCATTCGGAAAATACAACCTCGTCCGCCGGGATAAGACGATGGAAGAATGGCTGTCCGCCAGGACAGTGAAACTGAAATCGATCATCGGCGGCCTGAAGAATAATCCCACGAAGCAGGCATCGGAAAGGATGCAGGAACTGGCTGTTGAAAGAGCACTGACGGAAGCCGCTCTGCGGCAGATAAGGAGTGAATGATGGTACTTGTGAAAACAGGCGGAAAGCAGATCAAAGTAAACGAAGGCACATCCCTGAAATTCCTTGCCATGAGCGAACAGGCAGATTATGAAAATGATATTGTGCTGGCGAAGGTAAACGGCAAGCTGAAAGAGCTCCGGAAAAAAGTCACCGGAGACGCAGAGGTAACGTTTATTACGACCGGCGAGACGGTGGGCATGCAGACATACCGCAGATCGGCGCTGATGGTCATGATGAAAGCGGTCTATGACTGCGTGGATCTGAAGGATCTGGATTCGGTCTACTCCGATTTCTCGGTCAATAACGGCCTTTTCATCATGATCACCGGAAATGTGACCTGCGATGAAGCGTTTGCCGCCAGGATCAAAGAACGGATGCAGGAGATCATAGAGGCGGATGTGCCGTTTGAAAAATTCTCTGTACCGGTCGATGAAGCAAGAGCGATGTTCCGAAAACTGAAAATGTACAAGAAGGACAGACTTTTCCGCTACCGGAGAAATTCGAAGGTGAACCTGTATTCACTGGAAGGTTTTATGGATTATTTTTACGGATACATGGTACCTTCTTCCGGATACATAACAGTATTTGATGTCGTTCCGTATCACGGAGGTCTTATCCTTGTGCTGCCAAAGCGCAGGGATCCCAAGGTCATTTCGGATGATACCGGACAGGAAAAGAGATTTACCCTGATGATGGAAACCTCCCAGTGGTGCGACAGGATGGGTCTGTCGACGGTAGGAGAGATCAATGACAAGATCGCTGCCGGAATGGCGGAAGACATGATTCTCGTCGCTGAAGCGAGACAGGAAGCCAGGATCGCGAAGATCGCCTCCATGATCGCCGAGCGCAAAGACGTCAAGTTCGTGATGATCGCCGGACCGTCCTCTTCGGGCAAAACGAGCTTCTCCCACAGGCTTTCCATTCAGCTGCGGGCAAACGGCCTGAATCCGCATCCGATCGCAGTGGATGATTATTTCGTCAACAGGGAAGATACGCCGGTGGACGAAGACGGGAAACTGGATTTTGAAGCGCTGGAATGCGTGGATGTTAAGCTTTTCAATGAGGATATGAAGAAGCTTCTCGCAGGAGAAAGAGTTGAGCTTCCCACTTTTGATTTTGTGCAGGGCAGAAGGACTTATAAGGGGCATTACCTGCAGATCGGCCCTTCGGATATCCTGGTCATTGAAGGCATCCACTGCCTGAATGACAGGCTTTCGGAATCCCTTCCGCCGGAAGCGAAATTCAGGATCTATATCAGTGCGCTTTCCCAGCTGAATATCGATGAGCATAACAGGATCCCCACTACGGACGGAAGGCTGGTCAGAAGAATGATCAGGGACGCAAGGACGCGCGGAACCTCTGCCAGAGATACGATCGCCAGATGGCCGTCTGTCAGAAGAGGCGAAGAACGCAATATTTTCCCGTTCCAGGAAAGCGCGGACGTCATGTTCGATTCGTCCCTGATCTATGAATTCTCCGTGCTGAAACCTTATGCGGAACAGCTGCTTTTCGGGATCCCGGAAGACTGCGAGGAGTATCTGGAAGCAAAGAAACTTCTGAAATTCTTTGATTATTTCCTTGCCGTCAGCAGCGATGCGATCCCCGGGAATTCGCTTCTTAAGGAATTTATCGGCGGAAGCCTGTTCAAGGTGTGACAGGAACGGCATTTCCCATAAAAGGTGAACACTTTGTGAAGTGATTGATTTACGGGAATGTTTCTGCTAGAATACGTAAATGGTCCGAGCAGGATGAATGATCGCGGACGCAGAAACGCCGGAATATCCGGAACAGCTGCGGATGAGGAAAGTCCGGGCTTCGCAGGGCAGGATGCCGGTTAACGGCCGGTGGAGGCGACTCCAAGGAAAGTGCAGCAGAAAACATACCGCCGGGGATCCGGTAAGGTTGAAAAGGCAGTGTAAGAGACTACCGCCTGTACGGTAACGTGCAGGGCATTGTAAACCCCATCCGAAGCAAGACCAAACAGGGAGCGCAGGGCGGCCCGTCTGCTCCCGGGTAGGTCGCTTGAGGCTGTCGGCAACGGCAGTCGTAGACAGATGATCATTCACGACAGAACCCGGCTTACAGTCCTGCTCGGCCGGAAGTTTTTTGACAGGATCCAGGAGGATAGAAATGAAAAAGTGGACAGCGTTGATCATGACTGTAGTATTAGTGTGTGCCATGGGAATTTCCGGATGCGGAAGCACGGGGGATTCCTCCGCTGATGCAACTTCTGCGGCAGAGACCGAAGCAGCTGAAGGGACGGCGGCAGAGAGCACCGAAGCTTCCGCAGATACAGAAACGGCAGCAGCAGAGAGTGAAGCGGATGAGAGCGCAGCCGGAACAGAAGCGGAAACCCAGGCTGCCATACCGCCCGCAGAGAATCCCGATTTTTCCAAAGGCCTGGATGAGGAGGGAAATCTGGAGGACATGAGCGTGACAGAATGCGTCACGCTGCCAGACTATAAAAATGCCGTTTTCCAGAAAGCCGAAGTGGAAGTGACGGATGAAGAAGTGAATGAGCAGATCAAATCGATCACCGCCTCCTTCGCCACGACCAATCAGGTGAAAGACAGAGAAGTAAAGGACGGAGATACTGTTAATATCGATTATGTCGGAAGTATCGACGGCGTTGAATTTGAAGGCGGAAGCACCGGCGGGAACGGAACGGATGTTACGATCGGCGTGACCTCCTATATCGATGATTTTCTGGAGCAGCTGATCGGACATAAACCCGGGGAGACGATCGATGTAAAAGTGACGTTCCCGGATGAATATCCGCAGAATACCGATCTGCAGGGCAAAGACGCCGTCTTTGTAACGACCATCAACTATATCTCCGAGAAAGTCGATCCGGAGATCACGGACGAGTTTGTTCAGAAGAATCTGAAGGAATCCTTTGGGTATGAATCCGTAGAGGATATGAATACAAAGGTAAAAGAGAGTCTTGAGAAGAACAAAGCGTACAGCGTGGTCTGGAAATGGCTCCTTGACAAGAGTGAATTTTCCGAGATTCCCGAATCACTTGTGACCGGTCATATGGATATATATGAAGCTTATATGAATAAGACTGCATATAATTACGGTATGACCCTTGCGGATTATCTGTCTGCGACCGGTGTCGGATCTGTGGAGGAAATGCGTGAGAATTACAGGGCCAACGCGGAACAGACTGCAAAGCAGTATATCATTACGCAGGTCATTTCCGACAAGGAGAACATCACTGTAACAGACGATGAGATAAAGGATTTCTTTGGGGAAGATCAGGCTGCCACCTACAGTGATTTTTACGGGAAAGGCTATATCCGGTTCAACCTGAAGATGAGCAAGATCACAGAAGTGATCATGGAGACGGCTACGCTGACCGATACAGAGGAAGAAACGCCTGCAGCGGGCGAAGAAACAGAAGCAGCAGGCGAAACAGCTGCAGCCGCAGAGGAAACGGCAGCACCGGCGGAGCCTGAGAGCGAAACTGCTGCGCAGTAAGGGAAACCCGTTTTATCTGTCATATGAAATTTATATTTTCATGAAAGGCGCTGAAGAAAAACATTGCATAAATTATAGAAAAATGGTATAATCGCCTAAGCCGAAGCGGGGCTGTACAGGAAGGAGCGAGGACATGACGGATAATGTAAACTTAACGGAATGTGAACAGATCGTCATGAAGGCTGTCTGGGATTCCAAAAAGGATGTTTCCCTGGTAGAAATCATGGCAATCGTACACGAAAAGTATGGAAGAGAATGGAAAAGACAGACAGTTTCCACCTTCCTGCTTCATCTGATCCAGAAGAATTATCTGTCTTCCTACCGAGTGGGGCGTGTTTTCTATTATCATCAGTTAGTCCCTATGGAAGACTACAAGAGGGTAGTTACCAGGGAGTTTGTCGATTTCTGGTATGATGGATCCGTAGAGGATCTTGCTGCCGCAGTAAAGTAGTACCGGCATTACCTTAAACGGGCTGTTGCAGCCCGTTTTTTTTGTGGAAAATAGCCGGGACGCCTTGTAAAAGTATGGTTTCGGCACCGAAAATTTCATAAGGCGAAATTCTCGGATACAATCAAAAAACCATATTATTTTAAGGCCATACTGAAGTATTCTTTTTAATAGCTTCTGTTCGCCTGACCGGATTAAAAAAATGAAAGTAAAGGAAGGGATCCGGAAGATGGACCGGAAGACTTCTGTCAGTTTATACCGTAAAACAGGTCGTTTTACGGTAAGAGCATGCAAAGAATGCAGTAAGCAGTCCGAACAAAAGTTTCACTGAATGAAATAGTTGCAGGGAAGAGAAAATATCTGTTGGTGGAATTCGTTGCAAAGAAAGGAATGTTCTGCTATTATATTAAACGAAATCTGGAGATCAGGTTTCAGTCTGTGCCGGATAATCCGGCTATATCACCGCACAGCGGAAAACAGGAAAGGGCAGATGGATATGTACAGGATCCTGAAGAAAGAATGTCTTAATCCCACAGTAACACTGATGGATATCGAGGCTCCTCTTATCGCGAAGAAGGCAAAGCCCGGTCAGTTCATTATCTTAAGAGTGGATGATGAAGGAGAGCGTATCCCGCTCACGATCGCAGGCACGGATAAGGAGACCGGAGCTGTTACCATCATCTTCCAGATCGTGGGAGCAACTACCGAACTGCTGAATCATAAGGAAGAGGGAGAGTCTATCACAGACTTTGTCGGTCCGCTCGGACGTCCTACCGAGACGGAAGGACTTAAAAAAGTCGCTGTTGTCGGCGGCGGCGTGGGATGCGCTATTGCGCTTCCGATCGCAAGAGCACTGCATGAGCAGGGAACAGAAGTCCATTCGATCGTCGGTTTCAGAACAAAAGACCTTGTTATTCTCGAGAAAGAATTTGAAGCCTGCAGCAGCAAGATGGTCATGATGACAGATGACGGAAGCTACGGCACAAAAGGTCTTGTCACGAACGCACTGGAAGAACTCATCAATGCCGGGAACGAGTACGATGAAGTCATCGCCATCGGACCGATGATCATGATGAAGTTCGTATGTCTGCTTACCAAGAAATACAATGTGAAGACGGTCATCTCCATGAACCCGATCATGGTAGACGGAACCGGAATGTGCGGCGGATGCCGTCTGATCGTCGGCGGCGAGACCAAGTTCGCCTGTGTGGACGGACCTGACTTTGACGGACATCTGGTTGATTTTGATTCCGCCATGAGCCGCAGCATCATCTACAAGCCTTTTGAGGTGGCAGATCATGAGAAGGTCTGCAATCTGTTCAAGAAGGAGGAAGCCTGATCATGCCTAATATGTCACTCAAAAAGAATGAAATGCCCCAGCAGGACCCCAATGTCCGCAATAAGAATTTCAGCGAAGTCGCTCTCGGATATACGGAAGAACAGGCCCTCGATGAAGCACAGCGCTGCCTCGGCTGCAAAGCCCGCCCCTGCATGAAGGGATGTCCCGTAGCGATCAAGATCCCTGAGTTCATTGCAAAGGTAGCTGCCGGAGAATACGAGGAAGCTTATCAGATCATCAGCCAGGACAGCTCTCTGCCGGCAGTCTGCGGACGTGTATGTCCCCAGGAATCCCAGTGCGAGAAGTTCTGCGTACGCGGCAAGAAGGGTGAGCCTGTAGGCATCGGCCGTCTGGAGAGATTTGTTGCCGACTGGCATCGTGAGAACGTGAAGGAAGATCCGGTCGTTCCGGAGAAGAACGGACATAAAGTGGCGATCGTAGGCGCCGGCCCTGCCGGACTTACCTGCGCAGGCGATCTTGCAAGAATGGGTTATGATGTAACGATCTTTGAAGCCCTTCACCTTGCGGGCGGCGTGCTGATCTACGGTATCCCGGAATTCCGTCTTCCGAAGGCGATCGTGCAGGCTGAAGTGGACAACCTGAAGAAACTGGGCGTCAAGGTCGAGACCAATATGATCATCGGCAAGGTCATCTCTATCGACGAGCTGATGGAAGATTACGGTTTTGAAGCCGTGTTTATCGGAACCGGCGCCGGCCTTCCCAGATTCCAGAATATCCCCGGTGAGAACCTCAACTGCGTATATTCCGCAAATGAGTATCTGACCAGAGTAAACCTGATGAAGGCATTCAAGGACACCACTGCTACGCCGATCATCCGTTCAAAGAACGTAGCAGTCGTCGGCGGCGGAAACGTTGCTATGGACGCTGCCCGTACAGCCAAGAGACTGGGCGCGGAGAATGTTTACATCGTATACCGCCGTTCTGATGAGGAACTTCCTGCAAGACGTGAGGAAGTCGAGCATGCGAAGGAAGAGGGTATCATCTTCAAACTTCTCTGCAACCCCGTACAGATCTATCCGAAGGATACCGATGACAAGTTCCAGAAGGGCTTTGTCGGCGGCATGCAGTGCATCGAGATGGAACTCGGTGAGCCGGATGAGTCCGGACGCCGCCGTCCCATCAAGAAGCCCGGCAGTGAATTCGATCTGGATGTTGACTGCGTCATCATCGCGATCGGTACTTCACCGAACCCGCTGATCAAGGACACCACGGAAGGTCTTGATACCAACAGACACGGCTGCATCGTGACAAACGGTGAAGACGGACTTACCAGCCGCCCTCATGTTTATGCCGGCGGCGATGCCGTTACAGGAGCAGCCACGGTTATCCTCGCAATGGGCGCAGGAAAAGCTGCCGCAGCTGCGATCGATAAGGATATCATGAACAAATAAAACGAATACAGTTTTCTTTAGTTCCCTTTCCAGGCAGGAGCCGTATCTGATACGGTTCCTGCTTTATGTTTTTGCGTAGAGTCCGGGGCCGGCGCTTCGGATCAGCCCTTCATTTTCCAGCCGGAAGAGGATCATGTAAAGCGTACCGGGCGGCAGATCCAGTGTTTCACACAATCTGTCCGGATGGACCGGGTCTGTACTCATAAGATTCAGGACAGCCTGCTCTTCCCGGGAAAGGCGTGTGTTCTTCGATCCGGTCCGGGCAGCTTTCTTCTTTTCGGTCTGTATCCCCATTGCGAACAGGATATCATCCGTACAGGTCACTATACCAGCCCCCTGGCGGATCAGCGAAAGACAGCCTTCGCTTAAGGGATCTCCGAGACGGCCCGGAACAGCCATGACATCTTTGCCCTGTTCCAGGGCCCGTTCTACCGTAATCAGTGATCCGCTTCGTTTCTTGGCCTCGATCACCACAACGAGTTTTGAAAGACCGCTAATGATCCTGTTCCTGAGCGGGAAATACATTGGCCTGCCGGGCGTCCCGGGAGGATATTCCGAGATGACAGCGCCTTTTTCGGAAATGGTCTCATAGAGATGCAGATTGGTAACAGGATAGCATCGGTCGATGCCGTTTCCCAGGACAGCCACGGTATACCCGTTTCCTTCAAGCGCCCCTCTGTGTCCGAAGGAGTCTATGCCGGCAGCCAGTCCGCTTGCTACGCCGACACCGGATTCGGCAAGTTCTTTTGCGATCTTCAGCGCCTGGTGCTTTCCGTATTCGCTGCAGGCCCGGCTTCCGATCACGGCAGCGACCGGTCTGTGCTTTTCCGGAAGCGACCCTTTGACATAAATGCCGACAGGAGGATCCGGAATCCATTTCAGCGCTTCGGGAAATTCGTTGTCTTCAGGGATTACGAACCTGTAAGACGCAGAATGCAGCAGAGCGGCATATCCCTCTTTCAACTCGGTCTCCTTAGCTGCTGAATGGAACAGTCTCCATTCCGTCAGCTGGCGTTCCGTCAGTTCAGGCGGTTCGGTGTTCCAGATCCGGAAAGCGCTTCCGTAATAATCTTTCAGTTTCCAGAACGTGACCGGACCGACGGTATTCATAAGAGAGATCCTGTATCTTAATTCTCTTTCGTTTAGCCCCAATATTTTTCCTCCAGACTGCGGTATTCTGCAGCTTCTATAAGATGGATATCGCGGATGTCGGGTTCTCCGGAGAGATCGGCAAGCGTCCGTGCGACTTTAAGAAGTCTGTGGTAAGCTCTGGCGCTCAGTTTTTTTGTTTCGAATAATTCCTTCATGATTCTTTCTTCATGTGCACCGAGTCTGCAGTGGATACTGACATGCTTCGGCTGCATCTGTGCATTGAAGAAGATGTTCTCGCCCCGGAAACGATCCTGCTGGATCCTGCGTGCTTTTTCAACGCGCTCTCTTATGACAGCAGAACTTTCTCCGGCTGCTGCCGGCATGGAGAAATCAGAATAACCGACGGGAGGCGCTTCCACGCACAGATCCATGCGGTCAAGAAGAGGACGGCTGATTCTCCCGAGATACCTTCTGACGTCGGATATGCTGCACTGACACCGGCTTCTGTCGGGATAATAGCCGCAGCGGCAGGGATTCATCGCGGCGACGATCATGGTATCTGCCGGAAAGCTGCCGGATCCCGCGGTCCGGGCGATCATCACCTGTCTGTCCTCCATCGGCTGCCGGAGGACTTCCAGGGTATTTTTTTGAAATTCGGGAAGCTCATCCAGGAACAGAACGCCTCTGTCCGCCAGTGATATCTCGCCGGGTCTGGGGATCCGGCCCCCGCCGATGAGGGCAGCTGTTGAGATCGTATGGTGCGGAGCCCTGAACGGACGGCACACGATCAGCGGCTGTTTATCGTTGAGAAGCCCGGCAACGCTGTACACTTTTGAGACAGCCAGGCATTCCTCCCAGGTGAGCCCCGGCAGGATCGTCGGGATCCGCCTTGCGATCATTGATTTTCCGCTTCCGGGGCTTCCGATCAGAAGGAGATTGTGCATGCCGGCAGCCGCCGCTTCAGCCGCCCGTTTCATCCCGTATTGTCCGCATACTTCGGAAAAATCTACGGAATAGGTGCGGGTCTGCTCCAGGATCTCTCTGGCAGGGCATACTTCCGGCTTCTGCTCCTCCGGACAGGCCAGGAGATGCACCGCTTCCCGAAGATCCTTTATGCCGATGATCCGTATCCCGTCAACGACAGCACCTTCCCGTCTGTTCTCGAAAGGGAGGAAACAGGTCGTCAGGCCGGCTTCTTTTGCACGGCATACTCTTGGCAGGACACCGTGGACAGGCCGCAGTTCTCCGTTTAAAGCCAATTCCCCGATAAACACGATGCCGTCTGTCCGTTCCTGCGGGATCATCTCATTCGCTGCGAGAAGGGAGACAGCAAGCGCCAGATCATAAGCTGTCCCTTCCTTCCTGATATCGGCAGGCGCCAGATTGACTGTGATTTTTTTCGGCAGGAGTGCGAAGCCGGAATTGCGCAGGGCTGTCCGGACCCGTTCCCTGGCTTCCCTTACTTCGGAAGAGAGGAATCCGACCATCGAAAATTCAGGAAGGCCGGGCGAAACATCCGTCTCGACCCGCACAGGGTATCCGTTCATTCCGTTCATGGCAATACTTATAATGCTTGCGTACACTTTCCAGCCTCCGTGCAGATTCTTTTTGGGTATCATAGCAAAGCGGCCGGCGGATGTACACAAACTATTTGCGACAAAATTTGTGACAAAAAGTGATGGTTGTGCTGTCCCGGTACAGGAAAGTGCAGGGCAGCTGTCTTCCTGAAGCAAAAAAGATGGAAGCCCGTCCGGTCTTCCATCTCTGCAGATATTGTATTCGAATTATTTTTCAGGCTCTTCGTCCGAAGGCTTTCTCCACGACATATATTCGCATGTCGGGTTGTTCTCGCACCCGTAATAGCGCCTGCCTTTTTTGGTCTTCCGGATCAGGATCTCACCGCCGCAGAGCGGACATTTTACACCGGCTTTCTCGGTAAGGGGTTTCGTGAACCGGCATTCCGGAAATCCGGGACAGGCGAGGAAACGTCCGTGCGGGCCGTATTTTATGACGAGATTTCTGCCGCAGACTTCGCAGAGTTCATTGCTTACTTCGTCGGCGATCTTTATCTTATCCAGTTCTTCCTCCGCTTTTTTTACGGAATTCATCAGGGCCGGGTAATAGTCCCTCACCGGTTTTTTCCAGTCCTCAGCGCCTTCTTCCACCTGATCGAGCTCGGATTCCATGCCGGCGGTAAAGCCTTCATCAGCGATATCGGGGAAGTATTCCTTCATGATATTGTTTACAGCTTCGCCAAGCTCGGTGACAAAGAGATTCTTTCCGTCTTTGGTCAGATAGTGCCGTCCCAGCATGGTAGTGATCGTAGGAGCATAAGTGCTTGGACGGCCGATCCCGGCTTCCTCCATGGCTCTTACCAGGGTAGCTTCGGTAAAATGGGCCGGCGGCTGTGTAAAATGCTGTTTCGGATCAAAGGATACAAATGTCAGTTTTGTGTCGGCAGTGATCTTTGTAAGAGCACTGGTACCCTTCAGTTTATCCTCATCCGTGTCATAGATGGAAAGGAATCCGTCGAATGTCTTGATGTTTGCAGATGCCTTGAAGGGCTCCCCGTCAGCTTCTGCCTTGATGGTCAGTGTGTTGTAGCGGGCTTCAGCCATACGGCTTGCGGTGAAGCGCCGCCAGATCAGCTGATACAGCCTCAGCTGGTCACGGCTCAGGGAATCAGAGACGGACGCAGGAATCAGTGTGATATCGGTGGGCCGGATCGCTTCGTGTGCATCCTGGATCCTTCCGCCGGCTGCAGAGGATGCCTGTTTTCTGCCGACATGGTCTGTTCCGTATTTCTCCGCTATATAAGCCCTTGCCGCGGCATCTGCTTCCTCTGCGATCCGTGTACTGTCAGTACGAAGGTAGGTGATCAGACCGATCGTGCCGGATCCCTTCACATCCACGCCTTCATAAAGCTGCTGCGCAATGCGCATTGTCTTCTGGGTGGAGAAATTAAGTACTCTGGATGCTTCCTGCTGGAGCGTACTGGTCGTAAAGGGAAGAGGGGGTTTCCTGGTCTTTTTGGTCTCCTGGATATCGGAGATCTTAAACGCAGCGCCCGTAAGCTTATCGATCAGCTTCTGAGTTTCCTCTTCAGAGGTCAGCTTCTTCCTGCCGGCATACTGAAGTTCAAGCGGTTTCCTGGATCCCTCGGCGGAGACCATGGCCGTCAGTGTCCAGAATTCTTCTTTTTCAAAAGCGTTGATCTCGTCTTCGCGTCTGCATATCATGGCCAGGGAAGCAGACTGCACTCTGCCTGCGCTTAATCCTCTTTTCACCTTTTTCCAGAGAAGAGGAGAGATGCGGTATCCTACCACACGGTCCAGCACTCGTCTTGCCTGCTGGGCGTCGATCAGATCCATGTTCAGATCCCGCGGTGCTTTCAGAGACGCTTTGACTGCGTTCTTTGTGATCTCGTTGAACGTGATCCTGGAGATCTTTCTGTCTTCCGAAGACAGGATCTCCTTCAGATGCCAGGCAATGGCTTCTCCCTCGCGGTCCGGGTCGGTCGCGAGATAGATCTTATCTGCCTTCTTTGCCTGCTTTTTTAACGCGGAGATCACTTCGCCCTTGCCGCGGATTGTAATATAATGCGGTTCAAAATCGGCGTCCACATCCACGCCGAGCGCAGATTTGGGGAGATCCCTGACGTGTCCGCCGGATGCTTCGACGGCATAGGATGAACCGAGAAATTTCTTAATTGTTTTAACTTTGGTGGGTGACTCGACGATTATCAGATTTTTTGCCATGAAACCAACGCCTCCGGTAGGATATCATCCTTCTTATACAACATTTTCAAATCTCTTGCAAGGGTACAGATGATAAAAAATTTATAAATATGTGTAATAAAATAATGACATTGTGGAGAGTGTTAAAAAGCATGCGTAAAAACGAACAATAAAAAACAAACATAATAAAAAAACAATAAATCGTACTTCGATTTCGTAAATGAAGCAAGTAATATCAGAAATTTCAGAAAAAAGGTTGAAATAACAACCAATATAGTGTATTATATCTAAATGAGAGCGGGATGATATTGGAGGGCTTTTATTACAAAGCCTGCTGTCGAAAATTTCCGGATAAACTGAAATCTGCTTAAGTACAGCCTCAGGAGGAAAGTATGAGCGTTCAACTGTTGGATAAGACCAGGAAGATCAACAAACTTCTGCATAACAATACTTCCAAGGTCTTCGTGTTTAATGATGTCTGCAAAGTACTGAGTGAAGTGCTGGAATCAAATGTTCTTGTGATCAGTAAAAAGGGAAAGATCCTCGGTGTCGGAGAAGCGTTTGTGGAAGAGGGAGATGAAGACTGGGACAATGCAAAGGTCGGTCGTTTTATTGACGAAGCCCTGAATGAAAGATTGCTGAACATTCTTTCGACAAAAGAAAATGTGATCCTGGAGACCCTTGGATTTGAAGGCCCGCAGCTGAAGAGATATCATGTCATTGTCACCCCGATCGATATTGCCGGAGAGCGTCTCGGAACCCTCTTCATTTATAAGAATACCGTTCCCTATGATATCGACGATATCATCCTTGCGGAATACGGCAATGCGGTCGTCGGCCTGGAGATGCTGCGGTCACTGAACGAGGAGAGCGCGGAAGAGATCAGGAAGCTCCAGATCGTCAAATCCGCGATCGGCACCCTTTCCGCTTCCGAACTGGAGGCTGTGCACCATATCTTCGATGAGATGGAGGGCAAGGAAGGCATCCTGGTGGCCAGCAAGGTCGCTGACAGAGTCGGCATTACCCGTTCCGTGATCGTCAATGCGCTCAGGAAGCTGGAGAGCGCAGGCGTTATCGAGAGCCGGTCATCCGGAATGAAGGGGACCTACATCAAGATCCAGAACGATCTGATCATCGATGAGCTCAACAAGCTGAAAGAGGACAGCTGAGAAGCACTCCTTTATAATAAGAAAAAACAGGAAAAAAAGAGAAGAGGCAGGGAGGATATCAGAGACAGAAGATATCCTCTCTGCCTCTTCTGCAGGCGCCTGTTCTGTCAGAACGGAAATGTCCGGAAAAGCATAAAAGAACATAAAAAAGTCGGGAAAAGGACTTGCGTCCGGGACACGGCTGTGCTATATTATTTTGGTCTGCGGACACGCAGATGCTCATTTTGCACGCGTGAAACGATCCCGCGGGCAGGTGCCTTACGGTCCCCGCCGGATACACGCGAAAGAATAACCGAATGGAGGAAAAAGACATGAGCGTAATTTCCATGAAGCAGCTTCTGGAAGCCGGTGTGCATTTCGGACATCAGACCAGAAGATGGAACCCCAAAATGGCTCCGTACATCTACACGGAGAGAAACGGCATCTACATCATTGACCTGCAGAAGTCAGTCGTCAAGGTAGATGAGGCCTACAATGCTGTTGTCGATATCGTGGCAAACGGCGGCACGATCCTGTTCGTAGGTACCAAGAAGCAGGCGCAGGATGCGATCCAGCAGGAAGCAGAGCGCTGCGGAATGTACTATGTAAACCAGAGATGGCTCGGCGGCATGCTGACGAACTTCAAGACCATCCAGCAGCGGATCGCAAGACTTCGCGCCATCGAGAAGATGAGCGAGGACGGCACATTTGACGTACTGCCCAAGAAAGAAGTCATCCAGATCAAGAAGGAATGGGAAAAGCTTGAGAAGAACCTTGGCGGCATCAAGAACATGAAGAAGATCCCGGATGCCATCTTCATCGTAGACCCCAAGAAAGAGCATATCTGCGTACAGGAAGCGCACGCACTCGGCATCACCCTGATCGGTATCGCCGATACGAACTGCGATCCTGAAGAGCTTGATTATGTGATCCCTGGAAATGACGACGCGATCCGCGCTGTCAAGCTGATCGCCGGCAAGGTCGCTGATGCTGTTATCGAAGCACAGCAGGGCGAGAGCATGGACGAGACCGAAGCTGCTGAAGCTGAGGAAGCTGTAGTTGAGGAAGTAAAAGAGGAGGAAGAATAATGGCTGTTACTGCTGCAATGGTAAAAGAACTGCGTGAAATGACAGGCGCAGGCATGATGGACTGCAAGAAGGCTCTTACCGCTGTGGACGGCGATATGGACAAGGCTGTTGAATTCCTTCGTGAAAAAGGACTTGCAGCTGCTGCCAAGAAGGCCGGCCGTATTGCTGCCGAGGGTCTTGTAAAGACGATCGTAGACGGAAAGAAAGCGGTTGTCGTGGAAGTAAACTCCGAGACAGACTTTGTTGCCAAGAATGCTGATTTCCAGGCATACGTAGCACAGGTCGCTGCACAGGCGATGGCTACTTCCGCTGCGGATATCGATGCTTTCCTTGAGGAGCCCTGGTCTGAGGATCCTTCCCTTACAGTTGCCCAGGCACTGTCCGAGAAGATCTCCGTCATCGGAGAGAACCTGAAGATCCGCCGCTTCGAGAAGGTCGATGCGGGTGACGGACTGGTCGTTGATTATATCCATGGCGGCGGCCGGATCGGTGTTCTGGTACAGGCTGAAGCGCCGGAGAACGATGCTGCGAAGGAAGCGCTGAAGAACATTGCCATGCAGATCGCTGCAATGCGTCCCCAGTACGTATCCCGTGACGAGGTTTCCGATGAGTTCCTGAACCATGAGAGAGAGATCCTGATGGCACAGATCATGAACGATCCCAAGGAATCCAGCAAGCCCGAGAAGGTCATCAAAGGCATGATCGAAGGCCGTATCAGCAAAGAGATGAAGGATATCTGCCTGCTCGATCAGGTCTATGTCCGTGCAGAAGACGGAAAGCAGACCGTCGGAAAGTATCTGCAGGAAGTCTCCAAGGCAGCAGGCGCACCTGTTGTCCTTAAGAAGTTCGTCCGTTTTGAGACCGGCGAAGGCCTTCAGAAGAAGGAAGAGGATTTCGCAGCAGAAGTTGCAAAGCAGATGAATAAGTAATTTCATAAAAATGATCATGACCGGAACCTTTCTGGAGGTTCCGGTTTTTATTGCCATTTTCAGGATAAATGTTATAATCAGAACAGTATAGCTATAAACAGATAAGAATGGGAGATGATGATCTTGGCAGAACCGGTATCCTACTACGCAAGAAAATATATTGAAGAAGGCATTGATTTCGTAGCGGCACGCGTTGCTGCGACAGAGGGATCCACCCCCAGAAAGCACGGCGCCGTACTCATTATGACGGCGGCCGGCGACCGGGCCGGCACCGTCGGCGGCGGACTTCTTGAATTTGAAACAGAGAAGATCTGCAGAGAGATGCTGGACACGAAGGAGAAGCACCGCACCTATCATTTTATCCTGGATGAGAAGCAGGCGGAGAATCCGGAAGCGCTCGCCATGGGATGCGGGGGAGATGCGACGATCGAGCTGGAATATATAAACGCTGCAGATCCGGGAGATTTTGTCGAACAGTTCAAGGTGAAGGACAGGGCTTATATCTTCGGCGGCGGCCATGTCGCCCTGGCGCTGGAACCGGTGCTCAGACATATTGATTTCGAAACGGTGATCATCGATGACAGGGCAGATTATGCGAATCCGGATCGTTTCCCGGAAGCAGAACAGACCATCGTCTGCAGCGACTTTGACCATTGCTTTGATGAGATCGAACCGGATGAAGACAGCTACTTCATCATTGTTACACGCGGACACAGAGGCGATTATACCGTGCTCCGGCAGGCTGTAGAGAAACCGCATGCCTATCTGGGAATGATCGGCAGCAGACGCAAGAACCGGATGCTGTTCGATATGCTGCGGGAGGAAGGTGTGTGTGAAGAGAAGATCAGTGAGATCCATGCGCCCATCGGTCTCTCCATCGGGGCGGAGACGCCGGAAGAGATCGGTGTGAGTATAGCTGCAGAGATCATCCAGGTAAGATCAGCGCGCGGAGATGCAGCTTCACGGGAAATATCGGCTGCATTGCTGCATCAGTAAATAACGGCAGAAGATATCATTTGGAAGGAGAAAGATCATGTATCTTGAAGAAACGAAGAAGATATGGCTTGCAACGGGGGAGAAGGCAGTATATCTGGAGCCTTCCATGGCAAACCGGCACGGACTGATCGCCGGCGCTACCGGTACCGGTAAAACGGTCACCCTGAAGGTGATCGCGGAATCGTTCTCCGAGATGGGAGTACCGGTATTTCTTGCTGATATCAAAGGAGATCTGACCGGTATGGTGCAGCCGGGCGTGGAGAATAAACACATCCGCAGAAGCATTGACAACATGGGTCTGGAGCCGTTCGTTTATACCGATTATCCCGTCCGGTTCTTTGATGTATACGGAAAACTGGGACATCCGGTACGGACAACGATCTCTGAAATGGGCCCGGAGCTTCTCTCCAGACTTCTGGGGCTGAACGATACACAGACCGGCGTCATGAGGATCATTTTCCGTATCGCGGACGATCAGGGACTGCTTCTTCTGGATCTGAAGGATCTCAGACTGATGGTGCAGTATGTCGGCGATAATGCGAAAGATTATAAACTGACATACGGCAATATCTCCGCCGCTTCCATTGGCGCGATCCAGCGTTCTCTCCTTACCCTGGAGGATGAAGGCGGGGAGATCTTCTTCGGAGAACCTGCGCTGGATCTTTCCGACTGGTTCGACTGGGCGGAGGATGGCAGAGGCGTCATGAATATTCTGGAATGCGCGGAACTGTTCCAGCATCCGCTGCTGTACGGAACCTTCCTGCTGTGGATGCTGACCGAGCTGTATGAGATGCTTCCGGAAGCGGGCGATCTGGACAAGCCGAAGATCGCATTCTTCTTTGATGAAGCCCATCTGCTGTTCAATGATGCGCCGAAAGCCCTGCTTGATAAGGTGGAGCAGGTCGTCCGGCTGATCCGTTCCAAGGGCGTCAGCGTCTGGTTCATTTCCCAGAATCCTTCCGATATTCCGGAGAGCGTCCTTGCTCAGATCGGAAACCGCGTGCAGCATGCGCTGCGGGCCTATACGCCGAACGAGCAGAAAGCCCTGCGGTATGCCGCCAAGTCGTTCCGCGTGAATCCGAATTTTGATACGGAAAGAGTCCTGCAGGAGCTGGCGACCGGTGAGGCGCTGGTATCCGTGCTGGACGAGAAGGGCGTTCCGACGATTGTTGAGAGAGCAAATATCCTGCCGCCCAGAAGCTCCATGAACGCCGTGAACGAGCAGGAGATCAAAAAGACTATCTTTATCAGTCCGCTGAAGGATAAGTATGAGGAGATGGTGGACCGGGAGTCCGCCTATGAGATCCTGGCTCTGAAATATGACGAAGAAGCGAAGGCGGCCGCAGAGCAGGCGGAAGCGGAAGCGAAAGCAAAAGAGGAAGCGGAAGCGGCCAAACAGCGCGAGAAGGAAGAAAAGGAAAGGTTAAAAGCCGAGAAGGAAAAAGAGAGGGCTGAGAGGGAAGCGCAGAGAGCCAAAGAGAAAGAAGAACGGGAGAAAGAAAAGAAGGCAAGGGCGAGAAAGAATTCCGCAATCGGTAAGGCGGCCAATTCCGCCGCCAACACCATCGGCAGAGAATTAGGGAAGAAGTTTGTCAGAGGCCTCCTGGGAACGCTCCGATAAGACGGGGAGGGTGATTTTATGACACCTTATGAAATACTGGAAGAAATGCGTGGACTGGCCCAAAAGGATCCGGCACTCAGGGAGAGGCTGATCGCTACTCATGAATCGGCAGATCCCGTGGATGCATTCTGCAGGGAATGCCAGGCACAGGGATTCGAACTCTATCCCATGGAGCTGATCGAAGCCGGGGAAGAAGCCTATGCCGCCTACCGCCGCAGCACGAACGGCGGCGGGGAAAATGCACCGAAGCTGTACGGACAGGATGATTTTTATGAGATGTTCATCGTGACGTTAAAGCAGATGTGAATCATAACGAAGCAGGAACAGGTGTGTCGGACCCGAATGCTCTGTCTGACACACCTGTTCCTGTTAATGATATTTACTACTAAAGGAGAAGAAAAAATGGCTGACAAAATGATCATGGAATTCAACATTTTCATCAACAAGGAGGATCGTACGGAAATGATCACGAAGAACGGGAAAGTCCTTGTGATCCCGTTCTCGGGAGAAGTGAAATCGGATCTTTTCTGCGGGAAAGTCCGTCCCGGCGCCGCGGATATTCAGGTGACGAATCCCGCCGGCGCGAGACACATGTGTGCAAAGTATATCTTTGAGGGAACAGATAAGGAGGGAAAGCCCTGCCATCTGTTCGTGGAGAACAATGGATGGTTCGAGCGGAACAGCATGCCGAGACCGTTTGAAGCAACACCTACATTTATGACGGATTCGGAAGCGCTTGCCGATTATTTCCACGGTGCCCATTTCAGAGCGGAAGGCTGGGGAAGACCGGACGGTGTGGATATCCGGATCTTCGATATAAACATAGAGGAATGATCTCCTGAAGGGGAGGGCAATATAAAAAACCGGGCGCCTGACGGGCGGCCCTCATAAGACAGTTTTATAGTTTTCAGGAATGGCATGATCTTCGGGTCATGCCATTTCCTGTGTCATCAGTTCACTCAGCGGGATGAACCCGATCAGATCATAGCAGATATGGATGCTCTGGCGGCGTTTTCCGCTGCTTTTATCAGGAGCTCCGACATAGATTGCCTTTATCAGCTCATGGGCCACATAGGGCGTGAGTTCCGTCAGCTCTGCGTACTTTCTGGCCTTCTGAATGAATTGTTCAAGATTCTGGTTCTGTTGTTCCTGTGTTTCGATTTCCTGCCGTAAGACTTCCGCTTCCGCTTTCAGATCATACTGTTCGCTCTCATAGGCCTGACTCATCATAGTGAAACGGTCATCACTGATCCGGGAAGCCACATTGTCCTCATACAGATGGATGAACAGACGATCAAGTTCCTGAATACGCTTCTCATCCTTTTCCAGTTGCTTCCGCTTTACCCGAAGGGTCTCTTTACTCTCTGCCTGAAGCTTAGCCTCCATGATTGACCTGAAATGACTCTCATAGTGGCCTACGTACCAGATGACTTCTTTGAGATGCTCCCAGACCATTTGTTCCAAAACGACCGCCCGGATGAAATGAGCCGAGCACGAGCCTGTGTTGCTCCTGTAGTTGGCGCAGACGAAATGATCCTGGCGTTCCTCGAAGTAACTGGTGGTGCAGTAGTACATTCTGGATTTGCAGTCTGCACAATAGACCAAACCGGAAAACATATGGGATTTGCCCGTCTTGGTTCGCCGATGCCGCTGTGACCGTATCTCCTGGACCTTTTCATACACCTCCGGATCGATGATAGCAGGTTGGGTGTTGTAGAAGATCGCCTGCTTCTCCACCGGATTCTCTCTGGTCTTTTTGTCCCAAATCGAATTGGTGTAGGTCTTGAAGTTCACGGTACAGCCGGTATAGTCCCTTGTCTCCAGAATTCCCACCACAGAAGTGGAATCCCAATGGTATGGATCCTCAGGCGCAGGAGCGAGCCCTTTCCGTCCTTCTTTGATCGTGTATGCAGTAATGGTCAGAACCTTTTCTTCCGTCAGTTGCTTTGCGATCTGCATCGGCCCCCGGCCTTCCATACAGAGATCAAAGATGTGCCTAACCACCTTGGCGGCCTCTTCATCGATGATCCACTGTTTTGAATTCTCCGGATCTTTGATATATCCGAAGGGCGGGTTTGTTGTCAGATGCTCTCCTCGTTCACCTTTAGCCTTGTTGACCGCGCGGATCTTCCTGCTGGTATCCCTGGCGTAAAACTCGTTGAACCACATCCGGATCCCGGCAAAGTCATTGTCCACGCTGTTCTGATTGGCAGAATCGAAATTGTCATTGATGGCAATATAGCGGACGTCATGTTTTGCAAAAGTGATGTTGATGAACATCCCCGTCATTGTTGAGTTACGTCCGAGACGCGACAGGTCTTTTGTCAAAAGTACCGCTACATGGTCAGACTCGATTTCGTTCAGCATGGCCTGGAAGCCGGGACGGTTAAAGTCTGTTCCGCTGTATCCGTCATCTACAAAGAATACCGGATTTGGAAAACGATGTTCCTTTGCATATGCTTCAAGGATACGTTTCTGGTTTTCGATGGAAAGCGACTCGCCGAGTCTCTCATCTTCCTGGGACAGACGGCAGTATAGTGCTGTGATCTTTTCAGTTGCCCTTATCATTTCTGTTTCCTCCTTTTCAGGGGCAACTGTCTTAACAGGATTGGCTGGTGCCATTATAACCGAATTCCTCTCGCTTGTCATTTGGCATCCTCCACATTTTTCAGCAGGATGCGGGCGAGCTTCCGGTCGGGAAGTTCTGTTCCTTCATAGCTGCCGGTGACGGTGTAGACGGTTCCGTGGATCTCACGTTGAACCTTGATCTCCGGGATCCACCAGGCCGAAAGATTCTTCACCACGATGTGACCGGCTTCGTTAATTCTTACGTTTCTCATTTTGGCTGTTCTCCTTTTTCTCATATTTCCGGACAAAAAGAGCCGGGTCACATAGAAACGCACCGATAGACGAACCCGGAGAGTCCGCCTTGATCGATATGTGTCTATGTAACCCGGCAGTCAAAAAGCCGGTAGCTGCCCTGATGCGGCCCACTGTATCTGCCTATCTGACAGATACCCTATATAAGCCGATAACCCACCCCGTCATGGGGAGAGAACCGGCAACGAATCGGGATGAACCCGATTCCCCCCAAAATCCATTTTCAGGACCGATACAAATATACCAACACAGATTTGAACTGTCAATATACCCGAAAGCGGTTGACGGTTTCAGCCGTCAACGTCCTGTCTTGCCCATCTTTCAGTACTTGGCAAGCAGGGCATACTCGTAAGAGTATGCAGATTTTCGTCTGGAACCGTCCTTACCTCGGTAACTGGCAAGCAGTGTCCCGATGGACGGTTCCAGAACTTGGCGAGCAGTGTTCCGATCCGGATCGGAACTACTTTCGCCAAACCTGGCTTGTTGGGATAATCCCAAACCCTTCTGATCGCACAAGTGCGAGCTACGCGTTTTTTCAAAAAGCTGATTACAGTCTTTCGTTGTTATTTATTTTTGATCACCGGTCATAATAGAAAAAACCAATCAGGCAGTT
>JAFRLH010000014.1 GCA_017431345.1 Lachnospiraceae bacterium | reverse complement strand
TGCCAGTTTCTCAAATGCACTGAAATGGTCACTTCGTACAAGTTCTTCAAGCGCCACTATGGACTCATTGACATAGGCCGGAAGAGATTCGTCTATCGGTAATTTTATTATTGCCATTTGCCTTTCTCCTATCCATTGCTGTTATTGTAAATAGTATATAGTGTAAAATATTTACCGTCAATACCTTTTTGCAAAAAACCAGCTTCATACCCGACTTCACACGAAGACACTCGAATGAGCCTTCTTTTCCTAAAAGCGCGCCGGTTCCTGAAAACCGATACCTTTGGCCTGAAAGCCGACTCACATTTCCATAAATTGCGATTTGTCATCGTCTATAAAACTGGAATATAATTTGCCTCTAAAAACTGCGATTCTTAATTATTCTATCATGAGCAACACAAATGTAAAAAGGGAGAAATGTATCTCCCTTTAATACCGATAATTTCTTTCTTTTTATGAAATTATGCCAGTTTATCCAAAAGCTCATCTATATCACTGTTAATGCATACGCTCCTATCTTCTATCTCTTTGGGACAGTATGCCTCTTTGTAATTCAAGCATGCATATGTAGCTTTTTCATTTTCCATTGTCATTTGCCAGAATGGATACTTGATTATTACTGGTGTATTGCTGCCTACCCCAAGCTCCAGGAAAAGCACATGCAGGGTTTCATGTCTTCTAAGGAAATCAGAATAAGCCGCTGATGCTCTATGCCAGCCTTCATCTTCAAGGAATGTATCATCACTTCTAAGATTAATGGTAACATCACTACCATCAATCGGGCACTTTGGAATCAAACTGCTGTCAATTTCAATTCTGACTCCACCACCAGATGGTATTGCAAAAATTCCATTCCCATCCTTAACAAATCCCTGAGATTCCATGGCATTCATCACCCAGTCTTCATTATTAAAGTTTTCCCTAATTGCAGGATTCAAACTTTGAAACAGACCATAATCTCCCTGAGTGTAAAATAATCTTTTCTTATCAAAGCCTGCTTTCTGAAAGCAATGATCCACGTTTGTAGTAATCACAAAGTAATCTTTATCCTTAACAAGGTTATAAAGCTTTGTATAAGTATCTTTAGGTGCATCAAGGTATCTGTTGATGTAGATATATCTTGACCAATATGCCCAGAACTCTTCCTTGGTTTTGTATGGGTAAAACCCGCCTGAATACATGTCTTGAAAACCATATTTTTCTTCAAAATCAGAAAACCACTTTTTAAACCGGTCTCCACTGTACGTAAACCCTGCGGAAGTAGAAAGTCCTGCCCCGGCTCCAATAACAATAGCATCAGCAGTCTTTATTTCTTCTTTTAATCTGTCAAGCTGCTCTGTATCATCATCTTTCCCAAGGGACATACCGCTGTTAAAGCTATGTATGGCACTTAAACCTTTTTTTATTGTTTCCTGATATCCATTTGGCTGAAACGATCTGATCTTAGCCGTTGTCATTATAAAACACTCCTTATAGCTTAACCATTTAACAGTTTTTCATATATTTCAAAATCAAGATCCTTAAATACATTGAAAACAATCTTCATCTCACTGCCTGTCTCATCAAGCCAATTTTTAACTGTCTCTACAGCAATCTCAGCAGCTCTCTGATTTGGGAACATAAATACTCCAGTAGAGATACAGCAAAAAGCTATCTCAGTAACTCCATTCTTATCCGCAAGATCAAGGCACGACTTATAGCAAGAAGCAAGCAAATCTTCATGCTTCTTTGTTAATGGTCCCTGAACAATTGGTCCAACTGTATGAAGAATATAATCACATGGTAGGTTGTATGCTGGAGTTATTTTGGCTTGTCCTGTAGGTTCCGGATGTCCCTGCTTTTTCATTATTCTAAAACATTCGCCGCGAAGCTGAACTCCAGATTTTGAGTGAATAATGTTATCCGCGCAGGAATGAAGCGGCTGAAAACATCCACACATACGGTCATTGGCAGGATTCGTGATTGCTGAAATCCTTAATGCAGTTATATCTCCCTGCCAAAGATATAATCTGTCATCGTTTTTGGTAGGAGTTAAATCATTCACATCTGTAATTTTTACAGAATTATTCTCTTCTTTAAGATATTCATCCTGAATATCAAGAAATTCCTGACTAATAGGCTTAGGTTCTCTAACATTCATAAGTGCTCTGAGCATATCTTTCTGCTCATTAGTATCATTAGGAATTGTATAGCCTTTATAATTTAAATCTTCATCCAGCAGTTGCTGAATCATCCATACTCTTTGCTCAGCATGATTCAAGAAAATCAACTCCTTTCTCTTCTGCCAATCTCTTAAATTCTCGGAACCTTTCCTTAGATGGAAACGCTATTTTTCCTCTAACTTTGCCCTCACGTTCCCATCTACTAATCGTCTCAACAGAAACTCCAACGAGCTCTGAAAATGCACGCTGTGACATTCCATATACATTTCTAAGAGACTTTATCTTAGCTCCAAATCCGTTTTGGCAAAAAACTTCATAATCATCAACCTTGGCCAGTTCCTCATCTATTGTGTCTAAATCAATCCCATGTTCTATAGCTACTTGTTTGATTTTTTCAAAATTTTCTCTTCCAGGTCTTCTGATTGTTCCTCTTTGAACTAATTCAGACTCCCAGATAAAAATAGTTTGCCTGCTTACTCCAATAACTTCTGCATACTTTTCTGCCGACATTCCACAGATATTTCTGATATATCTTAATTTCTTTCCACAACCTGTTACACAGAACCTATCGTAATCATCTTTGAATACATCAGGATTGTAATCTAAACTCTCAAGATTGATTTCTTTTGCTTCTGCAAGTTTCTTTAACTCATCGAAATACTGGCGCCCCATGATACATTGACCTCGTTCCCATGTACAAACAGCATTTCCTGAACAACCTAGCATTTTACCAAAGTCATCAGTAAAAGCTCTGTACTGCAATCTGATATATCTAATCTTAGCGCCACTATTCTTCTCTACAAATCTTGAATACTCGTCCTTATAATAATCCGGATTAGCATTTAGCTTGTTAATGTCTATACCCTTTGCTTCTGCCACAAACTTTATCCTATTATAGGCCTTTCGAAGCGGTTTCTCAGTCATGGATTCCCAATTACATGATGATGTCCCACTTGTATATCCAATCATATTACAAAACTCTGTCTGTGTTACACCATAAGCAGAACGGATATATTTTATTTTTTTACCATAGTCTCCTGTTAAGAACAGTTCATAATCATCGTTGAAGCTGTCTGGATCACTATTAAGACGGTTAATATCTATATTTTTTTCTTCAGCAATTTCTTTCAGTTTGTAATAGAATACTGAACTTGGATGGTACTCACCAATTTCTGCTTCCCAGCAGGATAAAGTCGATCGGGTAACACCAATCATTTTAGAAAACTCTTCCTGAGTTGCGTCACAAGCTCGTCGAATAATTCTTATCTTCTCTCCATAACCTGAAGCACAAAACCTTGCACTTTCATCAATAAAGATATCTGGTTCAACGTCAAGTGCATTTCCAAGTTTCAATGCATCATCAAAATGGATTGGATTAAATCCATTTTCAAGATTAAACAAAGCCCCTGGAGCAATTTCTAATTTATCAGCAAGTTCTTTTCTACTAATCCCTTTTTGTCTTCTTATAAATTCCAGTTTAATTCCTGGCCTAGCGTCTTCATCCGGCATAAGCATAGGTAATGCAAGGTTTACGAGCACCTTGCCATTCTTTTGTTGTATACCTGTGTGATTGAGGTAGGTGCCGCTTTGTCGATACAGGTATGCATCGGCACAAAGCAGCCCAGCATCTGAGAATTCGCCGCGTTCACAATGGCATCAGCCGCAAGTCTTGTAATGTCTCCCTGCCAGATGGAGATAATCCCTGCATGGGCATGCCGGCTTCCCTGATCGGCGATCGTCGGAATATCTTTGATCTCCACGATCCCGTTTTCCCGGTTACGCTCCTTCAGGTACTCGTCCTGAACAGCCAGGACGGAGGGAGCTATCATGCGGGGCATACGAATATTCATCAGAGACCGCAGAATACATTTCTTGCCCACCGGATCCGCCGGGGTCTCCAGGTTCCGGTATTCTCCGGAATCCTCTTTAAACTGTTCCAATAAATAATCCAGGCGTTCATTCTGGTTCATGAGTGTTTCTCCTTCAGGAATGACAAGTATATCGTCCGCAGTCAGGCGGAGGCACTCAAAAAGCACCCCCCATTCCTTCATTATAAACGGACAGCAGACGACTCACAAGAACGCACTTTTTTATAACATAGGCACCTTTTTGTAACCCGTCGACAAATGCATCCATGTATGTTACATTCTAAAAGAATGCAGCATCTGATTTTAAACCAATGCAAAAATACGACGTTTTCAGATAACGATACTGTTTAGTACGGCAATGGAAGGAGTATCTCATGAAAACAAAAGCTGAACTGCCCGAATGCCCTGCCGCGACAACAGTCCGGCTGATCATCAAATCTATGGAAGCCTTTGGCGTCAGCTGCCGGGAAAAAACATTGTAAAGCAGATCATTTATATCATTGTTCAGACAAAGACAGTGTCATGAGTTTCATCGTATCCCGGAGGTGACTGCAGATGATCAGACCGATAGTAAAAGACGTATTCTTCCTCGGTCAGAAATCCGGGGCAGCCACAAGGCAGGATCTGTCCGTCGGGCAGGATCTCATGGATACCCTGCGGGCTAATCAGGATCACTGCGTCGGCATGGCTGCCAACATGATCGGGGTAAAGAAAAGGATCATCATTGTGAACATGGGCATCATGAATGTCGTGATGTATAACCCTGTCATAGTGAAGAAGGATACGCCCTATGAGACGGAGGAAGGCTGCCTGTCCCTGACCGGCGTCCGGAAGACGACACGGTATCAGAATATCGAAGTCGAATACTATGACAGCAGCTGGAAAAAACACCGGCAGGCTTTTTCCGGGTGGACGGCGCAGATCATCCAGCATGAATGCGACCACCTTGCGGGGATCATCATATGAAGATCATGGTAAGTGCCTGCCTGACAGGTGAGAATTGTAAGTATAACGGCGGAAACAACCGGAACGAAAAAATCCTGCGGCTGATGGCGGAAAATGACGTGATCACTGTCTGCCCTGAGCAGATGGGCGGCCTTCCTACACCGCGTGTTCCTTCCGAGATCAGGGACGGTGTGGTCACAGCCAGAGACGGCCGGATCGCAGATAATGAATTCCGTGCCGGTGCCGCGAAATGCCTCGAAACAGCTATACGCGAGAAACCGGATCTGATCATACTGCAGTCACGGAGCCCCAGCTGCGGCGTAAAGCAGCGATATGACGGCACGTTTACCGGAACGCTGACGGCTGGAGCCGGCGTGACAGCGCAGCTCCTGATGGAGAACGGATTCCGGTGTTTGGATGTGCAGGATCTGGCCGAAATCTATGAAGGCATAGTGATCCGGGAACTGCAGCCTGAAGAAACGGATTTACTGAAAGTATTTCTTTACGAAGCGATCTTCATTCCGGAAGGAACAGCGCCGCCCGCAAGGGATATCGTGGAACGTCCGGAACTGCGGCTCTATTATGATGGTTTTGGCAGCGGCACGGCAGATCATTGCCTTGCGGCTGAAGCAGACGGCCGGGTCATAGGGGCTGTATGGACAAGGATCATGAATGATTATGGTCATGTGGATGACGAAACGCCGTCATTTGCCATCTCTCTGCTTCCGGAATACAGGGGACAGGGAATTGGCACCCGGCTGATGCGGGATATGCTTTCCCTGCTGAAAGAACAGGGTTATGGGAAGGCGTCACTGGCTGTGCAGAAAGCGAATTATGCAGTCGGGATGTATAAGAATGTCGGTTTTGAGATAACCGATGAAAATGACCAGGAATATATTATGGTGTGCAGATTATCCGGGGAGCAGGCCTGATATGGGAGCTGATGGGAAGATACGGTAAATGTCTGTTCTGCGATTTCCGGCGCGATAAAACGGAGATCTATGGACTGCCGGATATTGAACGGCAGCTCGGGCTTCTCCGGGTGATTGAGGATGAGCGGAACCGGATGCACTTTCTGGGATGCAATCCGTTTTTTCTCAGTGCGGAGATTCTCGGGTTTTTCTGTGAGCTGGTGAAGCATTATCTGCCGAAGATCACGGAGATCAGTATGTACGCCCGCGCGGATGACATCAATGCAAAGTCTGATGAGGAACTGAGGATGCTCCGGGCGGCGGCTGATGGTATTATTTGTTATAGCAGCCGAATCAAAAGGGCACGGTGCAGTCAGATTTGAAACTTCATTATACGCAGCCAGGCGCCTGATCAGGTGTCCTGGCTATTATTAGGAATGCCATTTTAACGTCTATGAAAACACCGCTTCTTATGATACAATACGTACTATACAATTCCCGATACTCTTGCTTTTGATAATTGCCAGATGCGTGCGGAAAAGGATCCCCGTAGGAGCGGAAAATGCTATGAAAAGAATCTGGATCATTATTGCCAATGTACTCATAACGGCTGCACTGCTGACCTTCGTGGTTCTTTATTCCCACCATACGAACAGGGAAACGACCAGAAGGCAGATAGAAAATTTTGAAAATACCACGATCACCATGGAACATGTCACTGAGAATTATCTGGCGGGCGAGCAGCACATCTGCGATGTGTGGGCGCGCTATATCAACAGTCAGGACATGACCCTCGAAGAAGCAGCTTCCTTCATTCGGATCTCTCATGTGCAGACGAACACTTCCGCGCATATTGTGTATGAGGATACTTTGTCCGGTCTGTCCACGAGAGCGAACCGCGATACCCCCGACGATTACGCTGTTTCTTATGCACGGATGGATCTGCTGAAAGATGTGAGCTGGATCCATGATATAGGAGAATCCACCAACATTTCCCGTGCCTTTACGAACCCGGTCAACGGGGAACAGTCCATTGCCTTCTGCGACTTTGTTGCGCTTCATGATCCGCAGACCGATGAAGCCAGAAACGCCATATTGCTGCGTGTGCTGCCGCTATCAGAACTGGAACAGAGATGGATCGTTCCGCAGGAAGAGCTTGAAAATGCCGAACTCTCCATGATCGATGCGGAAGGGAATTATATCATCAAGGGTCATTCCTTCAAAAATTCCAGTTTCTTTGAATTTTACAAGTCTTACAACGCTGCAGATCCTTCCTTTACACAGGATCTCTTTAAGAAAATCACTTCGGGGACCGGTTCTTTTACCATGTTCAACTCCCGCGGCGAGGAATGTATTCTCGCCTATACCCCGGTTGCCGCGGCAAGAGGCTGGACGTTCCTCAACTTCATGCCAATGAAGGATCTGCACGTAAATACCGAAAACTGGATGCTGATCGGTTTTGTTGCTGCCGGCCTTCTGATTCTGTTTGTATTTGATCTGGCAGTGATGCTTCATCTTAACAAGAGACTTCAGGCGGCAGCCAGAGAAGCGGCGGCGGCAAACAAAGCGAAGACCGATTTCCTCTCTACGATGTCCCATGATATCCGTACGCCGATGAACGCGATCATCGGCCTTACGGCCATCGCGGAAAAGAACCTCGGCGATCCTGTATCGGTAGGAGAACACCTGCGCAAGATCTCGATGGCCAGCAATCATCTGCTCACGCTGATCAATGATATCCTGGACATCTCCAAGGTCGAGAGCGGACAGCTGAATCTCAGCCCGCTGACCTTCTCCATTGTGGAGACAGTGGAAAATCTCGTGAACATATCACAGCCGATGATCAAGGAAAAGAATATCGAGTTCAATTTCCGCACCGGCCAGATGGAGAAAGAATATTTCTATGCTGACCAGCTCCGGCTGAACCAGGTCTATATCAACATCCTTTCCAACGCCATCAAGTACACAGAGCCCGGCGGACGCGTCAGCGTGGACATGCGCGAGGAGGAAAGCCAGAAGCCCGGCTGTGCACGCCTGATCTACCGGGTCGCTGATACCGGCATCGGTATGAGTCCGGAGTTCATGGCAAACATGTATCAGCCGTTCTCGCGCCAGACAGACAGCCGGGTGAACAGCATTCAGGGAACCGGGCTTGGTCTTGCCATCACAAAACAGATGGTCGACCTGATGGAAGGTACCATAGACTGTGAGAGTGAGCAGGGAAAAGGAACGACCTTTACCGTAACGCTGGATCTTCCCATTGCGGACCGGCAGCGGGAGGATATGGTGCTTGATCCGATGGATGTCCTGGTCGTCGATGACGATGAGATCCTTCTGGAAACAGCGGTTGACACCCTGGCGTCTCTCGGCGTAAAAGCCGACCATGCCGGAAGCGGTATGGAAGCACTCGGCATGATCACGCGCCGGCATCAGGAAGGACGGGACTATAATGTTGTGATCCTTGACTGGAAGATGCCGGATCTCGACGGCATTGAAACGATCCACCGGATCCGTACGGAAGCAGGAGTGAGCACGCCTATTCTGCTGGTATCCGCCTATGACTGGTCGGATATTGAAGATATGGCGAAGGAAGCCGGCGCGGACGGCTTTGTCGGCAAACCGCTGTTCCGCTCCAAGCTGTACGAAAAGATCAACGCGCTCCTTGGAACCGAGGTGAAATCTGTTGAGCCGGAGAATGACTATTCCGACATCCAGGGAATGAACATTCTCATTGCGGAGGACAATGATATCAACTGGGAGATCGTTTCTGCCATGCTCGGTATGTTCGGGATCACGACGGAGCGCGCCGAAAACGGACGTGTCTGCGTGGATATAATGACGCAGGCGGCAGAAGGAAGCTATGACCTTATCTTTATGGATATACAGATGCCGGAGATGAACGGCCTGGAAGCCACAAGAAATATTCGTAAACTGGATGATTCGTGGGCCTCTTCCATCCCGATCATCGCCATGACGGCGGACGCATTTTCGGAAAATGTCACCGAGTGTCTGAACGCCGGCATGAACGGCCATATTGCAAAACCGATAGACATTAAACTTGTCATAAAAGAGATTCGCAGAATCAAGGAGGAAAGATCATGAAAAAAATGCTTTGTATTGTTCTGGCCATCTGCATGCTTGCATCGCTGGCGGCCTGCGGCAGCAAACCGCAGGAAGAGACGAACGCTGCCGCAACGGAAGACACCGGTTTCAAACCGGCGCTCGATACAGAGACAAGCTGCAGTATTACCGTAGCCGGAAGCTATGATAACTTTGAGGCGCTGGAAGCGGAATTTGACCGGTTCAACGAAATCTATCCGAATGTGCAGCTGAGTTATGTGAAGCTGGATGACTATAACAACATTCTGGGAACCGTGCTGGACAGCAATGATAAACCCAACATTTTCTTCTCCTATTCCTGGATGTTCGGGAACGAACAATACGATCCGGTATTCGCTCATATGGAGGATCTCTCAGACGCCGCTCTCGGATTGGATCTGGACTGCATCCGTCCCGGCCTGGTCAGCCATGATGCAGAAGGCCATGTGCTGCTGGCGCCTGTTTTCTCCAGGACTTACGGCATGCTGGTGAATAACGATCTGTTTGAAAAGGAAGAGCTCAGCGTCCCGACTACATGGACAGAGCTGATGACTGTATGTGAAGCGTTCCGCGGCAAAGGGTATGCCAGCCCCATGATGGGCTACAGCCTCGACTCGTCCGCCTGTTTCATGAATACGGTCGCTTATCCGCTGTTCACAGCCGCGCTTGCTGAAAATTCGGAAGCACTGACGCTGGCCAATGAACTGGATCCCGCTGCGGGAGAATATATGCGTCCGGCTCTGGAAACGGTAGAGCAGCTGATCGGAAATGGATGTATCGATCTGGAAGAATGTGACAAGATCGCAGACAACTATAACGAAGTGATCCTGCGCTTCTTTGAAGGGGATGTGCCAATGATGATCTGCATGGCAGATACTGTGTCCGGCACCAAAAAACGGGAAAGCCAGTCTGAAGCATTCACCAAGGCGCCTTTTGATTACACCTTCTCTCCGATCCCCCTGACAGACGACGGCGGCTATTTTATCGACAGCCCTTCCGTGGAATTCTCTGTTAATAAGGACTGCGATGATCTGGAGATGACGAATGAATTCATGCGGTTCCTGATCACAAAGGATGAACTGAATGATATGGCTTCGATAAAGCGCCTGGTGTCACCTACCACGGAGCTGTCCCTGGATTCGGTTTACGCACCTTTCGCCCAGGTGCCTTCAGACCGTATTCTGTCTCCGGAAGCAATCGGCATTACAGATCCGCTCACGGTCCAGATCCGGCAGGCGGCGTTCCAGGTCGGAAAAGGGGAGATCACTGTGGATGAAGCTGCCGCGATGTACGGAAGCTTTGAATAAACAGATGCTGAAAGGAACCGTCTCAGACGGTTCTCAATCAAAAAGAAAGCGGATGACCGGATCATCCGCTTTCTTTTTATCCCTGTGGACACGAGGGCCGGTTATACAGGAACTGTCCCCCTTGTTCCCTTTGGCTAACTGTTATTTCAGTTTGCCGTAATCGTCCGCGTTTACAGCTTCCAGCCATTTGGATCTCCTCCTTTTACTTTCCGATCTTCTGGTCGCCGGTGGACCAGACATGTTTTTCTTTTGCTGCTACGGGTTTATTCTGTGCCATCACGCCCGCAAGCGGATGCGGTACATACGGCTCTTCGAGATACAGGATTTCTTCCGGTGTAAGTTCCAGATCGACAGCCTTTGCTGCGCCTTCGATATGGTGAAGCTTCGTTGCTCCGACCACGGGGGAAGTCACTTTGGTAAGAAGCCAGGCCAGAGAGACCTCTGTCATAGTCACGCCATACTTTTCCGCCAGCTCCGACACGCGGGCAATGATCACATTGTCCTGGGCAGCCGTTGCATTATATTTGAATTTCGCGTAGGCATCTTCCTCTGCGCGCTTCGTCCCGCCTTCGCCGGGAAGCCTGGAAAGCCGGCCTGAAGCCAGCGCACTGTAAGGCGTAAGCGCGATATTCTCTTCATTGCAGTAGGGGACCATTTCCCGCTCCTCTTCACGGAAGATCAGGTTGTAATGTCCCTGGATGGAAACGAATTTCGCAAAGCCTTCTCTCTCCGCCAGCGCATTTGCTTTGGCGATCTGCCAGGCGAAGCAGTTGGAGATGCCGATATATCTGGCTTTGCCTGCCTTCACGATGCGGTTCAATCCATCCATGATGTCTTCGATCGGCGTCTGCCAGTCCCACATGTGATAAATATAAAGATCCACATAGTCCATGCCGAGATTCTGAAGGCTGGTGTTGATCATGTTCTCGATGTGCTGCTGTCCGCTGACGCCCTGTGCGATCTCATCCTGCGTACGGGGAAGGAACTTTGTAGCGACGACCACATCCTCACGTTTTGTAAAATCACGGAGTGCGCGGCCGACAAACTGCTCGCTGGTACCGCTCTGATACGCGATCGCTGTATCATAAAAATTGACACCCAGATCCAGCCCGCGCTTTATGATCTCTCTTGTGTGTTCCTCATCGATGGTCCAGCTGTGCTGGCCGCGCCCGGGATCCCCGAATCCCATACAGCCCATGCAGATCCGGGATACGTTCAGGTCTGAATTGCCAAGTTTTGTGTATTTCATAAGACAATCATCTCCCTTTCACGGTTCCTTACAGTACTTCATCCAGAAAACGGCGGATCTCCGATTCCTTCGGGCGGTTAATCTGATGGCCTTTTGCCCACTTCACATCGCCGCTTACATTTTTATGCAGTGCGGTATCACTGCGGCCAACGCCGCTGCCGCCTGATGTGCAGAAAGGAACGATTGTTTTTCCGCTGAAATCATAGCTCTCCAGGAAAGTCTCTATGATCCTGGGCGCAATGCCCCACCAGATCGGGAAACCAATGATCACCGTATCATATTCTGCCATATCCAGCGCATTGCCTGCGATTTTGGGTCTCGCTGACGGATCATTCATTTCCACACTGCTGCGGCTCTTCTTGTTCATCCAGTTCAGGTCAGCACCGGTATAAAGCTCTTCAGGCACGATCTCATAACAATCCGCTCCTGCGATACGGGCGATCTCTTCGCCGACTTTTTTCGTTACGCCGCTGGCGGAAAACACTGCCACCAATACTTTCTCTGCCATTCTGTTTATCTCCTTTCAGGCTGATGCAGTGATAAGTTTTTACTCACCCAGCAGCCGGACCAGGCAGCTGTATGTGAGTTCGTAAACAGTTTGATAGACATAATTAATACCAGCCTCCTTCATGGCAGTCCTCTGTTTCTCCGTTACAGACGTATAGGGGTATATACCGAACATAAAGGGAAAGAAGGTATAAATGAAGTTCTGAATGTCCTTCACGCTCATTTTCGGGCAAAACTTCGTAAGAAGCATGCACATCCTGTGTAAAGAACCGCCGTAAGATCGCTTGAATATGGTCAGCAGTTCCTGCCGGCTGTTGGCTTCCATATCATAATTATTCATGGCGAGAAGCTTCAAGAGCTGCTGCCTTTCTGCCAGAGACCCGGCGATTTTATCTGCAAGCTGTGTTTTTGTAAGCTGTTCGTTTTGATCAAGGATCCCGGTCAGCTGCTCATTCCAGCGGTCATATTCTCTCGTAAAAAGCGCCAGGAAGATCTCTTCCTTTGTTTCAAAGTAGTTATAGATCGTCGGGCGTGAGAAGGATGTAATACTGCTGATCTCTTTCAGGGTGATATCCCGGAAGTTCATTGTCTGGTACAGCTGTTCACAGGCATTGATGATCTCTTCCCGTCTCTGCGCGATCTGTTCCGGTGTTCCTTTTCTCATTGCGATCCCCTCCATACCTGCCGGAAAACGGACATTCACATTCCGCTTCGCCGCTTGCTCATGAACCTCAGCCGCCTTCGGCGGCTGCCCGGTTCAAGTTCTGACATCATGTCACCATTTTCATTATACCTCTGTTCTGACATCGTGTCAACATTTCTCCGTCTTCCATTTCCGGGACGCTGCAGAAAGCAAAAAAGTACAAATTACTGCTGCGTGCAGTCATTTGTACTTTATCATCAGTAAAACCATATTTCGATTACGGGCGCCGGCGCACCAATGCTGCATGCCGCGATTTCGGATCAGACAGACTGCTTCTCAGCAGAGCCACTTCACCTCACCGCTCCGGATGTCATAAACCGCGCCTTTGATGATCACGCCGCCGATCTCCGGATGCAGCCTGAAGTCTCCTTTCAGCCTCGTTACCGCATGTTCGACATTCAGGCAGCAGGCTTTGTACGGATCCTTTTCCTCTCCGATCGCTTTCTGAATATCTTCCGTGATGTACCTGATATAGCGCTCATCGCAGCCGTTGAGCGCTGCGCTTACAGCGCCGCAGCCCGTATGCCCCAGAACGATGATATGGCTGCAATGCAGATGTTCCACAGCATACTCGATGCTCCCGAGCTGATGATGATCCAGCACATTTCCGGCCACACGGATCACAAAAAGTTCCCCGAGTGAAGCATCAAAGATTGCTTCCGGCATGACCCGTGAATCCGAGCAGCAGACCACGATCGCAAACGGATGCTGGCCATTCTCCGTCAAATCCGCCAGCAGCGCCTTATCTGCTGTCTCCATGAATCGCTGATTCCCCGTGCGCATCCTGGTGAGGATACCATCCGTTCCTTTGTTATCCATTTTCATCCCCGCTCCCTCCTTATTCATTTCTGCGGTTCTCTCATTCCCGTCCCGGCATCACCAAGCACACCGGCCAATGCCAGAAAATAATCTGCTTTTAAGACGGCCAGCCCCTGCGCTTCATCGCCAAGCACGACCACCTGATCTCCGGGGGAGATATCAAACAGCTTTCTCGCTTTTGCGGGAATCACGATCTGCCCCTTATCGCCGACGGTCACCAGGCCGAACAAATGCTTTCCCTTAGGGGGCAGTCCCAGCCCCAGATTCTTATCCGGTTCGTAGTTCGCGAGATCGTCCAGGGAAACCTCGAGTAATTCCGCCAGCACCCTGCATTTATCCAGATCCGGGATCGTATCTCCCGCCTCCCATTTTGCGACAGCCTGTCTTGTCACGCCAAGCGCCTCCGCAATATCCTCCTGCGTCAAATGTCTCATCTTCCGCAGCTGTATTAGATTATCTTTAAACATAATTCCTCCCCTGCCTGGTTATCCCGGATTCTTTTCCTTTTTCTTACCTTTCCACGCTTCCTTGCGCTATTGCGAGTGTCCTGGTCTGCGTTTCCACTCGCTTCCAGTGAGTTCCTGTGACCTGATAGCTTGCTTCCCTCTCTTCAGGTCACTCTTTCCCGGCTTCTCGCCCGGTTTTCTCTTGCTTTCTGTGACCTGATAGCTTGTTTTCTTCCCTTCAGGTCACTCTTTTCTCCGCCTTAATGCCAAGGACCGCCCACCGGAAGAAAGGAATCCTGGAAATGATCGCATACAGCCCATATCCAAATACGAATCCGGCTGCCAGGCTTACCGCATAAACCGCCGGCGCCGGAAGCAGCTTCGGCTTCGCGATGAACAACGCCGTCGACGAGATCCCCAGATAGTGAAACACATACAACCCGAAACTGTGCCTGCTCATCCACGCTGTAAAGGAATTCCGGAAGTCTCCGAACCGCGCCATCCCGGCGAGCACAGCCAGCGACCCGAAATACGCAGACGCCATATACAGTGCTCCGCGGTTCACCGGCTTGTCAGCATAATTCATCCCATGCTGCGCGAAGAAATATATGCCGGAAAAAACGATACTGAGCACCGTACCGCACACGATCAGCAAGACAGCATATTTCTTAAGTATCAGCATCACTTCATCATTTGAAAAAACATAATATCCCAGGAAAAAGAACACGCAGTAAAAAGCACATCGATAGACCGATACGATGGGCGTATTCAGGATCTGTCCCGCGCCCCAGACCGGGAAGAAAAACAACAGGATCATCCAGGCTGTCGTCCGGGATCCGAGCTTCAGCAAACGCCCCTTTTCGATCTTCCGGACCAGGACCAAAAGCATACTGTAGATCCAGAGAAGATGCACGAACCACAGGACGCCGCTTCCCGAAGCGATCATGATCAGAAAGATGACCGGTCCCGGAACACCGGCAGCTGCAAGCTCCGCAAAAGCATTGCCGAGGGACAGGCTCACATATCCCTGAAGGAAATGAAAGACGAAGACACCGATCGTTGACGGCACCAGCAGTCTGCGTGTCCTGCTCTTCACGAACTCCATATCCGAATGGCATTCCAGATTGCACCGGGCACTGATCCCGGCAACAAGAAACAGGACCGGCATCATCCACGGATACACCAGATACATAAACACATCATAGACCTGCACATCCAGGCTCGTGATCCTGCCAAGGCCTCCCAGGATGCCTTCCGCATTGAACATATAAAATACATGGTAAAACACCACGATCGCCACGGTGATCCACCGAATGTTGTCCAAGTAGTATTTTCTCATACATATCCCACCTTTGCAACTACTTTTAACATTATTGTAATTGCAAAGACGGACTGCGTCCACCAACCAAACCGAACATATTCTCCTGCAAAATGTTCGTTCCGGTTGCGTGCAGCACGAACATCCTCTCCCTTTACAGAGAATGTTTCGTTTTTCTCTGCAAAAAAAGATCCTTGTCAATATCAAAAATTGTCATCGTTTATTCAACATTATATGGTATGATTCTTTTACAATCGTTCCATGGCACAGGACACTGATTATAAAATAAAAGAATATCCAGGAGGATCCTTCCATGTTCTATTACGTGAATGTCAATGCAAAGCGGGATGGGAACGGCTCTGAAGCCATGCCGTTCAGGCACATCAACGATGCAGCAAAAGTGGCAGCCGCCGGTGATGAGATCATTGTTGCGCCCGGCATTTACCGGGAAAAGGTAACGCCCCGCCATACAGGCCGGGAAGATGCCCGGATCGTCTATCGCTCCCGGGAACCTCTGGGCGCTGTCATCACAGGCGCAGAACTGTTGACCGGCTGGGAACATTACAAGGGAGACACTTGGGTGAACCGGGTGAATAACAGCGCATTCGGTGACTATAATCCCTACACCACTATGGTCTGCGGCGACTGGTACTTTGCGCCGACTGTCCGCCATACCGGCGCGGTCTTTTTGAACGACAAAATGATGTTTGAAACAGTGACCCTGGAGGAATGCATTTCCGGTGCCGCCGATCCCTGTGCCTGGAACACGGAAGAATCCACATGGAAATGGTACACAGAGCAGGACGGCGGGGAGACTGTGCTGTACGCCAATTTCCACGACCTGGATCCGAACACGCAGAAGGTGGAGATCCTCGTCCGGCGCAACTGCTTCATGCCCGAAGAAAACGGCATCAATTACATCACAGTATCCGGCTTCGACATCAATAAGGGTGCGACCACCTGGGCACCCCCTGCAGCTTATCAGGATGGCTTGATCGGCCCTCACTGGTCCAGGGGATGGATCATCGAAGATTGTGCCGTATGGGGCAGCAAGTGCTGCGGGATCAGTCTGGGCAAAAATCGTGATCCCGAAAACGATATGTACTTTTACACCAGGCACGTAAAATCTCCTACCCAGATGGAACGGGACGCCGTATGCCGAGGACAGTATCACGGCTGGACAAAGGAAACCATCGGCGGGCACATCATCCGCCGCTGCCATGTTCATCATTGTGAGCAGACAGGCATCGTAGGCCGTATGGGCGGTGTGTTCTCGGTCATCGAAGACTGCCACATTCACCATATCTGCAACTCCCAGCAGCTGGGCGGCGCCGAGACGGCAGGCATCAAGCTGCACGCTGCCATCGATGTGATCATCCGCCGCAACCATATCCATCACTGCATCATGGGAGTCTGGCTGGATTGGGAAGCGCAGGGCGCAAGAGTCACCGGGAACCTTCTCCATGACAATCAGCGTCCGGAGGGACTGGAACCCGCAAAAGGAGCGATGTTCTCGAATGACGTTTTCGTGGAGGTAGGACACGGCCCTACGCTGATCGACAACAATGTCATGCTTTCCAGGGCTTCTCTGATCATGCCCAGTGAAGGTCTGGCTGTCGTCCACAATCTGATGTGCGGCGCGTTTGGCCTGATCAATGCCGGGGTAGACTCCATTGTCAACGGTCAGCGGGAACCCCGCTATACGCCTTATCACATTCGTCACCGCACCGAGGTGGCCGGTTTCATGACGATCCTGCACGGCGACGACAGAGTGTACAACAACATCATCGTGCAGAAACATCCCGTCACTGACGCGTCCATCGGACCGGACTCCGCCGATCATGAGATCGCCGGCACAGCGCCGTTCGATATTTTCCCCTCCTATGAGGAGTGGATCGCAAACTTCATGATGGACCGGGAGCCGGACATGGATGCACTGGCGCCCTATCACTTCGGTCACCTGCCTGCCTGGATCGGCGGCAATGCCTATTTCAACGGCGCGACCGTCAGCAAACATGAAAAGAACGGTTTTGCCGGGGATGCGGAAAACGTCCATGTCGAGCTGGTTCAGACGGAAGGAAAATTTACACTGAAGACCAATCTTTATGATTTCCTGGGGGATTTCCGGGACAGCATGATAACCACGGAGACTCTGGGAATGGCCTTTGAGCCCGAAGAACGTTTTGAGAATCCGGATGGCTCAGCGATTGTCTTTGACAGGGACTATCACGGCAGCCATCGCGGCCTCAGCACCCTGCCCGGCCCGTTCGCGGAAGGGAACTCTGAAATTGACGTCTGGTGATCTTGCCCGCCTTACAGGCATGGAGGAAAAATGAACGCAAAGATCGTAATAGAACTCATAGGCTATATAGGCTCTGCGTTAGTCCTGGTGTCAATGCTGATGACCTCAGTCGTCAAACTGCGTGTGATCAATCTGATCGGAAGCATTATCTTTGCCGGCTATGCGCTGATGATCCATTCCTTTCCTACCGCGATCATGAATATCTGCCTGGCATGCGTCAACATCTATCATCTGAGGCGGCTGCTGGCAGAACAAAAGCAGTACGATCTCATAAAAACGGACCCGGCGGACGGATACATTTCTTATCTGCTCGGGCAATGCGCGGAGGATATCCGCCGCTGGTTCCCGCAGTTCTCTTCCGGGAATCAGGCAGTAGATCTGGCCTATATGGTGAGCTGTGACAAAAATCCGGCCTGCCTTTTCCTGGGACGGCAGACAGCGCCCGGCGAGATCGAGATCATTCTGGATTACTCTCTGCCGGTCTACAGGGATACAACTGTCGGACGTTTTCTCTACGGATGTCTGGCGCAGGAAGGATACAGGACTCTCCTCTTCCGGCAGGATGCACCGGAACATGTTCCGTATATGGAAAAGGTCGGCTACACGAAAGAAAACGATCGGGGATATGTCCTGAACCTTTCAAGCAGAGCCGGTGATTGAAAACAGCCGGCTTGAAATTCATCCGCGGAGAGAAAACAATCAAGCATGGATTCGGAATATAAGAGTTATATCAAAATATTCATTACCGGATGCCTCTGGGGGACCATCGGTCTTTTTGTGAAACTGATGGAGGCGCAAGGCTCCTCTTCTTCGTATACGAGCTTTCTCAGATTATTATCCGCCTCCATTCTGCTTGCGGTCATGACCCTTATCTTTGACGGTCCGAAAGCGTTCCGGATCGGGCGAAAGACACTGCTCTCCTGCATCCTGCTGGGGACATTCTGCCAGGGCCTGTTCAATATCCTGTACAGTATGTCCATCAGCATGAACGGGATGTCCGTCGGTTCTGTCCTTTTATATACTGCGCCGATCTTTACAAGCATTACATCGATGCTGCTCTTCAAAGAGAAGCTGGATCTCCTGAAATGGATCGCTTTGCTGATCAATGTGGCCGGATGTACCCTCACAGCGACCGGCGGAGATTTCAGTGCTGCATCACTTGCTCCCCTGGGACTTTTATTCGGCGTCGGTTCCGGCTTCACATACGCCATGACCGCCGTGATCGGAAAGATCGCCCTGCAGGAAGATGCATCTCCATTCGCCGTGGCCACCTATAATCTGTTCTTCGGCTGCCTTTTCATTGCACTCGTACGCTGGCCGTGGAGGACGGTGGAGAATCCATTCAATGCGAAGCTCCTTCTGTATGGATTTCTGTTCGGCTTGATAGCCACGGCTCTTGCGTACAGTATCTATTTCAGCGGGCTTTCCAAAATCACCGAGACAAGCAAAGTACCGGTCGTCGCATCGATCGAGCCGGTCGTCGCGACGATCATCGGTGTATTTGCCTTTTCGGAGAACATGACTGTCATTAAAATGATTGGGATCCTTCTTGTCCTGCTTTCCATCCTTCTGTTCAGCAGGAAAAGCAAGCCATGATCAGCAGAGCACGGACAGCTTCCGGTTTAAAGGTCTGTAACACAGCCGGTTCGATCATACAGTTTGTATGGCAGCCAGGGATTTACAGACGGGACATCTTCTGTCCCTTTCTTTTTGATCGGATAATAAGATTCACCAGCAGGAGCAGTGATATTATCAGTATCACAGCCGTGATCATGTAAGCGATCAGATAGGTGCCGGTCCGGTCGATCGACGCACCGGCGGCGAATGCCGCCGGAACTCCGGCAATACCGCTGGAAATGCTTACAAGGCCAAAATTCCTGCCGAAATGATCCATCCCGAAGAACGAAGAGACCATTTTGGGTATGATGGACATGTTCGTGCCGAATGACATGCCCACTATCAGAGAACCCAGGATCAATAGGGGAATGGATCCGAAGCGGTTGAACAGCAGCATGAAGGCCAGATCCAGCAGGCAGATAACGAACAGGATGACAGGCGGATAGATCACGTCGGAAGCCGCCCCGCCTGCGATCCTGCTGATACAATTCATGACCGAAAAAACCGTGATCAGATAAAATGCATTTGCTGCCCCGGCCTGTACATCCGCAATATTGATGATATGCGTAACAAGAAGTGTGAAGGCAAAGGTGACCGAAAACGATATGCAGAACAACGCGGCGAATTCGGGCGTAAAAACGACCTTGCTTACCGGCTGTTCCGGGAGGGAGGCTGCTTTCCCCGGCTCCCTGGCGGGCGGCGTATACAAAAAGAAGGACGCTGAGAAAAGAATAAGAAAAATAAACAGTCCGATGATCAGAAAGGTCTTTCTGATCCCAAGTGCAGGAAGCATAAAACTGCAGACGGGAGCAATGTAGGATGCGGTCAGCGCGAAAGCACAGATCGTGAATCCGGAATATCTTCCCTGTTCCTTTTCCGGCAGCCATCTTAAGAGGGCAGGAAGCGCGGAGGAATAAGCGAACGAGACCATAAGGCCCGTGAATACCCCGTAGAACAGCGTAAATACCGGTGCAGAACGGGAAAGAGCACTGCCCGTAAAGCCTGTTGCGGCCAGTACAGCCGCGATCCGGCACGTCTTCTTTGGACCAAGGTGGTCCTGTATGATTCCACCGGACAGGATACCGACGGCGTAAAAGAAACTGTATACTGTACTGGGCAGGGATGCCTCCACATGCGTCCAGGCTCTTTCTGAAACAAGCGCCGACTCAAACACGCTCCAGGCATTGTTGATGCCGATCACAAGATTGATACAGACGGCAGCGATAAAAGTACGGTAAAAAAGCTTTCGATTCATATTCATCTCCATACACGCGGATGCCGGTCTAAAAACAGTTTGTTTAATGGCTGAATCTGAATTATAATGACAGCAGGAGGTCAGGATTATCATACAAAATGTGGGGGTAATCATATGAATATCGAAACTTGGCGGTCATTTCTTCTGATCAATGAAGTCGGCAGCATTGCAAAAGCCGCGGAATTATCATTTCAATCATCGCAGGGCCTTAATTATATCATTACCACACTGGAAAATGAACTGGGAGCAGCACTTTTTGAAAGGCATAGAAAAGGCGTAAAACTGACGAAATTCGGGGAAGCCATTCTGGAAGATGTAAAAAATCTCATTGAAACGGATGATGAGATCCGGAGAAAGATCAATTACATGCTGCAGCTGCAGACACATAATCTGCGGATCGGCATCGTCAACAGTCTCAATATTATCTATGCGCCCATCATTTTTGAGTATTATAACAACAATGATCTGGATGTACATCTGTTCATCGAAGAGTTCTCGTCTCCACAGCTCAATAAAGCGATAAAAGAGGGACGGATGGACATCGGTTTTTCTTTCGACTGCTATCCAAGTGACAACCTCAGCAAAGTCCTGCTTACAGAGGAGGGATGGTGCCTGCTCTGCAATAAAAGCAACCCTCTTGCCGCAAAGACCGAAGTGAATTTTGAGGATCTTTGCGGACACAAAATAGCTATTGCCAATCATAATTATAAGGACTTTGACTACATTACGAATCTGTGCCGCAGAAGAAATATCAATCTTGAGATCATGCTGGCTTTTGCGACAGGAGACAAGAGTGTTGTATCGTTTCTCGAAAAAGATATCGGCGTTATGCTGTGTGCGACATACATAGCGAGAGCATTCTTAAAAGAGCATGATTTCTGCGCCGTTCCGATCAGGGAAGATCTGGAGACCTATCATTCGTGTCTGCTGTACAGGCATGAAACAGAGATTCCCCGCAATCTGCTGGAACTGATAACGTACATACAGGAGCAGTTATAAAAGCTGAAGTATGCAGCGGACAATAAGAAAGGATAAAGGCATCACTCTGTTAAAGAGGATGCCTTTTTGTTTGCTGTCTGCCTGTAACAGAATGATCCTTATCAGAAATCTTTTACTCTCTCGGGAATCGGATAGAGGTTCATGTTGTCATATTTCTGTCCGAAGATGAACGGCACATATTTCTCTCTGTCGGGATCGATATCTATAGTTACCATCTCACTGTTGTTCCAGTGCTCTGTATAGAAGGCACGGCCAACGCTTACGATCGGGATGGCATCCAGCGGATCACGCTCGGTTCCGCTGAATTTGAGCGTGCCGTTTCCTTCCTTCTTTACAAGGCGCTTGAAATTGAATTTCTTGGTCAGGATCCTCGGATCATATACCAGCGATGCACCATATTCGTCCATCTCCGCATTGATTTCAAATCCATAGACCGATTCCTCGAAAGGCTCATATTCCTTATCCCATACAGCGTTGATCTCGATTATTCTCTTTCCGCCTCTGGAAACGCATGCGAACATATCCTTTCCGCAGGGATAGAGCTCGCACTTGCCGAGCTTTTTCGCTTCGCCCCAGCACTCACGGCCAAGTGCGATCGGCATATCGGTCTCAAGATAAAGAGCGAGCATCATGCTTCCGGCCTGTCCCTTGTATTTGCACTGGAAATCGATAATGGCACAGTCGAAATCACCGCAGATGTTGCCGCGCCATTTTCCGATCGCTACGCTGCCCATAGGCTTGTCGGGCATGTCGAAGCACGGAGGCAGGATTTCACGAAGGAATTCGGGCGTCGTCTCGAATTCGATCCCGGCCTGGGCGACCATCCATTTGACGTTGCTCATGTGGTCCTTGAGTATCTCAAGGTTCTTTTTGTCCATTACGAAGGGATTGCTCATTTTACAGTCCTCCTTGCTGAAATGAATGTATGATTAGATTTTTTACGACAGACATGGATTGTTTATTCGGATTTTGACTCAGGACTCCGCATGTCGACGACAGGCGGATATTTGCCCGTTCTGCTGAAGTATATATCTCTTGCACCCATAATGAGCAGGAAGGCAAATCCGATCCAGCCATTAAAGATATAAATGTAATTCATAAGAATGTTGTACGGGAAGAACATGGCAATGATCATTCCGATCACAGCCAGAATAACAACGATGATCTTATATTTGGAAGAAGAATCGTCCTGTACAAAGATCTTGGCGGAGTTCCATAACAGCGGTGTTGCACTGGTATAGATCGCGGCAATGATGACGATGGCGAACACAAGTCCGAGCGGAGCCCAGATCATGGAAGCAAGTACAAGATTGGGAATCTGTACGTCTGCCACCTGACGGATAACACCAAACATCGCTACACCTACAACAAGACTCACAGCCGTATTAATTATGAAAGCGATGGGATGGGCGATTCTGACTTCGCGGTACTTGCCCTGTCCGGCGAGATCCGTCATAAAAGCGGCGAACCAGGGGACACAGTATCCGCCGTAAGTGACGGCTGCTTCAAGCCAGTGATGACCGGCTTTGAGCAGCTGTACCTCTCCGCTGCGTACAAGCGCCATGCCTTCTCCTATATGACTTCCGTTGTTGATCAGGCAGACAAGACCGACAAAAAAGGTAAGAATAATCATAAATGGACCGATACGGCCAATGACATTGACGATATTCATTAACCCGAACACTGCGGTAATGATAATGAGTACCGTCATAATGATGGCGCCGCCCATCAGCGGGATACCGAAGTGCTGATTAAAGGCAGAGGCTGCGCCGGCGACCATGACGACCATGGACATATAACACATGACTGCGGAATAAAACTTGAAAATATTTCCAATAACCGGTCCGCAATAATAGGAGTAGACATCCGATCCGGTTGCGAAATGGTTCCTTCTGCCGGCCTTTGCATAGAGGTGATTCGTCCAGATCATAATCAACGCAAAGAATAATCCGACTCCGAACATGCCATACAGATGCGCACAATAATACTGAAGAAGCTCCTGACCGGTTGCAAATCCACTGCCCATAGTAAATGCCATGATGGCACCGGTATAGATAATTATCTGTTTCAAATCAAGCTTGCTGTTCTCCATACACAATCCTCCTTCTCCTAAAAATATAGACAAATTCATCTATGACAAAAATTAAACAGACTTAACAAGCAGAATCAAGTTTTCCTCTGAAGTAATGCTTCGGACGAATGTTGTATGCTGACAAAAGCATAGTTTTATTAAAGAAGCAAGATAACCATTCCGGATTGGCTCAATAAAATTTTATTATACCCAATATATATGTTCAAACAGAATAATCCTGTCATAAGTCAAAAAAATTCTGATTAATTGCATGGGATAAACAGTGAGGAAACGGTCATGATAAAAGAAGAGAAGCCGTAGACCTTTTGCCGCAAAACATGTATCATTGTTATGTATATGAGAGAACAGGCTGCCATCGATGCAATAAAGACCTATGATCATATACCGGATCCTCAGGAATTTAAAGGAATCTCCTTAAAAGGGCTGCGGATCAGCGCAGACAATAATTACGGCGTGATCAGGGATTATCCGGAGGATCCGCAGGCAGGGGGCGTGGCGATCAGCCACGGGCATTCAGATCCGTAGATCTGTTAAAGACATCATATCCGGATGGAGAGAATCAGAATGATCGAGAAAGAAATCATTAAAACGTCTTATGGGAACCTTGCTGCTTATAAGAAAGGAGCCGGGGCAAAAACAGTCTTGCTGCTGCACGGCGCAGGCTGTGACAGCACAAAGCTGTCCTGGAAAGAAGTATTTCATGCTTTTCCGGATGACTTCTCGGTGTATGCCTTTGATTTTCTGGGCTACGGCCGCAGTGATCAGGCGAATGACCTTGTGGGGGATACATTCTTTGGTACGCATATCGAATGTGTAAAAAGTGTTGTTGCGCATTATAATCTTTCCGATTTTGTCCTGGCCGGATTATCTATGGGCGGAGCGATTGCCATTGGCTATGCCTTGCGCTATCCGGAGAACATAAAGGCGCTCATACCTGTCGATACCTGGGGCATATCAGAAAAAATGCCGTTTCATCGTCTCAGCTATTGGTATGTGCACCATACTGATCTGACACTGACACAATACAGATGGTGTGCAAAATACAGATGGCTGGCACGATGGTCCATATCCTATGCGTTGATCGGAAATAAGAAACGGATCACACACGCTTTGGTCAATGATGTAATGAAGGCCTGTATCGGAGATATGGCCGGCATGTCAATGCTCAACTTTCAGCGAAGTGCAGCGGGTAAGGATCAGGCAGAACCATACTATCTGGAACGTTTAAAAGATCTGAAAATGCCGATTGTCTACATAATCGGAGAAAAGGATCCGCTTGTTCCGTTAAATGATGTTTATAAAGCAGCACAGGAAAATCCTGACAGCCGGGTGGAGGTATTCAAGGGCTGTAAACATTGGTCTGTTAAAGAACAGCCAGGAAAATTCTGCAAAATCGTTGATTCTGTTTTTACCAGTTAGTGATGCTAAGGAATTGGATCACAAAGCTATAGGAGTGACGGCATGAGCTTTGTTTTGGTAGACGATCATAAAATGCACATTTTCAGAACAGGGGATAAAAATAAGCCAAAGCTGGTATTTATGTCCGCTTCCGGGACGATTGCCCCTGTTTATGATTTCAGGATTCTGTATGAGAAATTGCAGCACGAATACAGGATCATCGTGATCGAGAAATTCGGTTATGGATACTCGGATCTGTATGAAGGGCCCTGCGATATTGATTCACTGGTCTCCTTTCAAAAGCAGGCGCTTGAAAAGGCCGGGGAAAAAGGACCGTTCATATTATTGCCGCATTCCATGTCCGGATTGGAAGCGATCAGATGGAGACAGAAGTATCCGGAGGATGTTGAAGCAATTATAGGACTGGATATGGCAACGCCGCAGACTTATAAAGAGTGGAGTCCGGAGCAGGTCGCCCGGCGTATACGCTTCATGAAGACAATGCGGAAGCTGAATGCTTATGGTCTGCTTTTCTGGCTCCCGATCAATAATCGCGGTCTGAACAAACATCAGATCCGGCGGCACAAGCTTCTGAAGCGGCGGAATGCCATGAATCATTGTTATGTAAATGAAGCAGCTGCAGTAATCAGAAATGCTGAGACGGTTGAGGCCGCCGGCAAAATTGACTGTCCGATCCTGATGTTTGTTTCTGACGGCAAACAGGTATCCCCCCATTGGATCGAGAATGAAAAACGATTTGCGGAACGGATGAATGCAGAAACCGTATTTCTGAACTGCGGCCACTATATTCATCATTATGAAAGCGAGCGGATCAGCCAAATGATAAAAAAATATGTCAGACAGATCTGCAGGAAAAATCCGGCGTGACAAAATCAATACAAGGCGGTGGTTTTACATGAAAATCCGGAGGCTGTTGGGAGGGATCCTGGTATTTTCTCTGGTGAGCGTACTCCTTGGCGGATGCGGTCTGACGAAAGGGAACGCTCCCTCGGATATAAAAGAGGCAGTAAAGACCGTGGAAGACCGTTATGGTATCACCCTGACCGTCAAAGGAAAAGCGCTGTTCCCGAGAGGCGTTTTCTGTGACGTTACGGCAAAATGCAAAGAGCTTCCGGGGCGGAAGATCCGGATATTCCGGTTTGATAAAAGTACGCCGGTACAGAGTGATTACATTTATCAGAAGTACGGTGACGAAGCCTATGACAGAATATGCCAGACAGTATATACGATATACCCGGATGCGCTTGTAGTGGCTGAGGACAGTAATTACAATCATTTCTCTGATGATCGGTATAACGGGAATACCTCCCTGGAGGATTACCTGCTCGATAATCAGCTGCGGGTAAACATCGTCCTTTTGAAGATCTATGATGATGAAGAGATCATGGAGGCCTATCACCAGATGGCCGTCACGCTGTTGGACGCCGGCATTAACAGCTATGGCCTGGCGATTTACTGTATGAGAGAACAGGCTGACATGGATGCGATAAAGACATATGATCATATCCCGGATCAGCAGGAATTTAAAGGAATTCCCTCAAAAGGACTGCGGATCAGCGCAGACAATAATTACGGCGTGATCCGGGATTATCTGGAAGATCCGGAAGCAGGGGGTGTAGCGATCCACCACGGGCACTCAGACCCGTAGACAGATGATCCGTTCACCCTGTCCATTCCCGTTTCACAGGGCGGCAGAGATGATGGATCTCTGCCGCCTTTTTTATTTCGATAAGGCCCATACCACTGCGCTGATCACTATAACAGCTGCAAATAATACCACCATCCACAGGACTGTTGCCATGACAGACTGGTTATGGATCCGGAAAAACGGATACGGCCCATCTACTCTTCTCTTTCCGTTCAGAAAGAGCAGGATCAATCCGTAAACCAGGGTGATCACCGCCGGCAGCCAGATCAGGTTCCTGCCTGCGTGATTCTCCGCCAGAATATAGCTTGCTGTGGAGAGCACCGGGCACAGTATATGATGATACAGACCGTTTCCGGACCAGAGAAGCATCCTGGGATTTCCGCCCATCGGGATCAGTACACAGATGGTCACTAAAAAAGTCATGACAAGCATGCATGTGCTGAGATAGCGCAGAATCGTTATCCAGTATGGCTGCCCGAGAACGATCAGAAGCGCAGCGGAAACCGCAGTGACCAGATTGGACAGCTGTGTGTAAAAAATCAGCGTCTTCCACTTCCCCGCGGGGAAACTGATTGACAGTCCCCGTATTTCCAGAATCAGTATGATAAGACAAAGAATCCGTGCTGTCATTTCTCCTCCTTTTCACCTCTTTGGGAATATCCCTTCTTTCGAAATCCTCTTGGAATCATTTTTTATAATGATACCTCCGCAGGCACTGTTATTCTATGACAATTACTCCCGGGTATCCGCCGGCAGATTGAAAAATTCCAGGACAAATTCATAGAAATCCAAAGCGGTCTCCGAGAGGAGCCTCTTTTTCTTTCTCAGCAGCGTGACGGTCCTGCGGGAAGCGTAATCGGACACACGGAAGTGCCGGAGTCCCGGACAGAGCAGCCGGGCGTCCTCCAGACAGGCGTCAGGGAGAAAGGCGATGGCCATGCCGTCCCGGACCGCATGCATCTTGATCAGAAAATCATCCGTCTGAAAGCGGGAATGAGGGAAGAAGCCTGCGCGCTGACAGACATGATAGGTCAGATCAATGAAATTGTTCTCGAGATTCATCGTGACGAAACGTTCCTCCGAAAAGGGAGCCAGATCGATCTCCTCTCCGTCTGTTTCCGGCAGATCCCGGAACCGGGCATGCTTTGGTCCGATCACCAGATAGAAGCTCTCGGAAAACAGCGGCTGGGAGACCCAGAACTGCCGGTTCTGCTCCTCGGTGATCTTGTCCTGGGCAGAAGCCAGGATAAAATCGTAGTTGTCCGTGGCACTGATATGGGAGAGATTGTGATTGTACTGCAGAAGTTCCAGATTGGTCAGAGGATTCAGCAGAGAATAATCCGCTATGCAGGGCATCAGGATCGGCGCGAAAGTCAGGCAGGCAATACTGATCGTCCCCGCCGTTTCGTAGAGAGTCCGTCTGGCAGTAAGCGATCCGGCCTGGAGATTCTGCAGCGCTTTCTGGGCGTAGTCATAGAACGCCCTGCCTGCTGCATTCAGCCGGATCCGGTTCCCCACCCGGTCAAAGAGCGGGACGCCCAGATCCTGCTCCAGAAGCCGGAGGCTTTTGCTCAGCGTGGGCTGCGTGACGCCCAGGAAATCAGCAGCCTGGGAGACATGCTCAAAACGGGCGAGCTGAAGAAAATATTCGATCTGCTTGAACTCCATAACGACCTCCCCGGGACACCTGTCTGTCTCCCTTTTCATATAGTAATGGAGACTGAGGGGCACTGTCAATTCCTGTATGATAGCTTTTCAGCTATCACCGGACGATTTTTTTGTGATCGATGCCGGGAAAAGCTCCTGTGCCCCTTCCTGTCAGCTTATTTAAATGTAGGTTTATTCCTGATACCGGCATTGTACCTGCTAACAGCAAAATGGCTGAATGATACTAATTATAGATTCAAGGCTATAATGGCATATCTTTAAGGATATAAGGACTGCCCAATCCGCTGTTGAATACAACAACGATAATAGTTATAATAAGACTACAGAATAAGAGGAACAAAATACCGATGAAGTGAATTGTCTCTCTCCCATCGGAAAATGACAGCACATGCACCGGCGTCGGCCGGTCAAGAGAAGAAAGGAGCAGAAAACATGGCAACAAAATACATCCGCTTCGGCAACATGATGCCCACCGAGGAGCAGAAAGCACGCCCCTATCTGATCGACAAGGATCCCTTCCAGATCGCGGGGAATCTGTACTATGTCGGAAATCTGTGGTGCGCATCTCACCTGATCGACACCGGCGAAGGCCTTCTGCTGCTGGATGTACCCGCAGCCTCCGGTTATCCGGGCCTCCTGATCAATATCCAGAAGCTTGGCTTCAACATTTGTGACCTGAAATGGATCGTCTGCTCCCATGCGCACACCGATCACTACGGCTGCATCCAGGCACTGGTAGCCCGTACCGGCGCCAAGACCTACATGGGCCGTGTGGATACGGAAGACATGATGGCAAATCCCGAGCGTACAAAGAGACTGGACGCCGGCCTTGGCCCGTACAATGAGCCCTTCGTTCCGGATGTACAGCTGGAAGACGGCGATGTGCTGACCTTCGGAAATGTCACCATGAAATGCGTGCTGACCCCCGGTCACACCATCGGCGTAATGTCCCATTTCTGGGAGATGGATGTAGACGGCGAGACCCTGCGTGTCGGCATTTACGGCGGAAGCGGCTACGGCTCCCTCTCTACCGAAGGTCTGAAGAAGTTCGGACAGCCCCTGTCCATGCAGCGGGTATTCGTAGAGTCCATCGAGAAGGTTTGGGATGAGAAGGTCGATATCATGCTTGGCAACCATCCTTTCCACAGCGATGAGTACCAGAAGAACGAGCGCCGCAAGAAAGGCTGCGCGGGCAATCCCTTCATCGATCCCACCGAGTGGCACCGGTATCTGACCGAGCTCCGCACCGGATTTGAAGATTTCCTGCAGTTCACGCCCGAACAGGGCGCCGCGATGTTCGCGGAAACGCATCTGATGGAATACTACGAGGGCGTATTTGAGGATTGATATCGATTTAGATAATGACTGACCAGGGGGATGAATCATCATCCCCCTTTTGAATTTGACTGGAATCAGGCCCGGATCGGATTTCGCCGAAAAACGAATGGAAATGTGGTTGACAAAGGATAGCAATGGTCTTATAATTATTATCGACCGACAGTCTGTCGATTAAGGAAGGAAAGATTTATGCGTATTGTCAAGGAAGCCGCGGAGCGAAAAAACGAGATCCTGGATGCAGCTGCAGAGCTGTTTGCCGCAAAGGGATATGAAGAGACCAGTACCGGCGATATTCTGGACCGTGTCGGCATTGCACGGGGCACACTGTATTATCACTTTAAGTCCAAGGAGGATATCCTGGATGCGCTCATTGACCGCGTCAACGGGATGCTGATCTCCAGGGCTAAGGAAGCAGCGGCGGATCAAAGCCTTCCTGTGGTCGAAAGACTGATCAGCACTGTCATGTGCCTGAATGTGGACTCAGCGGAAACCACCTTCAGCCATGAAGTGCTTGAGCAGGTCCACAAACCCCAGAATGCCCTCATGCACCAGAAGATGCAGCAGAGCCTGCTGGACGGCGTAGTCCCGGTACTCACCGGCCTTGTGGAAGAGGGGAATGCCGGGGGCGTCTTCCATGTCAAATACCCTCGGGAGACCACAGAAATGCTGGTCCTGTATCCTGTCACAGTCTTTGATGAGTGCTTTCCGCAGACGCCGGAGCAGCTGGCGAACCGTGTGCAGGCATTTATCCATAATACCGAAAAACTGCTTGGCGCCGGAGAAGGCAGTATGGCTGCCCCCATGGCAAGGCTCTTTGAACAGGGTTTTTAAGCCGGCAAAATAAAGAGGGATCCTCCCCTTTTTATTTTTCAAGCACAACCGACAGGCAGTCTGTCGATAACCAACCGAATATTATCGAATCTAAGAAACGGAGGAATCCTAATCATGACAAACCAAGTGAATCCCGCTCCTTACAGATATCGCCCGGTCCTCTTCTTCATCCTGACTTACCTCTTCACCTGGATCTTCTGGATCCCGGCCATCTTCATACCGGGAAATACCGGTGCGCTGCTGATGGTCATCGGCCTCATCGCCCCGGCAGTGATCTCCACCCTCTTCGTACTCTTCTCCGGCTCAGTAAAGCTGAAACAGGATCTGAAAAGCAAGCTCGTTGGTTTTTATAAAGTCAGATGGGCAAACGTCTTCCTGGCAGTGGGCGTTTTCGCTCTGGTCATAGTCTGTTCCATTCTTCTGTCTCTCCTCTTCGGTCAGAAAACGGATCAGTTTGCCTTCACAAAGGATTTTTCCTTCACCGGGGTAGGCATCGGCAGCGCGCTGATCACGATCCTGCTGGCCTCCATCATTGAAGAAGTCGGCTGGAAAGGCTACTGCGAGGATTCCATCGGGAATTATATGAACTGGTTCTGGGAATCCATGCTCTTCGGCGTGATCTGGTCCTTCTGGCATTTCCCCCTGCTCTTCATTCAGGGCACCTACCAGGCAGGCCTCATGGTAAATCCGCTGTATGTCATCAATTTCTTCGTATCCGGTATTCCCCTCGGCTTTATCATTACCTGGGTCTACCTGGCCAGCGACCGCTCCATCCTGGCCTGCATGATCTTCCACCTTTTCGTCAATTTCATGCAGGAGAAGATCGCCATGACCCCGGAGACCAAATGCGTGGAGACCGTCGTAGTCATTGCTGCTGCCGCCATCATCGTCCTGCGGTATAAAGATATGTTCTTTGAGACCCGCCATGTGGGCAGACTTCTGGAGTACGTAAGCACGGAAGGAGAATACAGATGAAAAGCAGCTCCCATTACGGCCGCCTCCTGCTTCTGTGGGCTGGCAGCCTGATCTCGCAGATCGGCAGCGGACTGACCGGCTTCACCCTGGAGAGAATGATCTCATAATCTCTCAAAATGAGACAATATTGCAGCATTTTTGAAATAGTGTTCTCTTCCGGGATCGACCGTATAACATATTCCCAGAGCATGTATTGCAAGGAGAGCCCCAAGGAAATGAACTGATCATTGAGCAGCTGTGATGCATGATTTATTTTGACGGAAGAAAAGACCCGGCTCATACGAGCCGGGCTGCTGCTTTCATGATCATTTCTTTTGTCAGCTGATAAGGGTAATGCTCCACGTCCTCATCTGCCAGCAGGCTGTCTAACACAGATTCCAGCTGATCGAGTGTGATTCCGATCTCAGTGAAAGTGACCGGAAGGCAGATCCGCTTGTTAAAGTCACGAAGCCTGTTATATTCCTCTTCATCGCCGTCGATCACCAGCTGCAGCAGACAGCCGAATCCGACTACTACGCCGTGGATATGCGTTTCGTCAAAGCCCGGGAGATTGCACAGCGCATAAAACAGCGCATGCGCGACGCCGCCATTGTAGAGCATGTTGTGGCGGCGGGTCACCAGCATGGATACCCACCCGGTCGTGATAATAATAGTCAGCGCACATTGCTCCAGTTCATAAGAGGCAATACCGGCGCGGTTGTCTGCGATCGCCTTTTCCCCGAAATTCACTAACGGCTCCAGGCACATGCGGCTCATCATGACGCCCATCGCGAGGAAATGTTCCAGTGTCTCATTTCTTGCGGATATGCTGACTTCATAATACTTCGCATAAGTATCTCCGATGCCGGCCCACAGATATTCGCAGGGAGCATGCGCGATAATATCCGTGTCCACAAAAACATGTCCGGCGGAATCCAGGAAATGGACAAATTCACGGAAGGTGCCGTCCGGATTATAAATAATGGCTACCGACGAAGAAGCCGCGCAGTTGGAAGCGATCGTCGGGAAAGTAAAGTAAGGCTTTTCAAGATGCAGCGCAACGAGCTTTGCCGTATCCGTCGCCTTTCCTCCCCCTACCGCAAAGATCATATCCGCCGCCTGAACAACGGGATTCTCTTCCAGCACTGCAGCGCATTCATAAGCGGCTTCCGTTCCGTAAAGCAGGAAGTCCGTAATGGTAAGCGGTGAATCCGCTACAGCCGCCAGCAGCTTCTCTTTTGCCGCAGCCATGGCCTTCTGTCCCCCGATCACAACAGCATTTGTTCCGCAGTGTGCACAGCGGCGCGGAATCTCCTTATATGCTTCGGGTCCGACGGTGTACGAAGGTATAATAATAGAATAATTTGTCATGGCTGCCTGTCCCCCTTGATCGTCAAAATACTTTATTGCTTTAGCATGGTAATCTAATAAAGTATATTTGTCAAGAGGGAATGCACATTTCCTGACAGAGAAAGAGAAGAAAATGATCGTGAATTTTCTGTTTCAAAGAGATAATGTAAGCAGACAGGATCATTGCCGATCAGGCCTGCCCCTAAACGGCAGGCTTTTACAACAGCTTCTTTTTCCATCTGCCGGAAAAAAAGAAGGCAAAGCCGACGATCACCTGCATCAGGGAAGCCATCGGAAGCGCGAACCCGACTGCCAGAAGCCCGGAATGAAAGGAGTTGCCGGCAATCAGGCAGGCGGGGATGCGGACGAGGTAGGCGGAAACAACATTATTGATCAGTGTCAACCGGGTATGCCCGGTCCCGTTGATAAAGCCGTTGACGCAGAAAGCAAGGGAACAGAGCGGATACTCAAATTTATATCCGGTATAGTACAGGACTCCGTTCGTGACGACAGCCGGGTCTTCGGAGAAGATCCCGACGATCTTTTCCGGGATCAGCCAGCCAAGCGTGAAGAATACGATCGCAAATATTCCGCTTAAGAGCACGCCGTACCACAGACAGCTGACGGCGCGTTTCCGCTCTCCCGCCCCGATATTCTGCGCTGCCATCGCGGAAATGGAGGCGTTGAATGCATATGTAGGGATCGTTGCGAAAAAGAATATCCGGTCCAGGATCCCGACAGCTGCGGAAACATGGACACCGAAGCGGTTGATGATCCCCTCCAGAACAATAAACGAGAACAACACCATGAACTCCTGCAGGGCGACCGGAATCCCCACTCTGAGAAGCCGGACAGCCTCTGTCCGGTCCAGGCTTATGTGCTTAAAGTCGAAAGGAAAATCCCTCTGCCTGACGTGCCGGATACCATAGACCATGCAGAGAAACTGCGCACAGACCGTCGCGATCGCTGCACCGGCCGCACCCATATGAAAGACGCCGACAAGAAGAATATCCCCGAAGATATTAAATACTGTCGAAACGCCGACAAACAACAGCGGGGATCTCGAATCTCCCATGCCGCGCAGGATGCCTGAGAGCATATTGTAGACGGCCTGAAAAACGAAGCCGATACTGCAGATCAAAAGATAGCGGACAGCTCCGGGCATGGCTTCCTGCGGAGTATTGATCCATCCCAATGCAGGGACGGCAAGGAGCGCCAGCAGGATCATCAGCACGGCACCTGTGACCCAGGTGATCGTGAAAGCGGTAGACACGACCGAACGCAGTGAATCCCGGTCTCCCGCGCCGTACCGCTGCCCCACAATGACCGTTGCACCGACAGAAAGGCCGACCAAAAGCATCAGGAACGTCGAAGTAATTGTTCCCGCCACGGAAACAGCGGATATGTCCGCAGTAGCAGCATAGCGGCCGACAATGTAGATGTCGACCATGTTATACAGCGTCTGCAGCAGATTCGCGCCTATAAACGGAAGTGTAAAGACCCAGAGTTTCCGAAATACGCTCCCCTGGGTCAGGTCGTTTTCGATCATCTTCATCACCCGGGCTTAGTGCGGTCTGAGGTGTCCAGCATTTGAAGCTATTATATGCAAAACAAAGAGCAAATAGCAAGCTGTTTGGAGAACTATCATTCGGAAAAAACCCCGCAGGATCATGACGTTCCTGCGGGGTTTCGATTACATGTCTGTTTCTATTGTCCGGGCCGGACAATCTTCAGCGCGATTTTCATGGCGAACTGGGATACGATAAAAGCGATCACGAAACCAACGCCGAAGAGGATCGGATACAGTCCGCGCCATGCAGGCCAGTACATGGGTCCGGGACCCACCTGCACAAAGACCATGCCGAGAGATACTACCGTTACGAAAACAAATGTACTGATCAGCGTATTGATCAGGCCGAAGCCGAGGCTTCCGGGCTTGCACCCGAGCTTTGAAGCGGCAAAACCGCCCCAGACATCGACAGGGAAAATAAGCGCTGCAAGGTAGTTAATGGTAAATGCAGTGCCCCAGGTGGTTACGATCCCCGCGAATGTCATCGGCTGTCCGGACGCAAGTGTTCCTACGATCGCCATGCTGAGACCCAGCACCAGCATGACAATACTGGTTACGATACATCCCACGTGATTTCTAAACAGCATATACATTTCCTCCCAATAATACAGCTTTTTCCATGCCAAACGCCCCCGTGATACCGTTCCCGAATGTAATACAGCCTTTCCATCCGTTGGGACGGATGATCCCGTTTTCAATCTTCCGGTTCCCGCCGCACAGGATCTGTATTTTCTGCATGATCAATTCTTTCATGGCAGCATCATTCTCTGCTCCGATCGATGCAAAACGCACTGTCACAGGCATCTGTTTGGCGAGACCGGCCATAACGGCGCAGTTGCCTAAGGAGTACTGGTGTATTGCGGAGGTGACAGTAACCGAAAGATCAGCGGCAACTGCACCCCATATACCGTTCAGTACGTCATTCAGCATCTGCTCCCTGCCGGTGCTTTTGGAGAAATCTTCCGCAGCCATGGTGTCCACATGGATATTGACACCGTCAGTTCCGGCATCTTTCAGGGCTTTGGCATATTGCGACAGCAGAACTCCGTTTGTCGTCAGATAGACTTCCCTGAATCCGCATTGCTCTTTCAGGGCGCGGACCAGGCCGGCAGTTCCGGGGTAGAGGAGAGGCTCCCCCCCTGTGATCTCTGCACGCGAAAAGCCGGTCCCGGCCAGGGCGCTGCAAAGAGCAAGAAGCCTCTCCTCCGTGAGTTCTTCAAGACTGCAGATACCTTCTTTTCTGTGACAGTAAAAACAGTTGTATTGACACTCTTCAGTGATCAGCAGCCGCAGTCCGTTCATATCAGGCAAGCCTCATAATTGCTTCTTTGACGAATTCTTTGGCTATCTGGACCTTGTATTCGTTCTTCTCGAAAGGATGAGCGCCTTCAAGGGCAAGCTCGGCTGCCTTCGCGGCAGTCTCTGCATTGACAGGACTTCCCTTCAGGAATTCTTCTGCCGCTTCACGCTCCAGCGGAACAGGAGCAACGCCGCCAAGCACAAGATGCGCATCCTCGATCACGCCGTCTTTTGCCTTCATTGTGCTTGCAAGTGATACCATTGCAAAGTCAACAGCTCCGCGCAAACGGAATTTGTCATAATGCATCTCACAGCAGTCAGGCACGGGGATCTCAACTGCGGTAATGATCTCGCCGGGCTCCAGCATATCGTAGGCTTTCAGGTTGGTGGTAAAGAAGTCTTTTGCGCAGATCTTCCTTGTGGTAGTGACCAGCACCGCGCCAAGCGCTACCATTACAGGGGAAAGATCGGAAGCGTTCACGGAATAGCATCCGCAGTTCATGCATCTGCCGGCTTCTTCAATGGCTTCCTGTGCGGAAAGCGTGGCGGAGTCTTCAACATCCAGTGTACGCTCTCCGACCGGAGTATCTTTTTCGACCAATGCTTCTGTCTTATGTGCGCCGGCTTCATCCATGAAGAGCGGACCGTTCTGATAACGATAATGCTCTACAGGATAGCCCATGTATTCGCTCATGTTCCTTGCTGCGTTGCGGCCGGAACGGATGGCATCGATTGCAAGAGAGGGACCTGTGGCCACATCGCCGCCGGCATATACGCCGGGCTTCCTGGTCTCGTTGTGCTCGCCGACTTCGATCAGCCCTCTTGCGGACTTGATCTCATCGCGGAACTTCTCGCCAAGGAAGTCAATGTCGACACGCTGGCCCGTTGCCAGGATGATGGAATCCGCTTCGAAAAGCTGCAGATCGCTGTTGTCATACTGGGGATCGAAACGTCCTTTTTCATTGAATACGGAAGTACATTTGTTCGTCTCCATCCCTACGATGCGGCTGCCTTCATACACCACTTTGTGAAGACCGCGGCCATTAAAGATCACAACGCCTTCTTCCTCGGCTCTTGCGATCTCTTCTTCGGAGGCAGGCATCTCATAACGCTGCTCAAGGCATACGAGCGTGACCTTTTCTGCGCCAAGTCTCTTTGCGGTAAGAGCCACGTCCATAGCAACATTTCCGCCGCCGCAGACAAGAACGTTCTTATCGATCTGACGCTGTATGAAGCCCTTTACTTCGACCAGGAAGTTCAGGCCGAACTGTGTGAGTTCCTCTCCGTCAAGGCCGAGGATGGGCTGTTTCCAGGCACCGGTATCGATGAATACGGTATCGCTTGCCGCTTCGATCTCTTCGATCGTGATATTCTTGCCGACTTCGGTGTTCAATACGAACTCTACGCCCATGCCCTTGATCGCGGCGATCAGATCGCGTACATAGTGCTTGGGAAGCCTGTACTCGGGAATACCATACATAAGAACGCCGCCGGCTTCTTCCATCTTTTCATAGATGGTAACGCTGTGGCCTTCTTTGCGGAGCAGATAGGCTGCCGTAAGTCCCGCAGGACCGCCGCCGACGATACTTGTCTTCCTGCCGGTCTCCGCTTCAGGCGCTTTATAGAATTTCTCCGGGTGTGCAAGAATATAATCACCGAGCGCACGCTCTACGGAGTGGATGCTTACGGAATCGCCGTGATTGCACTGGTTGCATTTTGCCTGACAGTTATGAGGGCAGACTCTTGCGGTAAGCATCGGCATCGGGTTGACTTTCAGGATGATCTCTGCCGCGCCGTCCCAGTCATTCTCACGCAGCTTCTGCATATAACCGGGAATGTCTGTTCCCGCAGGGCACTCAGCCTGGCAGGGCGTCGCGCCGGTCTTCATGCCGCCGAAAATGGAGTGGTAACGATTGTCGCCGAGAATACCGTAGCACTGGTCACCGCCTTTTCTTGCGCATTCAAGACGGCCGCCGACTTCATGGGGATAACGATAGAACCAGCAGCGGACATCCTGGCAAAGATTTCCGCCGATGGTGCCAATATTGCGGATCAGGGGAGTGGCAACGCTTTTTGCCGCTTCTGCCACGATCGGAAGCTTCTCAAGGATGACTTCGTTCTCAGCGATCTGTGCAAGAGTGGTCATGGCCTTGATGGTAACAGTATCGCCGTTGTCAATGATCCCTTCGCTGTCCGGAATGCCCTTTAAGCTGACGAGCGTCTCCGGGACGTTCTTTAAGATATTATGCTTGATTCCGCCCAGGATATCACTGCCGCCGGCCAGTACGGCACCGCCGGTCTTTATAAGTTCGGCAGCCTCTTCATAACTGCCGGCCCGTTTATAATCAAATTTTCTCATTTCGCACACCTCTCTCAGATCTTATTAAGGGCCTTCAGAATGACAGCCGGTGTTGCAGGATAAGTGCTGACCTGTGTACCGATCGCATTGGAAATGGCCTGCATGGTAGCGGAAGCGGCTGCCGCACCGGCGATCTCGCCAACGCCTACAGCTTTGAACTGAAACGTATCGAACTGAGACTCCAGGAAACAGGTTTCATAGGTCGGGAAGTCGTTGAAAGGACGTGTTTTGGCTTCCAGCATGTCATAAGTCAGCGTACGCAGGGTGGCCGGGTCGATAACATGCTCTTCGTAAAGAGCCGTATCAAGGGAAGCAGAACCGATACCTGCCTGAGCCTGCATCTCCAGCATGGAAGGATCAATGATCTGTCCGGCATCAGAACCGCCAAGGATATCCAGGACCTTGACCTGCCCGGTCTCTTTGTTTACTTCGACTTCCAGGAAGATGATGAACATATTCGGTGTGGAGAAGTTCTCCAGATGCTGTCCGTAACCGGTCAGTGTAAGATCCGGCGGGATAAGCTTCTTCCATGATACGAATCTGCCGGGACGGGCGTCAGTCGCAACGCCGTAATTGGTCAGATACATGGAATCAGCTGCTACCTCAAGATAAGGAACAGCAAGCTTGAACAGCTGATCTCTGAGATCTTCTGCCGCACTTACGATCGCATGGCCGTATGTAATGGTACCGCGGCTTCCGCAAAGACCGAAGCCGGTAGGATTGATCTTAACATCCGGAGGAGTGACCTCGATCATATCGTAGTCGACGTTAAGTACGTCAGCGACCATCTTTACAACGTTCGAGCGCTGACCCATACCGGACTCGGTAATATTTGTCTGGATCACGACACGGGATACATCGGTGAACAGGTCGGGTACGATACGGACATAAGCTTCCGTATTATCTTCACCGACGTCACAGTTGCCGATGATGCCGCAGCCTACGCCGCGGACGAATTTTCCGTCTTCGGATTCCCAGGTGGGAACGCCCCAGCCTTTCCATTTATCCTTCCAGCCGAACTTCTTTGCAGCGGCGTCGATCGCGTTGACATAGTTGACGGAGTGGATCTTCCACTGCCTGCCGTCACGCCATGTGATCATATCGCCTTCGCAGACATAATTCTTCTTATAGACTTCAACGGGATCAAAGTTGCCTTCACGCATCGTACGGCCCATAAGAAGGGACAGGCAGGAGTTGAGTTCCTGTCCGCCGTAACCGCGGACGATACCTGCGGGCTGCTTGTTGGTAGCGACCAGCGCAGTATCAAGATCCCAGTTGGGACATTTCGCCATAACGATCTGTGTTTCTCCGATGCCGACGCCGATCTGGCCCTGGGTAGCGTTGCTGAGGCATCCCGCGTCGACTGTCCATTCGGCCTTGACCGCTTTGACAACACCGTCCTTATCCATGCCGATCCTGGCGTGGACCTGGCTTCCGAGACGCGTCTCGAAACAGCACATCTGCTCGACTTTGCTCTGGAATACTTTTACAGGCCTGTTGGTCTTCATGGAGAGGATCGCGGCGCTCATGACCTGCACGACCTGGGACTGCTTGTTTCCGTAGGAACCGCCGACATTGAATGTACGGACATCAAAGCTCGCGTCGGGCATAACGATATTATTCAGGGTCTTGCAGATATGGCCGGACTGGGTGTCGCACCATACGGTAAAGTTCTTTCCGCCTTCCCAGCGTACGATAGCGCCGGGTGCTTCGGGCGCGTTCGGTGCGGGCATCTTGGCAAATTCTACAGTATCTTCAGCGATATAGGCGCACTCTTCAAAGCCTTTTTCCACGTCGCCCTTTACCAGATGCCAGAAAGGACCGTCCTTCTGGAAAGGCGGATAGCCGGGCGTGATGATATTGTTCTTGAACATATCATAAAGCTGGGGAGCGCCGTCCTTTACGGCTTCCAGCGCATTCACGACTGCCGGAAGGACTTCATATTCGACTTTGATCAGTTCAAGGGCTTCTTCGGCAATGCTTTCGGTCTCGGCAGCGACCATCGCAACGGCATCGCCTACATACATGACCTCTTCGCCGAGGATAGGCTTCGTGGGAGGCCATCCCATCTTCCAGTTCTGATCCACATCCTTATAGGTGATAACAGTAACTACGCCGTTAAGCTTTTTTGCTTCTTCCACATCGATGCTCTTGATCCTTGCATGCGCATAGGGGCTCCTGAGCATCTTTCCGATCAGCATACGCGGTACTTTGAAGTCATCCAGGAAAACAGCCTTGCCCGTAACAAGTTCTGCGGCATCTTTTCTGGGAACGTTTACTTTTCCGACGTACTTATACTGTTCCGGATTGTAATTTTGATCTCCAAAGTTCTTCATCGTCTACCCTCCCATTTTTTGTCCAGATCCACGGGACGGCCTGCCAACGCGTTTACAGCTTCCAGTACATGATAGTGGCTGATGCATCGGCAGTAGTTCCCGCTCAGGGCTTCCCGGATATCCTCTTCGGTAGGATTCGGGTTCTTGTCAAGCAGTGCCTTGGTAGTCATGATGATGCCGGGAGTACAGAATCCGCACTGGAATGCATTGTACTCGATGAATTTTTTCTGAAGCTCGCTGAGTTCTCCCGTAACAGGATCAGCAAGACCTTCCAATGTCGTGATGCTGCTGCCATCGCAGTCTGCTGTCAGCTGCATGCAGGAAGGAACAGCGTCTCCGTCCTTTATGACTGTGCAGCAGCCGCAGGCACCTTCATCACATGCCTTTTTTGCAGCTGTCAGATTCAGTCTGTTTCTCAGCGTGTCGAGCAGCGTTTCATTCCATGGTATCTGTCCGAAATTGTCACCCATGGAAAAAGAATACGTCAGCCCGTTTATGGTGATCTTTACCGTATCTGCTGCCATAGTATCCTCCTTTTCTATGTGCAAATCAGTTTGTTACATGATAAACATACTTGATTTATGCAAAATATTGAATTAATGTTTATATATAGCTGATAGTTATAATTTATCAATATATATAGGAGGATATATGGTCACGATACAGCAGCTGAACTGTTTTGTGGAAGTCGCCAGAAACCTGAGCTTTGCCAGGGCGGCCGAGAATCTGTTCATATCCCAGCCGGCTGTTACGCATCATATCAGGGCGCTGGAAGCGGAGCTGGAATGCAAACTGTTTGAAAGAGACAGACAGCATGTCGAACTGACGCCGGCAGGGAACCGTTTCTATCTGGAGGTGGTCGATGTAATAGACCAGCTGGACCGGGCGACGGCGCTGCTTCGAAGCAACGCGCTCCTTCCCGAGGTCATCAACATCGGTTTTGAGAACACCATTGAGATCTATAAGCTGCCGGGGATCCTGGAGGAATATGTGAAAAACGTTCCGAATATCAGGATCCATTTCCACGGGGTCAATCTGGGAGAGGCAATCAAGATGTTCAATTCGAACAAGCTGGATGTCCTGTTCACGACATGTAAGACGATCAATGTCCCCGAGGAGAAGTTCTATCCGCTGTTTACAGGCCATTTCTGCTGTATCGTGCAGGCAGATGATCCGCTGGCAAAAAAAAGAACGGTGCGGTTCGAGGATCTCGAGAACCGTACCATGATCTTTGCTGAGAAGAAAAGCTGTGCCCCGGAAATGGCGGCGCTGCAGCGGCAGCTTCATCTGCGGGTCCCTTCCGTTAAGGTCCATTTCAGTACGTCCGCGCATTACAGTATCCCTATGGTGGAATCAGGCCTCGGAATCATCCTTATGCCTAATTTTCTTCTGACACCGCATCAGCGGACTACGAGAAAACTGATTCCCGTCCCTTTGGAACCAAAAGCAGAAGTTCCTTTCGGAATCATGGTACACAAAGATGTCCAGTCAAAACGCATATCGGAATTCCTCCGCATAACGCGCAAGTATTATGCACAGAAGGAGGATTGCAGAATGATGCAGAAAATGAAGAAGGATTTGTATTGAAGATCAGACATATTACCCACAGGGCATGATCAGAAACGGTTCTCCGTCTCCTGTTCCGCCGTCTCGGGTTAATTGTCATGGCTTTCCCCGGCGTCCTCCACCGGCTTAAAGACATAAAAAACCGGAACTGGTTTTCACCGTTCCGGCCATAGAAAAATGCGCCCTCAGGGGCTCGAACCCTGGACACCCTGATTAAGAGTCAGGTGCTCTACCAACTGAGCTAAGGGCGCATGAATCGCCCGGTTTTACCGGGCGAATGATAGTATACTCCATCTGTATATAAAATGCAAGCGTTTTTTTCGTCAAATATAAGCGAATTTTATCACGCAGTCACGCTTCCGACACCTGCTGCCATCGCTGCATCTGCATTACAGAACAGACTTGAGGACATCCTCCAGCGCAGCCTCTCCGCCTGCTCCAAGAAGCGAATTCGCGACTTCCCCGTTCTTAAATACAGCCATATAAGGAATGGAACGCACACGGTATGCCCTTGCTGTATCCATGTTGTCGTCGACATTGAGCTTTCCGACAACGATCTGATCTGCGTACTTCTCCGCCATCTTATCAACAACGGGCGCCATCATCTTGCAGGGACCGCACCAGTCAGCATAGAAATCCACCAGAACGGGCTTTTCTGACTTTAAGACTTTTTCCTCAAAATTGGCATCTGTAAAGATTTCGACCATATTACTGTCCTCCTGTTTTTTTGTATTATACAACATTTTTACCGAATGTATATAGACTGTCGGGCTATTTTATTATTCCCGGCTTCATGGCGACCAGTTTCATCACGGGTTTTCCCTGCGCACTGAATTTTGCTTCGTATTCCGTCATGATATTGTCTTTAAGATCCGGTTCACTGTGCAGATCCCGGGTCACATAGAGCAGCTCCCAGCCCCGGTCTGCAAAAGATTCCAGGGAGAAATCAAACAGCGGCACATTATCCGTCTTCATTTCCACAGTGCCTTTGTCCCGGAGGATTATTTCATACTTCTTCAGAAACACCTCCGAAGAAAGTCTGCGCTTCCAGTGCCTGTCCTTCGGCCACGGATCGGAAAAATTGAGATAGATCCGGTCGATCTCGCTTTCTGCAAACAGGTCTTCGAGATCCGCCGCATCCGCGCAGATCAGCTTCAGATTCGGAAGCTGATGCTCTTCCTGTTTCTGGACCGCACGCTTGATCACACTGGAATATTTTTCCATCCCGATGTAATTCACGTCCGGTTCCGCTTCGCTCATACCGATCATGAACTGTCCCTTGCCCATGCCGATCTCCAGCCTGACGGGATGATCGTTCCCGAACAATGCTTTCCAATTTCCTTTATGCTGCTGCGGATCCGGCGTTGCATAAGGACTGTTCGCGATATATTCTGCCGCTCCGGGCACATTCTTTAATCTCATGCTGGCAAATTATTCCTTTATCAGCAAGACCCCCTTTCGGGGGTCCTGTTATTACTCTTTTGATTTGATCTTCTTGATATTTGCGATCTCGTATTTGTTGAGATTGCTGGTATCGAAATCATCTACATTTACCTTCGGTGTATACCAGCTCTTGCTCTCGAAATACTTCTGCAGCTTCTTATCTTTAAAGATGCATCCATGGCGGGCATAGATCTCATTTCTGGCAAGACGCAGATCACTGCTGCTCATGCCGTCAAGATCATCGTCTTCCAGATACTTCTTGCTGCTCCTGGCGATCACCGACGAATCATCGCTGCCGGCTTTATAGTTGCTGGTATCCTTTGTTGTCTCTTTGGCCTTCTTGCTTTCTTCAGCTTTCTTGCTCTCTTCAGCCTTTCTGCTCTCTTCAGCCTTGGAAGCCTCTTCGGAATGACGTCTCGCGACTTCTTCCTTAGAGCCTACAACATATCCGGAATAAACGTAAGCAATGCCGCCATTGTAAGCGATCTTGTACCAGCTGCCGGAATCGTCAAGCACCTGGATCGGATCACCATCGGTGATCTGTCCGATCACATTTGCATCATTTCCGGCGCCGTCACGCACATTCAGATAGGTGGTGACATACATTGTCCTTGCATTGCTGGTATCGACAGCTGTTGTCGTGGGCTGGGTACTGCTCTCCATTGTGCTGGTCTCAGTCTCCGTCTCCGTTGCTGTTTCGCTTTCAGATTCCGCTGCTGTCGTCTGGATCTCCGGCACGGTCTCGGTCTTTGATTCCAGGGTATCAGTGGCGCCGTTTCCTGATTCCGCATCTGCAGATTCATTGTTTCCGGAAATATTGCCGGAAATGCTGCCCTGCTCACCGCCGGAGGGAGTGCTGCTCCGGAACAGCCTTGTCCCGGCATAGATGCCCGCGGCGATCAGCAGCAGGATAAGCAGGATGATCACGGGAATCATCCGTTTCGTATTCGAACGGCGTCTTTCCAGCTGCCTCTGATAAGATTCGCGGCGCCTTGCCATTTCTTCTTTCCTGGCGGTGCTCCGCTCATATTCCTCTTCTTCTCTCAGGGTATCTTCCTGTTCTCCTTCATCCGCTTCATCTTCCCAGTCTCTAAGACTTTCGGGATCAGGCTTTGCTTGCTTGACACCGCATTCCGGGCAGAAAGAAGCGAGCGCGGGAATTTCTTTTCCGCAGGCAGGACAGATCTTTATCTTCGTGGCCATATGTTTACCTCCCTTTTTATTTCTTTGCTGGTTCATTATTATAACGTGGATTGCTCTGATTCATTATAATAACACGGATCGCTTCGCGACTGCCGCGATCCTGCGAAGAAGGACACCTTCTTCCCTGTTATTATAATGTTACAAATTTGTTACGTCAAGTAAAAGGCGATAATTGCTTCATTTCAAACCGCATTTACCGTCATTTGACTGTCACTTTAACAAATGCGCAGACTCCATTATTAGCGATCACATAGATCCTGCACTTTCCCGGTGCCTTCGCGCTGATCTTTCCGGATCCGGAAACGGAAGCGATCCTGCTGTCCGAAGAAGCATACCGGAACTTCTTCGCATGTTTCAGCAGCTTCCGTCCGGATACAGTCTTCTTTATCTTCGCCTTTTTAATCTTATAAGACTTCCCTGTTTTCAATGTCACCTTTTTCGTTTTCAGTACCACTGACCCGGGATTGCAGTATCGGGCATTGCCGGCAGCAGTCAGCGCATGCAGCGGACAGCTGGCAGCCAGATATTTCTTCTTTCCTTTTACTTTCTGAAATGCTTTTACAACGGCCTTATAAGAACTGTTCTTCTTCAGTCCGGATATCGTACAGCCGGTCTTTCCTGCTTTTCTGATCGTCCTGATGAGCTTGTACCCTTTTTTTGAATTGCCGGACTTACAGTAACCGAACCAGATCTCATATCCATCCGCAGAAGGAATCTTCGTCCACTTCAGTTTCAGCTTTGTTTTCTTTACTGCCGTCATCTTCGCAAGCAGTAAAGGAGCAGCGGTTTCTTTTACGGGTTCCTCCCCTGCCGGCTCTTCGCGCTTTGCGGGAGAAGAGCCTGTCTTGCTTTTATCCACAGCTTTTGTGCCCGGCGTTTTCGTCTGTGCCGGTGCTGAAGGCTGTTTTGAACCAGCCGTTACTGATGACTGCTTTGAGCCAGTCGTTGCGGATGACTGCTTTGAACCAGTCGTTGCGGATGACTGCTTTGAGCCAGTCGTTGCGGATGGCTGCTTTGAACCAGCCGTTGCGGACGGCTGCTTTGAACCAGTCGTTGCGGACGGCTCCGGCTCTTCCGAATCGCCCGTTCCGTCACTGCCGCCGTGATCCCCGGTTCCTGCAGGCTCCTGATCTTTTCCGGTCTCAGGCTGATCCGCTTCCTCCGGGACTGCATTCACAAACAGTTCCTTTGACGAAGGTGCCGTGTATAAAACATAATTCGCGTATCTTTTGAGCTTTACCGTACAGGATACTGACATGTCCTGCCCGGCTTTTATGGTTGTGCCCGGTGTACATACTTCTGTTGATATAATATATTTCTGACTGTCCCCGAAACACGCTGCCGATGCAATACCGTCCACACCGGGCGTTCCGGCTGCCAGCACCTCTGCGCCGGAGATAAAAAGGGCTGCACCGACATCCAGCGGTGATTCCACGCCGCCTTTTGCCTGACTGCATATGATCAGTTTCCCGCCAAGCAGATGAATATCCCCGTTGGAATCTATGCCGTCTCCCCGGCTGTCTATAATCAGATCTCCGCCATATATTATCACATGATTGTCACCGGTTATGCTGCCGTCTCCCCAGGCTGCATTGATTCCGTCATTAAGTGCTGTCACAGCATAGTTCCCGGTATAAATATCTATGTTTCCTCCGTCAAGGCCTTCAAACGAATTGCTGATGGTAATGTCCGGTCCTTTCTCTCCCGTTCCTTCACGGCCAAAGATCAGGGATTCATCGCCATGGATCCCGTCATCCCCGGTATCAATGGACCATTTCCCTCCCAGGATCTTTGCGCATCCGTCAGAATGGACCGCATCATCCGCACAGTTTAAGTGGAAGGTCCCGCCCTTCACTTCAAGCAGGCAGTTATTTCCGCGGTTCCCGGAAGCTTTCAGCCCCTTGCAGCTCATCGTTTCCGGATAAAAGGATTTTCTCCCGAATATGCTTCTCCCGAATCCATTTAAATACAGCTTTGTCCCGCCGCTTCTGTATCCGTCTAAAGTCTCTATATTAATTGTACCGGAATTTACAGTGATGGTTTCAGCCTGGATCCCGTCCCCATCTGTTTTTATATTTATCGTTCCGCCGTTTATGACGACCGTTCCGGCAGACACAGCGTCCTCCGCGTCAGGAACAGCTTTCAGCGCGTCTCCTCCGGCGCTTACAGAAATATTCCCGGAATTGACAACGATGCTTCCGTCGCAGGCAATGCCGTTGTTTTTTGCAGATACGGTTACGGTTCCCCCTGCCTCATTGCTGAACGTTACGATCGCGCCGGCTCCGCCTTTGATCCCGTTTTTGATATTTCCGCAGATCTCCAGTGTGCCGCTCCCCCGCAATTCTGCTGCCGCCCCGCTCTTCAGTTTAATACATGCGCCCTCCGTTTCCGGACTGTCCGCAGGTTCGTTATCCTGCAGAACAGTTCTGCCTTCGGTCACTATGATAACATCTGCGGATTTCCCGATCAGCAGCGGAGCTGTCAACGCCGATGCAAGATTCAGATCCTTCATCTTCAGAACGACATCCTGCAGATTTTTATTGACTGTTATACTGCCGTTTGTGCAGCTGCCGGAAATCTCATAGACGCCCGGCTCCGTGATCGTCAGGAAAGTGCCGGATATACTGTGCCCGGTCCCGGTCCCCTCGATGCCGGTGTCGGAAAACCGCATTGTGTTTCCGACCGCGTATGCACAGAAAGACGGGGTCCATAAAACAGCGATCAATACCGCCGCTGTCATAAACCATTTTCTGAAAGACCTGTCCATCTTCTCTGCTCCTTTATATACTTCCTGTGCTTATACGCTGTTTTCCTGTCTGCGGATAATTTTCAGCAGTTTCCGCAGCAAAATCCTCATCTTGTTATTGACATTCTCCCGCAAATCCATTATCATAATATGGCTTGTTTACAGAGATCGTCCGTGTCCGGTTTTCCTGTATACAGATGACTATAGTTATAGATAAAAGATTTTTTGGGAGGTACGAAAAGTGGCGAACATCAAATCGGCAAAGAAGAGAGTTCTGGTTGCAGCAAAGCGCGCGGACAGAAACAAAGCTGCCCGTTCAAAAGTCAAGACCTACATCAAGAAGGTCGAAGCTGCTATTGCCAGCGGTGACAAGGAAGCTGCAAAGGCTGCTCTGATCGCAGCAACTTCCGTGATCGATACCGCTACATCAAAGGGCATCTATCACAAGAACACTTCTTCCCGTAAAGTATCGCGTATGGCGAAAGCCGTAAACGCAATGGACTGAGTAAATACGAACATCGATGATAATAAGACCTCCGCAACCGTCATGCGGAGGTTTTATTTTTCCGCATTTTTCTTATTCGGAAAAAGATACGATCAGCAGTTCGCACGCCAGCCGGTCGGACAGATCTCCTCTTTTGATCGCGGAATCATATTCCAGGTAACGCTCTACATAACTGTTCAGGGCACCGTCGGAAAACCTTCCGGCCTGCCGGATCATCCTGTCTGCAACAAACGGTCTGAGTTTCAGGATCCGGGCGATTTCCGCACTGCCGACGCCCTCCGCCCGAAGCTCTCTGACCTGCATAAGCGAATGGAACTGCCGCGCGATCAGCGCCAGGATCCTCATCGGCGGTTCCCGCAGCGTCAGGAGATCGTAATACAGCGCGAGCGCTTTGTTCCTGTCCCCGACCGCGACAGCGTCCACCAGATCAAAGATCCTCCCCTGGATCTGCCTGGTCGTGACCGCATAGAGGTCGTCTGTCGTGATCTCTTCCCGCTCTCCGACATAACTGATCAGTTTATCCAGCTCGTTCTTTATATTCTCCATGTCGTCTCCGGTCATGGAGAGGAACTCCCTGCAGGTACTTTCTCTTACCTTCCTGCCTGCTGCACCGATCCTTCTCGCCGTCCATTTCAGCAGCGCATCCTGTTTCAGACGGGTGCATTCCGAAATATATCCGATCTTATCGATTTTCTTATAAAGACGGCTTCTTTTGTCGATATTCTCTTCGACAATTACCAGAACGGTCGTATCCGGAAATGAATCCATTGCTTCCGAAAGCCCTTCCGGCTCTTTTTTGAACCATCCGGTATTCTCGGCAATGATCAGCCTGTGGTCTGCAAAAAACGGCATGGTAAGACCGAAATCGATGATCTTGCGGACATCAACATCCCGGCCTTCCATCATCATGAGGTTCATGCTGTCCTCTCCTGCAAGGGCCGCTTTCAGCTCATTGCGGAGTGAATTCCTGACGAACGCTTCCTCTCCATAGATCAGGTAGACCGGGCGGAATGTCTTATTTTTAATATCGGCTCTGATATTTTTCATCGATTAATAATACTGTGCCTGCTCCTTTTGTGATAAAGCGGTATAGAGCTCTGCATTCGTTGCTTCCACATAAGGGTTGACCCAGATGATGCCGACGATGCCGAGTGTAATTGCGGAAAGGAGCTGCCAGGGAATAAAGGACAGATCCAGTACAAAGGCGTTCATCTTCTCTCCGTCCATCATGACCCTTGAAAGATCCATGGCTTCTTTTGCTGTCAGTTCCGGATTGTCCGCCAGCAGATAAGGCACCATACGATACTGATAACTCTTATAGATACCGGGGATAATGAACAGCAGCGTCCACAGCGCAATAATGATATCGAGAATAAACATTGACTTCACAACATTCCTGTACTGGTTCTTGAATGCAAAGGTAAGATCATCCAGTACGCCCTGGCTGTGGATATTGTGCAGGAAGAATCTGTTCCCACCTACTCTTAACGGATTGCCGAAGAAAACATCGATCGCAATCGCCAGGATAATGACCAGCACTGCTGCACCGGCAATGAACGGCAGGAACTGTATGACATAGTGCGCCCACTGTCCGCCGAGACCGGATGCAATGGCATCCGCTCCCTGCTCCTGGGCATTGAAGCCTTCTCCGTTGTAGTTAATATTGAACCTGCTGCCTGAACCAGCTCCGCCGCCGAGCAGTGACATGATGAATGCCACCAGTCCACAGTTGAACCAGTTCTTCTTCACCATCAGTTTCGCATTTGACTTCAGCTGCTGCCTTGTCCAGTTCATACTCTTTCCTCCTTCTGATCAGACCAGTTCCCAATCTGCCCTGTTTTTATTTCTTTCACCCGGTGCTTTGATCGCAAGCTCCGGATTGTTGACTGATACTTTTGCGAATTTGGGGATGGAACTCGTAATGAAAGCATTGCCGCCAATCGTGGAGTTCTCACCGATCACGGTATCTCCTCCAAGCACGGAGGCGCCGGAATAGATCGTCACATTATCTTCGATCGTCGGATGTCTGCGGACACCGGACAGTTTCTGCCCGTCACGGGTAGAGAGCGCGCCGAGCGTAACGCCCTGATAAAGCTTTACATGCTTTCCGATCACAGTCGTTTCACCGATGACAACGCCGGTACCGTGGTCGATGAAGAAATATTCTCCGATCGTCGCGCCGGGATTGATATCGATACCTGTCAGATTATGGGCATATTCTGTCATGATCCTGGGGATCAGCGGGACATTTCTGATGTAAAGCTCATGCGCGATGCGGTATACCAGGATCGCAAAGAAACCGGGATAGGAAAAGATGATCTCTTCTTTGCTCTTGGCAGCCGGGTCGCCGTCAAAGCCTGCCTGGATATCCTTTAACAGCATGTTCTGCAGATACGGGATCGTGCCGAAGAACTCAATGCAGATTTCTTCCGCACGGTCTATGATCTGTTCTTCTGAAAGTCCTTCTTCGTTCTTGTATCTCATGGCACGTTCGATCTGTACGGAAAGATCCGCATAGATCTTTGCCAGGTTCCTCCCGACATAATAGACCGCGAGTTCATTGTCCAGGGCATCCGCACGGAAATAGCCGGGAAAAAGGACATTCCGGAGATCCATTATAATCTCGATCACAACGTCGCGCTGCGGCATCAGCAGACCGTCTTTTCTGATCAGCAGTTCTTCGTCGTGATAATTGTTATACACACCGTCAACGGCATGCTCTATAGCGTTTTTTACACTTGATTTCATACTGTCCCCCGCCAGGTATTTACTGTTTGATCACTCTCGCGCCGTCTCCCGGCACACAGGCATAGAACAGCGGTTTCTTTCCGGTCTTTGCGGTATATTCTTCCCCGACTTCCTTCCGGAACTGTTCTTCATACCCTTCTTTGATCAGGTTTACGCTGCAGCCGCCGAATCCGCCGCCGGTCATCCTGGCCCCCAGTACATACTCTTTCGAATTTGCGATATCCGTCAGGACATCCATCTCCGCACAGGACACTTCATACAGGTCTCTTAAGGAAGCATGTGACTCCTTCATCAGCGTTCCGAACAGTTCCTTATTCCCCTGTGAAAGTGCTTCCGCTGCTCTGATGGCACGGTCGTTTTCATATACGGCATGCTTTGCTCTGGCATAAAGGATCTCATCCTTCAGTACAGCCGCGGCATCCTCAAATTCATCCGGTGTAAGTTCGCACAGCCCTTCCGGAAGCTTTCCGGATGCCGGGAATGCAAGTGTGCCGTCCTGCATGGCTTTTCTGATCCGGTCAAGCGCAGTTTCGCACTCATTTCTCCTGTCATTATATGCTGATCCTACCAGACTGTGCTTTACACAGCTGTTTATGATCACGATCTCTGCACCTTCGAGTACCAGCGGGATATGCTCATAGGTGAGCGTCCCGGTGTTCAGGAGCAGAGCATGTCCTTCCTTTCCCATCGCACTGATGAACTGGTCCATGATCCCGCACTGCATACCCATAAAATCATTTTCCGCTTTCTGGGAGAGCAGGGCGATCTGCGGCTGCGTCATCTCCTCAAAGGAAAACAGCGTCTTTATCAGGAGCCCGACGGAGACTTCCAGTGCAGCAGAGGAAGAAAGCCCGGAACCATTCGGTACATCTCCCCAGATCAGGATATCCATTCCTGTATCACAGACAAAACCGGCTTCCTCTGCAGCCCAGATCACGCCTTTTACATATCCGGTGAAGTGATCACTTTCATAGGCTTTCAGATCATCCAGGGAACTCTCCAGGATCCCAAGATGGGTCACATTATGAGAATACATCCTTATCTTTCTGTCAGAACGCTTTCTTCCGAGCGCCAATGTTCCGTAGCTGAGTGCGCAGGGAAGAACAAAGCCGCCGTTGTAGTCGGTATGTTCTCCGATCAGGTTCACGCGTCCGGGTGCAAATACAGTCTCCGGAGCAGCGCCGGGGCCGAATACTTTAAAGAACGTCTTTTTCAGTTCACAGGCTTTTTCCGCAACATTTTCCATTTCCTGTTTATACTCCTGTATAATGTTATTGTAAATCATTTTATAATAAAAAGAAGTGCACTGCAAGTATGATATGCGTGCACTTCTCTTTCAATTATTATTTTCGATCAGTCAAAATCTTCCGGATCTCCCTCTTCAGAGACTACCGTTCCGTCTGTCCAGGCATCATCGTCGCCGCCTTCTTCCACGGCATCCTCGTCCTCATCTTCTTCAACGACTTCTTCCTCGATATCAGCGTCATCGTCTGTATCTTCGTCGTCAGAATCCTCTTCCACAGCTTCCTCTTCGTCATCGGAGACTGCTTCTCCCTTTTGGGGAGCGGCTTCCTCTGCCTGATCTCCCTTCTTGTCCTGCGCCTCCTTCTCCTGCTCTTCCACTTCTTCCTCTTCTACAACCTCTTCTTCCTCTTCAGCATCCTGGGCGACCACTTCATCGTCCACTGCTTCCTGTGCCTGCGTCGGCTGTGCTTCGGAAGACTTTTTCACCGGAGAGCATCCGCATACCGTGCATACTGTCAGTACAAGAATTGCTATGATCAGTTTTTTCATATTGCTATACCTTACGCTGCTGTGCGTCCTTTCTTTCTGTCAAATATAGATGAACTGTACATTCCGGTTATCTTACTTTACTTTCAGACTGACAGTCTTTGAATATACAACAGTATTGCCGGAAGTAATCTTGCATCTGTATTTATAACCGTTTTTCTTCACTGTTGCCTTGATCTTAAGGTTCGGCGATTTGGCAGTTCCGGTACTTTTTATTTTTTTCCACTTCTTGCTTCCGGTCTTCTTATACTGCCACTGATACTGAGCCGCCTTGTTCGTCTTGACTTTGAAGACTGCCTTCTTGCCTGCTGACGCGGTCGTATTGGAAGGCTGCTTTGTAATGGAAAGCGCACCTGCCACTTTGACAGTAAAGGATTTCGATTTTACAGAATCTCCGTCTTTGGTAACCTTGCAGCGGAACTTCCAGCCGTTCATCTCAGGAGTAACGGTAAAATGCAGATTTGCAGTTCTTGCTGTCCATTTTTCCGAGAAGAAACGCCATTTCTTTCCGGAACCTTCCTTGACCTGCCATCTGTACGTCGCATTAAGCGCATTCGTTGTAACAGAGAACAGATGCAGTTTATTGCCCTCGACCGTAATACTGGATGGCTGGCTGAGGATCTTCAGCGCGCTTCCTGTTGAAGTCTGGCTCTTTCCATCGGCGGAAACTTCGTTTGTCGAAGAGACTGCCGGTGCTGTTTTTCCATAATGCATGTCGGCGTGTTCAATATAATAGTTGCCGATGCTGCCGACCTTTACTTTTTTCCATTCCGATGCGGTTCCGGCATAATAGACATCCTTTATGCCTTCGCAGTAGCTGAATGCATAAGGAGCGATCTCTTTGACTGATTTGGGGATCACAACTGTTTTCACATCGCTTCTGTGTGTGAAGAGATAACCTCCCAGTTCCGTAACGCCTTCCTTAAATTCGACCTTGGTGATCGGCAGGTCCTCAGCCTCTGAAGAGCCATTGTAGATCGGATGACCATATCCGGCGATCTTCCAATAGCTGCGGGCATACATCTTTCTCAGGACTTCTCCTCCGTTTGCAGAGGAGTGTTTGCCGCCGAGTGTATTTCCCTCTATTGTATAAATTGCTTCGTCAGTAACCTTGTATACCAGCCCGGTATGGGAGATACGTGTTCCGTTCTGGAAGAAGACCTGGTCCCCGACCTTCGGATTTGTCGTGGTCCAGCGTCCTGCTGCTTTGTATTTGTTCGCAGAATTAGGCGTATAGGCACTGTGCAGTCCGCCGCAGAGCGCCTTGTTCGCAGTATTCTGATTTTTTCCCGCTGCAGTCCATACACACCAGCTTACAAACATATCGCACCAGGGATTGGACTGAAGCGAAGGGAACAGCTCTGCTGCATATTTTGTATAGTTCCTGTTTCCCGCGTTTGCGCGTTTATCATACAGATTGCTGTTGCTTGCCTTCTCAATATAGCGAAGTTCATCTTCTGCTACGCTGATGACTTTTTTCGCGCTAAGAGAAGTGGTGGCTCCGGATCCCTTCTCGGTCATCCACGGTACTTCTTTGCCGGAATAGCTTCCGGTGGCGCCGCTGCCGGAAAAGGTGATCGTGTTATTTGAATAGGTCCATTTCGTCTTTCCGGATGTGCCGGAGGTGGCAGCATTCGCTGTCGCCGGCATTACACTCAAGACGAAAAGTACTGAAAATATTACAGGCAAAATTTTTGTTCTGATGGTACTCATTTGTTCTCCTTGTAATTGAATCGATTGTTTCAATTATATTTCCAGTCGGAAACCAACTTGTAATATCTGTGTAACATTTGAGCCCATTATAACAAACACCGTTAACAAAGTCAAGCGTACATCCATGGAAAAACATAAAAATCTGACAGGAAAAAATAACATTTTCCTGCCAGATCTGTAATAATTACAACTTTTTAACATTTTTTCGACTGATATCCGGCGGTCAGAAAAAAAAGAGAGTGTCCGAAGACACTCTCTCTGATCTTTACTAGTTGATCAATCATTATCCGCGATAGTAGTTGATCAGGCAGCCAGCCATGATGATATCGCGCTCTGCATCGGTCAGCTCGCCGAGCTTGACGTCGAATTCCTTCACTCCGCCAGCTGTTACGGCATAAGCCTTGATGACCTCATCCTTGTTGGCGATCGCTGCGCGTACGCCGGGGATGAATACATAATCACCAAGAGCGAAAGGAAGTTCCTTGTCGCTTCCCTCATACAGGAAAGGCATCATGCCCCAGTTGATGAGGTTGGAACGATATCTCTTGGTAGCATACTCGTTCGCGATGTTGGCCCATGCGCCAAGCACCTTCTGGCAGGAAGCAGCCTGCTCACGAGCGGAACCGTCACCGGGCTTCACAGCGAAGATGGTGGAACCGATCGCGGTGTTTGCAGGATCAGCCTTCAGTCCGGCAGCTTCTACTGCTGCATAAGCAGCTGCGAAACCGGCATCCTCAAGCGGGCTTGTGCCGGCCTGACGTGCATACTCGACCTTCTGAACTTCCTTGGCGTTTCCTACGTATGCAGGATCCTTACGGCTGAGGGTGAACTCTGCCAGGCCAAGAGGGTTGGAACGGAAGGAGGAAGTCTCACCGGAAGGAATCAGCTCGTCAGTCGTGGTGACCGGATCATGAATCTCGGAAACGACCTTCAGCATGATGTCATCGGTAAGAGCAGTCATCTTCGGCCAAGGCTTGATGTTGGGTCCTTCAATCAGTTCTACTTCGGGATGCGGCTTGCCAAATCCGTTGTAGACACGGTTTGCATAGATATCAGCATCGAAGTAGTATTTAGGCTTGGTGTACTCGCCTTCGAATGTCTCAGCAGAGGTCAGGAAGCCCTTGTTGGCTGCTGTTGCAGCGATGGAACGAGCGTCCATAAGAGCGACGGATGCGATCTGGCCGTTCTGTACCTTGGAACCTTCGCGGTTCGGGAAGTTACGTGTTGCGTGACGGATCGAGAACGCATTGTTCGCAGGTGTATCGCCGGCACCGAAGCAAGGTCCGCAGAATGCGGTCTTCAGGATAGCACCGGTCTTCAGGATCTCAGCAGCGCGGCCGTTCTTGATCAGCTCCATGTAGATCGGAGTGGAAGAAGGATATACGCTCAGAGTGAACTTGTCTGTTCCGATGTAGGCACCCTTCAGGATGTCGGCAGCGTCGCAGATGTTCTCATAGGTACCGCCGGCGCAGCCAGCGATCAGGCCCTGCTCAGTGTAGAGCTTGCCGTCTACGATCTTATCCTGCAGTGAGAAATTGATCTTGTCGCCGAAGGAGATCTTTGCTCTCTCTTCTACGTCATGCAGCAGATCTTTCAGGTTCGCGTTTACGAAATCGATCTCGTAACCCTTGCTGGGATGGAAAGGCATAGCGATCATGGGTTTGATCTCAGCCAGGTCGATCTCTACTACGCCGTCATAGTAAGCAACGGGAGCGGGGTTGATCTCCTTGTAATCTTCGGGTCTCTTGTGGATCTCATACCACTCTTTGACCTTCTCATCAGTTCTCCAGATGGAGGACAGACATGTGGTCTCAGTCGTCATGACATCGATGCCGATACGGAACTCAGTGGACAGATTCGATACGCCGGGGCCTACGAATTCGAGAACTTTGTTCTTTACATAACCGCAGTCAAATACTGCTGTTACCAGAGCGATCGCTACGTCCTGAGGTCCTACGCCGCGGCGGGGAGCATTCTTCAGGTATACAGCGACTACCTTGGGCATCTTGATATCATAGGTTCTGCCGCAGAGCTGCTTTGCAAGTTCTCCGCCGCCTTCACCCATAGCCATGGTTCCCAGTGCGCCGTAACGGGTATGGGAGTCAGATCCGAGCAGCATCTTGCCGCCGCCTGCCATGACCTCACGGGCATACTGATGGATAACAGCCTGATGAGGGGGTACGAACATTCCGCCGTACTTCTGAGCGGCTGTCAGTCCGAAAATGTGGTCGTCTTCGTTGATGGTTCCGCCTACTGCGCAAAGAGAGTTGTGGCAGCAGGTAAGAGCGTAATCAAGCGGGAACTCGGTCATGCCTGATGCTCTGGCAGTCTGGATAATACCAACATAAGTGATATCATGAGACAGCATTCCGTCGAACTTGATCATCAGATCTTCGTCGTTTCCGGAAGTGTTGTGGGCTGTCAGGATACTATAAGCCATAGTTCCCTTCTTTGCGGCAGCCTTATCCGGCTCAGCTCCGGTAAGAGCCTTTACCTGAGCATTGACATCTCCGGCATCCTCTACCAGAGTCTCACCGTTTAAGAGATAGGCGCCGTTATTCCATAATTTCATTGGTCCATCCTCCTTATTTTTGACCGCATATGCGCGGTCCCAAGTACATTAATTATCTTATAAATGGGGCGGTTAGTCAAGCGTATCGCACCATTTATAATATGTATTTGGTCATCTTTTTCTTCACTTTATAAAAAATTAGGTTTACCCTGCCTTCATCTGTCATTGTCAGCTGCGTCCGGTTCCCGGAATATTCGGTGCGGCGAGCGGGAAAACGAGCCTTACTCTGAAGAGTTCTTCATCCGGAAAGATATCAAGCCGTCCTCCCAGCCGTTCTGTCATGCTCTTGGCGATCGAGAGCCCCAGCCCGCTCCCCTCCGTGCTTCTTGAATCATCTCCCCGCACAAATCTCTCTGTCAGTTCATCCGCTGTCAGCGAAAGGTTCGTCCTGGAGACATTTTTCATTGTGAAAATGAGGCTGTGTGCGGTCTCCGCAAGCTCGATCAGGACCTGCGTGCCGGGTTTTGCATATTTAAGGACATTCGTAAACAGGTTGTCCAGCACTCTCCATAAAATCTTTCCGTCGGCTCTGATCATCGCCGGCGGATCCACCAGCGAAAGGACCGGTGTAAGCTGCCGTTCCTCCATCTGATCCTGGAACTCCCCGTACACCTGATGGATCATCTGCACCATGTCTATTTCAACAATATCCAGTTTCAGATTGCCCGATACTGCCCGGCTCGCCTCCATCAGCGCTTCCGCCATGCTCTTTAAGCGCATGCTTTTCTCTTCCAGGACATTCAGATATTCATTGACTTTGGGATTCGGGACATTTTCCCTTCGGATCAGATCCACATAACTGATGATCGATGTAAGAGGCGTCCTGAGATCATGGGAGACATTGGCGATCATCTCCGTACGCATGCGTTCACTTCTGGTGCGCTCCCGCACAGCCAGGTCCAGACTGTCATCGAGGGTATTGACCATCTCCGCCATACGTTTGACGTCGTCGCCCATTTCAGATGTATCGATCTTCGTTCCGAGATTTCCCTCCGCCATTCTGCTGACCTGCTCCAGGATCTGCATATGCTGACGGCCTCTTTTCGCTGTCCATAACAGGAACCTGAAATTAATGATCAGCAGGACCAGCACCAGGATGATCACAACGGTATATTTATGGAAGATAAAGGCTGCCGCGGCGCCGGAGATAAGCAGTATATTGGAAAGCTGATACCAGAACAGTATTACTACGCGGACGCCGCTTTTCGTTTTATCATTCGTGTGCCTGAGCCCGTCAAGGACTGCCTGGATCCCCTGCCGGACAAGCATCTGTGAAGAAAATGTCCCGCGGAGTATATTCAGGATAATGCAGAGAAGGAACCTTACAAATATGAACCAGGCAAATGAAAAAAGCACGGCACCGGCAATAATATCCAGATCCTCACGAATAAGATACCCGTACCTTATTTCATTAAACCCGAGGCTGAGCAGCATGAATGAAGTTGCCGCTCCCAGGATATGCGTTTCCGTATACCATGATTCGATTCCTTTGGGTGCCTGCTCTCTGCAGACCGCAGCCAGTCCCACAAAACTTCCTGCAAGAAGCAGCAGCAGCGCAAAGCCGGCGAACTGCAGCATATGCAGGATCTTCGCCAGTTCAGCTGCCCCTTCCGTGGGGGCAAATCTGCCCATGCTTACTGCTTCCTGAAAATAAGGACTGCCGGAGTAACGGTAAACAAGCCCTCCGGCGCCCATCAAAAGGATGAAGCTGACCGCATGCCACACCCAGATCATTTTTCTGGTCAGTAGTCTGTCCAATTTCTTCTCCGTTATTTTTTCTCAAGCTTATATCCGATGCCCCAGACTACCTTCAGGTACTGCGGCTCCTTCGGATTGATCTCGATCTTCTCCCTGATATGCCTGATATGCACGGCAACGGTGTTGTCCACGCCCACAGGCTGCTCGTTCCAGATGTTTTCGTAGATCTGCTCTATCGAAAATACTTTCCCGACATTTTTAATAAGGAAGAGAAGGATATTGTATTCGATCGGTGTAAGGCGCACCGGCTCTCCGAATATCCTCACTTCTTTCTTTTCATCATCCACTTCCAGATCACCGGTGCGGTAAACATGTTCGTTGTTTTCGGTCAGCGCACCAAGCTGCGTATACCTTCTGAGCTGTGATTTCACCCGCGCGATCAGCTCCAGCGGGCTGAAGGGTTTGGTGATATAATCATCAGCGCCGGCATTCAGCCCCAGGATCTTGTCTGCATCCTCGGATCTTGCCGAAAGAAGGATGATCGGCGCACTCGAAAACTCCCTGATCTTTCTGGTCGCCCGCATCCCGTCAAGATTCGGCATCATAATATCCAGAATGATCAGATATACTTCATTCTCCTTCAGGATCCGGATCGCTTCCTCCCCGTCATAGGCTTTCAGGATCCGATAGCCTTCCTGACTGAGATAAATATCTACAGCTTCCACGATCTCTTTATCATCATCGCATACAAGAATTGTGAACATGTCCTCTCCTTTCACGGCGCGGAACGGCTCTTTTTCCTTATTGTAGTGTTTTTCCATGACAGAATCCATACCATAATACATCAGAAATTCCTTAATATTTCATGAATGGCCGATGTGTCCGGTCCGGATCCGGTCAGATATTCAGAAGCACCAGCGCCGTCAGGATCACCGCCAGACCCGCAGTCTGCCTGGCTGACAGCTTCTCACGGAACGCGGGAACGCTGATCAGCGTTACAAGAATGATCGTACCGACACTGAATACAGTGTAAACAAGATATCCCGGAAGTACTGTAAGCGCGGCGAGCAGAAGATAGGAGGAGTAGTAATTGGCCACGCCCAGTATCAGCCCGGCAGCAAGCTCCGGCAGAAGCATCTTTTTCCCTGTCCTCTTCTTTTCGATGTGAGCCAGGCAAAGACAGATCAGACAGGCTGCGGCAAATACAAAGAAATAGTACAGCCTGTCATCGCTCCGGCTTCCGTAATGTTCAAAGATCCGCGCGCCGGAATCGCTGCATCCGACTGCGAGAAGTGTAAGGAGCAGGATCAGCGGTTTTGCGCCGGACCCTCGCTCAGTCTGCGGCTGGATCAGGAAAAAGGAACCGATGACAAGGAGGATGCCGATATACTGCAGCATGCCGGGGCGTTCCCTGAAGAATACAATGCTGATCATCAGCGGAACAAGAAGACCGAGTTTTGAAAACGTTGCCGTAAGGATCGCCCCGTTTACCGCCGCACATGTCTGCATCATATACAGCCCCAGCATAAAAAACGCGCCGGTAAGAATACCGAAAAGAAAAGTGAATTTTTCACCTGTAAAAACGAGGCTTTTCTCCGGCAGTGTAAGGAACGCGATCACCACACACATTACGTAGTTTCCGAAGAGGATCCCGAACCGGTTTCCCCTCTGGTCCCTGAAAAACTTCAGTGCAAGAGACATGGCTGCACTGCTTATGATTGCAAAGATTAGAAAGATCATTTCTGCTCCTGTTATTATCAGCGTACTGCTTCTGCGCCCTTTTATTATTACGGATATCATGTTAAAATTCAAGCGGATTGAAACAGGATCAAGCAGATTAAAGAGGTGCGGCATGCATATCATCGCAATAAGGCTGACAGACAACCAGGAACTGGAACGCTACCTGTTCCCGACATCCGAAGGCAGGGATACCAAAAGCAAATACCCTTCCTTTCCCTTTGTCTTTCATACGCTGGATTTCCGAACCTTTATAGAAGACAAGACGCCCTGGCACTGGCACAGGGATTTCAAGATCATTGAAGCAGCTGAGGGAAACCTGATCATAAAAAGCAGCAGGAATACCGTAAATCTCGGACCCGGAGATCTCTGCTTTGTCAACTCCTCCGTTTTCCACAGCATTGCTCCGGCCAATGAAAGCGATCCTGATGCAGTGATCAATATCTATCAGTTCCTGCCTGAATTTATCAGCGGAAAGGCAGGCAATTCCTTTGATCTGGAATATGTCGCCCCCGTTGTGAAACGACGGGATCAGGATATGCTCTACCTGTCCGCAGGGAACGCAGCTGCAATGGGAATAGCAGATTCGCTTCTCAATATCCGGCATGAATATGACAGCGACGGATTCGGACGCGAGTTCAAGATCAAGCACCAGATCGATATCATCTATCTGATGGTCCTTGAGAACATGGTCTCAAAGCATAAACAGGATCATGTGACAACAGATATTATGGAAGAGCGCATGCAGATCATGATCGCCTTTATCCAGAGAAACTACCAGAATCCGATCAAGCTGTCAGATATAGCCGGTTCGGCCATGATAAGCGAACGGGAATGCTTCCGCTGTTTTCAGAATACGATCGGCATTACGCCCGCCAGATTTCTCCAGCACTACAGAGTCAGAATGGCTGCAAGAAGGCTTCTTGAGACAGATGAATCCATACAGATCATCAGTGAAAAGGCCGGGTTCTCGGATATCAGCTATTTCGGAAGGGTATTCAAGGAGCAGATGCACGTTACACCGCGCCAGTTCCGGAAAAACGGACTGTCCATATCCGTAAACTGAAAATAGAAAAACAAAAAAACTGAAGCAGAATGCTTCAGTTTTTTTAGAGGCGACACCCGGAATCGAACCGGGGATAGAGGTGTTGCAGACCTTTGCCTTACCGCTTGGCTATGTCGCCTTAAGTGTCTCCTCAAAACTCCCCGAGTAGGGCTCGAACCTACAACCCTTCGGTTAACAGCCGAATGCTCTACCATTGAGCTATCGAGGAAAACATTATACAATAGCGAATCTCCAGTGACCTAGGGAACTCGCCGAATGCTCTACCATTGAGCTATCGAGGATCATAAACCAAAAAATCGCTCGTGTCAATACACCTGGCGATTCTTTGCTTTTTCAAGGTGTTCAAAATCTTGAACCCCAAAAATCACATACGGAATCGACACCATAAGGTCAAGACCCTCGACCGATTAGTAACAGTCAGCTCCATGCATTGCTGCACTTCCACCTCTGCCCTATCTACCTCGTAGTCTTCAAGGGGTCTTACTTCTTTCGAATGGGATATCTCATCTTGAGGGGGGCTTCACGC
>JAFRLH010000013.1 GCA_017431345.1 Lachnospiraceae bacterium | reverse complement strand
CCGGCTTCATCGATGATGCTCAGCTTCGCACCCGGGATTTCATCTCCGGTTGTGATATCGGATTTGGAAATGCGCACCTTCGTCACATCATCCTCCATCTTCACCTTCTGGACTTCACCGGTATTCTCCACCTTAAAGGCCACGGATTCCGCCGTCACATAACCGTCCGCCGGTTTGGTTTCGATCAGCTCATACTCGCGGCCGACCACCAGCTTCCGGATGATATGCGGCTTCTCCTCGGACACCCATTCGTCAATCAGGTTGGCATTTGCATCGATCACCCGCAGGTGAGCACCCGGCAGCTCCTTCCCCGTTGTGATGTCCGTCTTGGACAGTTCCACTGTAGTAGGCTCGTTCACGAAGCTGAAGCTGTAGGAGAGGATGTCCTTGTCGCTGCCTTCATAGGTAAAGGTGAATTCCTGTTTTTCCTGTGCATTGACATAGCCGTTCGGGGCAAAAATCTCCGTCACATAGTATTTCCCGTCGATCGGCAAGTCCGCGATGAAGGCAATCTCTCCGTTTACATCGGTGGTTTTCTGCTCGATCAGGGTATCCTTTTTGATCAGGGTCTTCCCCTCTTTCGATTTGATATCCTCCGCCGTATACAGCCCGAAGATCGCGCCTTTCAGCGGGGATTCTGTTCCCTTTTCCTTTTTCACAAGGTGCAGGGAGACTTTCTGTCGGGCATTCTGCCATTTTTCGTCATATACCACAATCGGGGTTTCCTGGTCGCGGTAGGAGAGATCCACATAGCGCGGGGCATTGTCCAGCACATAACCGTAGGCGGTTTCCTTCTCCACCACATAGTATTTGCCGACCGGGAGATCCCCCAGCTTCGCAATGCCGGTATCGTCCGTGGTAATGGTCCCAACCAGGTCATCCTTCTTGTAATAATCCGGCTGGGTATCATCCGCCGCCTTGATATCCTCGGCGGCGTATACCTCGAAAGTGACCGGAGACAGGTTCCCGGAGACATATTCAAAGAAATGTTCCACTGTCCCCTTGGCGTTGTCCAACAGGGAAACCTTATCCAGAAATTCTCCCTTTTTATTGATGATCAGCAGCGCCGTCGGCACTTCATCCTTCATTTCCACCTTCTGGATCTCAGCCGTATCCTTCACGGTAAATACCACATCGGTGGCCCGGATATAGCCGTAAGGAGCGAATTCTTCCCGGAGGACATAGGACTCGCCCGCCGTCAGGCATTTCACCACATGAGGTTCGTTCTTCACTGAGGTCCAGCGTTCGATCACATCCCCCTTCCGGGTAAGGATCGTCAGCACGGCCCCCTCCAGCTCCGTACCGGTCGTGATATCCGACTTGGTGAATTCGAAGGTGGTCGACTCATTTTTCTTCACGGACATGAGCTTTACTACTGGGACATCCTGTCCCTGGTATGCGGCATCGAAATCCAGGATCTCATCCGAAGACACATATCCGGCCGGGGCCTTATGTTCCTTCACGTAGTACTGCCCCAGGGGCAGGTCCTTTGTAAAGACAGCCTTCCCATCTGCCCCGGAAGTCATTTCCTCGATCAGGGTATCCGCTTCCACCAGCACCTTCCCATGGTCCGCCGAAGCGATGGCCGATTTCGCATACAGTCCGAATACCGCGCCTTCCAGTTTCTTCCCGGTTTCCGCATCCTGTTTCTCCACGGAAATCTCCACCTTCTGGCGGTCATTCACGAACTCCGCTGTCTGTTCGACCACGGGAGTCTCCTGGTCCGCATAGGCAAAGGTAACTGTCTGCGGCTCCTTGTTCAGCACAAAGCCAAATGGAGCTTTTGTTTCCTCAACCCGGTAGGTCCCGAGCGGCAGGTCCTCCACAACGGCCGTTCCATCAACATCAGTTGTCAATGTCGCAACCAGTGTATCCTTCGCGTAGATCGTGATCCGGTTCCCGTCAGCATCCCTCTGGTAGTCCGGGGTATAAATGTCCTCGTCCGCATAGACGGCAAACTCCGCATCAGCAAGATCCGTCATTTCATAGCCGAAATCCTTGTCATAAGAGGAAAGGACTTCACCGGACTTTCTGATGGTCAGCTTCCCTTTTACCGGCTGGTTTTCCATCGCCACTTCGATAACCGCATCTCCGGTGGAGCTTTCCATCTGGTAGGCGGTATTGGAATCCACAAGCACCTCGAAGGCATTGTGGTTCAGCACATAGCCGTCAGGAGCCGTCACTTCCTCGATCCGGTAATGCCCGATCTTCAGGTTGTTCGGCAGGATCAGGTACCCGTTTTCATCCGTGAAATACGATTTATGCGTCACAACGGACGGATAGGTGGTCACCTGCTCCACGTACTTTTTATTGTCCAGGTCATAGACTTTGAACTCGGTCTTCGGAAGCAGCACCGGCTTCTTCGTCTCATCATCCTTCTTGATAATCTTCAGCTTCGCCTCGAATTCATCATCCAGCAGGACCCGCCACTGCTGCGGCTCATTCGGATGGTTCTCGGAGATCGTAACTTCGAAATCATCCACTGGCGTGTAGTTATGCGGCGTGGTAGTCTCACGGACAATGTATTTGCCGTAGGGGATCGGGATGGATACCGCATGCCCCTTCGCATCCGTGAACATCTCCGTTTTGCCGTCCGCCGTCAGGACGATCGGCTTTGCCTTTGAGAAGTCATAGCTTCCGTCCTTCTTTTTGGTGAGCGAACTGATGAGATACGCGGAGAATCCCACGCCTTTCAGGAGGTCCGCATCGGTCTGGCCGTTATTGGCGGCCTTGATCACCTGGAACGGCTGCTTGATGACCTGCTCCTTTGAAGTCGCAGTCTTCTTCACGGTCTTCACCAGGTCGCCCTCATAGGCGCAGTCCAGATCATATTCCTTCGTATCAAGCAGGTATCCCTCCGACGGGACCAGCTCCTTGATATAGTATTTCCCGAGATACAGATCCTCGATGAACGCCTTGCCCTCATCATCGGTCGTGAGCGTCGCCACCTGGGCTCCTGCCTTATACAGGACGCCGGTCTTCCCGTCCGGATGGACGATGTTCTCCCGCGCATATAGTCCGTAAGACGCCTTTCCGAGCTTCGCATCCCCCTGGGGCTCCCCGGTTTCTGCATCCACCTTGATCAGGTCAATCCTGGCGTTTACACGTTCATTCTGGAACGTATGGGAAAATGCCACTTCCGCCTGCTTTTCATCGGTATAGCTGAAGGTGAACGGGAACATATCCTTCTGGTTGCGGTAGTAGTTCTTCGGGGCCTGCATTTCCTTCACATAATAGCTGTTGTTCAGCGGCAGGTCCGATTTGAATACCGCGCTTCCGTCCGTACCGGTCGTCACCTTTTCAATAAAGGTATCCTTTTTCACGGCCACTTTTCCATCAACAGCTTTGATATCCGCACCGGCGTACAGCCCATAAATTCCCCCGGAAAGCGGGTTCTTCGTAGTGTCGTCCTGTTTCACCACCGTTACCTTCGCCTTCTGGCGGTTGTTTTTGATCGTAACGCTGCCCAGCACCACTTCGCCGGAAAGGTTCGCCAGGGACAGGGTAATGTCCTTGCTTTCCCCGTTCAGGACAAAATTCTTCGGCGCGCCGGTTTCCTTCACGGTATAGGTCCCGAGGAACAGGTTGTCGAGCGAAACGCTGCCGTCATCGCCGGTCACCAGGCCGTCCTTCACCAGGTCGCCCTTTTTGTAAATGACCTTCCCGCCGGCAGATTTGATGTCCGCACCGGCATAGACCGCGAAGGTCGCCCCCTTCTGCTTCCGGACTTCGTACTTAAAGGTCGTCCCGGCATCCGTGACATCCGCGCCGACCAGTACTTCGCCTTCCTTGTAAATAGTCAGCTTCCCGCGGATCTCCTCGTTGTCAAATGTATGGGAGAAGGTAATTTTGGCCTCTTTGTCGTTGGTATACGTGGTCGTGAAGCGGTAGGTATCGCTGCCGTTCAGCTTATAGCCGGTCGGGGCAGACAGTTCCTTCACATAGAACTTGCAGCCAAGCGGCAGGTCCGCAGAGAACTTCCCTTTCCCGTCGCTGCCGGTCGTCACCTTCCCGATCAGCACATCCTTCTTCACAATAACCGTACCAGCATTGTTTTTGATCTCCGCATCCGCATACAGGCCGTACACCGCGCCGGCAATCACCGTCTGGGTCAGCTTGTCCTGCTTGACGGCAGTCACTTCCACCTTCTGGCGGTCATTGGCAAACGTCGCGGTTCCGACCACGGCCTCCGCGCTGTTGCTGCCCTCGCTTAAGGTCACGGTCTTGCTCTCGCCCTTGTTCACGTAGTTTGCCGGGGCACCGGTCTCCGTGATGGCATAGGTCCCGAGGGTCAGGTTACCCAGGACAGCTTCCCCGTTCTTATCCGTTGTAAGGGATGCCACGGCAGCGCCTTTCTTATACACGACAGTCCCGTCCGGCGCTGTGATGTCCGCGCCTGCGGTCACGCTGTATTTCGCCCCGGCAAGCTTCGCCGTTTCATATTTGAAAGTAGTGCCGTTGCCGTCGGAAGTGGCCCCGGTCAGGACCTGTCCTTCCTTATACACCTTCAGTGTTCCCAGGATCTCATCGTTCGGGATGGTCTTTGTGGTGGTCTTACCGGCCTCCACCGTCACACCTTCTGACGTAATCTTTACACGGTAACGCTTCGGCGGGGTCAGCTCCTTCAGGTAGACCGTCCCGTTGGCATCCAGGTCCACTGTAGAAGAGCCGTTCGCGTCCGTTGCCGGCATCTTTACGATAAGGGCCGTGCAGTCCTTGTCGGAATAGACGCCGAACACCGCCCCGGACAGCTTCCGCTTCCCGGCTGCATCTGTTTTCACAACCGTCAGCTTCGCTTTCTGTACCCAGGTAACAGTCATTTCCACATACTTTTCATCCGAGCCGACTGCCTCACCAAATACCAGGGCCAGGTCCTGCGTGTCGGAACCGGTCGTAATCTTATAGGCGGAAAAGTCCTTCGTAACACTGCCCTTCATTTTCGAATGCCAGGTGACACCTACATCCTGTGCCTGCGTGAGGGGGGCAATGAAGTAAAACTTCGTCCCGCCGCCGATCTCCACCTCTGCGCCGGCCTTGCTGGTCTTCCCGGTGGTTTCATTGTGAAGCTTCACTCCGTCCGGCAGCTTGAAGGTGATGGTCTGCAGCTCATCCGCCTTAAAGGTAATGACCTTCGTTTTCTGGCTGTTCCCGTCCACATAGGCCTGCACGTTGTCATCGGAAAACTCCATGTCCACATCCGGGATGCTCGGCATGTCCTGGCAGTAGTTATACAGTTCCATGGCCAGCTTCTTGCCGGTATCATTCGTTCCGGAAAAGGCATCCGAGCTGCCGTTGGCGTACGCCGCCGCCATATGGGTGATGATAAAACGCTTGCCGGCAGAGAAATCCGGATACTTCTCTGCAAAGAAGCCTTCGTCACCAGCGGCTTTGGTCCCGTAATAGCAGACCTTTGCCAGCGCTTTCCCGTCTTTGAGTTTGGTGATCGTAAATGTCCCGTCACCGGGTACGCCGCGTGACGGCTGCACACAGTAGGCGGTGGCACTCACATTGCCGAACTTCACTGTGTACTTGTGGGTCTGGTATGAACCCAGATCATAATCCGAATACTGGTAGCAGGTACCGCAGGTGACCTCGACAGTCTGTGTGGAAGAGGCTTTCGCCCCTCTCAGCTTCGGGACTTCAAAGCTGACGGTCTCTCCAAACCCCAGGGCAGCCAGGTCGATCTCTTCCTCTTCCGTCGCCCACTGGATTACTCCGGATACGGTCCAGCCGGATTCCTCGTCATAGGTATCCTGGGTTTCCGCTTCCTCCAGCATGGCATCCATCTCTTCAGGAGTAACCTCGACCACTTCCGGACCTGACTCTGTTTCTGCTGCAGCAGTCTCCGATTCCGGAGCGTCCGTTGCTTCCTGAGCCGCTGTCCCAGGCTCTTCCGGAACGGTTTCCTGGGATGTGCTCTCCTCCGGAGCAACAGGCTCTTCCTGTGTGCTATCCTCTGTCGCAGACGGTTCTGCAGGTACACTCTCTTCCATAGCAGAAGCCTCTGTGGAAATGCTTTCTTCTGCTGCAGGCGGATCTTCTTCATCCTCCTGGCTGTCCGATTCCGCAGGTTCTGCTTCCGGAATATCTGCTTCTTCATCCTCGGCATCGTCATCCTCTGCGATGCTCTCCGCCACTTCTTCCTCTGACACTTCAAAGGATTCCGCCGCCATTTCCTCCATCATTTCTTCTTCCGCAAATGAAGCGTCTGATTCTGCTGCCATGATTACATCAGTAGTTCCGGTTTCATCCACCGTATCAGTAATGGCTGCCATTTCCTCCTGGAACGCTTCCTCCGTGAACTCATAAAAAACAGAGGATTCTTCTGAATCTTCGGCAGTGTCCGGCACGTATGGTTCTGCTGCTTCTGTTTCCGGAATCATCGCAACCTCTGATTCCGGCACGGTCTCTGCTTCCTCATTGTCTGCCTCTTCACCGGACTGACCGTCATCGCCGCCGTCTGATCTTTCGTCCGAAACCTGCGGTTCCGTCACCAGTTCTTTCACAATGATGCTGCGGCTGATCCGGTAGACCGGATGCATCTCATTCATAGGTTCCACGTAATACACCGCCTTATAGGTACCGGCACAGTTCGCGGAAAAATCTGCGTTGTCAGCATTCTTCGCTTCAAAGAACGTTACCTTCACCTTATCCCGGTTCGGGATCTCCATGTTGGTAAAGTCATTCTTCAGGTCGATCCCCGTGCCGAAGTCCATCTCATAATCCCTTGCCTCCACAATCTCATCCGGATCCAGCTGGTCCTTTACTGCTTTCAACTCCGGCAGGGATGAAACATACTCTTTCAGTTCATCCTCCGGAATGATCTCCGAAGCCATTACGGTCATGGGCGTCACCGCCGTTGTCAGTACCATCATCGCGGACAGAAGTCCTGAAATCATTCTTGTTGCCCAGTTTTTCTTTTTCATTCTCGCTTCATTCCTTTCATGGTTTTTTGAGTTGATCGGCCAATCTGAAAAAACAAGTGCATCCTAAGTCTTCATGGGGCAGTTCCTCCTTCCCGGAATGAATCAGCTCATTCCTTCCACTAACCCCAAACAACCGATGCCCCAGGAAAGCTTTGAGAATTAAAAAAGTCAAAAAAAAGAAGCAGCCCAAAGACTGCTCCCTGAAAAACGGTATGCTTTTCATTATTCTATTGAAACTATTTTGGATCCTTCATACATATATTTCTTTAATCGTCCTGACTCGGCTGCTATCACAAAAGCATTTATAATCCTTCTGCTGTTATCATCCTTCTGATATGAAAACTCCGGATGCCATTGTATCGCCCAAAGGAAGTGATGCCCCGGCATATATAATGCTTCGACAAGTCCGTCTTCGGCAGCTGCCATTATCTCCAGGCCTGTAGCAACATCTTTTACTGCCTGATGATGACAACTGTTGACTTCTATCTGATCCGTGTTCAGGCAGCAATGAAGTGGAGAGTTTGCAGCAATAAACACCTTATGAACCGGAACATCATATGGCGGTTTCTGATGATGTTCCACCTCAGACGGATGCTGCATTGGAAGATCCTGATATAACGTTCCGCCGAGAGCTGCATTTATAAACTGGATACCACGGCATATACCAAGTACCGGTTTATTGCATTTAATCGCTTTTTTGAGGAATATCGCTTCCATCTCATCCCTTTTCCTACAGCTGACGACAATGCTCCCCATAGGCTCTTCGTTATATATCTCCGGCGAGACATCGTGACCACCCGTGAATAAGAACCCATCGCACATATCGAAAAGCTGATCTGTTTCCTGTTCATCTTTTGTAAAAGGAAGCATAATCGGAATAGCGCCAGCCTGGCTGATACCGTCAAAATAGCCCGGCAGCATCCATATGCTTTCCTTTTCATCATCCCACAACGGCATAACCCCAACAATTGGCTTCAACACATACTACCCCCTTTATTATGGAGAAAGGCGCTCCACCCGATCTGGATGAAACGCCCTTGTTTCCTGTATTTTCGCCTATCTTATCATTTCATGATTTAAAAATCAACACCAATACCGCTTTTGAACATCCCTGATCCGAAAGCGGATTTACAACTAATGTAGATAAACATTTTTACTCCTCCGGCCGATAGAAATGGTTCGTCCCGAATTTCTGGTCGCTGACGCCATAAATCTCACGAAGTTTATCCAGTGACTTCTTCAGGGAAATCGTCACGTTCATCCGGGTGGTTCCCATCTCATTGGCCACATCGATCTGCATCCTGCCGTATACGATGCACTGAAACAGGATAAAGCGCTGTTTCTCCGTAAAAGTAGCGAGAATACTGTGCAACTTATCGTTTTCTTCTTTACGGATTTCTTCCTCAAGGATCTTCCGGAGCGGATCCGCTTCACCTTCATCGGAGAGCATATTCCAGCCTTCAATATAGGCATCATAGGAGAGTTCATTGGCATAACGCCTGCGGGAATTCATATTATGGACCAGACGTTTTTCCCCTTCCATGAAAGCCCGGATCTGCCAGGGCTGATCCGCGAATGCTTTGAATGGAAGTACATGCTCCTTCTGTGTGACATCTTTCTCCACGTAATCCATGCACTTATGAAGCGGAAATACGGTTGCCCGGATCCCGTTCTGATAGATCACGAACCCATTTTTAAACGCCGTCACTTCGATTTCATCCCCCATCTTTACGGAAGAAACAACCGGGCTCCCGGATTCGACAATCTTAATAACGGAAGGAACTCTTTCTACGCGGGAAGCATCATCCACTTTATTCATCAGCTCACGCAATGTCATCATAATGGCCGCCTTTCTGCCTCTCGGCTGCGGGCGGCCATCTGCCAAAGCTGCTATGAACTGCACTGAAATAAGGCCTCAGGCACACCCGTTTTTTTTGAACGGGAGTGTCGAGACCTGCTCGTATCTCCAACTTGTTACATCATCTGTACCCGACGGCTGTGCCGGTTCTGCTTACGGCTTCTCTGCTTTCAGATTAACCTGCCTATCCCGGTCCGCGCATTCCTGACCCTCACTTTCCGTTTCCCCAGTTTCATCCGGTTCAAAATCAAACACACTGTAATCACCCATTGCGTCATATGGGATGTCTTCCCTTCTCCAGCCTCTGCTCATCATTCACTCCTCCTTCCACTAACCCCAAAGAGCATGGCTTCCAGGAAAGCTCCCTGAGATATTTTTCTTTTGATATGCCCACTATGCCATCTCCACCGGAATTCCAGAAGGCACGAAGCGTACCTCTTTTTCCATGGATTCTCCAAAGAAATGCGGGTTTTCGGCTGCTGTTTCCGCTTATGATCCTGTGAAAATACAGTCACTGCGGGCATTAAAGCAGGGGGTACAAAACGTACCCCCTTTTTCAGAAATAGTTTTCAGAGCACAAAAAAAGGAGCTGCCTGATGCACTATATAGGATGGCATCAGATAACTCCGTTAATTATTCCCGGCTGTCTGCAGGAAAAACATCTGCAGGATCTGCCTGACTTCTGTATTCAGTTGTCTTTTCGGCGAATCCAGAACGGAAGAAGAACCCTGGCAGGATCATTACGCCATCTTCATTCCATTCTCATCGTATCCGTCCACAAGATTCGTCAGCGGCCTTGCCCCTGCTTCAACAAGCTTCCGGTTTACTGCCGGCACCGGGAGCTTCCACCACATTTCCAGTGCATAGCGGTATAACGCCATATCCGTCGTACCCAGGAACTTACTCGGTCCGGTTCGGATATATTCCCCGCTCACATTCGGAGGCAGGTGGAGACCGATACAGAACGCAACGATTTCACTGATCTGGAATACCCTCGTTGCATCATTCCGCAGGTTTTTGATCGTCTCCTCCGTCAGGCCGGTTTCATCCGCCAGCCTCTGGATCGTCATCTTCTTCTGCTTCATCAGGTGTACAGTCATCTGGTTGAAGTTCATGAGGAGCATCCCGGTTTCAGCCCTCTGCTTCTCAATCTGCTTCCTGAGTGCGAGCCCTTCTGCCGTCAGCGGGCTTTCTCCGTTCCGGCCAACGTATTTGATGTCCTTCCTGCCCCGGCCAATGCCCTTGCGCAGCACCCCGTTAATGACGCGGGTAAAGGCGTTGTCATATTCAAACCGGAAGACAAGGCAGCACTCGGCCATGTTTTCCCTGGCACTCCCCTTGAGATGGGTAATGCCGTACCGGTCTGTGAAAATGTATTTCGGCTGGTTCAGGCAGTAATGGCCTTCCGCATACACATATTGTCCGCTGTTGATCACCGCCCGGAACTTTTCGTTACGCAGGTATTCGCGGATGCCTTCTTCTTCACTGATCGTGTAGGTCTCATTGTCCTTCAGGTTGGATAAATAGGAAGGGACAAGCTTTCCGTCCACTGATTGCATAATGCCCCGTGCTTCCGTAAACCCGAAATCGACCAGGCGGGTCTGGGCCATTTTCTTCGTAGTCCCGTAATAACCCGCCATCTCATCGATCAGACGGCGCATATTCTCCAGGCTTCGAAGCCCGCCGTAATAGGCAAGAAGCCGTGCGGCATGATCCTTTCCCTTTGTCTGCTCAATCATCAGATATCCGGGAAATTTATTTGCATGCATCTCCATGATATCCACGGGCGTCCATCTGTCATGGGATGCCGCCGGATCCGAATATCTCTTGCACATATAGGAGCAGTACTCATGCCCATGGGTTTTCTGGAGCATGAAATACGCAGTGGCGAAATACTTATGGGCTCCCTCATGGGCCACGGTAGAGTTCCGTTGGCCCGGCTTGTCAGCCAGCTCCCGGTTGATGATAACCGCGCCGGGATCAATATCCCTCTTCTGGGGTTCCCCTGTCTCGGGGTCAATGATGACCGCTGTACCGAATCCAAAGAAATACTCACCGAGCGCACCTTCCTCCGGAAATACACCTTCAAAGATTGTGCTCCTCATTGCCCTGACCCATACCGCCGGGTCAATCGGCACATCCTTTCCATAGGATTCCGGGTAGTAATGCTTCCGGACACAGTCCGCTATGGAAACATAGTCCTCATCAGATAAGATCGGCAGCAGATATTTGTCTGCCGGGATAGCGCCTTCTACGTTTCGCAGTGCGTTTTTCTCATTCAGGATGACTGTCTCGAATACACATGTCAGATGACAGGGCACCAGATTGAAACAATAGCGCAGCCGCAGTTCCGGCTTAATGTTGTAATTCCTGCGCAGGTTATTTTTCCCCGGTACGACCTCCTCGATCCGGATCCTGGTCTGCACAAAAATATCAACCAGGAAATCATTCAGCGGCTGATTAAAAATGGATTCCGGCCGGATAATCCGGCATTCGTTTACCCAGATGTTGGATACGGCCCAGTCCCTTCCGTCTTTCTCCTTTTTCTGGAACCTTCCCGGGTGCTTCCCTATAAACTGTTTCAGGTCATCAGCAAACGACCTGTGATAAACCTTTGTCAGGACGTCGATCACGGTATAAGGCTTAAATGATTCGTCAATCCTGGTACGGTACATCTCCTTTCGCTCCTGCTCCGTATAATGCTTTTTCGGAACAAAAGCATGCGGGCTCTGTATGATAACAGCTTCACTCAACTCCATCCACTCCTTTGTATTTGCTCCGGCTGTCACCGGCGCTTATTCTGCCTTCACAGTATCATACTCCCCTGCGGCGGATACCGCGTTTTGGATTATAGCACATTTATTTTGTGTTGTAAATTTGTTTTTATGCTTTACAATCTCATTTTATTGTGTTATGATGACCACACGAGGCGGAAAAGGAGGGATTTCTATGGCACGCCGCACTTTTGACCGGTCCACTTCCGGCGAAGGAAACGTTATTGACATGAAAACAGGGAAACCCGTGGAGAGGCCTACACTCCCCGTGATCTGTGAACGGATCCGGTATTACCGCGAGCTGGTCGGCATGGAGCAGAAAGAGCTTGCCAGACGGATCGGTGTTACCGGCAACTCTGTATCGAACTGGGAGAATGGGAGGGCTCGCCCGGATATCAACCTGCTTCCGGAGATCTGCCGGGTTCTTGATGTCACCCTGTATGAACTCTTCGACATGGATGACCCGACCATAACCCTCACCGCCGGTGAGCAGATGCATATTGACTCCTACCGACAGCTCACAAAGGGGCACCGCTTTGCGGTAGACCGTCTGACTGACGACCTGATCAGCGTCCAGATTGCAGAATCCTGTCCCGACATCAGCCAGCTGCAGTTCTTTGAAAAATCCCTGGCCGCCGGTATCGGCGACCCCACGGAATTCGAAGAGGAAAGCATCCCCATTTTCGTCTATACCGACAGGATCAATGTCCGTGCCAACTGCGTTTTCACCGTTAACGGCGACAGCATGGAGCCTGCCTATCACAACGGCGATATGGTGCTGGTAGAGCGGATACCGGATGGCCCGGATCTGGATGAAGGAGAGACCGGCGCGTTTATTGTAGGAAACGAAACCTACATCAAAGACTTCTATGAAGACGGCCTGCACTCCCTGAACCCGAAATATCCGGTCATGACCTTCCATGGGGAAGAAGCGGTTTACCTCATCGGCAGGGTACTGGGCAAACTGGATCCTTCAGCAATCGCAGCGGAAACGGATGTCGAAAAGTACATGGCAATCCATCCGGAAGAATCATAAAGGAAGAAACAATCCCGTTATACCCTCCTGCCGGTTAGAGAGGAACGTCTATAACGGGTTGGCGTAAGAAGCAGGCACTGGCACAGGATCTGCCCTGTTCGGGTATGCCTGTTTCTTTTTCACCCTTGCTGAGAACATATGTTCCCATACGACTGCAGTTATGTTCATCTCAAATGTTGTAAAGGAGGTACACCATGAAAGGTTATGTAACACCGATGGGCTACATGGGATATGTGGAAGGCCGGTATCTGCTTTTCTGCTCCGAATCTGACTATGTGGATTATATAAGGGAACTACTGGAAATGGACGCACCCGCTGAAGCGGCATAAGAAAGGAAACGGCTATGAAAATCTGTATTTGTGAAAGTTGTCATTACACGTTCCGATATCCGATCCTGCCGCCGTCCTGCCCGGACTGCGGGCATAAAAAGGTCCGACTGGCGGATAAAAACGAGATCAAAGAATTTCATCGTCTTCAGGCTATTCTGGCGGAAGAGATCCGGATGGGACTGTATGCGGCGACGGGGTAACTGTCTATGGACAAGAATGATATAGAAACAATAATCGGCTATATGCCGATGCCGACCTCTTTCCCGTACCGGTCCATTTTCCTGAAGGGAAGACCGCATCATGAAAAATACGATGATTTCTGGCGCAGGCATCCGCCGATGGATCCTGTTCACCGGGCCAAGATCTTCGCACCCTTTGATGCCCTTGCCGGATTCAGCGATTGCATCGCCAGTAAAGAAGTCGAATACTCTGCCCGGAGGGATCTGAGCGAAGGAGAACGGGAAGAACTCGACCGGAAGCTGGCCGTCCTGCAGCGCCTGACCTGCAATGGAAGGGAAGCCCGGAAGAACCGGCCGCAGATCACGGTTCAGTATTTCTCCGACTGCAGGGATAAACACAGCTTTGCTTATGGCACCGGGGGAACCTATGAAACAATCACCGGCACCTGCCGGAAAGTGGATCCTGTTTCAAAGACCATCCGGGTAGATGAGACCGTTATTTTCATTGAGGATATTTCTGATATCACCGGGGACTTGTTCGAAGCCATGGATGATGATATACCGTAAAAGAGAAATGCGAAAAGGAAGGAGGGCGTCATGGAAGAACAACTGAGTTTATTCCCGGAAGCGGAAGACAGGCGTCCTCCCGAGTCTGTCACATGGAATGGATGGCATGGCTGTAATCCCTGCTCGAGCGGCTGCCTGCATTGCTACATGATGCGCCGTGACAAAGAATATGGGAAAGATCCGACCAAAGTCCACAAGACCGCGAACTTCAATCTGCCTGTCCGCAGGTATCGCAGCGGAGAACACAAAGGGCTGTATAAAATCCCTTCTGGATCCACCATTTTCACCTGCTTCACTTCGGACTTCTTTCATCCGGCAGCCGATGAATGGCGGGCAGAAGCCTGGACTATGATGAAGGAACGGAGCGACTGCCATTTCTTCATGGTCACAAAACGGCCGGAAAGAATTGCAGCATCACTCCCTGCAGACTGGGGAGATACGGGCTATGACAATGTGCAGATCAGCTGCACCTGTGAAAACCAGTACTGGGCTGACCGCCGGCTGCCCATTTTCCTGTCCCTCCCGCTTCCGCATAAATCCATTACGCATGAACCGATGCTGGAACGGATCAACATCCGGAAGTACCTGAAGGAATACGGGGAGCAGATCGAAAGCGTCAGCTGCGGCGGGGAGTCCGGTCCGGAGGCAAGGATCTGCGATTATGCCTGGGTACTGGATACGCATATGCAGTGCGTGGAGTACAGTGTCCCGTTTTACTTCCACCAGACCGGAGCCAGGCTGCGGAAAGGAAACAAGGTTTACGAGATTCCCAGGGAACACCAGCACACCCAGGCACATAAGGCACATTTGGATTTTGATGGCACACGGCTCCCTGCCTGGGATGAGCCGGATACGGAGGCGGACTGAAAAATGATTATCCAGACCGGAAACCGAACAGACATCCCGGCCTTCTACTCAGAGTGGTTTGCAAACCGCCTGCGGGAGGGTTTTGTTCTCGTCCGCAATCCGTTCAATCACCAGTCCATTACCCGCTATGTCCTCGACCCCTCCGTTGTCGATTTGATCGTCTTCTGCACCAAGAACCCGGAGCCGATGCTGAAATATATGGAGCTGCTTACGCCATATCACCAGTACTGGTTTGTGACGATCACTCCCTACGGAAAAGACATCGAGCCGAAGGTGCCGGATAAGTATGCAGTCATGGATACCTTCATCCGGCTTTCTTCCATTGTCGGTCCCGACCATATGTGTTGGCGGTATGATCCGATCTTCATTGATGAGACATGGACTGCCGCCCGCCACATCGAGTCATTCCGGATGATGTGTGAAACCCTGGCCGGACATACCCACACCGCCGTCATCAGCTTCATTGAGCTGTATGAGAAAGTGAAACGGAATTTCCCGGAGGCCAAAGCTGTATCATTTTTGATACAGCTTGAACTCACAAAGACATTCGTAGAAATCGCCCGGGAATATGGCATGGCCGTCAAACCATGTGGGGAAAATCCGGATCTGGCCTCTGTCGGTGCCGATTGCTCCGGCTGCATGACGCAGAAGGTTTTTGAAAATGCTGTTGGCCAGAATATGATTTTTCCATCGAACCCGAACAACCGCAAAGAATGTGCCTGCTATATCACCGGGGACATCGGCGCTTATAATTCCTGTGGGCATTTCTGCCGCTACTGTTATGCGAACGCCGACAGAAACGCGGTGATCCGTTCCATGAAGAATCATGATCCGAAATCCCCTCTCCTCATTGGACACATCCAGCCTGGCGACAAAATGTCGTCGCCAAAGCAGGCCTCATGGATCGATCCGCAATTACGGCTGGACCTGTAATTCACCCCTTCGGCTATTCCTTCCCTGACAAGGCGTATCAATTCTGATACACCTTGCCAGGCACTTTTTCTTCAGGAAAGCAGCCACGCCTTCGCCAGCAGATTCAGATAAGAGACCTGCACGGCAATCCACTCTCCGATTATTGGAAGAAGGCAGAGCCCTGCCCCGGTTCCGATCATCCGCCACATCACTAGCAAAGGCTCATGCCCCATCAGGTAGCTCAGGATACCGGTTATGATGAAGACTCCACCAATCAGTTCTAACAGAATCGAAACCACACTGACTGCAGCTGTACAAATCCACTGAATTACCGTCAGACACAGGATTACTGGCAACAGGAATATTTTTAACAGGCTTTTCCCCACAAATATCGCCGCTCTCATTGCTATTCCTCCTTACACAATCTTTCTGTTTATTCCAGCATGCCGTTGTACGTACTTTGCGTCTCGGCTGTCTCCATAAATCACTTGGTTTCAATGCAGCTGATCACATCAGACATACATGTGACATCCGGATGGGCAATAAATATCTGCTCTATTTTCCCCCGCTGCTCTCTGGCGCAGGTAAACTCCATCGGCTCAATATTGTCCCCGGAAAAACGGACATGGAATAGGGTCAGGTCATTTTCATCCTGGAAGAATTCTGCCCGGTTATAGTCCTCGATGATTCTGTACTTTTCAGGCAGTCCGGTCAGCCGGCCCCGCCAGGTGTATTCTGTAGACTGGTAGCCTCTCTGCACCGGTTCCGCAAGCTCCGGTATCCTCCACTGGCTTCCCACTTTCACTGCACTCCGGATCTTTCCCCGCCGGATCCGTGTAACCGCAGTCACATGCTCCACCTTGTGAAGGGCAGCGTATTCTTCCACTGTCAGCAGCTTTGTCTTCAGGCAGGCCAACTCATAGCTCTCATCCTTCGTGAAAAAGACAGCTTCCTTCATGAGGCGGCGCGATGCTTCCCTGTAGTGATTGAGGTAGAGATATATTCCTCCGCCTCGAAGAATAATGGAATAACCCCAATATCCGTCCGGACAATCAAAGAGAATATGTTTCTGCAGCATCTGCCGAAATTCTTCGACCAACCTTACAACCCGGTCACAATACGCCCGGCTGTACGATTCATTCCCATTCGTCCATTCTTCTCCCAGACAGTCCAGTGCCTGGAACACACCCTCTGCTGTTTTGATATATTCCTCTGAGAACATCTGTCCCAGATTCAATGTCTTTGAATTTACCATCGGTTTAATTCTCCTCTCGCCAGGTGCCATACATATCGTGATTTACCTCCGCCGAATAATAATGTCCGATTGTCGACGGCGCATTATACAGGGCAGCCAGCAGATATTGTTTGATGTTTCTCACCTTCGTCGTATTTTTCTTCATGCACTCAAACACGTACTGCACATGCATCATATCCAGCTTCAGAAGCCTGCTTTTGACAATCTCAACCGGAACAGGCTCCCCTCCAATAACCACTCGTTTTCGTTTGGAACATATCGTGTCCACCATCAATGTAACCAACCCGTCCACATCCTCCTTCTGGTACGTCTGGCAAAGAATGTCATACTCAATGTTCTCCCTGACAAGATCCTGATACGCGTAGTAGATCTCGATCTCATCCTCATCGAATCGTTCATCTATGCCGCTCCCGTCCATGGCAGATTGATTGGATTGAGTTTCACTCCATTCAGTCTCTTTTTCATCAGTCTTGTTATAATCAGTATTATTACATTCTGCTTTGTGGACTTCTTGAAGTTGAATTTCTGGACTTCCTGAAGTATGCGGATCATACTTCCTGAAGTCTGTTTCCTGGACTTCTGTAAGTCTATCTTCTGGACTTCCTGAAGTATGATTTTTAGACTTCTGTGGATTTTGGGGGCTTTCCGTGGCTTCCGGTTCATCATCGTGGAACATGAAGTTCTTCACATAGATGATATTGGCCTTGCCCAGCCCCAGGCGTTTCTTTTCAATCAGCCCGATCCCCTTCTGTGAATCCAGCTCCGCCATGATCTTTACTGCCGTCTGCTTGCAGCAACCCATCAGTTCCCGGGCATCATCAATCGTGAAAATGATATACACGCGGTCCTGCTCATCAAACCATTTGTTCTTGACAGACAATGCCATCCGATCCAGCATCAGCCCATAGAGCACCTTAGCTTCACAGGACAGCTTTTTAAAAAAGGGATCCGTGAACAGGATCTTCGGGATCCGATAGAAGCTGTATGCTTCCGCCTGCATTCCGTAATAATAGTCAAATGTTGCCGTGCGACTCACGATATCACCCCCTTCCCTTTATGATTCTTTTATCGCCGTCACTTTGTTTTATCTCTGCTCGCTCTTCCACCGTTCGAGGAGCTCATATATGATTTCTTCTATTTGTTCTCCGTCATATTCCGGAGGAAAGATACGGTCGATCCGCTTTGATTTCAGAGTCACTTTCCTTCGATAGCCATTTCCGAGAATCAGCGTTTCCGTACTGTCGAGCGTCAGCACATGATCTTCATTCTGATCCCTTAGCTGTTGGGCAGTACGACCCGATGGCAGCTTCCTGTATTGCTGATAAATCTTCAGGATCCATTCCTGCTCCTGTTCATCCAGAAAACTGATCCAATACCCGGCCTGCGTTGTCAGTTTGCCGCTGTCTATGAGATCTGTTATGAAGTGACCTTTGTCAAGAGGTTAATCGAGCATCTAACAACCTTCTCTAACAAGCTTTTCTTGACTGTCACATTTGCATCTTCTGTCAGCATCTGAAAGGAGCCCTGATTTAACAGTTCCCGGCATGTGG
>JAFRLH010000012.1 GCA_017431345.1 Lachnospiraceae bacterium | reverse complement strand
CTGATCAAGAATCGTTGGAGAGATGCTCCCATCTGCTTTGATATAGTTGTTGACTTCAGGACCTCCCATATACATGATCTGATCCATGATTGTGGTCAACTCAAATCCTTTGTCTTTCATGTTGGAGAGCGCATCCTGATGAAGCTTAATCGGATCAATGTCAAAGAATTCCAGCATCATCTTGGTGATCGGCATACAGTAGTCCTTTCCTTCTTCCTGGTAAGCAGCACAGTACGTAGCGGTAAAATCACCCTGCTCCAACCGTACAAAATCCGGATTGATGCTTTCACTGCACGTTTCATCGGTCAGGCGGATTGCCAAATTGCTTTTAATCTTCTCATAGCTTGTCAACATGGTTCTAAATGCCGGGAAATCAGGATTGGAAAGGATCCTTCTGGATTGAATAATGCTGCTCGCAATCTTTTCAATGGAGTTTTCACCTACAAGCATATCTGTAAAATAGTCGTTCAAAGGGAATATAGGGCTTGCAGTCTCACCTGGAAACTGAATGACCAGTCCGGTGTATTTCACATTATCGAATTTTGTTATTTCCTGGATTGCGTAGTTGGCATATTTGAAGTTAAAATCATCGCTGGTCCGAGCTTTGATTTCATCAATAACCATTCCGGCAAATGCGTCTATATTACTCATTTCTGCTCCTCCTTTTTTTCTTCCTTCCGGATCTGCTCTCTGATTGCCTTTTCATACACTTTCAGATATGAATTATCTGTTCCACTGCTGACAGAAATAATCTGTCCGTCATAAGGTACTGCTCTATTTGTGATATAATCCATTGTCTCTTTTCCTTTCTCTTTTTATAGTCTTTCATCTGAACGACAGCTGCCCTTCAAATTCCTCCATATTCATTCCCATCGCTTCATTTGCTTCCGTATTTCCCATGTTCGGCGCCAATGAATTGTTTGAAGGAACTGAGCCGGCTCCTTTCGGGCTGAGGAATTTCATCTTGTACACTATAAATTCGGCTGTATAATGCCTCTTCCCGTCTCTTCCAACGTATGATCCCGAGTTGAATTCTGACTGAACTGCAACCAGCGATCCTTTACGTAGATAACCGTCAACAAGTTCCGCAGTATGGTCAAATGCTACAAATCTTGGATAATCTGTGTCATCATTTTCCTGTCTCCCGTGTCCCTCAGCTTTGCGGGATCTGCTTCGATCCCGGTCAACCGCCAGAAAGAACCGGGCAATTGTTTTCTTGCCGCCGTTACTATCTGAAATACGGATATCTGGATCCGCCGTCAGCCGGCCAATAAATATGCAGTTATTCATTCTGCTGCTCCTTAAAAAATTCTCTTATAAATTCTTTGAATTCCTCTTCCCTAATTGGTCTTGAAATACCCTCTGCAATATCCACTGCATGGTTAAACCCAAGGGCATATAGTGTATACGCAAACTCAATAAATACCGACGGATTCCTGTTATAGAAGTTGATTAGTATTTTGTTCCTATATTCATCCATATGTTTCTCCTTGTTGACTGATGTGTTCACCCATCTTTGTCAGAAAACCTGGCGGGCTATACAATGCTCTGTACTGTGACCGGATCAAATCAAATGCCTTGTCACGTATTGCTCCTATACTGTTACGTCTGATTCGCATCTCCTTTTGAACGGCATCCCACTTAAGACCATCCTCATATAAAAGCTTCAATATCTGATGTTCCTGTTCCGGCAGCAATGAATAACAAATATGGACTCTTCGAAGCGAAATCATCTCATCCCGCAAAGACTGGGCAGCAAGAAGAAGATCTGCTTTTAGTCTTCCAATCTCTTTGTCCTGATTGATCAGGATATTTGTCAATTCTGAATGACTGTTCTGCTTTACGTAGATGTGTTCATTGTTTGGGGCAGAATATCTAACCAGATAAGCAATCGGATCAGCCTCTAACCTGAACAGATCATTTTCCAGACTGGCGATCCTTCTGGAAATGTCCTCCATTTCCTCTGGAAAATGTGCTATCACTTTTTTTATTGTTTCATCTGACAAATAATCAGTTTGCGTGTTGATCCCTCCTTTTCGATCTCTGATACCGAAACAAGTGTATTTCTGTTCAAAGACCTTTTGGACCAACGGTCCAGAAGTCTTACCATGTCATTCTTTTGGACCGTCGGTCCAAAAGTAGTCAAAAGAAAAAAGCAGCTTAAAGATTTCTCTTAAAGCTGCCATCTCGCTGATTGCATGATCTCTTATTCAGTTTTTCTATTCTTTAAGTCATTACCTCTTTCCTGTTTTTCCAACAAATCCAGCATATATTTCAAATGCTGTTTTTTGTTCTCATCATTCAGCTGAGAAAATAGTTCCATGAACTCTTTTTCCATCTCATTTTCTGGTAATTGATGATTCATATAATAATCCCTTCTTGTTGTTAACTGCTGCTTTTGGACCGACGGTCCAAAAGTTAATTCCTTAGATGATTTTTGATTATCGCAAGATCTCTTTCGACATTTACATCGATTTTAACACCCCCGGCCTTGAATGCAATTTCCACTGCTTCACTCAATACGTCATTGGAATCCTCACATCTGGTAATACAAATACAATTATCGAATTCTTGTACTGCCGGTGAAAGAATTCTTATCATCCTGATTCCTGCATTGAGGCACAGCCAGTTTTTACATGTTTCAATCTGTCTTTTCTGGCTGCGATAATTTGATCTTCCGGAAATTTCAATTGCAGCATCATAATCCGGAAGATAAAACTGAATTGGAATGCCTATTATTGTATCATCACTCTCCGTATATTTGATATCCTCTTTTTCCGCATAATACCTTATTGCTGCAGCAGGCAAAGCCTGACGAAAAGCCTTCTCACATACAGTACATCCGGCACCAGCCACTCTGTTGCAGACCTGATCTTTCCACACATGCCCGCATTCTCCTTTCCAGCTGACAAATCTTGTAGACATAAACGAGACATCTTCGGGTCCAAGTTCTCTGTTTGTATCATAGTTCCATTCCCGTGCCAGCTCCGGATATAAGGTCTTCAAATCATTTTGACCAGGTACGACCCTTCTTTTTACACAAAAAGGGCACCCTGATCCTCTGCTTCTGGCTTTCACTCGTGCCTCCCATCTGTGACCGTTTTTGCATATCCACGTAATTCTACGTCTTGCCCCATAGGACATATTCTGTGGAGTACATGTTATATCCGGTTCCGCCCATTCATCTACCAGTTCCGGATGAGCTTCAGCAAAACTAATCATCCTATCTTCCTCCACCATACATATCATACCTGATCTGTGAACCGTATCCAAAATCGATCTCATCCCATACGTTGTAAAGCGCCGTTAGCAAATAGGCTCGTTTGTTCCGGACTTTTGTATAGTTCTCCTGCAGATTATGAACGAGGTACTCCATTATACCATCATCTATCGTCAGAAACCGGTCTCTGACAGACTCGCTGCTGATTTCCATGCCATTGATCCTGATTGTTTCATACGGTTTTGCAAATACAACTATGTCCGCAATCATACTGATAATTCCATCAACAAGTTCCTGATGCAGCAGATAATAATTTTGCGTCATCAGATAATCATAATTAATCTGTTTTCGCAGATTACATACTACTGTTTCCTTCCTTTCGGTTCCTCTATCCGTCATTGCTGATGCTTCCGGCTGTTTATAGACAGAAGGACTGACAGATAATTCATCAGCACAGGTATTAATAGAATTATTATTAATTGGGTCGGAAAATCCGACTTCTTGAGGTCTTGAAATCCGACCGGTCGAAATTCCAGACCGGTCGGAAAAACCGACCACTTTTTCCTGGTTTGCCACGTTTAAACGAAGTTTTTCTGTGACCAGGTGGTCGGAATTTCCGACCACCTCGGATTTCGATGTTTCCTCGGCTACAGGTAACTTTTGGACCGTCGGTCCAAAAGTCTGATCCTGCTGTCGTGTCTTGAAACGAACAATCCGGGCATTTTCTTCAGCCTCTCTGGGGACTTCAAAGCTCTTGACATATATTATATCCGCTTTTCCCTGCCCCCTGTTAACTCTTTCGATCAGACCGATTCCTTTTTCCGTATCCAACTCAGCAAACAGTTTCATGGCTTTGTCTTTTCCACATCCCAGATAGGCCATTGCACGCTGAATAGAGAACTGAATAAACACCCTGTTCTCTTTATCAAGCCATCTGTTTGAACGAGATGAAGACATCAAATCTAGCATCAAACCATACAGTACTTTCGCGTCCGTGGAGAGGCTGGCAAAACATGCCTTGGTAAATAATACTTTGGGTATTCTGTAGAAGCAGAATCGTTCCGGCTCATTTCCATAAAAATATTCCAGTTTGAGATGTTCATCCATATTCTTATCTACCCGCTGCCTTTCCCTGCTTCCATTTATCAAGGAGCATAAATATCACATCTTCTATTTCTTTATCTGTCATGTTCTCCGGAAAATAAGAATCGAGCGATTCATTCTTGATTACAATTTTTCGCTTGTTTCTTCTCTGATTTATGATTTCCTGAGTTCTGGCTTTGGTCAATTCTTTACTTTCAGAACTCCATCTGATTTTTTCAGCTTTCCCTGGCGTCAGCACAACATCACATTTCTTCAGGATATCTTCTACCCATTCCTGCTCTTTTCCTTTTAAATAGGATAATTCGACACCAGAGCGAATAGGAATCTTCTTATTATCGACCATTTTGAGAAGCGGCTCCGACAATTCTGCAAGTCGTATATACCTCTGGACCGTCTTACCGCTCTCTCCGGATGCCTGACCTATCGTATTCAGTGTATTTCCTCCAGCACTGCCTTGATGTTTCATCGCGTCAAACTTCATTTTGTAGGCATGTGCTTTTTCGCTGGGAAGAATGTCCTCTCTCTGAATGTTCGTATCTACCATTGTCACAATGGCTTCCTCATCTGAATAGTTTCTTATGATCACCGGCATCTCCTTTAAGCCAAGGATCTCACATGCTCTTTTCCTTCTGTGACCGGCAATGATCTCATATCCTCCGTCAATTCTGGGGCGTACGATGCCTGGATTCAGCACGCCATTCTGCCTGATACTTTCAACGGTTTCTTCCATTTTTTCATCATCCAGCACCCTGAATGGATGATCTTTGAATTCATACAGATCAACGATCGGCACATTTACTATCTCTGCACAGTCTCCGCCGATAATATCCATATAGGAATTAATTTTCAGCTTGTCTGCAATACTTCTACTCATTTGCAAGCACCTCCAATGTCAGTGCTTCATAAGCTTCAGCGCCTTTCCCTCTCGGATCAAACTTATAAATGCTTTCTCCGAATGCCGGTGCCTTTGCAAGGCTGTTTGCCCTTGGAATGATTGAATCAAAGATCTTCACATGATCAGCGTAGGCATTTTTTACTGCTGTCACCGATTCTTTTGCCAGCGTTGTCCGTTTATCAAACATCGTAAATACAAATCCTTCAACCTCCAGTTTATGGTTTAATCTTCGCTTTACCAGACGAACACTCAAAATGGTCGGTTCAATATTGGAAATCGGCAGGTATTCTGCAAGCACAGGTATTATGACCGAATCTGCAGCAGCAAGTACATTTACAGAAAGCTTGACCAGTGCCGGTTTTGAGTCGATCAGAATATAATCATACTCATCTCTTAGCATTTCTATGTACTTCCAGAGAACCGAATCACCATTTTTATAATTTGACAGCGTCGTATCCAATGCCACCAGATTAATGCTTCCCGGCATAAGATCCACGCCTTCATCATGACGAATGATTCCGGCTTTGGGATCTATATCCTCATTATCTGCAATCGATTGCAGAACTTCCGTGAGTGTATATTCCAATCCGGAAGGATTTCTTATCCCCAGACTTTTTGAAAGATCTGCTTGTGCATCAACGTCTATAAGAAGGACTCTTTTTCCATTTCGCGCCAATCCAATACCAAGATTCACCGCAGTCGTCGTCTTTCCGACACCGCCTTTATTGCTTGAAATCGCTATTACTCTACACATAAGCTGTCTCCTGATTCTTTACATAACCCTGTCTAAGCGGTTTTCCTGATTTCTCTTCATTCGTTTTTCCTGTTTGAGATCCTTAAAGGAAGCGAACTCTCTGAGCTTCGGACCGTCTCCGCTGTTCTTCTTTACACCGGAACGGCTCATCAAAACAAATCCCCGTTCCTTTTCCAGCGCTTCGATCGCCCTTTTAATCTGATATGATGTCTGCGCCTGGATTCTGACCTGTACCATCCCTTCATGATACTTGTAGTTTTCCATTTTCCATGTACCTCCTCCAGTACGGGCGGCAGGACAGGCTGCCGCCCCGTTTGACGATTGTTTACAGTTCCGGACAGCTTATATGGTTTGCCATCTGCGCTGTCGCTGATGCAGGCACTCCGTAATCCCCTCCTCTCTGTCAAAAAAATTCACTATATCACAATTAAAAAGGACACTGTTCCGAATGCATTCATTCAGAAAGTGTCCTGTAAAAACTGCTTTGTATAATGTCCCAGAACTTTTTCAAACTGCATTTTCCTGCATTATCCTGCAGCTGCGTTTGAAAAATCGTAGTACAAATGTATGACCTGTCATACCCCCGAAGCCTGAAACCCACGTATTTCCGCGGTTTCTCACTCGATGTTCTCCTGATACTTCCGCAGCACGAAGTGCATGATTGTCCCCGTTCCCAGCACGCTGGTCGCCCAGATCCTTCCGCCGTGATCCTCAATGATCTTTTTTACGATCGACAGACCGATCCCGCTGCCGCCCATTGCCGAGTTTCTGGATTCATCCGTACGGTAGAAACGGTCGAAGATATACGGGACATCCTTGGACGCAATGCCTTTTCCGTTGTCTTCGATCTCCACATGAATAAAATCGCCGTCATCTCTGATGCGCATACCGATGATACCGTGCTTCTTATCCATATATTTTACGGAATTGCTGATGATGTTATTGACAACGCGCTTCAGCTGCTCGGTATCGCCGATGATCTCAACATCGTCCTCCAGATAATTGGAGTAGGTCAGCTCGATCCCCCTGGAATCCAGCTCCGTCTCCAGTTCTGCAGCGCAGTCCGAGAAGTAATCATGCACACGGATCCGTGAATAATGATACGGGATCCGGTTCGTATCGATCTTGGAATACAGCGACAGTTCGTCGATCAGGTTTTCCATATCGCAGGCTTTATTATAGATCGTCCGGACATATTTCGTCATTTTCTCAGGAGAGGACGCTACGCCGTCCAGAATACCCTCACAGTATCCTTTCACAGCAGTCAGCGGCGTCTTCAGATCATGTGAAATGTTGCTGATCAGGATCTTGTTCTCGCGGTCGAACCGGATCTTTTCTTCCTGATTGTCCTTCAGACGGATGCGCATTTCTTCGAAATCCTGGCACAGCTCACTGATCTCGTCCGTGCCGTTCACGGCAAGGGAGAAATCCAGATCGCCGTCCTTGATGGCGCGGGCTGCCGTCTGCAGCGTCTGCAGCGGTTTGATGATCGATCCGGAAAGCCAGGTAAGGAGCATAAGCGCCGTCACCACAAGCACGAGCAGGATCAGAAAACCGATCTGCACGAACGCCTGTCTGTATTCCGGCGGCATGCCGGCAATATCCGGCATATCCAGGAATCTTCCCATCAATGCCCATGAGATGGCAAGCAGTACGACCGGCATGACGATCACCGATATAAAGGATAGTACCATTTTTGTATGAAGCTTCATCTCGCGCCTCCCGTCAGAAAAAACCTGCCGAAAACAGCAGGTCTTTTTTTACCTGAATCTTACTCTTTTCAGTGCCGATCCGGAAAAGACCAGGCAGCTGGTATCTCCGGTCATGATCATCTTGGTTATTCCGCCGGTGATCGTGCCGGAGAATCTCTCCCGGCCGGACAGGGAAAAGATCCTGCATTCGGAGCTGTTGTACAAAATCAGATAGTTCCCGGAGAACTCTGCTTTCGTATAGTCAAAGTCCAGTTCTCTGCTGAATTCTTCTCTCCCGTTGTCGTCATAGACATAGATCATCCGGCTTCCTTCTTCGGAGCCGGCGACCACGCCCACATGCGCTGTTCCGGGAATGACACTCGAGATCTCATGTTCAAAGGCAATGCTCTTAAGAAGCACAGGCTTGCTCTCGTTCCGCATATTGTAGAAATTGACCTGGTCATCTCCGAAAGCGACTGCTCTGGTCCGGCCCATGTATTCAACCTGCGGGAACATGGTATCGCCGTAGGCAAACGTGCCGACGATCCTGTTGGAATCGTTTTTGCCCACATCAAAATTGTAGCAGATGATCTGATTCTGGGTACTTCCCTGATCCATATAGACCATCGATGTGATCAGGCCTGCGCCGGACGGGGAAAGCGCCAGGTCAAGCGGGAATCCGTCGCCGGAAAGCATGGTCTTGATGCGGATATCCAGTTCTCTTCCGGTACTGTCATAAAACTGAATATAGTCGGAATCCGTGGAATCCAGTTCAAGCGCCAGCACACCGTGGTCGGAGATTGCGTAGCCGAGGACCGGCATACTCGTGGTGATCGTACCGGTCACGCCATCCTTCCCGAAGATCACGGCGGAATCCTGCATCAGGTCGATCACTGCGCCGTACTCTTCTCCTTTGATCATCTTCGGATTGCTCATCGAGTAGCCGTGGCTCCAGATGATCTCTCCGTCCGAATCAAGCGCGGAGACCCCGTCTCCCGTCATCTTGATGATACTGCCTTTGAACTGATCATAGGAGGCATCCGCACCGCCGATATCTTCCTTTATCATGGTCTCGATCGTTTCGGTATAGTGCATGGCGTCTTTCAGCGTCCTGAGACCCAGATAGACGGCCACCGCGATCAGAACGATGGCAGCGACACGGAATATCTTTTTCCATCTGTTCAGGAAGATCGTCAGTTCAAGATCCTCCGCCCTTCCGTCTTTAAAGAAAGCGAACTTTTCCCTGATCTTACTGAAAAGCGGGATCTTTTTTTCGGAACCATCCTCATTCATTGTCAATATCCTTCCGTAAATCGGGAGCCTGTTTTCTCCCGAGTATATCTGAAAGCCGCGCGAATTCAATAAGACTGAGGGCTTCTCCCCTGACTGTCGGGGAAAGCGCCATCTCCGCAAGCGCTGCGGCGACATCTTCTTTTGTATAAGCCAGTTCCGGATAATTCGCCACGGCATTGACCATCGTCTTTCTGCGCTGGTTGAAAGATGCCCGGATCAGCGCGAACATGAGTTTTTCATCCTTCACGGATACCGGCGGTTCTTCATAACATTCGAGTGAAACGACTGCAGAGCCGACCTTCGGTCTGGGGATAAAACAGTTCGGCGGCACATGCGCAGCCAGATACGGCTTCGAATAGTACTGGACTGCCAGAGATAATGCGCCGTACTGATCGCTTCCCGGCGCTGCAGCCATACGGTCCGCGACCTCCTGCTGCACCATGACCGTCATACTTTTCATGGGCACCCTGTCTTCCAGGAACTTCATAAGCACCGGCGTAGTGATATAATAAGGAAGATTCGCAACAACACGGACAGGCTGTCCGTCATTCTCTTCTTCCACCAGTTCATTGAGATCCAGTTTCATTACATCCGCGTGCACCAGCTTAATATTGTCATACGGCGCCAGGGTCTCGCCCAGGATCGGGATGAGCTTGTCGTCAATTTCAATGGCGATCACTTTTTTTGCGATCCTTGCAAGTGCCTGGGTCATGGTACCGATGCCGGGGCCGATCTCGATGACGATATCTGAGTCATCTGTCCCGGAGGCGTCCAGGATCTTGTCCAGGACACGGGCGTCCGTGAGAAAGTTCTGGCCGTATTTTTTCCGCATGGTGAAGTCATGCTTTTTGATGACTTCCATGGCGGAGCTTCTGTTTATTAAATCATTTTCATTCATGGTATTAATCCATTTTTAATGCTTGTTTTCATTTATCATAAAACCGATATCCATACGCGGTGGATCCTTCGTCGCTGCGCTCCTCAGGATGACAATTTTATCGTTTCACATCACAATGGCTGTGAAACAGCGCCGGCTGAATCATCTGTTTCATGCTCTTCAAGATGACATCCGGTAGAACCGCAGCGCGTTCTCATAGCATACCGCTTCCGTTTCTTCCCTGTCCGTCTTTTTGATCCCTGCGATCTCATCCAGCACCAGCGGGATCTTTCCAGAATCGTTCCGTTTTCCCCGGAATGGCACCGGCGTCAGATAAGGGCAGTCCGTCTCAGTCAGCAGCTGTGAAAGCGGTGCCAGCGCAACAGTCTCCTTCAGCTTCTTTGCATTTTTGAACGTGACCACGCCTCCGATGCCGAGATAATATCCCATCTTCAGATATTCTTTCGCCATCTCCGGACTGTAGGAATAGCAATGCATCACGAGCAACCCCTCCGGGATGCCGGCTTCCTTAATAATGTCAAAAGTGTCCTGCGCTGCCTCCCGGCTGTGGATCACGACAGGAAGCGCCAGTTCTTTTGCCAGATCCAGCTGGGCCCGGAACCATTTCTTCTGTATCTCCCGTTCGGTCTTGTCCCAGTAGTAGTCAAGCCCGATCTCTCCGAGTCCGATCACCTTTTCCCGCTGCAGTTCACCATGCAGCCACTCCAGGACCGTCTCTTTTTCCGCTTCCATTTCAAAGGTCTCATCCGGATGAAAGCCCAGGACTTCATAGACAAAATCATGGGTGTCCGCGATCCGGTGTGTCTCCGCGATCGAGCTTTTCTTATACCCGATATTGGCTATAGCCGCAACACCTGCTTCCTTCACGGAAGCGAGCAGTTCCTCACGGTCTTCCTCAAAAGCTTCATCATCATAATGGGCATGCGTATCAAATATCATTCCAGTATATGCTCCATTCCCTGCGCGATCACGGAACGGACATGATCGTCGTCCAGACTGTAGTAGATCTGTTTCCCGTCGCGTCTTGCCTTCACCAGCCGGTTCTGCTTGAGGATCCGCAGCTGGTGGGATATGGCGGACGGCGTCATGCTCAGCACTTCCGCGAGATCGGTAACGCAGGTCTCTTCCGCTGCCAATGCCGACAGGATGCGGATCCTTGTCGAATCTCCGAAAGCCGCGAAGAATTCTGCAAGGGCGTTGCAGACATTCTCTTCTGGCAGTATGGTATCTCTTCCGGCCATTACAGCACCTCCATATCATCAAGCGAATCCAGATCGCCCAGATCGACCGTCGTTACCTTCTTCCTGTAGAATATATCATACAGGACCGGCACGATGAAGAGCGTCATCAGCGTAGCGTACGCCAGGCCGCCGATCGTAACGATCGCCATGCCGCGGCCCATCGTTCCCTGGAAGCCTGTATCAAGTGCCATGGTAAGCATGGCGAAGATCGTGGTCAGGGCAGTCATCAGGATCGGCCGCATCCTTCTCTTTCCGGTCTCCACAAGCGCCTCGCGCCGCTCCATTCCGGAGAGTCTCAACTGGTTCGTATAATCCACGAAAACGATACCGTTATTAACGACGACACCGGAAAGCACCAGGAAGCCGAGCATTGCCACCATGGAGATCTCCTCTCCGGAGTACATGATCGCCAGCAGTCCGCCGGTAAATGCAAGCGGGATCGTAAAGATAACGATGAACGGCGACAGCAGGCTCTGGAACTGGGCTACCATGATCAGGTAGATGAACACACAGGCCAGCGCGATCATCTTCATAATATCTTTGATCGACTTCATAACGCTCTCGGTCTCACCGCCGATATTTACTTCATAACCGGCAGGCGGCGTGTAGGCCTCCAGCTTTTCGCTGACCTGACGGGAGAGCAGTGTCGTATTATAACCGTCCATGGTATCCGCCGTAACATGCATGAAGCGGCTCTGGTTCTCTCTGGTAATATTTCCGACGCTGACACCTTCCGCCAGTTCTGCAAATTCGCCCAGCGTATGGTACTCGGTCTTTTCCTTGCCGTCATCATCCGTCTTTTTGGTCTCGAATTCCAGATCCATGACATTGTCCATATCGAGCAGATGGGTCTCATCCAGGATATGGACTTCGTATTCGCCTTCATCCGCAAGGAGCGTAGTCGTCGTCTTGTCCGTCGCAATCTCTTCCGACAGTCTCTGATAGACCTGTGCCACAGTCAGATTATTGCGCATGGCCTTCGTCTTATTGACAAGGATCCTGTACGTCGGACTGCCGGCTTCCTGCGCATTGGAAATATTTTCAAACCCTTTGATCCCCTTCAGGATCTCCATCATATCTTCGCTGATCTTTACGAGCACGTCCAGATCACGGCCAGAGATCTCAATATCCATGCCGTTCCCGGTCAGGGCGCTCATATCCATATTGGAGGTGGCGACGGAATATTCCCAATCGGAACCAACGAAATATTCGTCCACCTTATCGGCAATTTTCTTGTTGTCGTCTCCCGCTTCCTGATCCAGCAGCATGTAAATGCTGAACTGGGTGTTGTTTCCGGAGCCGGAGCCTGTCAGCATGGAAATGCCGGCCGCACCGTCCATGATCCCGACGCTCTCCACGCCTTTCACATCCATCATGGCTTCCATGAAACGGTCCGCTTCCTCATAGGCTTCCTCCCTGGGCGTATCTTCCGGCGCAGTCATGGTCATGCTCATCTGCATGCCGCCCATATCCGGCAGCATCACAAGCCCGATATCCACGACTTCCCTTGCGCAGTAGACCATCAGTCCGACCGCGACTGCCACGGGTATGATCTTGAAACGGAGGAAGAATTTCAGCACCGCGCCGTATGCCTTCATCAGAAGATCAAACAGCTTATGCGGTCTCTCATGCACATTTTTAAGCACCGTGGCACTCATGGACGGCACCAGCGTCATGGCAACGATCAGGCTGGCGCCCAGGCTGTATGCGATCGTCAGGCCCATGTCGGTGAACAGCTGTCTGGTAAGACCGTCGGTAAACACGATCGGCAGGAATACGCATACCGTGGTCAGCGTCGACGAGGTAATGGCTGCCGCCACCTGCATGGTACCCTTTACAGCGGCTCTGGCAGGCGGCACGCCCAGGCTCCGCATTCTGTAGATATTCTCCATGACGACAATGGAGTTGTCGACAAGCATGCCGACGCCCAGCGCCAGTCCGGAGAGGGAAATGATATTCAGCGTAACGCCGGTAAAGTACATCAGGACGACCGCGAACAGCAGGCTGAAGGGAATACTGATCGCCACGACCAGCGTCGGTCTGGGATCCTTCAGGAAAAGGATCAGCACGATGATCGCGAGCAGCGCGCCCCACAGAAGGTTCTTAATGACGGCATCCACGATCAGATAGATATATTCCCCCTGGTCCATCAGATTGGTGAAATGCAGATCCGGATACTGCTCCTGCAGTTCCTTCATCGCTTCATTCACGGTATCGGAGACTTCGGTCGTACCGGCTGTGCTGCCTTTCGTAACGCTGATCATCAAAGCTCTGTTGGCGTTTACTTTCGCATAGCTGTCCTCTGCGTCATCTGTCATTTCCACGTCAGCGATATCCTTTACCCTGATATCGCCTATATCCTCGATATGCGTCAGCACGACATTTTCAATATCGCTCATGCTTGCGAACTGTTCGCCGACCTTCAGCAGAACATCAACGCCGTCGCTTCCGGCAACATAGCCGGCAGGCATGTCAAAATTCTGCGCCGTGAGCAGCTGGGAAAGCGTGTCCAGTTTGATCAGGGAATCCAGATTGGCAGCGTTAAGAGCCGTCTCCTTCGCATCGGCCAGCTCTTCCTCTGCGTCATCCAGCTGCTTTTCTCCGTCCTCGATCTTCGTGCGGCCTTCCTCGATCTGCGTCTTGCCGGCGGCGATCTGCGCCTGATACGCGCCGAACGAAGCGGCTGCGGAGATCTTTCCGGCTTCCACCTGTTCGTACTGGTTCATGGCGTCCTTTACAGATTTGTTGATCGCCTTCAGCGTACCCTTTGCGACCGCGATCTCGGTCTTCAGATTCCCGAGTTCGATATCGATCTCCGGGATCCTTTCATCGTGTCCATGCTTCAGCGTGGTCAGATTCTCCAGAGAGAGCTGCTTGGCAGCCTTTTTCTGTCCGGCCTGCTTCAGGACTCCCTGCAGGGCAAAAAGTTTTGCGGCATCATTATCCAGCGCGTCATTGATACTTTTCGGCAGGGAATTGATGGTCTCATCGACTGCCGCCAGCGGTTCCGCAAAGCCTTCCATCTCCCGCATCTGTTTCCAGAGCGAGTTGACTTTGTCGGTTTTCTTTGCCTTCACCTTTGACGGCAGCGAAAGCATTGTCCTTGTCTCTTCGTCCAGTGATGCCAGAATGGTGTTGAGGGTCTCAGCCCTCATACTGTTCTTCATCTGGCTTCGGATTTCTTTCAGGGATTCGTTGACCTTCTTGTAGGCTTTATTCAGTTCTTTCTTTTCTGTTTTCAGCGCCTTCTGGCTGGCCACGAGCGAATTATAATTGGCTTCATACGCTTTCTGTGTCGCGACTGCCTCGTCGAGGAGTTTGGAATATTTTGCCAGTTCCCCCGTCGATTTGCTCTGCTGCTTTTTCAGCTTCTTTTCCTGTGATTCGATATCAGACTCTGCGTCGTCCAGTTCTGCTCTGGCATCCTCCAGGTCCGCTCTGGCGTCTTCGATCTCCTGTTCAGACTCCGCCATCTTATCCAGCACCTTATTGCGGAGCTTTTCATTGATGATATCGATCTTATCCTGATTCAGGCTGACTTCGACCCGCTGCTCAACACCGCCGGAAATATCCACGCTGGCGACGCCGTCCTGCCGCTCAATATACGGAACGACAGTATCCTCGGCAAATTCGGTCAGTTCATAGATGTCCATGCCGTCAACATCCATCGTGACCATCATGGTGGCAAGAAGATCCGGAGATATTTCAAGCAGGATCGGCGTGGCTGCTTCTTCGGGCAGCTCAAGCATATCAAGCTGGGAAGAAAGCTTGACCATGGCAGAATCCATATTGGTATCATCTTCAAATTCCAGCATGACAACGCTGGCATTTTCCCTGGATGTACTGTTGACGTTCACCACGCCGTTCACCGTACCGAGCCGGGATTCCAGCACCTCCGTCACAGAGCTTTCAATTCTCTCGGGGGAGGCTCCGGGGTAGGATGTGATCACCACAACATAAGGAAGTTCTATGGGCGGCAGCAGGTCTGTCGTCATCTCGGTAAAGCTGACATACCCAAGCACCAGCACCATGATCACTCCCACAAGCACGGTAAACGGTCTTTTTACGCTGAATTTTGCCATGCGGTCTTCTCTCCTCGCAAAGAAGTTATTTGTTCAGTGCATTCCGGCGATCCGGCCGGTCTGTTCCTGCTTACTGATTCTTGTTTACGATCCTTGTGTCATACTTTCCGGTCTCAAGATCGATGAATCTGACGAACAGCGATACCTTGTTGTCTTCATTCAGGTTTTTCCAGAGAAGGTCCGTATAAGCATCGATATCTCCCTTTATATCCACCTGCCTGGGTTCTCCGAAGAAGCTGGGCAGCGGCTCGGCATTTTCCTGATAGGTATGGATAAAATGCCCTTCGCCGGGCTTTGCACCGTCATAGGTGAAGGTATAGCGTCTGCAGATTTCCGGGTCTCCGTCCGCGCTCTTCAGGATGGAAAGCGCATAGCACATCTTTCCGTCCTTTACGTCGATCACACCCGAGATGCGGGGGGTATAGTTCGGAGCGTCCGGCTCGAACTCTCTGCATCTTAAAGATTCCTCAAAGGACTTTCCCGCGGCCATTCCGTCATAGATCGTGTCTGTCTGATCGCCGTTGGTGACGATGGTATGCTCGCCCAGGACTCTGACAGGCGCATAGATGATCAGGCTCGGATCCTGCATCTTGGAAGGATCATATGCCTCGGTACGGATGCCTTCGCCTTCGGTAACAAAAATACGGTTCCTGCTGTTCGTGCTGCGGCCCATGATAAAATAGGCCGCTGCCGCGTGCTTTCCGTCTTCGCTCATTCCCAGAACGATACCCCTGCCGGGGTATGAAAGTCTGTTCAGTTCTTCCTTCATGCTGATCATATTGATATCCTCCTGGTGATAACTGCTCTTTTTCTTGCAGAGCGTTTTTTGATTTTCTTTTGTATGGTGCAAATACAGTCGTAAAGCGGGCAGCAGAATGCTGAATCTATTCTTTTATTGCGCAAGAAGCTTATCGATCTCCTCCAACACCTGCTCTTCGGAAAAGATCTGGACGGCATCCATGCCGACAGCCTTCGCTCCCTCGACATTTTCTTCCCTGTCGTCAAAGAAAATGCAGTCAGCCGGATCCAGGCTGTATTTTTCAAAGAGCGCCTGATAGATCTCCGGTTCGGGCTTGATCTTATGGATCTGATAGGAGATGATGCCGCCGTCCGCCAGATCCGTTATCGGCGTATCCTTCAGATGCGCTTCAAACAGCCATTCATTGTAGTTGCTGAGCAGGTAGATCTTATATCCGGCAGCCCTGAGCTCCCTTACTTTCTCCCAGACACGCGGGCGCGGCACGGGCATCAGATACGCGTGGTCCAGGAACCATCTCGAAAGCTCCCTGTACTGCGGGTATTTTTCCCCGTACCTTGTTACGATCTCCTCGTTGGACAGAATGCCGATATCCAGCTGCTTCCAGAGCGGATCCGGAAAAATGGCGGAAGCAAAGTCCCAGGCTTCCTGTTCGGTCAGGCCGTGCTCCGTCAGCATCGTCATCCAGTCATAATCGATCAGTACTCTTCCTATGTCAAAAACGATGTTTCTGTATGTCATGAAAAAAAGCCTCCTTAAAAATGGTATTTTACCATAATACCAGGATGCATACAACAAACTACATTAGTTTAACATAGTTTTTATATTTGCACAATTGAACATTTGTATGAGAAGAGAGGAGACGGTCCGCTGTCTCCTCTCTCTGCATCTTTCTGCAGTGTATACAGCAAAAAGGAGACAGAGGTCCGTCCCCTGTCTCCTGTCATCTTCTATTCTCCCGCAAACAGCGGTGTGGAGAAATACCGCTCTGCCGTATCCGGAAGTACGGTCACGACCGTCTTTCCTTCGCCAAGCTTTCTGGCAAGCTTGATCGCCGCGCATACATTTGTACCGCTGGAAATGCCGCACATAAGGCCTTCTTCATTGGCCAGCCGTTTGGCGGTATCGATGGCTTCTTCATCCGTGATCACGCAGATCTCATCATAGATCTCCATATTCAGAATATCCGGAATGATCCCGTCTCCGATGCCCATCTGCATGTGGGTGCCGATGCTCCCTCCCGCAAGGATCGCAGCATTCTCCGGTTCCACCGCCCAAATGGTCATATCCGGGTTTGCTTCCTTCAGGATCTCGCCAATACCGGTAATGGTACCTCCTGTGCCGATTCCGGAGCAGAATCCGTCGATCGGTCCGTCCGCCTGATCCAGGATCTCATTGGCCGTGAACTGCTTCTGCGCCTGTGTATTGTTCGGATTTTCGAACTGCTGCGGCACGAAGACTTTCGGATCTGCCGCTTTCATGCGCAGTGCCGTATCCAGACACTCCTGAATGCAGGCGCCGATATCTCCGGCGTCATGGATCAGCACGACTTCCGCGCCGTAATGCCGGATCAGCTTCCTTCTCTCTTCACTTACGGAATCCGGCATGATGATGACCGTACGATATCCCTTTACCGCGCCGACAAGCGCCAGGCCGATCCCCTGATTGCCGCTGGTAGGCTCCACGATCACGCTGTCCTGATCGATCAGCCCTTCCTTTTCCGCCTGTTCGATCATATTGAGCGCTGTCCTGGTCTTGATCGAGCCGCCGACATTCAGCCCCTCGAATTTGACAAGGATGCGGGCGCTGCCGGGCTCTGCCATCCTGTTCAGCCTGACCATGGGCGTATGTCCCACGGCTTCAAGAATATTGTTATATACCATCGTTTCCTCCGTAATTGCCTTGCTTTACCATTCTATTCGTCACGAAGCAGGATTATAACACATTTGCAGAGATCGATAAAGACTATTTTGCTAAAAAAAGAGTTCCCATACCATTCTCAGGAAGAAAACGGAAAGCACAACGATCATTACCGGCTTTACCGCCTTCACCCCGTCATGTGCAAAATAATTGGATCCCAGAAAATTTCCGGCAATATTGAACAGGCCGGCCGGGAATCCGAGCAGGAAGATCACATTTCCGTTCATTGCATACAGGATCAGCGAAGTAATATTCGTTGTCCAGTTGATCACTTTCGTCACGCCGTTCGCCCTGTGAATCTCCATATGTGCAAGAGACGAAAGCAGGAGGATCAGGAATGTCCCTGTTCCCGGACCGTAGAACCCGTCGTAAACACCGACTGCAAAGGCAACGCACATGGCAATGACGACCGTTTTTTTTACGCCGAACACTTCTCTTTCCTTCTCGAGCACCTTTCCCTTCAGCACTGCGAACGCAATGACCGGAAGAATGCACAGCATGATCACTTTAAACGGACCGTCCGATATCCTTAACGCGATCCGGACGCCAGCCGCCGCGCCTGCGAATGCAGCAGCGACATAAAAGCCGGCTTCCTTCCAGGGTATGTATCCGAGCTTTGCATAACGGTATGTACTGATGCTGGTCCCCATACAGGAACTCAGCTTGTTCGTGCCGATCATGGTATGGACAGGCAGCCCGGCAAACAGATAAGCAGGGATGGAGATCAGGCCTCCTCCGCCGGCTACCGCATCAATAAAGCCCGCAAGAAACACAAGCGGGCAGACAATGATAAAATGAAGCGCAGTCAGTTCCATAGTTTTTACACCGTGCGCTGCACTCACTGCAGATAGACGTGATTGAACAGCACTTCTCCCTTTTCATTGATCTCTATGATCCCGAACACAGGCTTATGCCCGTCCTGCCTCGGTTTTGAGATGCTGCCGGGATTGAACAGGATCACCTTTTCCTTATAGACCAGCAGCGGCATGTGGGTATGCCCGTACAGGACGATATCCGCGCCATATCTGCATCCGGTCTCTTCCAGTTCTTCCGTCCCGTATCCGGCGCCGTGCATGTGACCGTGCGTGAGCAGGATCTTCTTCCCGCAGACCTCGATCATCTTGTCGTCCGGATTCCGGCTGAAAAAATCGCAGTTCCCGCGCACGAATTCTTTCCGGCAGGAAATAAAGCTTTCGATCTCACTCTGATCGTCTTCCACGTCGCCGAGGTGGATGAACAGATCGACCGGCTTTACTTTTGCGTATGCTTTCCGGATATTCCCGATCCGCCCATGCGAATCACTGACCGCCATGATCTTCATGAATGTGTCCTGACCCACTCTTCGATCACAGGCCGGATCGCCCTTAAGGCCTTTCCCCTGTGGCTGATCTCATTTTTCTCCTCCGGAGAGAGTTCCGCTGTCGTCACGCCGCGGTCCGGAAGCAGGAAGATCGGATCATAGCCGAAGCCGTTCTCTCCGGCCGGTTCGAAAGCGATCCAGCCTTCCACGGCGCCTCTTGCGCTTGCTTCATGGCCATCCGGGAATACTGCGCCGATTACACAGACGAATCTGGCGCTGCGGTCGCTGCCGGTGACGCCTTCAAGGCGTTCGATGATGTACTGATTCTTGATCAGATAGGAAGTGTCCTCGCCCATGTATCTGGCGGAGAAAACGCCGGGGGCTTTGTCCATATAATCGACTTCCAGGCCGGAATCGTCCGCCAGGACGATATCTCCGCAAAGTTCATGGACAGCGCGGGCTTTGATCATGGCGTTTGCTTCAAAGGTGTCGCCGTCTTCGACGATATCGGCGGAGATGCCGGCTTCCTTCTGGGAAAGCACCGGCAGACCGATGTCCCCGAGAATCTCGCGGATCTCTTTCATTTTTTCTTCGTTGGAGGTGGCAAAGATGATTCTGTATGACATAGATAACCTCTTCCGTTATTTTCTTTTCGGGGGCTTCGGGCCCATGAACGAATAAAACCTTGTCTTCATCATTCCATTGTAGATCTTCCGGTTCTTATCCGCCTTTCTGCCGAAATCCTTCTCGGCATCCTCATAAGCGGTGATCATATAGCATGACCACGAATCCAGTTCGCGGAACCGCTCGCCGAACGTTCTGTAGATCTCCGGAAGTTCTTCCTTCTCCGCGATCCTCTCACCGTACGGAGGATTGGTAATGATAAAACCGTATTTTTTCGGATGCGACAGTTCCGATACCGGTCTTCTCTGGAAATGGATCAGTTCCTCAACGCCGGCAAGTCTTGCATTTTCTCTGGCGGCTTTCAGCACCTCACCGTCGATATCGTAACCCTGGATATCCGTTTCGATGTCCTGCTTTTCCATCGACATCGCTTCATCCGCCGCTTCATACCAGCATTTTTTCGGGAACAGGTGGGACCATCTGTCTGCCGTGAATTCACGGTTCACGCCCGGGGCGATCCCCGCTGCGATCATCGCAGCTTCGATCGGGAACGTGCCGCTCCCGCAGAACGGATCCACCAGGATCCTGTCGCCTCTCCACGGCGTCAGCATGATCAGCGCAGCTGCCAGCGTTTCCGTGATCGGCGCTTTTGCAGTAAACTTCCTGTATCCTCTCTTATGCAGGGAATCCCCGGAAGTATCGATCCCGACAGTGACGGTGTCCTTGTTGATCGAGACTCTGACCGGATAGGGATCGCCCGTCTCCGGGAACCAGGAAAGACCATAAGCTGACTTCATTCGCTCGACCATCGCTTTTTTCATGATCGACTGAATATCCGACGGGCTGAAGAGCTTACTGTTGACCGAGGTCGCCTTGGTCACCCAGAACTTTCCGTCCTTCGGGATATATTCCTCCCACGGAAGCGCTTTCGTCTTTTCAAATAATTCATCGAAGGTATATGCTTTGAATTCTCCCGCAAGCAGGAGCACCCTCTCTGCCGTGCGCAGGAATACATTTGCGCGCGCACACGAAAGGAGGGCATCTCCCGAAAAGAACACCCTCCCGTCTTCGACCCGGTCTATGGCAAGACCGAGATCGGTTAATTCTCTTTTCAGTACGGCTTCCAGGCCGAAATGGCAAGGCGCCACATAATGAAATACCATTTAAGATCTCCTAAAACCATCCGCTTCTTCCGGAGAGTGCCCTGTAGACCATATATCCGGCCAGTGCGATCCAGAAAACCGGTGAAGAAAGGATCCTGAGCGTGACCGAAAACACGAAGGAAAGCAATACCAGGATCACGACAATGACCGCGCCGATGATCAAAGAGGCCTTCAGACCGGACAGCGTGATCACTTTCCCTCTGATATCCTCCTTCAGATCGTGCTCATAATCCTGCTGTGTGTCATCGTAAGCATACGTCTGATAAGCAGAGGCGCTGTCATACTCCGGCGCTTCCTGTGCAGCTTCCCGGTAAGCATATTCGGCATTATTGCCGTCCGAATAGCTGTATCCGCGTCTTTCCTCCCCGGCTGCAGCGGCATCCACGATCGTCCTGGCGATCAGCCTGGGATCGCCGAGTTCTGCCAGCACGTCTTCCTCGCTGCGCCCTTTGGAAACTTCTTCCGCGATATAGTCTCTGTAATATCTGATATCGGACTGTCTTTTTTCTTCGCTCACTTCCCCTGCGAGCGCACGGTAAAGACCGTCCAGAAATTCCTGTCTGTTCATATCAACCCTTTTCCAGGCCGCGCCTGCTGTCAGTCTTCCGAATGCTGCAGTCCTTCTCCCGAATCGTCCGAAGGCGTCTTCCCTGCCGAATTTGTTTCATTCTCCGCTGCGGCTTCTTCCGCTTCGGTCGTCCGCCCGTCAAGCTGAAGCCTGATCACGGGACTTCCGACAACGGTAAAGCCTTCCGGTACAGTCACATTTACCGGAACGGAATGCGTTCCGACCCCCAGCCCGTCAAGATCGACTTCGCCGGTGATCCCGCTTACATCCAGCGGATCAAGTTCTGAAGAAAGGCCCTCTACCGATACTGTAACGGTAGCGTTTTCATTAACGACCCGCAGATCTTCATTCAGATTTCTGACCGTGATCCTTGAGAGATCCAGTGAGATGCTCTTCGTCCTCATTTTCTCGATCTGCATGGTCACCGTGATGACTTCTTCCGGCGAGTCCACAAGGGAAACGCCTTCCGGAAGGATCAGATCACTGTACTGGAACTCTTTCACGACTGTCTCCGATGCACCTTCCACACTCAGCTCATCATTCGGAAGCTGGACCTGACTGAGATCCGCGATCAGGCTGCGCCGTCCGGAGATCTTGACGGTCTGCGGTTCAATGGTCGTTCCGATATATCTGCCGCCTTTGGCAACGCGGTCCTGTCCTTTCACGTTGGCGGCAATACTTACATTTTTAACATTCAGGATCTCGACGGTCACGGTTATATCGCTGGAAGATACTTCGAGCGTAGTCAGCCCGGAAATATCCAGCACATTTCCGCCTGCATTGAAGAACTGCAGCGCTGCATGCTGTGTGGTCTCTTCTGACATGGAGGAAACATCTACCGAAACTCCTGCACCGCCGATCTGATCCAGAACGGACTGCGGCGCTTTTACAATAACGACGGAAGGAGAAGCGACGACACTGCCCACCTGATACCCTTCGGCGGGTTCTCCCGTCACCTGTACGTTGACATCGATCTGTCTGGTATTAATGCTTTCCACCGATACTTCAATGCTTCTTGTGAGCAGCGTGATCTGTTCGTCCTGAACGCCCGCATAAGTGCAGGTCACGGTCACAGGCACCTGGTTCGTCGGCTCATATAGCTTTGTAATATCCGCAGTTGCCTTGAAATCGCTTGCTTTCAGCCTCTGTACGAGATTTCTCGGGCATCTGACACGCACAGTCGCCTGCGGCGTCCCTGCCGTCGAGTAGGTCATATCTTTTTCAGCGAGCACTTCCGTGCCGGTCAGCTCGATCGGAATGCCGGTAAACGTGCGGGTCATGTTGGGATTATCCACATTGACGATGACCAGCCACACGATGATGGCAGCCAGCACCGAAAGGATCTTAAAGGAAAGATTATTCGTCAGTCGTTTTTTCATTCCTCTGCCATCCTTTCCAGAATCTGAAAGAAAGCGGTTTGTCGGGCGCAGGGACAAGATCGCTCAGGCGGCTCCGGAGTTCGTCTTCCGTCAGACCGCCGCTGATCTCGCCTCCCTCTGCCAGCGATATTTTTCCTGTTTCCTCAGATACTACGATCGTCAGACTGTCTGTGACTTCGCTCACGCCGATTGCCGCACGGTGTCTTGTCCCGAGATGTTTCGGGATGCCCGGATTCTTTGAAAGCGGCAGGTAGCAGGTAGCTGCGATCAGCTTTGATCCCTGCATGATCACCGCGCCGTCATGCAGCGGCGTATTGTGTTCAAAAATATTGATCAGAAGCTGGGCCGTGGTCTTTGCGTCCAGCTCGATGCCGGTCTGTATATATTCGACAAGCGGGACTTCCCGCTCGATCACGATCAGTGCCCCTGTACGGGCTTTTCCGAGCGCGATCGACGCCTTTACCAGTTCTTCCACCGTCTTCGGCGTCATCTCTTCATCCGTATGGACCTGCCCGCCCGTAAGCAGTCCGACAAAGACATTCCTCTGTCCGAGCTGTTCAAGCGCGCGCCGCAGCTCCGGCTGGAATACAACGATCAGCGCCATGACCAGGACGCTTAACGCATTCCTGACAATGAACAGGATGGTATTCAGTTCAAGAACGACCGCAACACCGTAAAAAGCCGCAAGGAAAATAATGCCCCTGATCAGGAACCACGTTCTGGTATTCCTTACCCATACCAGGAAATAGTACAGAACAACGGCAATGATGATGATCTGCACTATATCCGTAATCCCGATCCGCGGCAGTTCTATTCCTCCCAGCAGTCCTAAAATGTTGGATATCGTTTCCATGAAATAGATCTTTCCGGATATAATCCTGTTTATTCAGCCGGTCCTCCGGCAGGACGCTCCTTTTCTTTGGCTCTGTCCCTGCCGCTTATCGTCATCAGTTCCTTCTCCGGTCTTTCCAGAACGATCTTCGGGACCGCTTTTACGTAGTAAATATATTCATCATCTTCAAACTGAAGATATTCCGGTCTTGAATAATCCACCTGGCCGCACCAGAGCACGATCAGCACGGCGATCAGCGCGCTGATAACACAGCCGATCAGTACTGTCATGTAGGAAAGTGTAAGATCCATAAGCATGCTTCCGACGATATGGACGACCAGCATAAGGATCGCACCGGCAGCGACAGCCATATACTTTACATAATCGATGGAAAGTTTCCGGATCCCGTATACGGCAAGCGTCACAAGGCAGAACGCCGCGACTGCCACGACCATTGCGCGGCTGCTTCTCAGGATCCCTATGGCTGTCAGGAACTGCTCCTGAATCGACCTAGCCGGATCCAGGAAGATCTGCGCATTGCGCTCCAGTCCGTTCATCATGTAATACATGGCTACGCCGAGTCCGGTGGGAATGAAAGCCAGCCCGCCCCCGAAGAGTCCGGCAAGCAGCGGCACCAGATACGGTATCCTGAGATAATACGCCAGCGGCACGATCACGATCAGGAAACTTGCCCCCGGCAGAAAAAGATAATGCAGCAGTACGGCGATGAACATCAGCACGCCGAGGACCACAGCCGCTTCCCATGACAGCGCTGAAACATGTCCCAGCAGATAGATCCCTGCAAGGGCTGTCATCCCGCTCCACGGCAGCAGTGCACAGACGAGCGAGACCAGGATCACCAGGACCCAGCGCATAAGCAGAAGCCTGTATCCGAGATGCCAGTTCATAAGAAGCAGTACTGCAAGCATGACAAAAAACCGGATGACCGGCATAATGTAGACCTCATAATCTGCGAACCATGTCTTAATCCGCTGTTCCAGATCAATAAAAGCTTCCATGTTCAATCTCCATGCTTTCTGTCTTCATTATCATAAAACCTGTTCAGTCTGCGCAGATGATACTCTTCTTCCTTGATCATTGTCCTGGCCTGATAGTACCGGAGCGAATAGACAAGGATCAGGATGATCGCCGAAAGGACGGCGATGAGCACATACAGCAGTATGATCCTCTGCGCCAGGTTGATCAGCTGCGGGATCGTATAGGATACCATCCACGTATCAGCTGTATAAAGGCCCCAGCAGACGATGAAAAAAATGTACACCAAAGTAACGCCTATGACTCCTTTTATCACCTGAAAACCGACATAGTCTTCAGGGAAAAAGTTCACCGCCGGGCGCTTATCTTTCCGGTTGCGCTCTTCCGCAAGAGCAGCCTGTGTCATGATTTGTATCTTTTCTTCGCTGATCATGTTCCTATCTTAACATTTTTAACCGGCATTGTAAACGAAATAGTCACGAAAAGCGGAGTACGCCATAAAGACCTGTCCCCACATTCATGCGGACATGATGTGAGGACAGTCATCTCTCTTGAATCGTCACATTTTCAGTTTATCCAGATGCCAGATCTCATCGACATACTCCTGGATCGTTCTGTCAGACGAGAATTTTCCGGCTTTTGCGATATTGATGATCGAAGATCTCAGCCAGCCATCTTGATCACGGTAAGCCTTCTCCACCATGATATGCGCATGATCATAGGCGCGGAAATCCTTCAGGATGAAATAGGGATCCTTGCCGACAAGCGTATCATACAGCGGTCTGAACAGGTTCTCGTCCCCGTTCGAATAGGTGCCGTTCACAAGCTGCATAATGACTCTGCGGATATCGTTGTCGTTCCGGATGATCTCCTTCGGATCATAATTTCCATTCTGTTCATACGCAATGACTTCCTCGGCAGACATGCCGAAGATAAAGGCGTTGTCATTGCCGACCTCTTCCACGATCTCGACATTGGCGCCGTCAAGCGTACCAAGCGTCAGCGCGCCGTTCAGCATGAATTTCATGTTTCCGGTTCCGGACGCTTCCTTGGAAGCCGTGGAGATCTGCTCGGACACATCACTGGCCGGGAAGATGATCTCTGCATTGCTTACGCGGTAGTCTTCGATAAAGACGACTTTGATCCTGCCTCTGATCACCGGATCATTGTTTACGACATCGGCGACAGAGTTGATGAGCTTGATCGTAAGCTTGGCATTTACATAACCGGCAGCCGCCTTTGCGCCGAAAATGAAGGTCCTCGGATAATAAACCGCCTCCGGATGATCCTTCAGGTAGTTGTACAGATGCATGATATGCAGGATGTTCAGCAGCTGGCGCTTATACTCATGCAGGCGCTTTACCTGGACGTCAAAGATCGAATCGGGATCGACGTCGATGCCGTTATGCTCTTTAATATAAGCAGCAAGCCGCAGCTTGTTCGCACGCTTGATCTGCCTGTATTCTTCCCGTGCGGCAGGATCGTCGGCGAGCGGAAGAAGCTTTTCGAGCTGCGGAAGATCGGTGATCCAGCCGTCTCCGATATGCTTTGTGATCCACTCCGCCTGCAGGGGATTGCCGTGAAGCAGGAACCTTCTCTGGGTGATGCCGTTGGTCTTGTTGTTGAACTTCTGCGGATACAGCTGATAGAAGTCCTTCAGCTGCTGGTTCATAAGGATCTCCGTATGAAGCTTTGCAACGCCGTTTACCGAGAATCCGCCTACGATGGCAAGATTTGCCATGCGCACCTGCCCTTCATAAAGGATCGCCATAGCTTTTACCTTTTCAGGCTGGTTCGGATAGTGCTCCCTGATATACAGGACAAAACGTCTGTTGATCTCGTCGATGATCTGGTAGACCCTGGGCAGCAGACGCTGGAACAGGTCGATCGGCCATTTTTCGAGCGCTTCCGCCATGATCGTATGGTTCGTATAAGCACAGGTCTTCTTGGTGACCTCCCAGGCTTCATCCCATTCGAGTTTCTCCTCATCCAGAAGGATACGCATAAGTTCTGCTACGGCGATCGTGGGATGGGTATCGTTCATCTGGAAACAGACTTTTTCATAGAGCTTCCTGACGTCGGGATGGCTCTCCTTGTATCTTTCAACTGCTCTCTGCAGCGTCGCCGAAACGAAGAAATACTGCTGTTTCAGTCTGAGCTCCTTGCCGGCATAATGATGGTCTGCCGGATACAGGACCTTGCACATGGTCTCAGCCAGATCCGAGTTCTTGCGGCTTCCTTCATAGTCACCCATGTCGAAGCTTTCCAGATCAAAATCATCCACCGGCTCCGCATCCCAGAGTCTCAGTGTATTGATGATGCCGTTCTTGTAGCCGATCACGGGCATGTCATAGGGAACAGCCAGGACAGACTGATACCCTTCCTGCACATAGCAGGGACGGCCGTTCTCATCGGTCTCATATCTTGTATAGCCGCCGAATTTGATTTCCTTCGTATGAGAACTTCTGCGGATCTCAAAAGGATTCTCGTTGCCGTACAGCCATCTGTCCGGCACTTCCTTCTGATAGCCGTCCTCGATCTTCTGACGGAACATGCCGTATTTATAGCGGATTCCGGCGCCGTATGCGTGATAGCCGAGCGTGGAAAGGGAATCCAGGAAGCAGGCCGCCAGACGGCCGAGACCGCCGTTTCCGAGCGCCCAGTCTCTCTCCTCGTCTTCGATGGCATTGTAATCAACGCCCATTTCCGCAAGGGCTTCCTTTACTTCCTCAAGCGCGCCGATATTGATCAGATCGTTTCCCATGGCGCGGCCCATCAGGAATTCCATGGACATATAATAGACCATTTTGACATCCTGTTCGCCGGCCTTTTTTCTGGTCTCGAGCCATGCGTCGATGATCTGTTCCTTCAGCGCGGATGCTGCCGCCCTGAAGATCTGCGCATTGGTCGCCTTTTCCAGTGTCGTCTTGGAGTTCATTTTCACGAACTCTTCTACCCTTTTCTTAAAAACCTCTTTATCAAATTCGAAATAATTCAAATAATCATCCTCTTTTCTTTCACAGCTTTTTTACGCCCAGTGTTACAGGCTCGTCATTGATCTTCCATTCCTTTACATAGCCGTCGCTCTCACCGGTGAACAGTGCTTCGCCAAGAACATCATGCAGCAGTTCGGCTTCGTGTTTCTTCAGAATCTCTGTTGCCTGTGCGGAACCGGTGAAGTAGACATGGATATGGTCCATGACTTCAAAGCCCGCTTCCTTTCTCATGGTCTGGATCTTGCTGGTCAGTTCCCTGATATAGCCTTCTTCCTTTAGTTCTTCCGTAAGGTTGGTGTCGAGCACGACCGTCCAGTCGCCGGCGGTCTCTGTTACAAAGCCTTCCGTCTGGGCGGTATCGATCAGCAGATCCTCTTCCGCAAGGATGGCTCTGCTTCCGTCCGCAAAGGTAAGGGTCAGATTTCCTGTATCCTGCAGTTCCCGCATGGCCGCACTGCCGTCGATATTCGCGAGCATGGTGCGGATCTCGTTCAGTTTCTTGCCGTACTTCGGTCCGAGCGTCCTCATCTGCGGTTTGAAAGAATAGGAAATGAATCCGTCCACCTCATCCGTAAAGGTGATCTTCTTGACATTCAGCTCATCCCTGATGATATCTCCGTAGAAATCGGAAAGCTCCACAGGGGATTTTGCGAACATCTGGCTGATCGGCTGGCGGTTCTTGATGTTCACCGCATTTCTGCAGGCGCGGCCCATCGCCACGATCTTGAGAACAGCATCCATGTCTTTCTCAAGTTCCGCATCGATCATGCTGTCGTCCGCCTCCGGATAATCCGTCAGGTGGATGCTCTCAGGTGCGGTCTGATCCAGCCCTCTTACCAGATTCTGGTACATATCTTCCGTCATGAAAGGTGTAAGCGGAGCAGCGAGCCTGGCAACGGTCACCAGCGTGGTGTACAGGGTCATGTACGCATTGATCTTATCCTGCTCCATGCCGGAAGCCCAGAATCTCTCACGGCTTCTGCGGACATACCAGTTGCTCATGTCATCCACGAAATTCTGCAGGAATCTGGCCGCTTCGGGGATCTGGTAATTCGCAAGCGCGCTGTCCACGTTCTTAATAAGCGTGTTGAGTTTGCTGAGCATCCATTTATCCATGGCGGTAAGGGATGCTTTGTCAAGTTCATATTTCGTAGGATCAAAATTATCAATGTTCGCATAAAGAACATAGAAAGCATACGTATTCCAGAGCGTTCCCATGAACTTCCGCTGGCCTTCCGTCACGGCTTTTCCGTGGAAACGGTTCGGCAGCCAGGGTGCGGAATTGATGTAGAAGTACCAGCGGATGGCGTCCGCACCGTACTGGTTCAGTGCATCCATGGGATCCACGGCGTTGCCCTTCGACTTGCTCATCTTCTGGCCGTTCTCATCCTGGACATGGCCCAGAACGATCACGTTCTTATAAGGCGCCTGGTTGAAGATCAGCGTGGAAATCGCAAGCAGCGAGTAGAACCAGCCTCTGGTCTGGTCCACAGCTTCGCTGATGAAGTCTGCCGGGAAGTTCTTCTTAAAGAGTTCCTCGTTTTCAAAAGGATAATGGTACTGCGCGAAAGGCATGGCGCCGGAATCGAACCAGCAGTCAATGACTTCGGGCACCCTGTGCATTTCCTTTCCGCAGTCCGGGCATTTGATCGTCACACGGTCCACGAAAGGTCTGTGCAGTTCCAGATCATCCGGGCAGTTGTCGGACATAGCTTTCAGTTCTTCTCTGGAACCGATCGCGTGACGTTTTCCGCACTCGCACTCCCAGACGTTCAGCGGCGTTCCCCAGTAACGGTCTCTGGAGATGCCCCAGTCCTGGATATTCTCAAGCCAGTCTCCGAAACGGCCTTTGCCGATGCTCTCGGGGATCCAGTTGATGGTATTGTTGTTCCTGATCAGATCATCCTTGACTTCGGTCATCTTGATGAACCAGGATTCCCTTGCATAGTAAAGCAGAGGCGTGTCGCAGCGCCAGCAGTGCGGATAATCATGTTCGAATTTGGGTGCGGCAAACAGAAGTTCCCTCTTGTCCAGATCCTTCAGCACTTCGGGGTCTGCGGAAACCGCGCCATCGGCGATTTCCTCCTGAGTGGGCTTGCAGCGCATGCCCGCAAAAGGCGTTCCCTCAATAAGACGGCCGGTGCTGTCGACAAGCTGCACGAACGGCGCGTCGTATTTTCTTCCGACTCTCGCGTCATCTTCACCGAATGCCGGCGCAATGTGAACGATACCGGTACCGTCGGTCATGGTTACATAAGTATCGCAATAGATGAAGAAGGCTTTTTTGTGCTGCTTTGCAGCAACATCCGCCGCAGCCTGGTAAAGCGGTTCGTACTCTTTGTACTCCAGATCCGTTCCCTTCATGGTCTCCAGGATCTCGTAAGCGGGCTTGCCGTCTTTCGCGAGATCTCCAAGCACGGTATCCAGAAGCGCCTGGGCGAGATAATAGGTATAGCCGTCAGCGGCTTTGACTTTCACATAAGTATCGTTCGGGTTCACACAGAGCGCGATATTCGAAGGCAGCGTCCAGGGCGTGGTCGTCCATGCCAGGAAATACGCATCCTCGTCCGCACATTTGAAGCGTACTACTGCGGAACGCTCTTTTACGGTCTTGTAGCCCTGTGCGACCTCGTGGGATGACAGCGGGGTGCCGCAGCGGGGGCAGTAAGGGACGATCTTGAAGCCCTTGTAAAGCAGGCCCTTGTCCCAGATCTTCTTTAACGCCCACCATTCGGATTCGATGAAATCATCATGGTATGTTACATAGGGATCGTCCATATCGGCCCAGAAGCCGACTTTTCCGGAGAACTCTTCCCACATGCCTTTATAACGCCAGACGCTCTCTTTGCATTTCTGGATGAACGGCTCCAGACCGTACTGTTCGATCTGATCCTTCCCGTCCAGGCCGAGCTCTTTCTCGACTTCCAGCTCGACGGGGAGTCCGTGCGTATCCCAGCCGGCCTTACGGGGAACATTGTATCCCTTCATGGTGCGGTAACGCGGGATCATGTCTTTGATCACGCGGGTCAGGACATGACCGATGTGCGGTTTTCCGTTGGCCGTAGGCGGTCCGTCATAAAACATGTACTCCGGTCCGTCCTCACGGCTGGTCATGCTTTTCCTGAAGATGTCATTCTCTTTCCAGAAGTCCTCTACTGCTTTTTCTCTTTCGACAAAGTTCATGTCGGTGGGGACTTTTTTGTAAAGCATAGGCTTAACCTCCTGTTCACGGCACGATAATCTGTCCCGTGAATTTCTTTTGAAAACAATAAACCCTCCGTCCAAACCAGGACGAAGGGCATTACCATCCGTAACCACCAAGTTTTCCTGTATACTGCCGCCGGCAGAAGCTGGCGCGCCTATATACGCCCCGGATAACGGCGGGTCCGTCTGAGCCTACAGGATCATCCTTTCGGTCAGAAACTCCGGAGTGATATTCCGCCATCCGCTGCTGCTGTCTGCCTCTCATCCTCTGCAGGCTCGCTGTAAGCTTTCCGGACGCGTACTGTCTCCATCACGGTCTTTATTCCGCAACATTATAAGGGAAGAAGCCCGTGATGTCAAGTTTTTCGGTCAGCAGGGTGTTTTTCTGCGAATTCACGGCAGATCTGGAGGGGATTTTCGGATTGCACCCGGCCGGAGCTGTGGTATAATCTCCATGACAAGCGGAAAGCTTCCGGGAAAGGCAGTGATGCGGACATGGAATGGGAATTGCTGAAGGAACTGACACAGGCGTGGGGCGTATCCGGACGCGAAAAGAATATCAGAGAGATCATCCGGCGCGAGGTGTCCGGATATGCAGACGAGATCAGGATCGATGCGCTCGGGAACCTGCTGTGCTTAAAACGCGGGCAGGATCATCCTGACAAAAAGGTGATCATGCTCTCTGCACATATGGACGAGATCGGGTGCCAGGTCACAAAGATCGAACCGGACGGGCGGATCCGCCTGTGCCGTGTAGGCTGGGTGTGGACCGCCTCCATGTATAATGACAAGGTAATGTTCGCGAATGGTACCATCGGTGTCGTCGGCTGCGAGAGCGAGATCGAGGAAGCAAAAAATGATGTGACAAAGCTGTACGTCGATATCGGCTGCACTTCCCGTGAAGATGCGGAAAAATATGTAAAGATCGGGGATTACTGCGGATTTGTCGGGCACTGGCACGAGATGGCGAACGGCCGGATCTGTGCAAAGACCTTTGATGACAGAGTCGGCTGTTTTATGCTGATCGAGGCGCTGAGGGAAAATAAAGGAGATCTTCCGAACGATATTTGGTATGTCTTCTCAGTACAGGAAGAAGTAGGCTGCCGCGGTGCTGCGGTGGCTGCCGAACGCATCCGGCCCGACATCGGCATCAGCGTGGACGTTTCCCCGGATCACTTCTATCCGTGCGATCTGAAGGGAAGCAACACGGTAGGCGAAGGCGTCGGAATCACTTTCGGGAACCCTTCCGCCATGGTGGATGAGTACCTTCTGGACGAAATGGTCACATGCTGCGAAGAAAACGGCATCCGGTATCAGCGGGATGTCATGGACCGCGGAGGCACAGACGCCTCTTCCATCAACCTTGCTTATTATGGTACCCGGGTGGCCGGTATTTCCATCATCGACCGGTTCGCCCATACACAGAGCTCTGTGATAGCAAAGGATGATGTAACGGAAGGGATCCGGCTGATCAATGCCTATACCCGACGGATATTCCGGTTCGAAGAATAAAGCTGCTGAGCCAAGGGGACGGTTCTCCTTGGCTCATTTCACCGGCACGAATTTTGCCCGGTTCATCAGCGGATGCTGCAGCTTAATGGCGCCGGGCCGGGGGCATTCCATAACGCATGATCCGCAATACCAGCATTCTCCGGGATATAACACGACCGGCGGCTTTCCGGGCTGCGGATTCGGGATCATGATGTCCACCTGGCAGACATTCATGCACCTGTTGCAGCCGATGCACAGTTCTTCTTCAAAAATCAGCGGTTCCGCGCTGCACGGGACCGCTGCAGCTGTCCATTTTTCCATCACTTTCCGCCTCGTTTTATATAGTCCTGGTTGCGTTTTTCATACTCTTCTTCAAGATCGCCGTAATAACCGAACGGGACATCCCCGCGGATCACCGCTCCGTCTTCCTGACGGATCGTGATGAAATGCGCATCCTCCGGAGGATCCGTTTCCGGATAGTCCGTCCGTTCAAAATACAGGGCTTTGGCACCTGATTTCCTCATCCGGCAGGCCTCCATAATGATCCTGCTGACCGTAAGAATATCCATCACTTCATGGGTACGGGCAAGATCATGCGGATTATCACAGGACAGTTCGGGAACGATCTCTTCTTCATAGCTGCTTAAAAGCGACAGCCCTTCAGACAGGAGTTCTTCATTCTTTACCGCGCCGCAGTAATTGCGCATGGCCTTTGCGATGGCCATGTTAAGCTCCTTCCAGTGCACGCCGTGCTCCCTGAAAAATGGCGCATAGATCCGCTCCTTTTCAATGCTGATCTGCGTTTCATCAGGAGAGAGCAGGCCTGTCTTTTCCGCTGCAGCCGCCGCTTTTCTGCCGGCGTAATAGCCTGTAGCCGCCGCGAACCCGGCGCAGTCCGAAGCAAAAAGCTGATCGCCGGCGGCATACAGCCCGTCGATATTTGTTTTCAGGTCCCAGTCATGGAAAATACCGCCCGGCGCACCGAACAGCTGGCGTTCCTGGGCAAGGAACGAAGCCGACTTCCATCCCGTACCGTAACTCTGCAGCATATGCTTCTCCGGATCGAAACCTCTTTCCGTATAATTCTGCAGGACCGGCACCCGGGTCTTGCCTTCTTCGCCGACCATCATGCCCCAGATGACTTTTCTTTCCATCTCCGGCATCCGCGAAAGATCCGCATAAAACGGTGTTTTGTAACCGCGCTTCATCAGTTCGTCAAAAGGCATCGTCTCCGGCCCGCGGTATTCATATTTCGCTTCATCGATCACGCCGCCTTTTAAGAAGAACTTCTGTCCCGGCGCCGGAAGATACCGTTCTTTCACGGTCTTCAGGATCCTGCCGTCCCGGTCGACATACGGGATCTCAACGCCTCTGGCATCCACCATGGTCGCGGCATACCAGGTATTGTGATTGTTCCCGGCGCCGTATGGCGGGTAACTTCTGCCCGCCGCGGAAAATTCGCCGGAGACGGATTTTTCCATCATCGTGAATTCCACGCCGGCACGCCATCCCATGGCATGGCCGCTGCCGATGCTCTGCGGCGGCCGGAACTCACACAGCCCGGGAAGATCTGCATCAAAGAGCCAGATCCTGGCAGGCCTTGACATCGCAAGGACGGTTTCTTTTGCTGATACGATCAGCATTTTTCCGGTGCGCACGTTCATGCCCATCGCGCCGGTATTTGTTTTCCTGCCGTTTACATCGGCAGTCAGAAGTCCCGTGGCTTCGGTATAATCATAGACTTTCACGCCAAGCCGGGAGAGTTCTCTTCGCAGCGCCGGCTTAAATGTCGTCCCCCAGACCCGCAGCGTATAGCGGTTCCGGTAATCATAGGCATACAGCAGCTTCGTTTCATCATCCCGGAAATCCGCGCCGGCAAATTGATCTTCCGTATCGCGGATCTTCCCGCCGAAGCTTTCCATATCAAGCAGGCGGTCCCATCCTTCCCGGCAGCAGATATACTGCGCGATCCCGTTGCTGTAACCGCCCTGTTCATCGATAAACGCCTCCGCGATCTCCTTCGGCGTTACCCGGGATCCCGGATTCGTACAGGCAGTCTCCCAGTGATCAAAGCCGCTGCCCGCCGAACCGCTGCGGACCGCCGCCCCTTTTTCCATCAGCACAACAGACAGACCGCGTCTGGCTGCAGCTATGGCAGCATAACATCCTGCCATGCCGCCACCGAGGACAAGCACATCACAGGAGATCCGCTCTTCCGTTCCCGTTTCATTTTTATAAGGCCACTTATATTCCATATCCGTTCATTTCTCCGGCAAATTCAATTCAGATACAGTTTGGGATACACTCTCCGGTCCATCCTGATCAGCACCGCAGCTGCGGCAAGCGACAGCGCGCCAATAAGATACACCCCTGTCCACGCTGCGAACGAGCCGCAGCGTTCAAACACCTGTCCGATCGCAAGCTGTGAGACGCCGGAGAACACTGTCTGCACAACGGCATTGATCCCGTAGACCCTTCCCCTGTGGCCTGCCGGCACCCTCCTGGTCAGGAAAGGATTGTCTGCCAGCACCGAGAACACTTCTCCCAGGGTGAAGATCAGCATGGAAATGTAGTATGCCGGGATAAAGCCCCTGCATTCCAGGAAGATCCCGAGCCCCGTCAGCATCAGCACGATGCCGGTGAACGTCTTGGCCGGTTCCTTCAGCTTCTTTGCCAGCCTTGTTACGAGCGGTGTAAAGAATACGACACCGATGCAGTTCATGCTGAACACCGATCCGTAGATGACCGATCCGTTCGCGCCGTGGATCTGTGACATCTCCAGCGGCATCAGATAATTCGTGTGAACATAAACGCCGAAATACAGTCCCATCGTCAGGATAAAGAGCATGACCGCAGGGTTTTCCTTCATTATGATAAAGATGCTCTCATTTCCGCGTTCGATCTGGTACGATGCTTCTTCGCTTTCCTCCCGGACAGGCACGATCTTTCCGATCAGGAAAAAGATCAGTGCGGTAGAACACCCGATGGAAATACCGCTGATCAGAAAACAGAGCGGCAGGTGATTCTCCAGCAGGATGCCTGCAATGGTCGGCGACAGCACAAATCCCAGATTTCCTCCCAGATAGGACAGGGAATACGCCCGCTCCCGGTCCTTCGTTTCCGTCAGATCCGCGATCAGCGCGCTGTAGGAGGGCTGTTCCATCGTCTGGCAGAATGCCGCGAGGAACATCAGCACCACGGATATCATGCTCAGCGGGATCAGGGCACAGACAATATACGCCGTTACGGAAACAAGATCGCAATATACGATATTCATCTTCTTCTCGTATTTATCCGCGATCTTCCCGCCCAGGATATTGGCCGGGAACATGCCTGCGGTCCCGAGCGCCATCAATATGCCGATCAGCCCGGCGCTCATCCCCATTTTCCGGCTCAATATCAAGGTAAGCATAGGCCAGATCATGGCGCCCATGCTTGTTACGATACGGCCGAAAAAGAGAATATAATTCTCTTTTCTTAAATTTCTGTACTGAGAGAAGATATTCATATGACTGTCCCGCGAGGTTCAGTTTGCTGCCGGATACTCCTTTTCGAGCCGCTTCAGTTTCCTGTTCAGCGCGATCTGGAAGGGAACCATCACTGCAAACGTCAGGATATCCGCCCCGGGCTGCAGAAGAATGACGCCGGTCAGTCCGAGGAGCCGCGGCAGGATCAGTACCAGCGGGATAAAACAGATCCCCTGCCTGCAGCTTGCAAGGATGGTTGCCTGCAGGCGCAGCCCCAGTCCCTGATAGATCTGGTTTACATAGGTCGAGAATGCCATAAACGGCATGGCCATACTCACAAAACGGATGGCACGGATGCCTATGGCGATGACCTCAGGATCGTCATTCCTGAACCAGGTAATGACCGCCTCCGCATAGACATACAGCAGTACCGCAGCGACAACATTGATCACGGTTCCGATGAACACGGAGAAGGAAAACGCCTCGCGGACCCTCCTGTATCTGCCGCCGCCGTAATTATAACCTGCCACAGGCATGAATCCCTGGCCGATTCCAATAACGATGTTTCTGACCATCAGATAGATCTTGTTCGCGATGGTAACCGCGGCAACCGCGGCGTCGCCGTAAACTGCTGCCGATATTGCCATCAGGGCCGAAGCAAGGCTTGCGAGCCCCTGACGGAAGAACGTCGGCGCGCCGGTCGTCACGATCAGCGTATAGTCTTCGACCTTTCTGCTGGCATACTTTAACGACAGTTTTACGATGCTCTTTCCTCTGAGATAGATCGAAAGCAGGATCGAAAAACTGACGAACTGGCTGATCACGGTAGCAAGCGCCGCGCCGGAAATGCCCATGCCGAACTTGAAAATGAACAGCGGATCCAGCACCATGTTCAGGATCCCGCCCGTACAGAGTCCCCACATTGCATAGGAAGCCTCTCCTTCCGCACGCAGGATGCCGTTCATGGTAAAAGCCATGCACATGACCGGCGCTCCGACCAGGATATATCTGGCGTAAGCCGCAGCATACGGCAGGATGGTCTGTGTGGAACCGAGCCGCATCATCAGCGGTTCCGTAAAGAGCAGCCCCAGCAGCATGATCACCATGCCGCCCAGGCACGATGCAGTAACCGCAGAGCTGGCATACCGCGTCGCGTCCTCGTTTCTCCCGGCTCCGAGACGTCTGCTGATCAGGCTGCCGGAACCCATGCCGAGTCCGAAACCCAGCGCCTGAATGATGGACATGAGCGAAAAGACCACGCCGACCGCTGCAGCGGCGCTGGTCCCGATCTGTGCCACAAAATAGGTATCGGCGGTATTGTAGATCGTCGTGATCAGCTGACTGATCGTCGTCGGGATCGCAAGAGAGACGACCAGTTTCGGGATCGGTTCATGCAGCATATGATCTCTCTGGCTTTCCGCGTTTATCTCCATACTGCATCACCTCCCTTTCTTCCGAAATAATACATCAACCCCGCCCGGATTGTCTGTTTCAGGTTTCCGGTACCCAAATGGATGATAACAGAGACCGGCGATTATTTCAACCGCAGACACCGGCGAATTCTCACCCTGCCATACATACAGTCACAACATAGACTGCAGACGCGCCGGCTTCCAGAAGCGCCTCACTGCATGTATTCGCCGTACTGCCTGTCGTAAAGACGTCGTCAACAAGTATAATGCGGCTTATTTCATCCGGCAGCGCCCCGCAGACGATCGAGGACGCCAGATTTCTCCGGCGGCCTTCCGGCCCCAGTTTTTTCTGCCGGCCGGTATCCTTTGTCCTTCGGAGCACATCCATGACCGGGATCTCCAGGCGTTTTCCCAGTTCCTCTGCCAGAACGAGCGCCTGATTATACCCTCTTTTCCGAAGCCTGTTCGGATGCAGCGGCACGGGCACAGCGGCGTCTGCCTGCAGTGCACGGAGCACTTCTCCCCTTCGCTTCACCAGCTCCTCCGCATACCATACGGCGTACTCCTGTCTGCCGTTTTCCTTAAAATTCCGGATGCTCTCCTGTCCTATGCCGTCATACCGCATCAGTGAGAATCCTCTTTCAAAGATCCTGGCGTGCGCCCGGCAGTTCCCGCAGAGTTCCTCTGTTTCCCCGATCTCCCTCCCGCACTTCATGCATACCGGATCTTTGATGAATTGCGGTCTGTCCTCACACAGCGGGCAGATCCTCCTGCCTTTCGGAAGAACGATATCCTGACATACAGGACATCTGACGGGATAAAAAAGCGGCAGAATCTTTTCTGCCGCAAATCTTGTGTACTTCAATTTTCACCTCTCAGGATTCAGGAATCATGGCTGTTCTTCCGCTGACAGCCGGCCAGATCTCCCGGATCGCCTGATCCAGTCCCGAATATCTCTTCTGCTCTGCCGTATTATCCGCCATGGCCTGAAAACTCTCGGGCGGCCCGACAATACAGACGCATGATCTGGCTCTCGTGACAGCAGTATAGATCAGATTTCTGTTCATCAGAAGCGGCGGTCCGGACAGGATCGGGATGATCACCCCCTCATACTCGCTGCCCTGGGATTTATGGACGGTCACCGCATAAGCCAGTTCCAGTTCATCCGCCTGCGTAAATTTATAGATCACCTCTCTGGCGTCATCAAACGTAACATAAAATTCCTCTGTAAAGAGATTGATCCCGCTGATCACGCCCATATCCCCGTTGAAAACGCCGGTTCCCGTTTCCCTGACGCCCCCGAAACGATTCCGGATCTCCCATTCCAGCTGATAATTGTTCCGGATCTGCATGACCTTGTCTCCCTCGCGGAAAACGGCATGCGGGAATTCTTTCTCCCGTTTGCTGCCCGCCGGCGGATTCAGATGCACCTGCAGCACTTTATTCAGATTCTCAACGCCCAGGACGCCCTTCCTCATCGGGGTGAGCACCTGGATCTGTGATACATCCGTATTCAGATACCCCGGCAGTTTTTCGCTGATCAGGGTCCTGGCCGCGGCGATGATATGATTGGCGTCATACCGCTTTACGAACAGGAAATCCCGGCTCCTCGCGCCGCTGTCTATACGCTCGCCCAGCAGGATCTTATGGGCATTCAGCACGATGTCGCTGGCGGTATCCTGACGGAAGATCCTTGTCAGTTCCGTCTGATGGAATTTTCCGGAGCGAATGATATCCTTCAGTACATTTCCGGGGCCGACCGACGGAAGCTGATCCGCGTCTCCGACCAGCACGAGCCTGGTTCCGGGCGTGACTGCCTTCAGGAGGGAATGCATCAGACTGATATCTACCATGGACATCTCATCGATTACGATCACGTCCGCCTCCAGCGGATCGTGTTCATTCTTTTCGAATCTGTAGGCGTCCATATCCGCCGGATCGTCTTCATCCGGTTTCCCGTTGAATTCCAGCAGCCTGTGAATGGTGACAGCAGGACGTTCCGCTGCCTCCGACATCCGCTTTGCCGCGCGCCCGGTAGGCGCTGCCAGAAGGATAACGGCTCCCTGCTTTTCAAAATACCGGATAATGGTCCTGATCGTGGTAGTCTTTCCGGTGCCGGGGCCGCCGGTCACAAGACTGACACCGTTCTCCACAGCCGCCCTTACCGCTTCTCTCTGCCCGGGATCCATGCTGACGCCGCTTCGGTCTTCTATATCCGCAACCGCTTCATCGATCTCATCCTGATCCGCCGGTTCGTACATATCCAGCTCGATCAGCATCCTCGCGGTATTGATCTCCATATAGTAGAACATGGCTGCATAGACCGCTTCCGTACCATCGTCCAATGTTCTGATCATGATCCGCTTTTCCATGATCAGCTCCATCATGGGCTGTTCCAGATCATCCTCTTCTACCCGCAGCAGATCCATTGCATACTGCCTGCATACCGGAAGCGGCAGATACACATGGCCCGCCGAAAGTGCCCGCATCATGGTATAGTAGATCCCGCTCTTGATGCGGTAGACGGAATCCGCACTGATGCCTGCCCTGGCCGCGATCTCATCAGCGGTTTTAAAACCAACGCCCGGAATATCATCTGCGATCTTATAGGGATTGGTGAGCAGCAGCGTATAGATCTCCGGACCGTACTGATTATAGATCCTGACCGAAAGATTCAGCGAGATGCCATACTTCTGCAGGAAGATCATCGCCTCCCTGAGTTCCCGCTTCTGCAGCACCTGCTCGGCGATCTGTCTGGCACCGTTCTCACTGATCCCTTTGACCTCGGCCAGTCTTTCCGGTTCCTCATCAATGATCCGCAGTGTATCGGCTTTGAATTTTTTCACGATCCTGGCAGCGATCGCAGGACCGACACCCTTGATGGCGCCGGAACCGAGATACCGTTCGATGGAGACCGTATCCTCAGGGACCGTGACGGAAAAGGAGGTGACCACGAGCTGCTCGCCGTAAAGCGGATGGTTAGCAAAAGACCCCTCGGCTTCGAGGGGTTCTCCTTCTGATATATCCGGGAGCGATCCGACAAGCGTGATCTTCTTTCCGCCGCTTACCACTTCCATCACGGTATATCCGTTATTCTCGTTTCTGTAAACGATATGCTCAACATATCCCTTGACTGTTGACATGCTTCTCCCCGGTCCTACTGAAAAGACAGATTTATGAATCGAACAGACCGCGGTTCGAATGAATGAATTCTATGAACTTTCCTGTGCCGATCGCAACGACACGCATCGGATCATCGGCAATGATGGTCTGGATACCGGTCTTCTCTTCGATCAGCTCGTCCAGTCCGGCAAGCAGACTTCCGCCGCCCGTCATTACAATTCCGCGCTCATAGACGTCCGCAGCGAGTTCCGGCGGCGTACGTTCAAGCACATTCAGCACCGCTTCCACGATCTGCATGGCCGGCTCGGTAAGCGCATCCAGCATCTCGTCGGAAGTCAGCGTCATGGTCTTCGGAAGCCCGGTGACCAGATTGCGGCCCCTGACATCCATCGTGATCATCTCCGGTCTGGGATACGCGCATCCGATACTGATCTTGATCTCTTCGGCGGTCCTCTCTCCGATCAGCATATTGTGGCGCTTGCGCATATACTTTACGATCGCATCATCAAAATTGTCTCCGGCGACTTTTACCGAAGTACTGACGACCGTACCGCCAAGAGAGATGACAGCGATATCGGAAGTCCCTCCGCCGATATCCACGATCATATTTCCGCATGCCTTGCTGATGTCTATACCGGCGCCGATCGCAGCTGCGATCGGTTCCTCGATGATGCTCACTTCCCGGGCGCCTGCCTGATAAGTCGCATCCTCAACGGCTTTCTTCTCGACTTCCGTAGCCCCGCTGGGAATACAGACGCTGATGCGCGGCTTTCTTAAGGTCTTCTTGCCCATCGCCTTGATAATAAAGTACTTGAGCATTTTTTCGGTAATGTCATAATCGGAAATAACGCCCTGGCGCAGGGGTCTGATTGCAACGATATTTCCCGGGGTGCGGCCAAGCATCTTCCTTGCTTCTTCGCCGATCTCCCGGATCTCATTCGTATCCCTGTCATAGGCTACCACGGACGGCTCCTTGAGCACTACACCGCGGCCCTTGATGTATACCAGTACGCTGGCTGTTCCCAGATCGATTCCTATATCCATTGAAAGCATTCGGATTCCTCCTCATGTCCGGCTGAATTGCCAAAGCGCTTATATTATAAACGAACTTACTGCAAATTCAAAGTGTTTTTTGACAGTGCCGTTTTTTTTATGATCGGCAAAAGATTTTCTGCACAAAGTCTGCCGTTCTTCTTTAGAGCAGTTTGCTGAAAATCCCGTCTTCATACAGTTCCGCACGCTGCAGCCTGTCTTTTTCATATTCAAGCAGAAGGGAGAAAAACGGCTGCTCCGGGTCAGCAATCTTTTCAAGAAAGATCTTATCGCCTTCCCAGGACGGCAGTTCGTATACCTTCTTCTTATCGATATACTCCAGAACGCCTTCATCACACTCCTTCAGCATGCCGGAGAACTGATCACAGGTGAACAGGTACATCCTTTCATCATCCTGTTCGGAAAGGAACGTGATCACTGCACGGAGCTTCAGCCTTTCAGCGGTCAGTCCGGTCTCCTCGAAGATCTCTCTTTTGGCGCCTTCCTCCGGACTTTCACGCCCTTCCAGCTTACCGCCTACACCGATCCATTTTCCTTCATTGATATCATTCTTCTTTTTGATCCGGTGAAGCATCAGATAAGCGCCGTCTTTTTCAAGATAACACAGCGTTGTCTCGGTCATTCCTCCGCCTCCGCTTCCAGCACAGCCTGATAGACGTCTCTTCTGCTCATATGCCTCTCCTTCGCGATCTGTTTCATGGCGCTTTTTTTATCCATGCCCGCAGCCATATATTCCTGAAGCTGCGTGATCAGCGGAATTTCCGCAAATACGCTGTCTTCTTCCCGGCGGATCTCCTCTTCCGGCGCCGGTTCAACGATCAGCACAAATTCGCCTTTGGGTTCCGTCGTGTCATAGTAGGAAACCGCTTCCGAGAGACTGCATTTCATTCGTTCCTCATGGACTTTGGTAAGCTCGCGCAGAATGACGATGCTGCGGTCTCCCAGTACCGCATAAAGATCTGCCAGCGTTTTCTTCAGCTTATGCGGGGCTTCATAGAGTTCCACAGGCATTTTTTCGCTTTTCAGATCAGCAAGCAGGTCTTTTCTCTCCCTGCCTTTTACCGGCAGGAATCCGTAAAACGCAAATCTTCCGGAATCAATACCGGAAAGCGTAAGCGCGGTAATTCCGGCACAGGGTCCCGGGACCGACGTTACACGGATGCCGTTCTCATAGCATCTCTGCACCAGGACATCTCCCGGGTCGGATATGATCGGCGTCCCGGCGTCGGTGATCAGCGCGATATTCAGACCGGATGCCAGCTTTTCGATCAGTTCACCGGCTTTCTGCACACGGTTGTGCTGATGATAGCTCGTGACAGGAGTATGAATATCATAGTGCGACAGGAGTACCCTGCTGTGCCGCGTATCTTCACAGGCAATGAGATCCGCTTCTTTTAAAACGCGCAAAACCCGGAGTGTGATATCCTCCAGGTTTCCGATCGGTGTTGCGCATAAATACAATGTTCCGCTCATTGCTTCTCCCGCGGGCGGGAGGGCTTTCTTTCCCCGTCCGCCTTCTTATCCGGATGCTGTCTTTTTGCATCCTGATTTCTTCTGCGTCTGTACGGTCTTCTGCGGCGCTCGTTCTGTTTTTCGCCGTTCTGCCGGCTGCCCTCCTCCGGAACCGCTGCCGTTTCTTCGGTGATCACGATCTCTTCTTCTATGATCGTTTCCTCAAAAACAGCCTTTCCGCGGCTTCTCTCGGAAAGATCCGGCAGCGGTCTTCTGGTCACAGGGACCGGCGGCTTCCTGTCCGGGCCGAAATCAAGACCGTCCACGGGATATTCCTTCATCTCAATATCACCGCCGTCTGTTTTGATCAGCACTTTGACGGTCTGGCGAAGGACATTCACACTGTTTACGGTGCCTTCCACGCCGTCGGCCGGGACCGTCACCATCTCTCCGACAGACGGAAGTCTGCTGTTGAGATATTCATAGGTATCCTCTTCGTTCTTCAGGCAGCACATCAGTCTGCCGCATACGCCGGAGATCTTGGAAGGATTCAGTGACAGATTCTGCTCTTTTGCCATCTTAATGGATACAGGTGCAAAATCGGAAAGATAGGAATGGCAGCAGAGTACGCGGCCGCAAATGCCGATCCCTCCGAGCATCTTCGTTTCGTCTCTTACGCCGATCTGTCTGAGTTCAATTCTGGTCTTAAATACAGAAGCCAGATCCTTTACCAGATCCCTGAAATCGATCCTTCCGTCCGCGGTAAAATAAAACAGGATCTTGTTGCCTTCAAATGCATACTCAACATCCACGAGTTTCATCTCAAGACCATGCGCGTTTATCTTTTCCCTGCAGATGCGGAAAGCCTCTTTCTCCTTCTCCTTATTGGCCTTCAGGATCTCAAAATCCTCGTGTGATGCGATCCTTGTCACGGACTTGAGCGGTGCTGTCAGCTCTTCTTCTTCGATTTCCCGCTCCGACATGGACACCATGCCGACCTCCGTACCTCTGGCCGTTTCTACCACTACGCTCATCCCGGGAGAAAGTTCGAATTCTCCGGGATCAAAATAATATGTCTTACCGCCTCCTCTGAAGCGGACGCCGATCACCTTAATCATGCTGCCTCCAGTTCTCTATCTCATCCGCTCAAGGAGCAGTTCATACTGCCAGGCTGTATTCACGCCTGATGAAATGCGTTCCTCTGCGGTATCTGTCATCTCAAGTATATCATTGATCTGCTTCCAGGTATAGTCTTTCGCTGCAGATCGGAGCGCCGGGAGTGCTTCTCTGATCACCGTCCGGTCCTCTGCGCCGGACAGCTTCAGCACCATGACATCCCGGATCCAGGTCCTTACGCCTCCAAGGACCTGATCAGGACCGGCATATTCGTTCGCAAGCTGCTCTGCCGCGGCATTGACGCCGGCTGTATCAGCTCCTTTGATCCCGGAAAAGATCCTGCCGAGCCTGTAACGGTCCTCCTCCGGAATCCGTTCCCATCCGTGGCCGCCGCTCATCGCTTTCAGCCTGATGCTTCTGGAAATGATCGTCGGCAGAAGGGCTTCCGTATTGCAGGAAAGAAGAAGGATGACCCCGTAGGAAGGCGGCTCTTCCAGTGTCTTGAGCAGCGCATTCTGCGCCTGGACATTCATCCATTCGGCATGCTCGACAACATAGATCTTATAACGGCTTCTGTAGGGACGGATCCCCATGTCTCCGACCAGGCCTTCCCTGATATCATCGACTCTGATCACGCCGGGCTTTTCCGGCGTTACCCGGATCAGATCCGGATGTCCTCCTTCCGCGAGGAATCTGCAGGACAGACATTTTCCGCAGGCATCATTCGTCTCGCAAAGAAGCAGTTTAATAAAGTAATCTGAAAGTGAACGGAGGATCTGTTCATCTTCCCCTTCGATGATATAGGCATGCGAAGGCGTCCCCTTCGCCGCAGCGGCGAAGCCTGTCCTCAGCATCCTGTCATTTACAGCTGTTTCTACCGTAGCCACGCCGTCTCCTTCCAAAAGCAGGCCCCCTGCCTTAACAGGAGGCCTGCTGGTCTGTCAGTGGCAGCCCTTGTCACGGCACTTGTAAGCCATGTTCGGGTCTGTCGGATCCCAGGTATGTCCGCTCTTCAGCTTCAGTGCAGAGGGTTTTCCGAAGGGATTCCTTGCGTTATGTTTGATCGTAACCTTCGTTCCGAGTTTGCAGTTGTCATAGATCCATTTCGCATCTCTGCAGCAAAGCCTGATGCAGCCCGCCGAACACTTTGTGCCGAGCTTATTGTAAGCATAGACCTTCAGGTTGTTGTTGCTCTGCGTATAATACGGTACCGAATGGAAGAGAACACCGCCGTGAATGCGTGTGCACCACTGTCCGTAGCAGGGCCCCTGCAGTGTACGCCAGCGGTACTTTGCGGGGGTGCTGAATGTTCCGATCGGTGTTGCCTTACCGGTGGAACAGACGAATGCCTTTACGGGAACATTGTATGATCCGCTGCTGCTCTTTGCATAGACCGTAACGATGTTCTTGTCATAATCGATCTCGATCCGATAAGAACTCTGCTTGCCTATGATCCCTTCGACATCCTTAATCACTCTTCCGTTATCATCATAATAAAGAATGAGCCCGTCGACTTTTTTCGACGTTATCTTCGTACTGGAAGTAACGCCTTTTTTATTGTATTTGCTGAGCAGGATCTTCCCGCCGACTTTTACATACGCGCGTACGGTATAGGTATATCTCTTGTTGCCTTTCACCGTCTTATCGGTATACTCGGTCACCTTGCCCAGCGTCTTAAGAAGCTTCCATGTCTTCTTTCCGGCCTTCTTGCGGTAAATTTTATAGCCTTTAGCACCTGATACGGCTTTCCAGGTCACCCTGATCCCTTTTCTGTTCGAGGTAGGCTGGGCCGCTTTCAGGGAAGGTTTGGCCAGTTTCGGTGTTCCGGTAATGCCTTTTTCATTATATCCCGTACTTCTCAGGATCACACTGCCGTACTTGCGGTATGCTCTTACCGTATAGGTATATTTCTTTCCAAACTTACACTTTTTGTCAGTATACGAAAGGGTATTCGCGCCTGCAACAGCGGCAAGCTTCTTCCACTTTCCGCTTCCTTTCTTTCTGTAAACGTAGTATCCTTCCGCTTCCGGAGCCTTTCCCCACGTTACCTGAATGGTCTTTGTGTTGACGCCCTTGGCTTTTTTCAGTTTCGGTGATACAAAGGTGCTTTCTTTCTCTTCTGCGGTAAGCGTCTTTCCCGTGATGACCTCTTCATAAACACTGAGGACTTCTTTCTTATTGACTTCCTTGCAGGATCTGACAGTGTAAACAGTCTCTTTTGCCTTTGGCGCAGACTCGTCCGTAAAGGATGTCGCCGTGATCTTCTTTCCGATCTTTGTCCATGTGCCGTCATCACGCTGTCTGTAAACATGGTAGTAATCGGTATCTTTCGTCGCTTCCCAGGAGAGTTTGAGTCCTGTCTCGGAGACCGAGACCGGTTCCTTCATGACCGGCTGTTCCGGGACAGCTGTTGCGGTCACGCCCTTTTCGTCATAATCGCTTAACTCGCCGCCTTTTACGGCACGGACAGTATAACTGTACTCGGTACCGACTGTCAGTTTATCCTGATCCAGATATTCCGTTTTGTCCGTCGTAAAGAACTTTTTGCCGCTCCACTTATCGCTTGCTTTCTTTCTGTAAACATTGTATGTTTCAGCATCCGGAACAGCTTCCCATGTGATCTTTATACCGTCAGCAGTATTTTCCGCAGCAGTAAGCTTCGGCACTGCTGGCGCTGCACCGTCAGCCGGCACAGCGGCTTCCCCTGCTTCGGTTTCGGGTTCTGACTCAGGTTCTGATTCGGGTTCTGTCTCGGGTTCTGACGCAGCAGCATCCGTGTCCGCTTCCGTCGGTTTCACAACTGCAGCATCCTTCTTCTTTTCCTTATGAAGTACAGGCGCCTGCGTTTCTGCAGGAATACTGATCTCTTCCGGTGCTTCCGTTTCCGGCTCTTCCGGTGCTTCCGGCTCTTCCGGCTCTTCCGGCGCTTCCGTTTCCGGTGCCTCTGTCTCCGGCGCCTCTGTCTCCGGCTCTTCCTGTACCACCGGCGCTTCCGTCTCCGGTGCTTCCGGCTCTTCCGGGATCTCTTCCTCTGCCGTTGTTTCTACTGCAGTCTGTTCGGTATCTTCAGGACCGTCAGCAAAAACCGGGAGAGGCTGCAGCATCATGGCAAATGCCAGAAGGACAGCCAGTATCCTGACAACGAATCCGTTCTTTTCTCTCATATCTTCCTGCCTTTCCTGGTATGAATGAAGGGAACCGAAATCAGTTCCCCTGTTTTCCGTGTTTTAAGCCGAAATGGCGGCTGTGTTTTCCGACGCCGGCATATTTGCCGATCCCGTGCACGGCGTAGGAGCAGAAAAAGACTGCCGATCTGATCACTGAATATCCCATATATCTGTATACCTTATATGTCATAAGCGCAGACTTCAGCTTATTTCCGGATTTGCTGTCCTCTGACATCCTGTATTTCAGATATGGTTTCTGGATTCCGATCGCGCTTCCGTAACGCTTCAGGATCTTAAGCCACAGTATATAATCCTCGTGCGCATCATCGTGCTCCATCGGGAAGATCCTTGCCACATCCCTGCGGACAACGACCGATGAACAGGCTACGGAATTGTGCTTCAGCAGTTCTTTGTAGGTAATGTGTTTTTTAACGGGAATGATCCGGCCGAGAGACACGCCGTCATGGCTCATCAGTTCTCTGGCGGTCGAGCAAAGGACAGCTTTATTCTGCTCCAGTGCTTCCACCTGTTCGGCAAGTTTCCCCTGATCCCACCAGTCATCGGAATCAAGGAGCGCTACATACTTGCCTCCCGCATTGATGATGCCGTGATTTCTGGCCGCTGCAACGCCGAGATTTTCCTCTCTCCTAAGAATACGCAGCCTGCTGTCCGCAAGAAGATCAGAAAGCACCTCAGAAGCCGGCAGCCGGGACCCGTCGTCCACGACAACCACTTCAAGCGTCACGCCCTCCTGCGCGAGTGCGCTCTCCACCGCCTGTCTGATCGTTTTCTCACTGTTATAGCTCGGTATAACGACCGATACCTGAAGATCTTCCATACTTCAGAGCCTCCGTTAATTCTACGGTCAGAATATGTTTTTCTTTTTCTCCGGTGTCCCCGCAGCTGTACGCTGTCCGGGATCCACGCCCTGGGTGTTCTCCTTCTGGAAAAGGATCTTGAACGTCAGCATACAGAGCTTAATATCCATCCATATACTGTAATTCTCGATATAGAAAAGGTCAAGCTTCAGTTTGTCATACGGTGTCGTGTTATACTTCCCGTAGACCTGGGCAAATCCCGTAAGACCGGCTTTGACTTTCAGGCGGTATTCAAATTCGGGAATCAGTTCCATATACTCAGCAGCGATCTCCGGCCTTTCCGGTCTGGGACCGACCATCGACATATCGCCCTTCAGTATATTGATCAGCTGCGGGAGTTCATCGAGATGCAGATTTCTTATGACATGGCCGACTGCGGTCACCCTGGGGTCGCCTTCTGCCGCAAGACGGATCCCTTTCTGTTCGGCGTTCACCGTCATGCTGCGGAATTTGTAGATCATAAAGACCCTTCCGTCTTTTGTCAGACGTTCCTGTTTGTAAAAGACCGGACCGCGGTCGGTGATCCAGATCAGGAGTGCGATAATGATCATCAAAGGTGAAAAGACCACCAGCATTGCAAGCGACACAACGATATCCATCAGTCTTTTCAGCGCCTGCTGCTCTGCCGAAAGTCCTCTGTTCCTGTTGAGCTGAAGAACCGTATCGAAGAAATTCATCGTCTCCGAGCTCATCATCATGATGTCCGCGATCTTCGGGACTGAATAACACCGGATATCCTTCTTGAAACAGTACTTCAGGAAATCGTTCCTTCGCTGGGAAGGAATATCGCCGATCAGCACGGACTGCGCATGATCGATCTTTTCAAAGATCTCTTCATCTGTTTCAAATTCTATGCAGGCAGTCTCTCTGATATGAAATTTGTCTCTCCTGCTGGAGAGTTTCTTCATAATGCTTCTCGGACTCCTGTCCCCGTAGATCAGGAGCAGATCCCTTGCAGGATACAGTATCCCGTATATCCATTTAGACAGAAGGACCCACCCCACAACAAGCACCAGATCGATCGCGGTCATCCACAGCAGCGGCAGCAAATGTCTTCCGAATGTCCATCTTCCGATCAGGGCCAGCTGTATATAGGTGATTGCGTTAACAAAAATAACTGCTATGAACTGCGAGAACAGCACATCCATAGCACGTAGATATCCCACCTTCATGGCCCCGTAAACGCTGGCAAAGAAATACAGCAGTACAGCGTACAGAGTCAGAATGGCATAATGTCCCCAGCGGAAGTAGAGGACACCTATGATCTGTCTTTCATGATAGTATGAAAACCAGAAATATGCGTATACGCCTGTAAGTACGGCTACGTTCAGCAAGGTAAGCGAAAACCGGAACAGGCGTTTGTATTTTTCCCTGTATTCCATTTTTTTCAGAATAGGCGGCCGGGATGTGCTCCCGGCCGTCTTTTCCTTTCTCATGAAATCCACAATCTGCCGTCAGGAACGGACTGCGGTTTTACTTTATGGTTATGCTCATGCCTTCGGCATTAAAATCGCCCTGCAGAAGCTCTCCTTTGATCTTCCAGTAACCACGGACAGTGAATGAATAACGGACGCCGGACTGAAGTCCTTTGACAGTGACAGACTTTTTCTTGGCAGAGCATTTGGTGACTGCCTTCCAATCACTGTCTGCTGTCTTAGCGTATACACAATACCCCTTTGTGCCGGCTGACTTGGACCAGGAAAGGGAGGCCTGTCCGGCTGCCGGAGAATTCACTCCGGTCAGGCTGGTATATCCGGGCTGCAGTTTTACGGCAATACCCGTCTTGTCATAATCGCTCTTGAGTTTTTTCGAACCGGCACGGTAGATCGCTCTGACTGTATAAGCGTACTCTTTTCCGTATTCAACATCCTTATCTGTATAACTGTTCTTATACGCGGTACCTACTTCGATCCATTTCTTACGGTTCTGCTCTCTGCGGTAGACCTTGTATGTGCTGATCCCGCTCATCTTCTTCCACTTCAGAACGATCTTCTTCTTTTTGGAAGGTGTCGCGGATTCAAGCACCGGCTTGCCGGGCATAGCCTTTTTCGAAATACCCTTCTCTACATAACCGCCAAGTACCTGTTTGCCGCCTGCATTAAAGTAAGCACGGACAGTGTAAGTGTATTTTACACCGGGTGTGAGGCCGGTCGACTTATAACTTGTGGAAGAAGCGCTTCCGATCTTTTCCCATTTTGTCTTCTTCGTCTTCCTGTATACGGTATATCCTTCAGCGCCATTTACAGGCTTCCAGCTGACGATCTGTGAGGTAAGACCGTCCAGGGCTACCGCTTCAAGCTCCGGCGTTTCAAGAACGGTCCTGCAGATGATACCGGAGGTATTATAAGCTCCTGCCGCTTTTGAACCATCCGCTTTGCCGATAATGCCTCTTACTGTATAGGTGTAAGTGGTATTCTTCGCTGCAGCAGTGTCAGTGAAAGAAGTCTTGGAAGTAGTCCCGACTGCGGTAAATGCACCTTTGCCGCTCTTTCTCAGCACTTCATATCCGGAAACGCCTTTGACTTTTTTCCATTTGAGTTTCACGCTGCCGTCCATCTTCGCAGCTGCGCTTTTCAGTTTCACCATTGCCGGACGGACATATACCACTGCCGATGCAGAAACGCCTCCGACCTGTACTTTGATCCTTGCGGTTCCTGCAGCAACAGCCTTGATCTTTCCTGTGCTGTCCACAGTCGCAACGCTTGTCTTGTCGCTGGACCAGCCGGGGGTTCCGCTGGCGCTTCCCTTGCAGGTAAGCTTCTTCTCTTCTCCGATATTCAGTTCAACGGAAGCTGCCGAAAGAGTGATGGATGTGCTGCCGTCGCCCTTGTAACTGGGCTCCGCTTCGCCGCCATTGCCGTCGATGACAACAACGGAACTGGGTCTGAACTGAACGCTGTCGCGGGTCTTGCTTCTGATCAGTTTATAGCCTTTGCCGAAATACTTTCCGTAAAACTCGGAAAGCTGTTTTGTTCCGCCTTCGCCCCAGCGGGTATATTTTGTCTGCGGCGGGGTCTGCTCCATGATATCGATATAAACGATCTTATCCCCTCTGTAGCCTACATCGCTTACCATGACGACATGGCTTCCGGCTTTGCATAATGCGTCTCCGACCTGTACGCCGTAAATGCTCTGGGATTCCACAACTGTTGCATATGCGCCGATGGATCTGGTGTACTGTCTGGACGGCAGATCCCACGACCATGACACGAAGGAACTGCAGTCACAGCTGTAATACGGTGCGGAACGGTTGTAGGAAGATCTCGATGTGTACATCAGGCTGCCGGAATCATTCACTGCTTCAATGAACTCTTCCAGAGAAGCGGCCCAGGGAACATACTTGGCTCTTACAGGCTGTCCGTAGGGAAGACCGCTGTAGGTGACGCCGGCTTTGAATGTCGATCTGTTGCCCCAGGAAGCGATGTTCTTTACCGGTGTCCATCTGATCTCGTGCTGCTGACGGGCACGCTTTACCATATTCTTCTGTCCCTGTGAGACCTGATCTGTCTTAATGATAGAGGTGATCCCCGAAGCAGAGGCGGAAACTGCAGCAGCGGAATCTGTTCTCGAGGCAGCGGAGGCGATGGCGCCTGCAGCGGCAGCTGCTTTTGCGTTCGCCTGGCACTCTTCACATTCACAGTCTTCCTGCGCGGCTTTTGCGATATTGCTCAGTGCGGCAGATTTGCTGCCAAGGGTGTAAGCCTGGATCTTCGCAGATCCTGATCTCGAGAAAAGATCATGAACGCTTACCTGATAATCCTTTTTGTTCTTTGTGAACAGAAGGTAATTGTCAAACACATAGAAGCTGAATACATTTGCGCTTACTTTCTTTCCGTCTGCATAAACAGTGTAATTCTGTTTGCTGCCCTTTGCGTAAATGATTCCGTGGGCTGTGGGAACGAAATGCGTGATGCTTCCCTTTGCGAGCACCTGGCTCTTTGCAGAGGCGCTTTTCTTGAAATAGACTTTTCCATCCGCCAGGACATAAAAGCTTCCGTCCGAACGGACATACATCTCTTTGATGGTCTTTGATGTGGAGAAGATCTTCTCCCTGTTCTTTCCGCCGGTGGTAACGGAATAAACAGCATATCCATTGCCGTTCTTCGCTGTATAATAAACGGTATTGTCGATCACATTGATATTGGATGCGGAATCGGACGAAAGAAGTTTCTTACTGCCGTTGTAAGACACATAAAGCGCGCCGGCTTTGTCCGTATCGGCATAATAAACGCGGCCCGATGCGTCTGCAGCGATCACTCCTCCGTTCAGGATGTTCTCACTGTTGTTTCCCCAGCTCACCGCGGATGAGGCAGCCATGGCTAAGGAGGCTGTTCCAAGGATGAGCAGGGCATATACAGTTAAGACATAATTTAGTAATTTTTTCATATTATTTTCTCCCGATTCCCACCAAATTCGGTTCAAAAAGTGCCTTAAAAACTTAACAATCAGTGTCCCGCATAAGTACCTGTAGGATACCATTTTTCTTCCGATTCGTCAAGATATTACACATTTTTTACGTAGTTGTTACTGTTGGATTTTTCGCAGTTTACAGCCAAATTAACTCACTATTGACGATATATTTTATGTATTCATTACGATTGTCCGGGAAAAGATGAGATTTGAGCCGATTATATTTTTTCTCCCGATTTCGTATTACGAAAATAGTATATATCCGGCTGCGTCAGCCTGTTTTCTGATGCAGCATGTATTTTCATCGACCCCTTTATTTTGCCGTGGAAAATACGGCCCCGTTGTGTTATACTCTCTTGCATACACTCATTTTGCAAGGAAGGATTTCCTGATGAAATATTCAAAACTGATCTTACTGGCACTTTCGGTCACCTGTTCTGCCGCCGCAAATCTGCCGCCGGCCCTGGCTGCCGTAAAGCCCGATGAAAATACAGTGCTTGAAAAGGGCATCACTGCTTTCGGAGAGGATCTTGGCGGGCTCACCGTTTCGCAGGCGATAGACCGGATCAACGATTACTACACCGAAAAAGCCGGTTACAAGATTTCCGTAACCTTCGATGAACAGGCTGCCGAGACCACAGTCGGCGCTTTCGGGCTTTCCTGGGACGCCGAAACGCCTGTTTACGAAGCAGCGGCGCTCGGCAAGAGCGGAAACCCGATCGAATTATATAAAGCAAGGGCAGACCTCAGAGCCAGCAACGTCGATCTCGACGTCGGCTATACCTGGGACAGCAGTCTGGTAAAGGATTTCGTGGAGAAAGAAATCGCAGCGCTCGATACTGCGCCCGCAAACGCAAGTCTGAAACGTGAGGACCGCGTCTTCATCGTGACAGATGATGTTCACGGCCGTGTTACGAATATCGAGTCCACTGCGGCAAAGATCGACGAAGCACTCGGCAGAGAACTGACCGCTGACATGACCATCGAGGCGGACACGAAAGTCTCCCTCGCAGAAGTGACCGGCGAGATGCTCTCGGCGGTCAAAGACAAACTCGGCACTTACCACACGGATTATTCATCCAGCAGCGGAGCCCGGAAGACCAACATCCGAATTGCATCAGAGCGTATCGGAGGCACGCTGCTCATGCCGGGCGAATCCTTCTCGGTCAGCGATACGATTCTTCCCAGGACTGCAGAAAACGGCTATGAACTGGCGCCGCAGTACGCGAACGGAGACTCCGAAATGGCCTACGGCGGCGGCGTCTGCCAGGTATCGACCACACTGTACAACGCTGTGATCAGAGCCGAGCTGCAGATCGATGAAAGACATCCGCATTCCATGATCATTCATTATGCACCGTATTCCTCCGACGCCGCGATCGCGGAAGGGAACAAGGATTTCATATTCACCAACAACAAGGATTATCCGGTATATATCGCATCGGATGCCGACGGCAGTGAACTCTACTTTTCCATCTACGGGAAAGAAGACCGCCCGGAGAACAGAACGATCGAATTTGAATCCGATACGCTCTCCTATGAGGAACTCTCCCCGGAAGTCATCGAAGACAAGAGCCTGGCTGCAGGCGAAGAAGTAACTTCCGGATCCTCCCATCCCTCGGTCAGTTCGGAACTTTACAAAGTGATCTATATTGACGGCGAAGAGAGCGAGCGGATCCTGATGAACAAGGATCACTATAAGGGGACCAGAAAAACGATCCGCAAGGGCGTAAAGCAGCCGGAAACAACGGCTGCCGCGGAAGAGGATGCCGAAGAAGCAGGGGACGAAAAAGCAGAGGATTCAAAGGAAAAGAAGAAAGAGAAAGAAGCCGAAGCCGAAAAGAAGAAGGAAAAGGAAAAGGAAAAGAAAAAAGAGAAAGAGACCGAGGCCGAAAAGAAGAAAAAGAAGAAGAAATCAGACGACAGTGAGGTGGTGGGATAAGCATCCCGCCGCAGAGCATCCTGAAGAAGCCGGGCAGGCCGGAGTACCGCCTCCCGGCCCGGCGCAAAAAAAGAGAACGTGCACAAAATGCACGTTCTCTTTTTTCAGTATGCCCGGGGGGATTCGAACCCTCGACCCACGGCTTAGAAGGCCGTTGCTCTATCCAGCTGAGCTACGGACACACACTGCCTTTCGGCAATAATGCGGGCAGAAAAAGATCTGCCCGCAAGTCGGGGCGACAAGATTCGAACTTGCGACCTCTCGGTCCCTAACCGAACGCTCTACCAAACTGAGCCACGCCCCGGTGCGGCACTTTCAGCGCCGCCGTATTATATTACATCAAGTCGTCCGAAATTGCAAGCACTTTCTTTCAGATTCCGGACGAAGAACGTAAACTTTTTATGCAAGCTTCGCTTTCGCAGTTTCTGCAAGAGCCTTGAAGCCTTCTGCATCGTTCACAGCCAGATCAGCCAGGATCTTGCGGTTCACATCTACGCCCGCAAGCTTCAGGCCGTACATCATACGGCTGTAGGAAAGGCCGTTCATACGGGCCGCAGCGTTGATACGTGCGATCCACAGAGAACGGAACTGTCTCTTCTTCTGCTTTCTTCCTGCATAGGCGCTTGTAAGAGCGCGCATGACGGACTGTTTCGCAACGCGGTACTGTTTGGAACGGGCTCCGCGATAACCCTTTGCCAGCTTTAATACTCTGTTATGTCTTTTCTTGGCGCCTAAACCGCCTTTGATTCTTGCCATGGTTCTAGTCTCCTTTCTGATCAGTAAGGCAGGATCTTCTTCATTACCTTTGCGTTCGTAGGATCCGCAATGGTGGCTTTACGAAGATTTCTCTTCCTCTTGGTGGACTTCTTGGTCAGAATGTGGCTTTTATAGGCTTTCATTCTCTTAAGCATTCCGGTACCGGTCTTTTTAAAACGCTTGGCAGCCGCTCTTTTTGTCTTTAACTTCTGCATGAATATTACCTCCTTTACTGATCCTGCGGAGCCCTCCGGCATGCAGGATAACTGCGGGTTAACTGTCTCTTGTCTGTATTATTTCTTTCTGAGGAACATCACAAGGCTGCGGCCCTCCATCTTGGAAGGCTTATCCACAACAGCGATGTCCGACAGACGCTCTGCGAAATCATCCAGCACATGTTTTGTCTGGTTCATGTGGCTCATCTCGCGGCCGCGGTAACGCAATGATACCTTGACTTTATCTCCCTTTTCCAGGAATTTCCTGGCGGCACTGGCCTTTGTATTCAGGTCGTTCTCTTCGATGTTCGGAGAGATCCGTACTTCCTTGGTGTCGATGGTCTTCTGTTTCTTGCGGGCGTCTTTCTCCCGCCTGGCCATCTCATAGCGATACTTGCCATAATCAATAATCTTGCACACGGGCGGCTTCGCGGCAGGCGCGATCATGACCAGATCCAGTTCCTCTTCCCTGGCCATACGAAGGGCTTCCCTTGAATTCATAATGCCGATCTGTTCTCCGTGGCTTCCGATAAGACGCACTTCCATGTCGCCTATCTGACCGTTAATCATTAACTCGCTAATGTCTTTGTACCTCCACCTGAATGCCCGATTTTCATGAAAAAAGGGCGGAATCCGAAATTCCGCCCGTTAAGCAATCTGCTTGGAGAAACCCAGGTCACCGGTGTGCCGGGGTGAGAGCGGAACTCTTCTTTCTTTATTGACAGCAAACGTATATTACCACCGTGATCCGGTGATGTCAAGTGTTAATTGTGAAAGAATCAAATCTTCCACCTGCCTCCGCAGGAAGCATAAAATCACCCTTTGTAACTGCGGATATACAGTTCATAATAGGCGCCCCGTTCTGCCATAAGCTCCTCGTGGGTGCCGCGCTCAACGATCTTTCCGCCGTCCACCATCAGGATCACATCCGCCTGTCTGATCGTGGACAGTCTGTGGGCGATCACGAAGGACGTCCGGCCTTTCAGCAGATACGCCGTGGCATCCTGGATCTTTTTTTCCGTGACCGTATCGATCGAAGAGGTCGCTTCATCCAGCACGAAGATCGCCGGATCGGCCAGCACTGCCCGCGCGAAGGAGATCAGCTGTTTCTCCCCGGTTGACAGAAGATCGCCGCCCTCTCCGACCTGCGAGTCATAACCGGCTTCCATCCGCTCCGGAATGCTGTCCGCCGCCACGGCTTTCATGGCCGCTTCCATCTCTTCCATCGTTGCGTCAGGCTTTGCATAACGCAGGTTTTCGGCGATCGTGCCCGAGAACAGGTGCGGCGTCTGGATGACATATCCGAGATGGGAGTGGAGCCACAGCTGAGAGCGCTCCCGGACGTCTCTCCCGTCGATCAGGATCTGCCCTCCCGTCGGTTCAAAGAACCGGCACAGGAGGTTCACCAGCGTGGATTTTCCCGCGCCGGTCTCGCCTACGATCGCAACGTTCGTCCCCTGCGGCACATTCAGATCGAAATGTTCAAAGATCATCTCTTCACCGTCCGGATAATGGAAGCTCACATCCCGGAACTCCACGTCTCCGAAAAGCGGTTCCCAGTTTTCCTTTTTCGGCGTAAAGGAATCGCCGTACTTTTCCATGACGTCCGGCGTATCTCCGACCTCGGCAGCCGTCGCCATGAGCCTGGTAAAACGCTCGATATTGACCTGCACATTGACCAAATCGGAAAGCGCCCTGATGATCCACTGGATCGGTTCCATCATCCCGAGCGCATAGGACATGAACACCGACAGCACACCGATCTCCATCACGCCTGCCTTTGTGATCACGCCGCCCTGCCAGAGCACGAGCGCCAGCGCGCAGGAAGCCGAGAAGGAGATCACCGCCAGGAACATCGCGCGGAAATGCGCCAGATGGACCGATGTTTTTCTCATTTCTTCGGTGACTTTTTCAAATCCGGACTGCATTTTGTCTTCAACGACAAGCGTCTTGATCGTCTTGGCGCCGGTAATGCCTTCGTTGTATCCGCCGGTGATAATGGAATTGATCTCCCTGACCTTTCTTCCGAGCGCGACCATCCTGCGCTGAAAATATACGGCTGCAGCGGTGGTCACCGGCACCAGCAGCAGGATCAGCATGGCCAGTCTGAGATTCAGGCGCAGCATCACAATGATGATCCCGCCGAGATACGTCATGTTCCAGACGCATTCCATGATGCCCCAGGCGACCCAGCCGCCGATGCGCTCGGTATCGCTCATGACGCGTGCATGGATATAGCCCACGGAATTCTGGTTGTAATAGGAGAACGACAGCGTCTGCAGGTGATCAAAACTCTTCTGCTTCATGTCCCTGCCGACGTACATTTCGATCTGACAGGCCTGATAAGCGGACACTGCATTTGTCAGCACACTGATAATGATGGCGGCAATGTACAGTCCGATGAAAGCGCCTAAGCCTTCCAGCGTTTCCTTCATGATAAAATGATCCAGCGCATAGCTGAAGAAAAGCGGCGTGACGATATCCATCAGGCTGCCGACCAGGCCCATGATCACCATACTGCAGATGATAAAGCGGTAGGGATGCAGGAATGGTCTCAGTTTTGGAAGCCCGAAAAATTTCAGTTTTACAGAGGCATCATTCGTATTTTCGTACATCAGGACAGCCTCCCTTCCACAGCAGCCGGTCCGGCGCAGGCCGCCGCAGCCGCGGCTTCCTCCGGATTCTGGATCGCCCAGATCCTGCTGTAAAGCCCGCCGGCCCGCAGAAGTTCCTCATGCGTACCCTCTTCGGCGATCCGTCCTTCGTCCAGCACGACGATCCGGTCGGCGTCCGCGAGCGTGGAGATCCTGTGGGAAATCAGAATAACAGTCCGGTCGCCCATCACCCCCGAAAGCCGCTTCCTGATCACAGCGTCCGTCTCCGCATCAACTGCGGAAAGGGAATCATCAAAGATCATGACCGGCGGATCCTGCACCAGCATCCTTGCGATGGCGGCGCGCTGCTTCTGCCCGCCGGAAAGGGTAACGCCGCGTTCTCCCACCATTGTGTCATAGCCTTTTGCGAATCTGTTCACACTGTCGTCAAGCGCGGCAATGCCCGCCGCTCTCCTGACATTTTCAAGATCCGTATCGGCAGCCAGCGCGATATTCTCTTCCAGCGTCCTCGAGAACAGGAACGGCTCCTGCAGAACGATGCCGATACTGCGTCTGAGCCAGGAAAGCGAAATATCCCGGATATCATTGCCGCTGATGGTGATCCTTCCGGAATCGGGCGTATAAAGCCCGTTCAGAAGATACATAAGGGTGGATTTCCCGCTCCCGGTCATGCCGAGCACACCGACCGTACTCCCGCCCGGGATCGTAAGCGACAGATCTTTAATGATCTCCTTGCTGTCATTGTACCCGAAGCTGACATCATGAAAAACGATATCCCCGGTCATATCCGGTTCGGCAGTGCCTTCCCAGGTCTCCTCCCCGGAATTGAGGATGTAAAGGAGCCTGTCCATGGAAACGCCGGCCTTGCTCATTTCCGACAGCATTCTTCCGAGACGTCTTACCGGCCAGATCAGCTGGTTGTTGTAAGACACAAAAGCGATCAGTGCACCGGCTGTCAGCTGACCGTCCACGCAGAGGATCGTGCCGATCACGACGATCAGCATGATCTGCACGAACATCAGCAGGTCGCCGGACGCCCAGTAGACAGACAGGATCCGGCAGAGCGACATCCACGCGTCCGTATATTTGTGATTCTGCTTTCTGAACCGTTCACGCTCATACTCTTCCCGGCCGAACGCCCTGACGACACGAACGCCCGTCAGGTTCTCCTGCGCGATGGTAGAAAGAACGCCTTCATTCTCATCGCACTCCAGGAACAAATGCCCGATCTTAAAATAAAAATACCAGGAATACCCGACAAGCACAGGCACGGACAGAAATACGACCAGGGACAGCTTCACGCTCATGAGCAGCATGAAGACCACCGAGAAGACGATCAGGATCACGATCCTGATGACCTGCACGAGCTGTTCCGAGACGAATTCGCGGACAGTCTGCATATCGGATGTGCACCGCTGGATGATATCTCCGGTCTGGTTGCCGCTGTGCCAGGAAAACGGCAGCGATTCGATATGCGAATAAAGAAGATCCCTGGCGGTCTTCACCATCTTTTCCGTCCCTCTGGTGTTCAGATAGACGTTAAGATAGCGGAATACCGCCGAAACCGCCGCAAGCACCCCAACGGCAGCGGCCGCCATCCAGAGTTTATCGGACAGCACCGTCCTGCCGCCGGCGGAATCCAGGAACGATACCACCGGTCCGGGCAGCGTCCCGGCGTCACCCATCAGGCAGTAATCGACAACGATCCTGATGATCTGCGGCGTCACCATCTCGATCCCGGCCACAATGGCCGAAGAGAGGATGCTGACAACAAAAAAACGAAGGCTTCCGTGAAGGAAACACATCAGCATGGATGTTTTGATGTATTTTCCCTTTTTCATGAAGCCCTCCTTTCTCTGTCTGTTCAGATATACCGGAACATTTCCGCTGTCTCTTCCTTCTTCGGAGATTCCTTTATTTCCAGCACTTCGGCTTTCACGGTCCGGTTGCCGAAAGCGATCTCGATCACGTCTCCGGTCTTTACGTCGTAAGAAGCTCTGGCCGGTCTTCCGTTCACCAGAACTCTTCCGGCATCGCAGGCTTCATTGGCCACCGTTCTCCTTTTTATGATCCTGGATACCTTCAGGTATTTGTCAAGTCTCATGATCTCCTCCTGCCGGGACGGGATCCGCCCCCGGCGCCTGAAAAAAAGAAAACCGGCCTTCCGGCCGGTTCCATCTTGCTTATTCGTTAACCATATCCTTTAAAGCCTTGCCGGCTTTGAACTTCGGCATACGGCTTGCAGGAATGCTCATGCTCTCACCCGTGCGGGGATTTCTTCCCTCTCTGGCTTCTCTGGCGCTGGTCTCAAAGGTTCCGAATCCGACTAACTGAACCTTTCCGCCTGCTTTCAGTTCTTCCGCGATAACGTCTGTAAGAGCCTTCACAGCCTTGTCTGCGTCCTTCTTGGAAATTTCCGCCTTCTCGGCGACAGCTGCTACAAGTTCCATTTTATTCATGATCATATCCTCCTGAATTTGTTTCTTGCTCAAATCCTATGAAACTATAATCGGTAAAGGACTTTTTGTCAAGAAAATATATGAAGAATTTAAAAATCATCGTCTTTCGGTCAGCTTTTTCAGCAGCCACTCGGCAAAGATGCCCAGATACCGCATCATGGGCTCCGCAATGATCGCAAAAACGATCATCAGCATGGCGATCTGCTTTGTTACCGAAGTAATGGAGAAGAACCACTGCAGGTTGAACAGGCAGAACACAAGCCCGGCGACCATGGACAGCAGGATCGCCCAGTGCAGCTTCGTCATGGGTTTCATGATCCTGTACATGATCATAAAGCCGACCATCGAAACAAGAAGCGTACACGCCGTCGACATGCTTTCATTATCGATGTTGAATTCCATGGCAAAAAGCGTCAGCGCCAGAACAACTGCGAAGTCCGTCAGGCCGGCAGGCAGCGCGCGCAGGAATACGTTCGTCAGGAATTTGCCCCGGATCGGATCCCTGTTCGGCTCCTGGGAAAGCAGGAACGCGGGGATGCCGATCGTAAACATGCTGATCAGTGACACCTGCGCCGCTTCCAGGGGATAATCCATGACCAGGATCACAGAGAAGACCGACAGCAGCAGCGAAAAGATGTTCTTCACAAGGAAAAGGCTTGCCGTCCGTTCAATATTATTGACCACACGCCGCCCTTCGAGGACCACATTCGGCATTTTTGAAAAATCCGAATCCATGAGCACCAGCTGCGCCACCTGGGAGGCGGCTTCCGACCCGGACGCCATGGCGATCGAACAGTCTGCGTCTTTCAGCGCCAGCACGTCATTTACGCCGTCACCCGTCATTGCTACTGTCTCGCCCATGTTCTTCAGGGCTTTCACGAAACGGCGCTTCTGTTCCGGCGTCACCCTTCCGAACACGGTATACCGTTTGACCGCTGCCGCGATCTCAGCATCCGTCTTCAACGTCGTGGCGTCCACAAAATCTTCCGCGCCGGCGATCCCGGCTTCCATGGCGATCGAAGAAACGCTGACGGGATTATCTCCCGAGATGACTTTCACCGCCACATCCCGCTCTGCAAAATACCGGAATGTCTCTGCGGCGCCGGTCCTTACACGGTTCGCAAGGAGGACTGTCCCCAGAAGCCTGACCGGCCGGTCGAGCATCTTTCCGTTCAGTTCCCCGTCATAACGGCCGAATGCCAGCACCCTGTAGCCGCTCTCGCCGTGGGTCTCTATATTTTCCTGATACAGCTCATAGTCATCCCCCAGAAGGTACTCCGGCGCACCGAGCACATAATTCACCCCGCCGAAAACGGCGCCGGAATATTTGACCCTGGAGGAGAACGGAACGACTTTTTCCGGCTTCCTTCCCGTGGTATCGGTAAAATACTCTTTCATTGCCCGCATCGTCGCGTTGTCCGCAGGCATATTCTGGGCAAAATCCGATAGGAGCTGCTTGATCTGTGTATTGACCGGATGGCCGGTCTCACTGCCGGCATTCAGGAACGTTTCATGCGTGTCCTTCCCGTCCAGCCGGAGCACATCTTCAAAATCGTCTTCCGGAACATACAGCACCGCGGCATCCGCATCCGCGGCAACAGCCTTCAGCTGCGCTTTTCCCCTCTGCAGGACCGTTCCGACCTGATCCGGGATCTTTTCAAGCGTGCCGGGGGATTTTATGTCGGTGATCAGATCCTTCACTTCCATATGGTCTTCCGTGATCGTGCCGGTCTTGTCCACACAAAGCACGGTGACCCTGGCAAGGGTCTCCATGCTCTTCATATCATGGATCAGCACCTTCTTTGTCGCCAGGCGCATCGCTGATACGGCAAGTGCAAGGCTGGCGGTCAGGTACAGGCCTTCCGGGATCATGCCGATCACGGCGGCGACCATGCCGGTAATGCTTTCCCGGAACGATGCGCCAACCACAAAATACTGCTGATAGAACAGTAGTCCGCCGATGGGGATGATGATCACGCCGACGATCTTTACCAGACGGTCCAGTGCACGGATCATCTCCGACTGCTCCTTCACTGTCTGCTTTGTTGCCTTCAGGGTCAGCTTGGAGATGTAGGAATCTTCTCCGACGGCAGTCAGTTTTGCCAGGCAGGTGCCTGATATCACGAAGCTTCCGGACAGCAGTCTGCTGCCCTGCGTCTTCTCGATCTCATCGGATTCGCCTGTCAGAAGCGCTTCATTAACATTGATGCTTCCCTTTACGACGACCGCATCAGCCGGGATCTGCGCACCGGCTTTCAGGACCACGATATCATCCAGTACGAGGGAATCAGTCAGGACCTCTGTTTTCTTTCCCTCCCTTACCGCCGTTATTTTTGCCGCGCTGATGATCTTCAGATCGTCCAGCACTTTCTTCGACCGGATCTCCTGAATGATCCCGATCAGCGTGTTCGTGATGATCACGACCATGAAAAGCATATCTCTGTAGGATCCGACGATCAGAAGAAGGACGGCAAGAATAACAAAGATCATATTGAAATACGTAAACGTATTGCTTCGTATGATCTGTTTGACCGTCCTGGTCCCGGGATCTACCGGGACATTGATAAAGCCACCTCTTTCGCGTTCCCGGATCTGTTCGCGGGAGAGCCCGTATGCCGGATCCACGTAAACATCGGGAATATAGACCCTCTGGCTTTTCGGCAGATCCTGCTTCCGTGTTTTTTTCTTTTTTCTTTTTATGTCCATGATCTGATCCGCTCTGTTCCTGCTTTCAGGGATATCTGTATGTCTGTAAAATAAATCAACATCGTCTATTGTACTTTTAATCACCGGCAGATGCAAGAGGGAGACGCTTTCCCTGCCGGGAACGGTCCGGATCGCTGCTGCGGTCTGCCGGAAGCAGGAACCTTATCGCAAAAAAAGCAGCGGCACCCCGGGGAAGAGTGCCGCCTTTTTAAGGAGAAGAAAGGTGCAGATGAAAACATCTGCTCTATCAAAAACAAGAAAATATCATCTCATACATTCGGTATTTTATCTTTTTGTTAAAAATTCTTCTATGCAGAATCTCGCCAAATATTCGGATTATTCCGCCAAAACTATATTCGTAGTACAAATTGCGCTGTTTGAAAAAACCATTGCCCCGTCCTATACGTGACGGGGCAATGATACGCTTAACCTTCTGATTCAATTTCGACTTTTTCAGCCATACGCTCTACTTTATTCCGGATCCTGAGTTTTACGAAAAACTCTTGCAGCACGGCTGCGCATTCCTCCTTCATCACACCGGTGGTCAGTTCCGTCTGATGATTGAAACGTTCATCCTGAAGAATGTTGAGGATCGATCCTGCGCAGCCCGCCTTCGGATTCATGGCCCCTACCACGACACGGTCAATGCGTGACTGCACGATCGCGCCGGAACACATCTGACAGGGCTCGAGCGTTACATAGAGAGTGCAGCCTTCCAGGCGCCAGTCTCCCAGCTTCCTGCTGGCTTTATCGATCGCGATGAGTTCGGCGTGCGCAAGGGTAGTATGTTTTGTATTGCGCCTGTTGTAGCCGCGGCCGACGATCTTTCCGTCACAGACGATGACGCAGCCGATGGGGACTTCGCCGATCAGGGCGGCTTTGGCGGCTTCCTTAAGGGCAGCGCGCATGTATTTTATATCTGGATCCATGACCTCTCCCGGTATATTATTTCGGTTCGGATGTGAGCATTACACCGAGACGCTGGAACGTCCTCTCGTCCGTTTCAGAGAGCATTACCGTCGTATGCACCTGTGCGCCCCGCAGTTTCGGGATCTGCTGCAGCGTATAATCGGCCATTCCGTTCGTGATCGAGCTGGCGGAAAGGGCGATCAGCACTTCCTCCATATGCAGTCTGGGGTTCCGGCTCCCGAGATATTCGACTTTCAGTTTCTGGATCGGTCCGATGACGCCGGGCGTGATCAGTTTTACCTTCTTATCGATGCCGGCGTAATATTTCAGCGCGTTGATCAGCAGTGCAGAGCAGGCGCCGAGCAGATCGCTGGTGCCCCCCGTAATGATCGTGCCGTCGGTGAGTTCCATGGCGGCGGCTTCTTCTCCGGTCTCCTCTTCGCGCTTCAGCGCAGCGGGAACAACAGGCCTGTCGGTCTTCTTGACGCCGGCTTTATGCAGCAGCAGTTCGATCTTCTGTGCCTCTGTTTCCGGTGCCTTGCCTCTCGCGATCTTGATCAGCGTCTGGTAATACCTCCGGATGATCTCCTGTTTGGACGCTTCACGGCATGCCTCATCATCAATAATGCAGTTGCCGGCCATATTTACGCCCATGTCAGTCGGTGACTGATAGCTGCATTCCCCGTAGATACTCTCAAAGATCGCCCTGAGAACAGGGAAGATCTCCACGTCCCTGTTGTAGTTTACGGTCGTTACGCCGTAGGCTTCCATATGGAACGGGTCGATCATGTTGATATCATTCAGATCCGCTGTCGCGGCTTCATAAGCCAGATTGACCGGGTGATTCAGCGGCAGGTTCCAGATCGGGAAGGTCTCGAATTTCGCATATCCTGCCCGTACGCCGCGTTTGAACTCATGATAAAGCTGCGACAGGCACGTCGCCATCTTTCCGCTTCCGGGTCCGGGCGCCGTAACGACAACGAGCGGACGCGAAGTCTCTATATAATCATTTCTTCCGTATCCCTCTTCGCTCACGATCAGCGGGATATTGTTGGGATACCCGGAAATGATGTAATGTCTGTACACCTTCACGCCCAGCTTTTCCAGACGGCTCTGGAACATCCTTGCGGAATACTGGCCGGCAAAATGCGTAATGCAGACGCTGCCTACATACAGGCCCATATCCTCGAAGATTCCCTTCAGGCGGAGCAGATCATTGTCATAGGTGATGCCCAGATCACCCCTGATCTTGTTCTTCTCGATGTCCTCCGCGCTGATCACGATCACGATCTCGGCCTGGTCGGAGAGCTGCATGAGCATGCGCAGCTTGGCATCCGGTTCGAACCCCGGAAGCACGCGGGAAGCATGATGGTCATCATAAAGCTTTCCGCCGAATTCGAGATACAGCTTGTTGTCGAACCGGCCGATGCGCTCCCTGATGTGTTCCGACTGCAGTTTGATGTATTTCTGGTTGTCAAAACCGATCTTCATATAATTCTCCTTACTCGACCGGTGCGCCGGCGGGCATGTCTCTTTCAGGGGTCAGCAGGGAAAGCGTTCCTTCGGCATCCTCGGCAAGCAGGAGCATGCCTTCGGATTCCAGCCCCGCAAGCTTTCTGGGCTTCAGGTTCGTAAGCACGAGCACTTTCTTCCCGACCAGCTCTTCCGGATCATAGGAAGAACGGATACCGGACAGGATCTGCTTTACTTCGGAACCGATCTTCACCTGCGAGCAGAGCAGCTTTTTGGACTTTTTCACGGCTTCGCAGGAAATAATCTCGCCGATGCGGAACTGGAGCTTTGCGAAATCGTCATATTCCGCCTCCGGTTTCTGCTCGACATCGATCACGTTCTCTTCTTCCGGCTCCGGCTCTTCCGGCTCTGCCGCGGGCTTCATGAACTTCTCGTTCACTTCCTCCATCACCTTCTCCATATCCAGTCTGGCGAACAGGATCTCGGGTTTTTCGGTGACTTTATTTCCGTCCGGATACAGTCCGAATGTGCAGCAGTCCGCAAGCGGTCTGACTTCGGTGTTCAGCTGGCTCATAATACGGGCTGCAGTCTCAGGCATGAAGGATTCCAGCAGGGAAGCACCGATCGTGATGCCTTCACAGAGATTGTAAAGCACCTGTGCGAGGCGGTCCTTCTTCGCTTCGTCCTTCGCAAGCGCCCAGGGCATCGTCTCGTCGATATATTTGTTGCAGCGTTTGAAGATGTTGAAGATCTCTGTAAGCGCATCCGCGACTCTCAGATCGTCCATCTTGCTGTCGACTTTCTTAACTGCTGCGGCGATCGTATTATGCAGATCATCGTCCACTTCTTCGGAAACGCCCGTATTCCTGACAGAGCCGCCGAAATACTTGTTGCTCATGGCGATCGTGCGGTTCACAAGGTTTCCGAGGGTATTGGCAAGATCGGAATTCACCCTTTCCGTCACAAGTTCCCATGTGATGACGCCGTCGTTGTCAAACGGCATCTCATGCAGTACAAAATAACGTACCGCATCCACGCCGAAGATCGAAGCAAGATCGTCCGCGTAGATCACATTTCCCTTGGATTTGCTCATCTTGCCGTCGCCCTGCAGCAGCCAGGGATGGCCGAACACCTGCTTCGGCAGCGGCTCGCCAAGCGCCATCAGGAAGATCGGCCAGTAGATCGTATGGAAACGAATGATATCCTTTCCGATCAGGTGCAGGTCCGCGGGCCAGTACTTCTTATAAAGCTCACCGGAATTGCCGTCCGCATCATAGCCGAGGCCGGTGATGTAGTTCGACAGCGCGTCGAGCCATACATAAACAACATGCTTGTCGTCAAAATCCACGGGAATGCCCCATTTGAAGGAGGTCCTGGAAACGCACAGATCCTGCAGGCCGGGCAGCAGGAAGTTGTTCATCATCTCGTTCTTGCGGGATTCCGGCTGAATAAACTCGGGATGGGCATTGATATGCGCGATCAGCCTGTCGGCATATTTGCTCATTTTGAAGAAATAGGCTTCTTCCTTTGCCGGCTGTACAGGCCTGCCGCAGTCCGGGCACTTGCCGTCCACGAGCTGGGATTCCGTGAAGAAGGATTCGCAGGGCGTGCAGTAAAGCCCCTCATAATATCCCTTATAAATGTCGCCCTGCTCGTAGAGTTTCCGGAAGATCTTCTGGATCTGCACTTCGTGATCACGGTCCGTAGTACGGATGAATTTATCATAGGAAGTATTCAAAAGATCCCAGTTCTCCTTAATGATCCCGGCGACTTTATCCACGAATTCCTTCGGCGTGACGCCTGCCTCAGCCGCTTTCAGCTCTATCTTCTGACCGTGCTCGTCGGTACCGGTCATAAATCTCACATCGTATCCCTGCGCTCTCTTATAACGCGCAATGCTGTCCGCGAGCACGATCTCATAGCAGTTCCCGATATGGGGTTTGCCGGAAGTATAGGCGATCGCGGTAGTGATGTAGTAGGGTGTTTTCTTACAGTTCTCACACATGATGGTTCTCCTTTATAGAAAGCTAAAACTTCTTATAAATCTTATTTTTTCCAGGTGTCCGGCGCGAACAGCAGCAGCATCGGGAACAGTTCCAGTCTGCCCGCCAGCATATCGAAAATGAATACATATTTCGACAGCGGCGAAAAGCCGTGGAAATTTCCTGTCGGGCCGACCTCGTTCAGCCCCGGTCCGATATTGTTGATCGTCGCGGCGACCGCAGTAAAGGATGTTGTCAGATCCTTGTTTTCCAGGGTAATGATCAGTACCGAGAGAGCAAAAATCACCACATAGGCCATCAGAAAGACAGAGGCGGAATGGAGCACATCCTTCTCCAGCGTCCTGCCGTCCATCTTCAGCACCTTGACCGTCCTGGGATGGATCTGCTTGCCGAGCTCCCGCCGGATCTGCCGGAAATAAAGCAGGATCCTGGACACCTTCATACCGCCGCCGGTGCTGCCGGCGCAGGCGCCGATGAACATCACCAGCACGAGGATCGTCCTGGAAAAGGCGGGCCACCGGTTGAAGTCAGCCGTCGAGAATCCGGTCGTCGTCATGACCGAAGAGACCTGGAAGGCCGCGAAACGGATCGTATCCGCCACGCTCTTTCCGACCTGCACATCCGCGCCGGTGCGCAGATTCAGCGTGATCAGGACGACGGCAGCCGCATATATAATAAAATACCACCGGATCTCTTCCATCGCAAACGCTTCTTCCTGTTTCCGGATCAGGATATAATAATAGAAAGAAAAGTTCACGCCGAAGAGAAGCATAAAGACCGTAACGATATTCTGCAACAGGGGCGAATAGTGTCCCATCGAGCTGTTCAGGATCCCGAAACCGCCGGTTCCGGCCGTGCCGAAAGCGGTGCACAGCGAATCGAACAGCGGCATGCCGAACATGAGCAGCAGCAACACCAGAATGACCGTCATGATCCCGTAGATCGCGTACAGCAGAAAGGCGGTATGCCGGATCTTCGGCACAAGCTTGCCGACCGAAGGGCCCGGCGACTCCGCTTTCATCAGATTCATCGAAGAACCGCCTGTCATCGGCAGCACCGCAAGCATGAACACCAGCACGCCCATGCCGCCGACCCAGTGGGTGAAGCTCCGCCAGATCAGGCTGGCGTGCGACAGCGCTTCGACATCCGTCAGAATGCTAGATCCCGTCGTCGTAAAACCCGACACCGTCTCAAAAAGCGCATCCGCAAGGGCGGGGATCTCGCCGGTCAGCATGAAGGGAAACGCCCCGAGCAGACTCATCACGATCCAGCTGAGCGCAACGGCCACAAAACCTTCCTTTGCGTAAAAGGTATCCTTTTCCGGCTTGTGCAGCTTCCGGATCAGATACCCGCAGACCACATAGGCGCCGCCGAGGAACAGATAGATCAGCGCGATATGATATTCGCCGTAAATGACCCCGGTGATCACCGGCAGCAGGAAAAACGCCCCTGTCAGCAGGATGATCGTCCCCAGGATCATGATAATGATGGAGAAATTCATGCGCCCACCTTCTTACGGTAAGATTCTTCCAGAATATAGGTGATATCGTGGATGTTCTTGTGCGTCGTGCAGACAATGACGATATCGCCCTTTTCCATCCGGTCCCGGCCGGAAGGCGTGATCACCTTCCCGTCCCGGACGATACAGCAGACGAGGATCCCCTCCCGGATTGGAAGCTCCATGAGCGTTTTCCCGGTCACGGCGCAGTCTTCCGTCAGATGGAATTCCAATGCCTCGACACGGTTGTCCGCGAGTCTGTAGACCGCCTCGATCTGCGCACTGTACGCATTCTGCTGCGACCGGACGAACCGGCTGATATATTCCGCAGTGATCTCCTTCGGAGACACCATGCTGCCGACCGGAAGATCGATCGCAATGTCCTTCAGATCGATCCGGCTGTTCTTGGTGATCTTCTTCGCCTTCGGGGCTTTCTGATTGGCGTAAAGCGAAAGGAACACATTTTCCTCATCGATGCTGGTCAGCGCCACAAAGGCATCCATCCCGGAAAGCCCTTCCTCGAGCAGCGTAT
>JAFRLH010000094.1 GCA_017431345.1 Lachnospiraceae bacterium | reverse complement strand
TGACACTTCAGGCCATCCGGGAAGAAGCATTCTTCCTGGATTTCTTTTGCCAGTTCTTCCGGAAGTCCGTATACAGAATCCTGATCTCCCAGAATCCCCGGAATAATCCGTCCCAGCAGATTGTAGTAAGCAACAGAATTTACCCGGAAGTCAGACCATGCTTCGGATGGAGTAATCCGATGAGCATCATCGACAGACTGTACGGCCTTTTGGGCTGCGGCGCCGAACTGGCCGTTGACCAGCTTCTCCAGGTTTTGGTAAGCGATGTTTGCTCTTTCTTTTTTTGCGGTGGATGCGAACACCCAGGAAAAGCCGCTTGTCAGGGGCTGTATGTGTTGTTTGGAAAGTGCTCTCTTCTCCGGTTCGAAATCCAGAAGCTTCTGGCATACCCATGTGGGTTCTTCGGAATGATAGTACTTTGCAAGCGCTTCGATCAGTTTTGTGGATGCAACGTCTTTTCTGTCTTCGCTCAGACGAAGCTTGGCAGTAGCCGTGGCATTCTGAAGGTACTCTCTTGTTCTGGTTTTGATCCTGCGGGCCTGATCCTCGCTGATCCCGTATATGGAAGAAAGCTGATAAACGGTAGCCGTCCAGACATCGGCAAGCGTCTCGTATCCGTTATCCCGAAGCACGCCGGTTCGAAAGCCCTCTTTGTATTTGTTCAGCTCTTCAACCGGCACGCCTTCCAGTATGTGCAGGCCTTCCTGCGCCAGGTATTGATCCGCGGCCTCCTTGATCACCCTGCTTAGATCCTGAATGAGAGAAATGACACGGAGCAAAGAGGTCTCAAGAGCTTTATATTCATTTAGCAGGGATTTTGCCTGAGCAGAAGAATACTCGCGAGCCATTCTTTACTCCCTTGCCTGTAGTATCCGATACAGCTGATTGATTCTATTAATTGTTGTTCATGGTGCGGACCGTCTGGCCCAGCATATTATTGAAATCTATTCTTGCTTCTGCATTGTCTTTTCCCGAAAGCCCTCTGTAGACCGTGCTGTAGAGCAAAATGTCATCTGCCAGTTTTCGCTCGTCCTCACTCATGTTGACATCATTAACCGTTATTTTTATTACGGTACAGTCTTCATTCACTTCCGCTTCTGTAAAATGAGGACAGCCCGGCTGCCCGATCAGTGTTTCCAAATCTCTGTGGAAGAACTGCTGAAGCCTTGTTTTCATGGCATCCCGATCATGGGCAGGGTCCAGAATCAAATCTCCTTTTTCAAGGGAGATCGATTTGCATTCCAGAAACGATCCAAGCGCTTCCAGACGTTCTTCAGTAATATGTGAATAATAAGCGGAACGAAGAATCACCGTCATCGGTTCGGTCCGTGATTCCGGAAAAACCACCTGCTCTATGACAGGCTGCGTCACTTCCGGATGCAAGGGTTCCGGTTCTTTTTTGTTAACCTTAATCCTGGGATAGGCAAAGATGATGATCGCCAGTACAATCAGCACCCAGATGAAACCGTGCTTTTTCTTTTCTGTTTTCCGGGGCGGAGCAGAAGCCTGCGCGGTATATGACGGTACACCGCTGCTCTCCGGCCGTCCGCTTTGTACCGAGCTCGAAGCTGGAGATGCGGAAACCCGAGCCGGCGAAGGAGAAGCGCGTCCGGCAGTTCGGCTTGCTGCATTGGCCGGCGCGGTACGGGCAGCATTCTGCTTTCCGGTCTGACCCGAGCGGGAAGATGTCCGGCCTGCTTCAGAGAAAAACGGCTCAGCCCCGGAAGGTGAAAAATGCTTCAGCTCGTCCATGAGAGCATCAATATCTTCATCTGCAATTATGAAATCATCTTTGCTCATCATCTGCTCCTGCCTGAGTTAACTATCAAAAAGGCTTATTCTCTTCTGCTGCTATATCAAGTTTTCCCTCCTGGCGGTGAGGATACATGACATTGTTGTGATACTGATCAATACCTGTTCCGGCCTTTTTTTCGGCTTCATCCAGCTTTTTTCCGTAATACTGTTCCACATAGCTGTATGCCTTGTCGAAAACATCCTTATCCTTGATACGATATTTTACCATGATGACACTGCGCAGATTCTTCTTGATTTCTCTTTGCCCGGAGGAAGTATTCTCCCATCCGGGAAAGCGAACGATCATGACGATACCATCGATATCACTTACGATACGCTCGACAATTACCGGTGTATTGTTGTTGCGGACGCTGTCAAACAGGCGCGTCAGAGCCGCTTTTCCGCTGGTTCTCGGATCCGGATCCGGGTTCGTTGCTTCCTGCTCCATCTCTGCCGCGTCCTTCGCCAGTTCAAGAAGGGCTTTCAGGAACTGCATACTCGTCAGCAGACCGGCTTCATGTTCTTCACGCAGTTTCTCCATTCGTTCGCCAAGTTTCACGAAGCGCGGATCATCTCCGTGTTTGCGGATGATGGCGGCTAAATCAAGCTCCACCTTTTTGCGGTTTTTGTCTTTGTCGTCCAGCTCCCCGGATATAAACTTTTCGATAATCTCCGCATCCATGGCGAGAATATCTTCATCTTTCTCGGCATTCTGTACATCGATGTTCTCATGGACAATCTGAATCGTCTTGGGTCCAAGAGCCGCCCAGATCAACTGGCCTCGCTCGTCAGTAGGACGAACAGAATCATATACCTTGGAAAGCCATCGATAATCAGCCTTATACGGATTCAGAACAGGATCCGGCGAAAGTGCGTTCCATACGCGGTTCAAGGCACGGTATTGCGCACCGAAGGCATCTTTTGTTGTATCATCCGGAAGGCATTCCTGCGCGGCGACCAAGCCTTCCCAGTCATCGCGGGTTCGATCCACTCCCGGGAAGAACTGAATGCATGCCGCCACCATCCCCGGTACTTTTCCTCTAACCTGGTCGATATTCGAAATGATCTTCTCTACGGCATCCGCATCAAAGGCAAGTGCCTTGGCGACATCATCAAAAATACCGATATAGTCTACAATCAGGCCGTATGATTTATCCTGTCCATAGACGCGATTGGTGCGGCATATGGCCTGGAGCAGTGTGTGATCCTTCATCGGCTTATCCAGATACATTGCCTGCAGAACAGGAGCATCAAACCCGGTCAGCAGCTTGCTGGTAACAATAACGATCTGCAGCGGATTCGTCGGATCACGGAACTGATCCAGCACCTGTGCTTCTTCATCACGCGAGCGACGCCATTCCTTGTATTTATCCGCTTTATCGTTGTTGGTATCCATCACGATCGTGGATGTTGCCTCACCTAAAAGCCGATCCAGCTCCTTCTTGTAAAGGACGCAGCAGTCACGATCATATACGACAACCTGCGCTTTGAATCCGTTGGGATTCACCTTCTGCATAAAATGCTCGGCAATATGCTCGCAGACGGCCCGGATTCTGTTCGGGTCCTTCATAATGGCGGCCATCCGGATACGCTGGGCCAGCCTGGACTTCTCCTCTTCTGAAAGCCCGGCCTCGGCAGTCAGTTCTCCGAAAGCCTCATCAATCGCTTCCTGATTGACATGCAATTTTACCGGAACCGGCTCGAAGTGCAAAGGCAGCGTCGCGCCGTCCTTTACAGAATCCGCAAAAGAGTAGAGACTCATATAACCGTTGCGGTCTTCTGCAGCGCCGAATGTGACGAAGGTGTTGTGATCCAGTTTATTGATCGGCGTACCCGTAAGTCCAAAGAAGAATGCGTTTGGAAGCGCATTGCGCATGCGTGCACCGAGATCGCCTTCCTGTGTCCGATGCGCCTCATCCACCATCACAATAATGTTATCGCGATAGTTAGCCGGCTCATTCATCTGTGCAAACTCAAAGATTTTGGTGATGATCACTTTGCGCGTATCCGAGCGCAGCAGCTGAATCAGCTCGGCATTTGTCTCCGCCGGAACAAGGTTTGGAACATCTGCCATGGAGAAGGTACCGAAAATCTGTCCACTCAGATCAACACGGTCATTAACAATGATCACCGTAGGTGATCCGAGTTCTTTCATCATACGGAGCTTCATCGCCGCAAATACCATGAGCAGAGATTTTCCGCTGCCCTGGAAGTGCCAGATCAGACCTTTTTTGGGATAACCTGCTACAACACGTTTCACAATCAGGTTTGCACCTTCATACTGCTGATAGCGGCATACCACTTTGATCTTACGGTTATGCTTGTCTGTTGAGAAAAGCGTGAAATACCGGAAGAGATCGAGAATTACTTCTTTCCGCGTCATGGACCGCACACTCTTCTGCACCTTCGGGAAATCGCCTTCCTCGTGCGGGATATCCGCATACCAGGGCCCCCAGAGCGTAACCGGCGCATTGATGGATCCATATCGGAAGCATTTTCCTTCTGTTGCAAAGTTCAGAATATTGGTAACAAACATCTGGGGTATGGACTTCTCATAATCGAGAATATCTTTTGCGCCGTCCATCCAGCTGATTGCCGGCCTGACCGGGGATTTCATCTCGCCGATGGCAACAGGGATTCCGTTGATCAGCAGGACGATATCCAGTCGTTTCCCGCCGACAGCCTGCGGATAGACCCACTGACTTGTTACAACGAAACGGTTGTTGGCAGGATTGTCATAGTCAAAAAAGCGTATGCTGATGGATCGGCCATCCTTGTCAAAAGGAAAGCTGTTCTCCTCGAACACCAGTTTTTTGAAACGCTCATTCTGCGTAACCAGATCATGCGGACGCACAGTAGAAATCAATGCACGCAGTTTATAGATCACGGTATCTGCATGGGCAGGATTCTGCGCAATGCAGGGGTTGAATCGAATCAATGTATCGCGGAGAAAAGCCTCCACCAGAACATCGGATTCCCGCCTTGGCAGATTGTCCGCAGAAATATACTCCCATCCGTTCTGCTCGATGGAATGGATAACCATATCTTCTACTTGCTGTTCTGTGAATCCAGGCATGGCTTCATCCTCCAGTAATCATAGGGTATTGCTATTATAAATGATATGCTGCTTATCGGGTCAACCGCTACTTGACAAATTTTGATTTATCGCTCTGTTCTACGAAAGTTGCAAACTGGCGCTGTATATCAACTGGAGGTACAATCACCGGCACTTCCGATATCACATTCAAGTGAAGGTGCTTCACTGCCACTCCCTTTACGCCAGCCATCAGCT
>JAFRLH010000093.1 GCA_017431345.1 Lachnospiraceae bacterium | reverse complement strand
CGTATTGTAATGCCCCGTTATATATCTCTGAATACTTTCCCACAATAAGCGGTTCCCTTCCTGCCCGGAATACAGTCCTCCCTTATAGAACGGCAGCAGAAGCTTCTTCTTTCCTTTGCATAAAGCTTCTTTTCCTTCGTAAGGATGCTTCATATGAAGAAAAAGCGGATGAGTTGATGGGAATTATAGGAGAAGAACTGTATGCACCTATCTCAGCCGCGAAAAATATTCATGACATTTGTTATCTGGCCAGCATCATGAAAGGAAACCGTTATTTGTCAATTTCGCGTGTTGAAGAGTATGAACAGCATGCGTTAGATTTGGAATTGCTTAAAAAAGTAATTAAAAAGTATGCACCAGAGAAATATAAGGAGATGTTCCGCATAATGAAGCCTGGAAACTATAGTGCTTATGTGGGGAGCGTTTACAGTTATGGAAAAAGAAAAAGAAGAAATCAAGGATACGGCAGAACACAGGAAGAACTATATAAAGGTATTAAAGCAATTATTAGCACATTTCCGGAAGAAGCAAAGCAGGATGTAAATGTAATTGCAATTGTCGAGTCAATTAATAATGAGACATTCCTTCCAAAACAGCTTACTGCATCGAATGGTGTCATACCGAATCAAGTACATCTTGTAGAGATGAAAAAGATTCTTGAAAACGCGAGTAACTATCTGACGTTTTTGAGAGACACCGATGATTCAGGTTTGAGTATAGCCGATAAAATACAGGAAATCTTCAAGTTTCAGATTCCTTATTATATTGGTCCGTTAGGGCAGGAGTATCTGGATGTGAAAGGATATAATGTATGGGCAAGAAGGATTGCACCTGGAAAAATATATCCTTGGAATTTGGAAGAAAAGATCGATGTCAAAGAAGCTGCAGAAAAATTCATTGGCAGAATGGTGAGACATTGTACATATATTACTGGAGAAGCAGCATTGCCTAAGACATCCTTAATATATGAGAAGTTTATGGTATTAAACGAGCTGAATAATCTGAAAGTAAATGGGGAAAAGATACCGGTAGAACTGAAACAAGCAATCTATCATGATCTTTTTGAAAAAGGAAAGAAAGTTACGCATAAGGAACTGGTCAAGTATCTAAGAATGCATTTGGTGATCGAAAATGGTGGAAATGATGATATAAGTGGTATAGATGGTGATTTTAAAGCTTCGCTTTCTTCTCTTGGAAAATTTATTGCTATTATGGGGGAATCATCGGAATAAGCGCTTGAGAACCATGTAAGTTTGTAAGGATCAGAAACTTTTCGGCGGCTTGAATGCTTCGCCCATTAGCTTGAGAACCATGTAAGTTTGTAAGGATCAGAAACCTGATGGTCGACTCCGATGTTGTTTTGCCGGCTTGAGAACCATGTAAGTTTGTAAGGATCAGAAACTCTTATTTCGCTTTTTCTGTGCTGAACGTGCTTGAGAACCATGTAAGTTTGTAAGGATCAGAAACGAATTCTGTAACGCCCTTCAGGCAACTGCTGCTTGAGAACCATGTAAGTTTGTAAGGATCAGAAACCTTGACTTTACCGAATGGCGGCGTGATTAAGCTTGAGAACCATGTAAGTTTGTAAGGATCGGTTTCGAAAAAGGCGGAGTAGTTACAAAGATTACCGCACACTATGCTTTTTATACAGAGGATGAAACAGGAGCAGCAAGGAAAAAAGGACTTAACGGTGTTGTAGTGTACTAAATCAAGTTCGAGGATCAGATTGAAGCGAGGGATTTGTAAATGGCCAACTCCAATTCAGAAAACCCGCTCGTTGGAAGAGAGTTTCAGGAGTATGTAAAGTCTGTTCTTGGAAAAGAGCTCAAGACGGAGTTTGATCTGGAAGCTGCTATTTCTATCGGAGATCCGAAGAAAGATCATAAGTTTGATCTTGCAAATAAAGACCGATCCATTGTGGCGGAGTGTAAATGTTACACATGGACGGATTCCGGTAACGTTCCTAGTGCTAAATTAATGGGACTGGATGAAGCAGTATTTTATTTCAGTTTTCTTCCATCAGAAACAACCAAGATGCTTTGCATGAAAAAAGCAGAATATCCAGGGAAGACAGAAACTCTTGCAGAGTACTATGTTCGTGTTCATGGACATCTGTTGAGAGATGTGAAGGTCTATGAACTCTCTAATGATGAGAAGATACGGGAAATAAAGAATTCAGAGCATTTAATGATATCCTAGCTTTAAAAGGTCATTTATGGGAATATGCCAAGTAGGAACTTAATTACAGGGGAAACATCAAAGCCAATGAAGAAGACTGTAAGACATGAAAATATATTAATGCATTTAAAAGAAAGATATCCGATTGTATCAGTGCCTTGCAGGGGGAGTTGGAGCAAAGAACCAGTCCAACCCTATTTCAGGAAAGGAAATTTATATTTCATTGTAAGTGAAGTGCCTTTTTTGGGAGGATTTGTCGTTGAGTATGCAGAAAACGAGGACTATGCAGCGAGCGGCGGCCTTGAGGATGGAGATGTTTTTCCGTATGAATTGACGGATGATGAAATTCTGGACGGGATTATTAAAGAGATAGAAGCCTGATCAAAGACCCCCCGCGAACAACGCATCCATATCGTCGCCCAGGTATGATATCTTCGTTCGGGCAGTGAGGAAGTGTGAAATGAAAATAGCCATTCTTTCCGATACGCATAATCTGCTGCGGCCTGAAATAGAGGCAGTCCTGCAGAGTTCGGACTATATTTTGCACTGCGGAGACATCAGCAGACAGGTCATCCTGGACAGGCTGGAGCAGATCGCCCCGGTCAAAGTTGTTCGCGGCAACAATGATAAGGAATGGGCAGAGAACCTGCCGGAATATCTGGACTTTGAACTGGCCGGGCTCCGTTTTTACATGACGCATAAGAAAAAGGATCTGCCGGAGGATCTGTCTCCGTATGACATTGTGATTGTTGGTCATTCACACCAGTATACAAATACATGGATAGATCATCCCGGCGGACACAGGACGTTGATCGTTAACCCCGGCAGCTGCGGGCCCCGTCGTTTTTACCAGTCGATCACAATGGCTGTGCTCACAATCGATGAGGATGGTTGGATCGTAAAACGGATTGAAATCCCGCATCAGAAAACCCCGCCAAAGCCTGATGACGTGGATATCCGGAAGGCCATAGAGACTGTTGTCAGGGAAACAAAGCGGGGGCGGACGGTCGACGCTATAGCACGAAAACATAAGTTGGATCCATCGCTGGTAGAACAGATCGTGAGACTCTATGTGACACATCCCGGCGTGACCGTAGATGGAATTATGACAAAGATGGGGCTGTAGCGAATGATAACCGTGAAGCGGAGGAAAGAAAACGGGAGAACCGGAGAATCAGAGGGGGATGAAATTGTAATGATAAAGGAGCTGCGCAGCATATGAGTTTCTGGACATGGCTGAAGGGGCCGGATATTAATAAAGGTGTTGCGGAATGCCGGGAAACACCGGGTGCGATCCTGATCGACGTCCGGTCTCCCCAGGAATACCGGATGGGGCATATCCCCGGGAGCAGAAATGTACCGTTGGAAACGGTGCACAGTCTGCCGGAGGAGAAGGACACGCCAATTTATGTTTATTGTCAGAGCGGCAGCAGAAGCCGGCGGGCGGCTCGTATCCTGAAGAATCTTGGATTCTCCAGTGTGACAGATCTGGGCGGAATTACATCCTGGACAGGCAAAAGAGAGTGAGAGCAGTGGATATCATCAACATACAGAACAAAAGGGGGAACTGTATATGAAATCCTTATTAATCAAAGACACAACCCGCGAAGAACGCATCCGGATCGTCGCCCAGGGCTTAAATCAGTGCGGCGGTGCCTGCGATTTCTGCAACGGCTGCGACAACATCGGCGGCGGCAGCACCGAAACATTTTTCAAACCCTATATCGACGGAGAAAAGGAACTCCGGGAACTGAACATGGAATATGCCTATGGCGGGAGAGTCCTGGGCTGATCACTATATATTTACGGGAGGCTTGCAAATATGAAAACATTAGTTGCATTTTTCAGCGCGGAAGGAACAACGGCGAAAATCGCCGGAGATCTTGCGGCATCGATCGGTGCAGACATTTTTGAGATCAAGCCATTGATACCGTACACAAAGAAAGATATCACCTGGACAAACCCGGTCTCCAGATGCAACCGGGAGAAATTCGGGAAGAAGGATGTGCCGGTTTCCGGGAAAGTGGAGGGCTTCGCGGACTATAATACCGTTCTGCTCGGCTTCCCGATCTGGTACGCCTGCGCGCCGAATGTCGTTAATACGTTCTGCAAAGCGTATGATTGGACAGGGAAGAAAGTACTCGCATTCGCGACATCCGGTGGAAGCGGAATCGGAAAGACAGCGGAGAAGCTAAGACCATATACAAAGGGAGCTGCCTCCGTTGACGCAAAGCTGGTAAGCAGTGCGGCGGAGGTGATCCGCTGGGCTAAACTGTAAGGAATCATTTTTATATGTTTCATGAGCGGAGGGAAACAAAATGTTTAAAGCGGAAATGATCGCCCCATGCGGGCTGGACTGCAGCATCTGTTCGCAGGCATTGATTGAGAACAATCCCTGTCCGGGATGCAACGGGCCGGATGAAAACAAACCCGAATTTTGCTCCAGGTACTGCGGCATCGTTCTCTGCCGGAAGCGGAGAGAAAACGGATATCAATACTGCGATGAATGCCCGGATTATCCCTGTGAAGATGTGATGGAGAAGGAGAACCGTTATACATCGAAGTACCCGCACAGGGAATCGCCGCTGGAGAATCTCCGGATGATCAGGAAAGACGGGATGGATGCTTTTCTGGCGTATGAACGGCAGCATTGGACATGCCCGCACTGCGGCAGGCCGTTCTCGGTCCACGACAGGAATTGTCCGTATTGCGGAAAAAACGTAAAAGAGTAGCACCAGTGAGCCAGGGGACGGTTCTCCGGCTCCCGGGAATAAAGCCAGATTAATAAAAAGACAATATACAGGAGGGCCCAACCATGAAGATCGCAGTCAGATACTACACCAAAACCGGCAACACAAAACGGCTTGCCGAAGCAATCGGAAAAGCAATCGGCGTGGAAGCGCTTCCGATCAGCGCTTCCATTACGGAACCTGTGGACATCCTGTTCCTGGGCAACTCCTACTATGCGTTCAGCATAGATCCGGAGGTCAGAAATTTTGTCAAGAGCCTGGACAAGAACAAGGTAAGCCGGATCGTTAACTTTGGCTCCGCCGCGATGCTGAATTCCACCTACAAGAAGGTGAAAGCGGAAGCGGATAAAATCGGTATTCCGGTGGATGAGCGGGAGTTCCACTGCAAGGGAGAGTTCAAAGGTCTCCACAAGGGAAAGCCGGATCAGGCGGATCTGAAGGCGGCAGCAGCATTTGCCAAAAAGATCGTCGGATAAATGAAAATCGTACTGTTAAATGCAGCAGCGCCGGATTATGCCTGGAACAAGAGCTATACTCCGGAGGACTTTCTGAAAGCTGTCCGGGAATGGGAGCAAATGCCGGTTTCCCCGGCATCGGTGATCTCCGGGAAACCTGACGGTTATCATATTTACCGGGCGTCTTCCTTTCATGCGGCGCAGACAGCGGAATTGTGGCTTGGCCCGGAGGCGGCCGGATCGTGTGAAACGACAGATCTGCTGAACGAGATTCCCTTGTTCCCTTACACGGAGGAACAGCGTGATATTCCGCTCTGGCAATATAAGCTGCAGGGGCATCGGCAATGGAAAAACGGTGATGCCAGGCAGCCGGAATCTTATCGGGAATCTGTGACCCGCGGGCAGGAGCTGTGTGATCTGCTGGAAGAGCGCGGGGAAGATGCTGTGCTGATCAGTCACGAGCGGAGGATCCTGCTGCTGGTGGAGTTATTGCGGAAGAGAAACTATCAGATCCGGCGCGGAAGCGTTTTCCGGCTGTCGCCATTGGAGCGGATCCTGGCGGCGAGGGATATCCCGACCTGCGGGAACTGTGCGCACAATTGCCAGCTTGCGCACCCGGGCTGCGAGATCGGCAAGGATAAGGCAAGACTGTTAAAGGTGAAAGGCAGGCTTTAAAATGGAACGTATCAGAATTCTCTGTTTCGGAGACTCGCTCACCTGGGGCTATCATCCCGTCCGGCAGGACCGCATGGGAGAAGACGAGCGCTGGACCGGCGTGCTGCAGTCTCTTCTTGGCGAGCGTTACCGGATCATCGAAGAGGGTCAGAACAGCCGCACCATTGCCACCGACGATCCGACGGAAGGCGAGAAGAACGGGCTGAAATACATTATCCCCTGTCTGGAAAGCCAGCGGCCGCTGGATCTGATGATCCTGATGCTCGGCACGAATGACACGAAGAAGAGATATTGCTATTCGGCGTGTGATATTGCAGGAGAGATGGAGCAGTTCCTGGAGAAGGTGCAGGCGTATAATCATTTTCATCTGGAAGGAAAGTTAAAGATCCTGCTTGTGGCTCCGCCGGCTATCAGCAGTGAGGCAGCTGGAAATACGATGACGGATTCTTTCGATTTGGCACGGTCGGAGAAGATCATGAAGGAATTGCGGGAGCTGTACCAGCAGCTTGCGGAAACGTATGGGTGTGATTTCTTTGATGCATCCAAGGTTGTGCATGTCAGCCCGGTGGACGGCGTGCATCTGGATCCGGAGGAAGGAAAGAAGCTGGCGGAGGCGTTGGCTGAACGGATACAAGCATACCGCTTTTAGGAGCTGGGGAGGAGACTGCTTCCGGAGAACGAAATAAACTGTTAAGCACATTTTCCTTTTGGAAATTCACAAGACTATTGTCAAAAATATAAGGTCTCGTTTTTAGGTAATTGTAGTTGCATTAATTGTTTTCCAAGCTCAGAATAAAATTGATATAAATTTGACAATGGACAAACATGACAGAAAGGAAAAAACATGGGATTTAAAACAAGATCTTCAATAATAAAAATCATTCTTTTATTATTTATTTTACTTTGCCTTCCAACAATGATTGCGCAGGCAAAATCAAATAAAAAGAAAACAAAAACAATAAAAGCTGCTATTGTAATGAAAAAGGGTTCATCGCGAACATTAAGTGCGGGGAAAAAGAAAGCAAAGTGGACTGTTTCAAATAAAAAGATAATAAAGTTAAAAACAAAAAAAGGAAAGAAAAAGGCTGTGATCAAAGCATTAAAACCAGGTAAAGCGACGGTTACCGCAAAAATCGGAAAGAAAAAATATAAATGGATAATTACTGTAAAAAAAATAAAATTACAGTCTGTAGGTGCTGAACCTGTCGATCAAACATACTATGTTAATACAGGGCAAGAGGTCATAGGACATTTTGATACTGCTATGGCACAGGATTTATTTGATGCGATAAATGCATATAGAGAACAGGAAGGAAAAAATACTCTTAGGAGTAAAGGCGTATTAACAGAAGCAGCTAACGTACGTTCCATCGAAATAGTAGTTTTGTTTTCTCACACAAGACCAAATGGGAAAGAATATTATACAGTTGACGGAACAGCAGGCTGCAATTATAAAGACAGTGCTCTATACGGAGAAAATTTAGCATATGGATTTAATAATGCGCGTGAGGTTTTGGATGCATGGAAAATTTCGCCATCACAAAATGCAGTTCTTCTCAGAGAATCATTCATCACCATGGGTGTTTCTGTGATTGCGGCAAAACAAAGCGATGGTAGTTATTGTAAATATATAGTAGTAGTTTTTGGAAGTTAATAATCATAATGAGCCAGGGAACGGTTCTCCGGCTCCCGGGAATAAAGCCAGATTCTTAAAAAGACAATATACAGGTGGGTCCAATCATGAAGATCGCAGTCAGATACTACACCAGAACCGGCAGCACGAAGCGGCTTGCCGAAGCAATCGGACAGGCTATTGGCGTGGAAGCGCTTCCGATCAGCGTCCCTCTTGCGGAGCCCGTGGACATCCTGTTCCTTGGCAGCTCCTTTTATACTTTCGATATAGATCATGAAGTCAGAGATTTTATCAGGGGCCTGGACAAGAACAAGGTGGGAAAGATCGTTAACTTCGGTACCGCCGTCATCATGGCATCTACTTTTAAAAAGGTGAAGGAAGAGGCGGATAAAGTCGGCATCCGCATGGATAAGCGGGAGTTCCACTGCAAGGGCGAGTATAAGGACATTTACACGGGAAAACCGGATCAGAAGGATTTGGATAAGGCGGCAGCATTTGCCAAAACGATCGTCGGGTGAGCGGCAGCGGAAGCCGGGGATGTCTGGACGAGGGAACATTGTACAGACAAAAAAGAATATTTGCTGCCAACAAGTTTGATGTAGTAATCAGAAACAAGAGGTGTGAAGTCAAATGAAATACCAGGGAATTCAAAAGATCCATGAAGGCAGGTTCATCACCCGTTATGATGTTTCTTATATGACGGAAGAAGGCCATCCGAAAACATATGAGATCATCAGCCGCAACCGGAACATTCAGACGCTGGAAGAATTGCAGAACAGGAAAGCGGATTCAGTCATCATGATCCTGACAGATGAAAGCGGCGAACGGATCCTGGTCAACCGTGAATACCGGATGGCAATGGCGCAGTGGATCTGTAATTTCCCGGCCGGGCTGATCGATCCAGGCGAGACGCCGGAGGAAAGCGCGAAACGGGAGCTGTGGGAGGAGACCGGACTGACGTTGACGCGCATAGATGATATCCTGGACAACAGTTACAGCGCGATTGGATTCTCGAATGAGAGAAACATATGTGTTTTCGGGACTGCTTCAGGAGAATTCAGAAAAAGCACCTCTGATGCGGAGGAAATCATTCCCGGATGGTACACCAGGGAGGAGATGCGGGAACTTCTCCGGACGGAGGCGTTTGCAGCCAGGACGCAGGCGTACTGCTACGCGTGGGCAAACAGGGAGTGAAGGCATTGGGGAGACATTGGAGCCAGAGAACCGTCCCCTGTCTCCCACTAAGGAGGCGGATATGGAACGCAATCATGAAGTGACAAAGCATCAGCTCCTTCTTGACAGGAACGGAGAACTGCGGGAGCCGGGCTGGTCGAGAAAACAGAACCAGGTTTACAAGCGGTGCATGGTCAAAGCGCCCGCATGGCGCATTAAAGAATGGGATTACTATCTGGTCCTGAGCGACCAATTCGCCGGGGCGTTTACGATTTCCGATGACGGATATATCGGCCTTCAGTCCGTTTCCCTTCTCACCTTTGGCGAGGAACCGTGGGAACATACTGAAACGGTATTGAACACGTTTCCGATGGGAAAGCTGAAGCTGCCGGAACATTCATCCGCGGGCGTTACGGAATACGCTGACAAGCGTCTGCAGATGAGCTTTACTGCCGGGGAAGGCGTTCGCCATCTGAAATGCAGCTTTAAGAATTTCTGTGACGGCAAACCATTTTCCTGCGATATTACGCTCGAACAGCCGCCGATGGATTCCATGGTAATCGCTACGCCCTGGCCGAAAAAGCACGCATTTTACTATAATCAGAAGATCAACTGCATGCGCGCTTCCGGATATATGGAATACGATGGGAAACGGTATGAATTTGATCCGGCAAAGGATTTCGGTACGCTCGATTGGGGACGCGGTGTATGGACTTATGATAACACGTGGTACTGGGGGTCCGGGAACTGCGATCTCGACGGGAACAGCTTCGGATTCAACATCGGTTATGGTTTCGGAGATACCGGTGCGGCTACCGAAAATGTGATCTTTTACAATGGCAAAGTCCATAAACTGGAGGATATTGAATTTCATATTCCGGAGAGCAGCTACACGGATCCGTGGAAGTTTACATCTTCGGACGGGCGTTTCGAGATGGATTTCATACCCATCCTTGACCGGGCTGCGAAACTGGATTTCAAAGTCCTGATCTCGGATCAGCACCAGGTGTTCGGAAGGATGTCCGGGACGGCGGTGCTGGATGACGGCACGGAGATAAAGGTGAAGGATATGATGTGCTTCGCGGAGAAGGTGCATAACCGGTATTAAAGCGGTTGATTAAGGACGGAAACTGAAGGCTGAGCCGGGGGACGGTTCTCCGGCTCCTGGCAACGAAGAATAAGATTTAAAGAAGCTGATGCGGTCCGAAAGGAAAACCTTCGGACCGTTTTTTGAGCAGGAGAACCATTTCCCGATTCAGGGAAGGCAGGAAGATGCCGGGCGTAAAGACGCTGCCTTCGTTGACATATAACTATAGAAATAGTAAGATTGTATCTATAGTTGTAAAGGAGAATCTTTGCTATGAAAAAGTGTCTCATGTCATGTTCCGCATTCCTTTTTCTCTGCATTATTCTTAGCGTGCTGACCGCTCTGCCGTGCACGGCTTCCGCAGAAAAGAAGGCCGACGGGAAAGCTGTCATCAGTGAAGCCTATGCCCGCCAGGACGGCAGCATCAGGCTTGTTCTGTCCGGCAAAGAAAAATCCGGCTGTTATATCATTTACCGTGCGGGCAAAAAAGACGGAAAATATAAAGAGATCGGGAAAACAAAGAAGGGCAAATATATCGACAAAGATGTAAAGGTGTACCATAAATACTGGTACAAAACTGCATCGGCGGTAAAAAGCGGTTCGGAGTACATCCCCGGTAAGATGAGCAAAGCCGTGCGTGTGAAAGCCAGAAAGCCTGCTAAAAAAATGAAGCTGGCTTATGCCGGAGATTCGCTGATCGTCGGCATCACCAAATACGGCCACATGAAAGCGAAGAAGGAGCGGGTCATCGAAAAGATCGGGATCAACACCATCAGATATTATCAGAGCAGCTATATGAGCCAGCTCAGAGCCTACAATCCGGATCAGCTGGTGATCATGATGGGTATAAACGGTATTGAAGGGAAACCCGGAAACGGCTATATCAGAAGACAGGTGGAGTATTTTGAACGGATCCTGAAATCCCTCCTGAAAAAGAACCCGAATATGGAGATCATCCTGTCCGGGATCACGCCGTATAAACGGCACGGGCATTCTACTGCTGCCGGGAGAAAATGGTATAACAAACGGCTGAAGAAGCTTGCGAAAAAATATGACGGCGTATGGTATTGCGATCCGGGAGAGGTGTTTGCCAACAGCTCGGGATATATCATCAGCAAATACGCGGCGGGAGATTATCACCTGAAGAGCTTCGGATATACGAAGCTGGTGAAGTTCTGGAGAAAATTCGTAAAGGAACTGAAGTATAAGTAAAACAGGAACTGTCCCCACTTCCACATGGAACAGATTTATAAGTAAACAAAAAACCGCCTTCCGGCGGTTTTTTTGTTAGGAGAATTATTTTCCTGCGATTACTTCCACTTCACAGAGTACATTCTTCGGCAGGGTCTTTACTGCCACGCAGGAGCGGGCAGGCTTGCCGGTGAAGTATTTTCCGTATACTTCATTGAATGCTGCGAAATCGGCCATATCGGCCAGGAAACAGGTGGTCTTTACGGTATCCGTATAGTCAAGGCCTGCGGCTGCGAGCACCTCTCCGAGGTTTTTCATTACCTGTTCTGCCTGCTCAGCGATCGTCGATCCGCGGATCTCTCCGGTTGCCGGATCGATCGGAATCTGACCGGAAGAGAAGAGAAGGTTTCCGAGCTGAATCGCCTGGGAATAAGGGCCGATCGCGGCAGGTGCCTTGTCAGTATGAATGATGTTCATTTTTGTATTCCTTTCCTGCTTTCTGCCAGACGGCAGAAAGCTTTCTCAAGTACAGCGTTTAATATACGATGACGCACATGCCGGGCGTGCAGTTCTCATAGATCACTTTAGCCACTTTCTTCGGCAGGTTCACGCAGCCGTGGGAACCGCTGGATTTGTAGATGTTCCCGCCGAATCTTCCGCGCCAGGTCGCATCATGCAGCCCCTGGCCGCCGTTGAAAGGCATCCAGTATGTGACCGGCGTAGCATAAGCACCCTTTCCGGTGCCGCCGCGCAGCACGGCAGGCGAGCGCTTGAAGGCGATCGGATACATTCCCCGGGAAGTCCCCATCTTTCTGGAAAGATTGCCGGTGACACAGTCGCCGTCCACGATGAGCCTTCCTTCTTTGTAAAACCAGACATGCTGATCCGCCAGGCTGACTTCGATGAAGGTGCCGTTGAGATCGTCGACGCCGTTCCTTGAATAATAGTACGGATTTCCCCATTTGTTGCCTTCGTGATAGATCGGCTCTCTGGAGACTTTCTCATGATCCATGATCTCGGCGTAGAGCTGTTCGGTCTCGGCTTCCTGGTCGATGGTATATCCGTATTCGACCTGGCTCGCTGCAAATTCTGTCTCATAGCCGTCATGGGAGGTATAGGTGCGGGCAATTCCCCGTGTATCATATTTTTCCGCAAGCTGGGAAACATACGCCGCTACAGCCTCTTCGCTGAGCGTAGCCTTCGTCCCGTTGACCTCGCACATATCACAGATTTCTTTGAAGGTGATCTTCTGCTCTTCCTCACCGAAGGTATACGTGATATCCGTTCCGGCGAATTCGTTATAGGAATCACAGAGCCTGTTCAGTTCGGGATCTTCCTTTGTTACTTTCGGCTTCACGTAGAGTTCTTCCGGAAATTCGATCGTATATTTGGAATCCTCCGACAGTACGACATTGCCGAAATCAGCGAGCAGAGCGTCTTTCATGTAGGCTTCAAACGTTTTTTTGTCGAACCGATTGCCGTAGATCTCCGGAACGATCAGCGCACAGTTCTTCTCTTCATCGAAATCCAGATAAGCGTCGAAGCTGGCAGCGCGTTTGACTTTCAGGTTCTGGGTGCGGATCTTTTCGTTCAGAACGGATTCATCCAGCTTCCAGGCTTCTGCCGTAGTGATCGGATAATCTTTGTAAAGGGATCCGAATACCGTGGATACATTGCTGGTCTGGGCTTTCTGCGCGGATTCGATGGAGTCGGTAAGTGCCTTTTTATCAAGGGTGAGACCGAAATCCTTTGCCGAACCCTCTGCTGATACTTTCCCTTCTTCCGTCAGAGTGATCTTGATCTTATCCTCTTTTTTCAGGATCTCCGCAGCGATATCCTCCGGTGCTCTGCCGGAGATATCCTCCCCGTAAAGCCAGGTCCGGTCAAGGAAGGTGGTCTTTGCGCTGTTGGTCTTCCAGAAATTCCAGGCCCAGATGCCGCATCCTGCGATCACCGCCAGCAGAAGTCCGCCGGCAATATAAAGACCGGTCTTCTTTTTCTTCTTCGGTTTATCGTCGGACGGTTTTTCAGCCTCTGCCTGAACCGCGGCGGCTGCCTGTTCTGCAGCTTTCTTTGCAGCCTGACGGACAGGCTGTGCTGTGATGCCTGCGGCTGCAGCCATGGCAAGATCAGGGCCTTTTTCGGCAGCGGCCGCTGAGACAGACTGCGCACCTGCCTTTACGGTCTCGAAATCTCCCGCAGCGTCTTTGGCTGTTATTGCGGTTTTCGAAACGGCTTCTTCCGCTTTTTCCTCAGCGATCTCTGCAGCTTCCTCTGCATCCTCCACTGCGGTCTCCGCGGTTTCTTCCGCAGTCTCTACAGCATCCTCCGCTTCCTCTGCTGCAGTCTCCGCGGCTTCTTCCGCTTTCTCAGCTGCGGTTTCGGCCGCTTCCTCTGCTTTCGCTTCCGCAGTTTCCGCTGCGTCCTCTGCAGGCGTGGAAACTTCAGGTTCTTCTTCCGGCGCTATTTCAAAATCATCTTCAGGTGTGACCGGTACATTCTGTTCATTTGTCATATTCGTCTTCTTTTCTCCCGCCATTATCATGCTCCCCCGGTTTTTCCTTTACCGTTCAGTATGGCATAAATCCGTGAAAAATAAAAGGGGGTAATCCTGTAAAGATTTTAGGAAAAAAGAAACCGCTTTATGAATGCAGTTCTTTCTTTATATAAATGTACCTGCTTTCATTGACGAAAGATTGACGAACGCCGCGGAAGAAAGTATTATATGGGTAATTTGTTTTGGGAGGAAGATTGATATGAATAAGATCTGTCTGATGAATGCGATTTCCAAAAAGGGTACTGCGAAGTTCGGCGCAGATTACGAAATGACCGAAGAACTTGGCGGCGCGTCCGCCATTATGGTACGGAGCGCAGTTCTTCACGATACCGAATTTCCGGATTCTCTGCTCGCGATCGCAAGAGCCGGCGCAGGTGTGAACAACATCCCGCTCGATCGCTGTGCGGATACCGGCATCATGGTATTCAATACGCCCGGTGCGAATGCGAACGCCGTCAAGGAACTCGTGCTGGCAGGCATGTTCCTTGCGTGCCGTGATATTGTCGGCGGCATTGCGTGGGCGAAGGCGAACAAGGATGAGCCGGATGTTGCAAAGAAAGCCGAGAAGGAAAAGAAGAAATTTGCGGGCACGGAGATCTTCGGGAAGACGCTTGGCGTGATCGGCTGCGGCGCGATCGGATATAAGGTGGCGAAGGCCTGTGAAGCGCTCGGCATGGACATCCTCGGATATGATCCTTATCTGGAACTGGAAGATATCCCGATGACAAAGGATATCAACGATATTTACGCAAAGAGTGATTTCATTACGATCCACGTTCCGGTCCTCCCTTCCACGAAGGGCATGATCAATCAGGAAGCGTTCGCAAAGATGAAAGACGGTGTCGTCTTCCTGAACTTTGCGAGAGACACGCTGGTCAATGAAGAGGATATGAAAGCCGCGCTGGCGTCCGGCAAAGTCCGCCGTTATGTCTGCGATTTTGCGACGCCCGGTACGCTGAACATGGACGGAACCATTATCACGCCGCACCTTGGCGCATCTACCGAGGAGTCCGAGGAGAACTGCGCAGTGATGGCCGCTGAGGAGCTGATGGATTATATTGAAAAAGGAAACGTCAGGAATGCCGTTACCTATCCCCGCCTCAGCAAGGAACTTCCCGGAAAGGCCGCCAGATATACGGTGATGTTCAAGGGTGAACTTCCGAAGGAAGCAGGCGAAGTGCTTGGGGACGATATCGTCTGCGCTGTGCGCGGCGATTACGGATATGCGATCGCAGATACGGACGCAGCTGTACCGGAAGAAGCGCTTGCGAAGATCCCGGCCATAAAGGTAAGAAAAGTATTTTAAGGAAACAGATCCCGGACGGAAAAGGAACAGACACCGGTCAGACGGAATGCCGGCAGTGGAGGAGTAATGGCAGCAGAAAAGAAATATCATGTAGGCAAAAGAATGATCATTTTCAGGAACATATTCTATGGTGCCGCCACCTTTGTGCTGATCGTTTTCTACTTCATTTACGACTATGTTTTTGCAGATCATATCACATGGCTGAAGGGGGCGCCTCTGCAGGCAATTTTCATTTTTCTTGAGGTCGTTGTGATCTTTCTCGCAAAAAAATATGTGGACAGGGTGATAGATCAGACGGAGTATAAACTCACTTCCTCCGCACTCGAGGTAAGGATGGGCACAAACCGTATGACTTACCGCTATAAGGATTTTACGAGAGCTTATTATGGCACGGTGGATTTTACCGGCGCATGCCCGGTGACCTATGAAGTGTCCGGGAAGACATACAGGCCCAGCCAGTATCTCGACAATGTCTGGGAGATGCATCAGGAACTGGTGAAAAAGATCAGGCCGTATGCCGAAATAGAGGAAGGTCTTGAGTCGAAGATCAGCGCATTTGTTCGTTAAGGGAGGTCATCATGCACGATACAGGTTCATTTCACGCGCCGCATCATCATCACTATCATGACAATGACGCATCAGGAGCATCCAGGGAAGAAGCCTGCGCGCTGCTCGGCTACATGGTAGCGCATAATGAACATCATGCAGAGGAACTTTCGCAGCTCGCCGAGTCCATGAGAGGGCTCGGAATGGCGGATGTCGCCGAGGAGATCGAAGGGGCCCTGCTTGACATCACGGAGGGAAATCTGAAACTGCGCGCCGCATTTGCGCTGATCAAAGAGGGATGATCGCTATGACATATGAAGAGGCAATGAGATTTATCCACAATGAAAAGTGGCAGGATCACAAACCGGGCCTTTCCAGAACGAGGGCGCTGCTCGAAAAACTTGGAAATCCGGAACGGGAACTGAAATTCATCCATATTGCAGGCACGAACGGAAAAGGATCCACGGCAGCCATGCTCGCGTCGATCCTGAAGGAAGCCGGCTATAAGACCGGGCTGTTCACTTCCCCGCATGTTTACGGATTTGAAGAACGCATTCAGGTGAACGGCGAAGAAATTGATAAAGATGAACTTGCCGGAATCGTCGGTGAGATCGCAGAATTTGCGGATGCCATGGATGATGTCCCGACGGAATTTGAGATCATTACCGCGGTCGGGCTGCTGTATTTCCGCAGAAAAGAGTGCGATATCGTAGTCCTGGAGACCGGGATGGGCGGCGAACTTGATTCGACGAATGTGATCCCTGTACCGGAAGTGGCTGTGATCACCAACATCGGCCTGGAACATACAGCTTATCTCGGCGATACCATCACGAAGATTGCGGAAGCAAAGGCGGGGATCATTAAGGAAGGCGGAAATGTCGTCATCTACGGGGAAGATCCTGAAGCCGAAGCGGTAATTGAACGCGTCTGTGAAGAAAAGCACGCAAAGCTTACACGGCCGGATTTTGAAAGCCTGAATCCCGTTATGCATGACTGGAACGGCCAGATCTTCGATTACCGCTGTTTCGAAAATCTGGAGATGCCGCTGCTTGGCGAGTACCAGCTTAAGAATGCAGCTGTCGCGCTGTCGGTCATCCGTGTGATGAACCGCATGAACGCGGGATGGTTCATCCGGGATGAGAATATCAGACAGGGACTTCTGAATGTCCGCTGGAGAGGCCGGCTCGAAGTCATAAGCCGGGTCCCGCTGGTCATCGTGGATGCCTCCCACAATCCGCAGGGACTTGCCGCCACTGCGGCGTGCCTGCAGGAGTATCTGGAAGACGGAAAGCTCACATTCCTGGTGACATCGTCTTCCGACAAGGATGTGCGGGAAGGCTTCAAAGCGCTCGTCCCGCTTGCCCACAGTTTTGTCGCCGTAACACATTCCAATTCTGCCAGAGCAATGGAGGCGGAGCAGCTTGCGGAGATCTTAAAAGGCATGGGCGACGTACCTGTGACAGCAGCGAAGAGCATAAAGGAAGGCTGCCGCCTGGCGCTTGAAGAGAGCAGGAAGGCTGCGGGATTATGCGCGATCGGTTCCCTGTTCCAGGTCGCGGATGTGACGGAAGCGCTGAAAGAACTGCTGTAGAACGATTCGGGCACAGGCCGGCTGTTCTGCAGGCCTTATGCACCGTGAGGAAAGGGGGTGTTTTATGTGAAGAGCCGTGAAATAGACGAGTACCGCGACCCCTCCATGGGACACCCGAAAGAGAGAGACCGGGAGGCGGAAAAGAAAGCCATGCTGAACCGCATGGCCAGGGCCATCGGACACATGGAAGCCGTGAAGAGAATGATGGAGGATGACAAGGACCCTTCGGAAGTCCTGATCCAGCTTGCAGCTGTCCGTTCCGCGATCACCGGTCTGTCCAGGCGCATCCTGCAGGAGCATATCGAGACAGCGCTGGAGGAAGCAAAGGAGCACCCGGAGAGCGAGGAAGAGCTGGAAGATCTGAAGAAGGTAATATCCTACTTTGTGAAATAGAGGGCAGCGTACGAACTGTCCTGCTGCCGGGAGGCGTAAGCACCGGACCGTGACAAAAAGTAACAAAATTTGTCGCAAAAAGTTTGTGTACATTTCTGAATATGCGCCGTACTATCAGGGTGCGGCAGCGGGAGCCTGTCTGTGCAGGCTCTTTTTTTATCTCCCGAAGACAGGAGCGCCGCGGGAACACACAGGGTTTCAGCAGGGAAAGGAAATGCTATGAGGAAGAAAGTGATTATCTGTGATCCGGGAAGGGATTATCCGGCGCTGCTTGGAAGATATATAAAAAATGCCGGCAGAGACCTGGTGCTGCAGGCGGAGGGAGATATTCATGCAGCCGGGGAACTGCATGCGGAGGACAGAAATACATTTCTGCTTATCGCGGAAGATCTGTGGAACAGCTGTCCGAAGGAGACCAGGGAGAAGATCCGGAAAGACGGAAAATACTGTTTCCTGTCGGATGACAGGCTGCTGCCGGAGGGGCGGGAACGCATATACAGATACCGGACGGCGGATGAAGTGGTGAAGCGGCTGCTCGATCTGTTCGGGGAACCGGACGGGCAGGGGGCAAAACTCATCGGCATCCTTTCTCCGTCCGGAGGCACTTCGGCGGAACTGTGTGCGCAGCTGATCGCGGAGGTGCTGGCAGAACAGGAAAAAGCGATCGGTGTTTCGTTTTATCCTTTTTCCGCGTTCCGCGGCGCCGCAGGAGAGGAAACGCTGTCTTCGGTGCTGTACCGCTGCAAAGCCGGTGCGGAGGATCTGATCATGGGCGCGCTGCCGGCCGGGCGTATGCTGTGTGTTTCCGATCCCCGGGATATCTGGGAGATGGGAGCGGGGGAGCCGGCGGATCTGCTGATCCGGCTTAAGACAACGGCGGACGTCTCTTTTATCATTGCAGCCATCCCGCCATTAAAGGTGTGCAAGACCATTCTGGATGAATGTGAGCATATTTTGCTTGTGAACGAAGCGGGCGCATTATCGGAAAACGCCGTCAGGGCATTGGAAGAATACCCGGCTTCTGCAGGGGAGAAGAGTCTGACAGGGAAGATGACGAAAGTGTCATTGCCGCCGCTTCCTGCGGTCCGTGACCTGAGTGAAGCATATGGGATGCTGCGGCACGGGGAATTTTACGGGCAGGTGCGGGAGGCATTGAAACTGGCGGGGATCATAGAGTGAGCGGTGCTGCACAAGGCGGCCGTTATGAACGCAAGGAGAAGAGGGATCTCGCTGAATGAATTTGTAAAGAAAGCAATAGAAGACGAGTGCGCGCTTACCGGGAGGTAAACGTGACCCGTCTTCGTATCAGTTCGGTTTTATATTCAGTTCTTATCGAACGGCAGCAGTCTGGCTTTGTGAAGCGCAGCACCGATCGCGCCGCTTAAGATCGTTGTCGTGATCATTTCAAATACCGCGTTGATGCCTACGAAGGCGCAGACGAAAACGATCACATTTCTGCCGCCGATCAGTTCCTGTACATATTCAGTGTTCCCGAAGAGCAGGATCAGTGCGCTCATGAAGAACAAGGTGTTCAGGAAGGCGGTGAAAAATCCGGTAACAAATCCGGCAGGTACACTTCCGGCAGCCTTCTTTGTTCCTTTAAAGATCAGGCCGACAAGGAATCCGTCAAGCAGCCTGGGGATAAAGCGCTGGATGAACGCCAGGAAAGGGTTGATGCCGAAGAGCATTGCGCCCATGGCGCTCGGTACGCCGATGCCGATGCACTGCAGGAAGCTTAAGATCCCGAATACAGCGCCCATGGCTGCACCGCCTGCAGGGCCCATGGCTATGGCTGCGATGGCGATCGGGATGGTGTTGAGGGTGATGGACAGCGGTCCGATGGGGATGGTGCCGATCGGCGTGAACGAGAAAAGGATCAGGATCGCCGTCAGAAGTCCCATGAGGGCCAGTTTACCGGTATTATTGTTTCTCATATTCAGTTTTCCTCCTTGTTATCATTCCCGTGCGGGATACAATACAGGTGTGTTCCGGGGGAAGTATAGCATCTGCCGCCGATAAAAGCAATCGTATTTTGACGGAAAACCGGTGAAAGTTTTGTGTCTTCGCCGCATAAAATCTCTTGCATTTTGCAGACAGATGTGAGAAAATAGCGGTTGTTCTCTGCGGAGGGCGTTTTTCCTGACGAAAAAAACAGAACAGCACACCGTTCCGCCTGCGGGAAAAATACCTGTCCGCAATGAAACGTTGGAGGAATATTGTAGAATGAACAAGAAGAGATCAGGTATCATCAAACTTGTGGCGGCAGCCGTCATCTTCCTGCTGTGCGGTTATACCGTTCTGTACGGTATCGGCGATTACGGCAGCGCGAAGAACATCATCCTCGGTCTGGATGTAAGAGGCGGCGTATCCATCACATATGAAGTAACAGACGCGACATTCTCTGCGGAGGATTTCAACGATACCAAGCAGAAGCTGACCGACCGTGCGGAAGCGCTGAGTACGGAAGCCGAAGTATATGTTGAAGGCGACCGCAGGATCGTTGTCAATATCCCCGGCGAGACAGACGCTGAAAAGACGCTGGAACGTCTGGGACAGCCCGGCACCATCGAGTTCATGACCCAGGACAATGGGGAGGAGCATGTATGGCTTACCGGCGAGCAGATCAGCACGGCAAGGGCTGCAGAGCGCCAGGCTGATCTGACAGACGCTACAGAATATCTCGTAGAGCTGACCATGACGCCCGAGGGCGCAACGGCATTTGCCGAAGCTACCGAAGGCCATGTCGGACAGCCTATCTATATTGTATATGACGGAGAAGTGATCAGCGCGCCTACCGTGCAGAGCGTCATTACCGGCGGACAGGCCGAGATCACGCACATGGAATCCGCGGAAGAAGCCGAGTATCTGGCTACCATGATCCGTATCGGAAACCTGAAGCTGAACCTTGACACGATCAGCCATAAGACAGTCGGCGCCCGTCTCGGTGAAGAAGCCCTCTCGAAGAGCCTTCTTGCCGGTGCGATCGGCCTGCTCCTGATCTGCCTGTTCATGATCGTCATTTACCGTGTGCCCGGTCTGGTCGCATCGTTTGCGCTGTGGTTCTACACGGTACTCGTTCTGCTTGCACTGAACGGATTCAACCTTACGCTGACACTGCCTGGTATCGCAGGTATTATCCTCGGCATCGGTATGGCGGTCGATGCGAACGTTATCATTTATACCCGTATCCGTGAGGAGATCTCCGCAGGAGTACCTGTCAGCGATGCCATCCGGAGCGGCTTTAAGAAGGCGAACTCCGCCATCATCGACGGCAACGTTACTACCCTGATCGCTTCCATCGTTCTGATGTGGAGAGGCACCGGTACGGTCCAGGGCTTCGCCCAGACGCTGGCTGTCGGTATCCTTGTTTCCATGTTCACGGCGCTGGTCGTATCCCGGATCCTCATGAGAGCACTCTATGATCTGGGCGTAAAGGACAAGAAATACTACGGCACAGAGAAGAAGAGAAAAGTCGTGGACTTTGTCGGAAAGAAAAAGATCTTCTTTGCACTTTCCGTCGTGCTGATCATCTGCGGTCTCGGCTTCGGAATGATGAACAACTCCAAGGGTCTCGGCATGTTCAATACCAGCATCGAGTTCGCCGGCGGCCGTGCCCTGACAGTCGATTTCGACAAGAGCTATACGATCAATGAGTTCAACGATACCGTTGTTCCCGCTATTGCGGAAAAGATCGGAAGCAATGATATCCAGGCACAGAAGGAATCCAATACGAATCGTTACACAGTCAAGATGAAGGACGTGGAAGAGTCCACCATGACGGAAGTCAAGAAGATGCTCGTCTCTGACTTCGGCGCTGCAGAGGATTCCATGGAGGAGAGCTTCATCTCCGCTACGGTCAGCCGCGAGATGACGAGCGCCGCCATTTCCGCGACCGTGATCGCCATCATCTGCATGCTGATCTATATCTGGTTCCGTTTCAGCAATATCCGCTACGCGGCCAGCGCTGTTACCGCGCTGATCCACGACGTGCTGATCATGCTGGGATTCTATATGGTCTCCCGTACCTCTGTCGGTACTGCTTTCATCGCCTGCGTACTGACCATTGTCGGTTACTCCATCAACGCGACGATCGTTATCTTCGACCGTATCCGTGAGATGGTCAACAGCAATGTGGACAGGAAGGATTTCCATACCATCGTGAACCAGAGTATCACCGATACCCTGACACGTACGATCAATACGTCCCTGACCACGTTCGTAACGATCCTGCTGATCTTCATCCTCGGCGTACCGTCGATCCAGGAATTCACCCTGCCTCTGATGGTCGGTATCATCGCCGGCGGCTATTCGTCGGTATGCATCACCGGTCCCCTGCTTTATGTGATCGGCCATAAGGTGCTGAATGTACCGAAGAAGAAGAGCCTCGGCGTGACCGCGAACTACGGCAAGGATAAGAAGAAAAAGAAAAGCATTTTCAAATAAGGAAAACGGTAGTCTGTGCTGAACTGAAATGAGGTGCGTTCATTATGAGAGATGACAACTGCATTTTCTGCAAGATAGCAGCGGGGGAGATCCCTTCCTCCACGCTTTATGAAGATGATATGTTCCGCGTGATCCTGGATCTGGGGCCGGCGAATCCCGGCCATGCGCTGATTCTTCCGAAAGAGCATTTCAAGGATGTGACGGAACTGGATGAAAAGTATGCGGCGAAGATCCTTCCGCTGGCGGCAAAGATCGGAACAGCGCAGAGGAAAGCGCTCGGCGCGGACGGCTTTAATGTAGTCCAGAACAACGGCACTGCCGCCGGGCAGACGGTATTCCATTTCCATGTCCATATTATTCCGAGATATGATTCCGAAGCCCCTATGGTCGCATGGAACCCCGGGAAATACGCGGAAGGCGAGATGGAACAGACTGCAGAAAAGATAAGGAAAGAGATCTGAGATCTTTATTAAAGGCGCCGCTAAGCGGCGCCTCTCTTACATTTTGCAGACGTCGATAAAAGGAAGCAGTTTTCTCAAATATATTGTAATGGATAAAGGGGGAATGTTATAATGCAGTATAAGACAAGAGGCACATGCTCCGTCATGATCTCCTTTGACGTCAATGACGATGATACCGTGTCGAACATTCAGTTCCTTGGCGGGTGCAACGGGAACCTGAAAGGCATCGGCGTGCTGGCGGAAGGACAGAATATCGACACACTGATTGAAAAACTCTCAGGGATCACATGCGGACCCAGGCCTACATCCTGTCCCGACCAGCTTGCAAGAGCGCTCAAACAGTACCGCGAGGATCATCCCGCGGCCTGATCCGGAGGTAATATGAAAAAGATCGTCCTGACCGGCGGAGGAACAGCCGGTCATGTAACGCCGAATATCGCGCTGCTGCCGGCGCTTCGCGAAGCCGGGTTTGAAGTGCGGTATATCGGCTCGCACAACGGAATAGAAAAGGAACTGGTGAAGGCAGCCGGCGTGCCTTATGACGGCATCTCCACCGGGAAACTCAGAAGATATTTTGACTTGAAGAACTTTACGGATCCGTTCCGTGTGATCAAGGGATTCGGAGATGCAAGGAAGCTCCTGAAGAAATACCGCCCGGATGTGGTCTTTTCCAAAGGCGGGTTCGTCTCGGTGCCTGTTGTACTGGCTGCAAAACAGCTGAAGATCCCGGTGATCATCCATGAATCGGATATGACGCCCGGACTGGCCAACAAGATCAGCATTCCCGCCGCGACGAAGGTATGCTGCAACTTCCCGGAGACGGCAAAAGCGCTGCCGGAAGGGAAGGCAGTCGTCACCGGATGTCCGATCCGGAGCGAACTCCTTGCCGGAACGAAGGAAGCGGGCTATGCGCTTACCGGGTTTACAGAGGAAAAGCCTGTCCTGATGATCATCGGCGGAAGCCTGGGCGCCGTGCATGTGAACAACGCGGTCCGAAGCGCACTGCCGGAACTCCTGAAAGAGTTCCAGGTGGTCCATCTCTGCGGGAAAGGCCGTGTGGATGAGATCCTGAAGGGCACGCCCGGATATGTGCAGTTCGAATATGTGCAGGAGCCTTTGAAGGATATTTTCGCGATGGCGGATGTCGTGATCTCCAGAGCCGGCGCGAACGCGATCTGCGAGCTGCTTGCACTTAGAAAACCCAATGTGCTCATCCCGCTGTCGGCGGAGGCGAGCCGCGGAGATCAGCTGCTGAATGCGGAATCTTTCCGGAAACAGGGCTTTTCAGAAGTGCTGACAGAAGATAAAATGAATAATGAAACGCTGATCGCAGCGGTCCGGAAAGTCTATCATGACCGTGCAGCATATATTGACCTGATGTCATCACACATGGAAAAGGACGCTGTAAGCGTGATCACGGAAATGCTGAGTGAACTGGCTGAAGGCAGAAACAAATAATATATTTACGGAGGGGACTATGAAAAACGTTAGATTTGACGCAGCAAGCGCAAAGGATTTCTTTACCATGGAGGATCTGACATCTCTTAAGAGCGAGGTCCTGGCGGCAAAGGAAGTACTGCTTTCCGGTACCGGAGAGGGAAATGATTACATCGGATGGAGAAGACTGCCGGTAGATTATGACAAGGAAGAGTTCGCCCGTATCAAGACCGCGGCCGAAAAGATCAGAAAACAGTCGGATGTCCTGATCGTGATCGGCATCGGCGGATCCTACCTTGGCGCAAGAGCCGCCATCGAATTCCTGCAGCACAGCTTTTACAATGTTGTCGGCTCAAAGATCAGAAAAGCGCCGGAGATCTATTTCTGCGGAAGCAACATGAGCAGCACCTATCTTGCACATCTGATGAATGTGATCGACGGCAGGGATTTCTCGATCAACGTTATTTCCAAGTCCGGAACGACGACCGAGCCCGCGATCGCTTTCCGTATCTTCAAGGAGATCCTGGAAGGAAAGTATGGAAAGGATGAAGCAAAGGAGCGCATTTACGCAACGACTGACAAGGCGAGAGGCGCCCTCAAGACACTGGCTGATACGGAAGGCTACGAAACCTTCGTGGTGCCGGATGATATCGGCGGACGTTTTTCCGTACTTACCGCTGTCGGCCTGCTGCCCATCGCTGCTGCAGGACTGGATATCGATGAGATGATGGCTGGCGCTGCCGATGCCATGGCAGAACTTTACAAGGCTCCTTTTGAGGACAATGACGCGCTGCTCTATGTCGCCTGCAGGAACCTGCTTTACAGACGCGGCGCTTCCGTGGAGATCCTGGCAAATTATGAGCCCTGCGTACACTACGTTGCTGAGTGGTGGAAACAGCTCTACGGCGAGAGCGAGGGCAAGGATCACAAGGGCCTGTTCCCGGCGTCTGTCGATCTTACCACAGACCTTCATTCCCTCGGACAGTTCATCCAGGACGGTTCCAGGATCATGTTCGAGACCGTCATCGATATCGAAGAGCCTTCCTGTGAACTCACGATCAAGGAAGATCCCGATGATCTTGACGGACTGAACTATCTTGCCGGAAGAACAGTCGATTTTGTAAACAAAAATGCCATGAAGGGAACGATCATGGCGCATACAGAGGGCGGCGTACCGAATCTTCTGATCCATCTGAAGAGAAGAGATGAGAGAACGCTCGGGGAACTGTTCTACTTCTTTGAGTTTGCCTGCGGCGTGAGCGGATATATGCTCGGCGTAAATCCTTTCAACCAGCCCGGCGTGGAAGCTTATAAGAAAAATATGTTCATGCTCCTTGGAAAGCCCGGTTATACAAAATAATGACTGATCGGATCCGGCATGCGCTGAAACTGTGCATGACCGGATCTTTTTTTTACAAACGCGGATGGAAGAACGGCGTTCTTTCATTTTTTCGACCATTTATGAAAGAACATGGTTCTTTCACGCAGAAGGAGTCCGGTTTATGAAATCCCTTGAAGAACTGAGAGCGGAGATCGACGGCATCGACGATGAAATGCGGAGCCTTTTCATAAAAAGGATGGAGACGGTCAGGCAGATCCATGCATATAAAAAATCAGCCGGCGCGGAAGTCTATGATCCTGCAAGAGAAAGACAGATGCTGGAAAAGAACGAAGCGCTGGTAGAGGATGAGGAGCTCCGGCCGTACTATGCCTGTTTTCTGATGAACAACACTGCGCTGTCACGTCAGTACCAGAGGCAGCTGAGCACGGGCGTCGCGGAGGAAGTGGCTTCTCCCGCGGTTTTCGTGCCGGAAGAGATCACCGCAGGCGCAGAGGAAACCGGGAACCTGATCCTGATCGGGATGCCGGGAAGCGGAAAGTCCACGATCGGCAGGCTTCTCGCGGAAAAACTCGGCATGCGGTTTGCCGATGTGGATGTGGAGATCATCCGGATGATCAAAATGCCGATCGCGGATTATCTGGCGGAATACGGAGAGGAAAGCTTCCGGAAGCTGGAAAAGGAGATCATAGAGAAACTGGCCTCGCTGACAAATACCGTGATCGCGACGGGCGGCGGCTCTGTTCTGAAAAAAGAAAATATGGCGGTCCTGAGAAAAAGCGGCAGGATCTATTTTATAGACCGGCCGATGGACTTCCTGTCAGCCTCCCACAGGAGGCCGTTGTCAGAAGGCGGAGACAGACTGAAGGACAGACTGAAGGAACGGTATCGGATGTATTCCGAGGAATGTGACTTCCGGATCGAAGCTGTGCCGGATATGGAAGAAAATATTGATGTCATCGTCCGCGATTTTCTGAAGAAGGACAGGCCATGAGCACAGTAAGGATCATGCCGTCGGGAGCGGCCGGGACGGTCACGGCACCGCCGTCCAAGAGCATGGCGCACAGAGCACTGATCTGTGCGGCGCTGGCGCCCGGGGAAAGCCGGATTGAAGGGATCGCGATGCCGGAGGATCTGCAGGCGACAGTAAGCGCGCTGAGAAGTCTTGGCGCACGGATCGATTTCGATGAAAACGAGGGAACCGCCTTTGTGAGAGGCATTGATTTCAGCACACCGCCGGAATCGGGTGTCATCGACTGTGGGGAGTCCGGCTCAACCCTTCGTTTTGTGATCCCGCTCTGTCTGCTTCGCGGCTGCCGGATGACGCTCACCGGAAGCCGGAGGCTGTTTGAGCGTCCGCTTGACGGATACGAAGAGGTATTTATGCGTGATGGGATCCGCTGCAGAAAAACGGACAGAAGTCTGGAACTGGAGGGAAAGCTTGCCGGCGGCGATTACACGGTCCGCGGAGATCTTTCCAGCCAGTTCACTACCGGTCTGCTGCTGGCGCTCCCGATGACAGGGGAAGATGGCACCGTCACCGTGACCGGGAAAATGCAGAGCAGGCCGTATGTCCGGATGACCGTGGAAATGCAGAAAAAGTTTGGCGTGGAAACGGAAATATCCTTGTCCCGGAACGGCATCCTCACGTATGCTGTCCGCAGAGACAGTTCTTACAAAAGTACGGATTACCGGGTGGAAGGAGACTGGACGAACGCTGCTTATCTGGACCTGCTGAACGCTGCGGGAGGAAGTCTTGCTGTAAACGGCCTGCAGGAGGACAGCCTGCAGGGAGACCGTATCTATAAGGAATATTTTGACCGGATCAGAAGGTATGAACCGGGACGCGGAATGGAGGCAGATCCTTCGCAGACCGTGGGAATGCCCGTTCTTGACATATCAGACTGTCCCGATCTGGGCCCTGCGCTCATAGCTGCCGCCGCGCTGTGTCACGGCGCAGTACTTACCGGTACGGCAAGGCTGGCGGTCAAAGAGAGCGACCGCGGGCGGGCCATGGCAGAGGAACTGGCGAAATGCGGGATCGGTGTATGCCTGCGGGAAGACAGTATTATCGTGCCGGATGCCTCCTTAAAAACGCCCTCCCGGACTCTCTGCGGGCACAATGATCACAGGATCGTCATGGCGCTGGCCGCAGTGTGCGCCGTGACCGGCGGCGCGATCGAAGGCGCGGAAGCCGTTAAAAAAAGCTTCCCCGACTATTTTGAAAAGATCGGGAAAGCGGGTATTGTCTTTCAGAAAGAATGACCGTTCCAATACAGATCATCCCATATCCTCTTCGATGACCTGGATCTCCAGGGCGTCGAAGGGGATTTCTTCTGTAAAAGAATCTTTTGTGAAACGGGTCTTCGCGGTACGCTGAAAATCCCGGATGTTGGAAGCCAGCCAGATCGGCACCGGCAGATCAAATTCATGGCAGGCAAGTTCCAGGCCGGAAAACACCTTTTTCGTCCGGTTGTCATTGCCGGGCACCTCGATGACGGTATCCTTCAGCATATGATTTTCCTTCCATTCCTTTGCCCACAGTCTGAACATGATGACCTCCCTGAAATGATAGATTCCCATGCATTATACGATTCAGAATTCATTCCGTCAATGCAGCGGCATTCCCGTTATTTCTTCCCCCTGGTCAGGAGTCTGCTTTTTTGCAGAAATTCATTCTTTTTTATTCCACATTTATTTAAAATGTAATATAATGGCTGTAATCGTTCCGTCTATTTACTGATTTGACGTATATTGTACGGATAAAGGAGGCGTTCCGTATGGAAGACAGAAATCCGGCCCCGGTCAGCATCAGGCGTGTTCTTGACAGGGAAATGTGTGACAAGCTGGTCCAGTCCAGCAGCCTTACCATCGGCCGGAACGTACTTATCACCGATGAGAAAGGCTATGTGCTTGCCAGCAATATGGAAGGCAGGGCGGAGACCCTGCACGAAGCGTCCCTGGAGGTCATCCGGACCGGCCGGACTGCCTATCATGATGAAAAAGCGGCCGCAAAGCTCAAAGGCACCAGGCCAGGCATGACCATCCCGCTGCTCGTGGACGGCCAGGTCATCGGCACGATCGGCGTATCCGGTGAACCGCAGGAAGTCTCCCGGTATGCCGCGCTGGTACAGCAGATGACACAGATCTTCATGAGTTTCCAGAGCAGGCAGCAGACGTATGCCAGGGTGGATTATCAGCAGCAGAATCTGCTGCGGGAGATCATCTCTTTTGACGAACGCATCAGAAATGCCTCGGAAATCTACAACCTTGCCTATGAACTCGGCCTGGATCTGAAACTCGCGCGGACTGCGGCCCTGATTGCAAAAGCGCGTGAGCCGGGCAATCTGACTGAAGACAGCGGTTCAAAGGAATCGCTGCTGGCGATTATTAACAGAATTTTCCCGGACAAACAGGATTTTATATGCCAGCAGAATGACGGCACCTATGTGGTGTTTACCTGCCTGAAAGAAGGCGTGAAGGAGAAAGCGCATATCCTTTCCAAATGCAAGCAGATGGAGGAAGCATACCGGAAAAACGGGCAGCTGCAGATCGGGATCGGATCGCCTGCCGGCACGCTGGAAGAGCTGCGAAAATCCTATGAAGACGCCGGCTTTGCGCTGCGGGTGATCCGCACAGGCGTACGGAAAGAAAAATGTCTTGCTGCAGAGGATCTGCAGCTTGAGGTGATGGCGGCGAGCCTCCCGGAGGAAGTCTGCAGGGCAGTCCGTGAATCCTTCCCGGAAGATCTGTTCCGTGTGCACCGCAGCCAGGACAGCATGGAGCTGATCGACAACTGGTGCAGGCTGGGCTTTCATTTTACAGCTACGGCGGAGGCGCTCCATATCCACAAAAGCACACTGATCTACCGTTTTCAGCGGATCAAAGATCTTTACGGACTGGATCTGTACGATTACCAGAAGGTCATTCCGCTTTTCCTTCTGGGGATAAGGAGGAGGCTGCTTTGACAGGAATTTCCTACTAAAAGTAGGAAAACGACAGGCACAGGACATCAAATTTCCCTCTTTTTGCATGATGAAGAAATTTGAAAATAGTGATAAAATAATGATAAGATTTCGGAATAGCCTCATCCAGTACTCTGTTTATATGTACTGAAACAGAAGGATTGTCTGAAACTTATCAAAAACCACCAATTAATTTCAACAAACTACAGCAAAGGAGATGGGAAGTCATGACACCGAAAAAAATCGCGGTATTAGGCGGAGGAAACGGAGCGCATACGATGGCGGCGGAGTTTGCCTTAAGAGGACATACCGTCAATCTGTACGAAATGCCGCAGTTCAAGAACAACATGAAGAAAGTCTTTGAGACAAAGACGATCTACATGCAGGGAAACATCAGAGAACTTCAGGGACCGGTTGAACTCAACATGGTGACTGACGATATTGCAGCTGCCGTGGAAGGCTGCCGCTATATCTGCCTTGTCTGCCCGGCTTTCGCGCATGCAGATTATGCGAAGCTTCTGAAGGGACATGTCCATGCAGATCAGATCATCGTGACATTCCCCGGCGCATTTTCGGCACTGGTCCTGAAGAATGTCCTGGGCGATGAGGACTGCCCCGTCTTCGCGGATGCGAATAACCTTCCCTATGATGCACGTCTTGTCGCAAAGGGCTCCGATACCGTCAATATTTTCGGACGCAATCCGATCAATATCGCGTTCCTGCCTGCAGAAAAAGGTCCGGAACTGATCGATGAGATGAGAGAGGATCTCTTCCCGTTCGAGAAGATCTATACAGACGTCCTGGAGTGCGGCCTTGCGATCGTTAACCCCGACTGGCATGCCGGCCCCGTGCTGTTCAACATTTCCAATATTGAGACGGCGCATGTGAACTTCTACCTGTATGAAATGGGCTGGACGCCTTCGGCCTGCCGTCTGAATATCGCGCTTGACAAAGAACGTAAAGCGCTCGGCAACGTGCTCGGATACAATCTCCGTCCGATGGAAGACTTCGCGGGAAGACCCGAGGGATATGAGTGGACATGGGAGGATCTGTACAAGGAAGGCCACGGCTCCATCGGCCTTACCCCGATCTGCGGACCGAACAGCCTGCAGAGCCGTTATCTGACAGAAGATATTCCTTACGGCCTGGTACCGTGGTGCGCGATCGCGGAAGTCGTCGGCGTACCGATGCCGCTGACCAACGGGTTTATCGATATCATCAATGTTGTTCATGAACGTGACTGGAGAAAAGACGGCTGCGGCCTTGATGAGCTGGGAATCGAAGGCCTCAGCAAAGATCAGCTCCTTGAATATGTGCGTACCGGCAAAAAGTAATTCGTCACACGGATACGCCGGATCTGTAACCGTAAACCAAGAGAAAGAAACCAGAGTAAAGCAGTGAATTAATTTTAAGGAGGAAAAATTACATGAAGAAAATGAGAAAACTGCTGTGCCTTCTCCTTTCCCTGGCACTTTGCCTGACCCTGCTGTCCGCATGCGGCGGCGGATCGGCACCGGCTGAGACAGAAGCGCCTGCTGAGACAGAGGCTGCTGCACCCGCAGAGACAGAAGCTGCTGCACCGGCTGAGACAGAAGCACCTGCTGAGACGGAAGCTGCTGCACCCGCAGCTGCGGACGGTGAAGTCTTCAATCTGCGTCTCGCGACCCACTACAACACAGAGCATCTGGGCTATGCAGCACTGGAGCGCATTAAAGAGAAACTCGAGACAGAATCCGGCGGCAGACTGCAGATCACCCTGTATCCTTCCAGCCAGCTCGGTGACTACACCCTGACTTTCCAGGAACTGATGGAAGGCACCATCGACCTTGCCCTGATCCCCGTTCCTTCAGAGTATGACTCCAGACTGGAGATGAACTTCATCCCTTATCTGATCAACGGTTATGACGGCATGGCAGCTTCCTTCGGCGAAGGTTCTTATTTCTTCGACAACTACACACAGATCCTTTCCGAGCTGAACATCAAGCTTCTCGGAATGTATGTAGAAGGCCTGATCGGCTTTGGTTTCGCAGAATATCCTGAGAACTATCAGGATGTCAATGCTGACAAGAAGGGCCTGATGGTCCGTGCTCCGGCGATCGAAGTTTACAACCTGGTAACAGAGGATATGGGATTCTCCGCAACGACCATCCCTTATGCTGATCTTTACACCTCCATGCAGACCGGCGTCTGCAACGGCTGGATCGGCGGAACACCTCAGCTGAACTACTCCGATTTCCGTGATGTTATCAAATACTATGTCCCTTACAATGTATTCGCTGAGAACATCGGCTTCTTCATGAGCATGGATGTTTACAATACCCTTCCCGAGGATCTGCAGCAGCTGATCGTCGAGACCTTCAAGGGCGAATCCGAGAACAGCTTCGTGACCGCAAAACAGGGTGATGAAGATGCGCTGAAGGCAATGGAAGAGTACGGCATCGAGATCCTTCCTCTTACCGATGAAGAACTCCAGGCATATCGTCAGCATGTTATCGACACCACATGGCCGAAGCTTGGAAAGAACATCGGCGACGACATCCTTCAGGGACTGATCGAAGCAAATCAGTAATATCCTGCATGCAGGATCCTGCACATCAGTGATCGGACCCCTTCCGGTCTGATCAAGGTTAACCAGCGGAGCAGCCGGGGCGCCCTCAAGTGCCCCGGCTTCTTCAGAAAAATTAAAGAGAAAAAGGAGATGATGGTCTGATGCAGAAACAACACTTCGACCTGACCCAGACCGCATTCTGGAATATCCTTCAGAACATCATCAAAGTGGTGATGATCGTAGGCAGCGTCGTATCGACTGCCTGCATGTGCTATTCGGTCATACTTCGTTATATCTTCCATAAGAATTTCTATGGATCTGACGAAGTCATCATGCTGTTCGCTTTCTGGCTTTATTTCATGGGCGCTGTGTACGGCAGCTATGAAGACAGCCATATCAAGGCGGATCTTCTGAATGTGTATATCAAGAACCTGCGCATCAAGGATGCTCTTGCCTTAGTCGCGCAGGCCCTTACCATTTTTGTAAATACGATCGTTCTTACATGGGCATATAAATACTTCCTGCTGGAGATCAACAAAGGCGGCCTTTCCACCGCGCTTAAGATACCGCTCGTCATTCCGAAATCAGCGGTCTTTTTCGGTTTCCTGCTGATGGAATTTTATCATGTCTACTATTTTATCCATAATATATTGCTGTACGTCCGCAAGGGACATTTCACACAGCCTCATCTCGGGGACTATGTGACCGCTGCCATCAAGCAGAAATATCCCGGCATCGATGTTCCTTCAAAGGAAGAAGCTGCCGCCCTTGTTGCGCAGGAACTCGGAAAGGAGGGTGAAGGGTAATGTCAATGGAAGTTGTTGTCAGTGTTCTTATACTGATCGTCGGCCTTGTCGTTGGAATGCCTATCCCCTATGCTTTCGGCGGTTCATTCCTGTGGCTTACATATTCCCTCGGGTTTAATCCGAGCACACTGCTTGCCAGCGGCTATACGCAGATCAACTCCACGATCCTGCTCGCCATCCCGCTGTTCGTTCTCGCCGGAAAGGTCATGGAGAAAGGCCATATCGGCGACGCCCTGATCGGCCTTGTCCAGCGTTTCGTCGGAAGGATCAAGAGCGGTCTCGGTGCCGTTGCCGTTGTTACCTCTGCTGTTTTCGGATCCATTTCCGGAAGCGCATCCGCTACCCTTTCCTGTATCGGCGCCCTGATGGAGCCCAGAATGACCAAAGCAGGATATCCGAAGGGATATACCGCGGCGCTTCTTGCTGCAGCCTGCCCGCTGGGACTTCTGATCCCGCCGAGTTCGGCACAGATCCTTTATGCATGGTCCTCCGGTACATCCGTTCTGGCCTGCTTTACCGCCACGATCATTCCCGGCATTATCCTGGTACTGTTCCTGTGCATCGTGAATGCGATCATGTGCAAGAAGATCGATATCATCCAGCCGCCGAAGGAAAGCGGATCCGTCTGGGTGAAGAACACAGTGAAAGCCACCTGGCACGCAGTTCCCGCACTGATCATGCCGTTCATTATCCTGGGCGGTATCTACGGCGGTATCATGACGGCGACCGAAGCGGCTGCGATCAGTGTTCTGTATGCCGTCCCCTGTGGAATGTTTGTTTACAAAGGCCTGAAAGGAAGAGGTCTCTGGGAAGCCCTGAAGGAATCCGCCTGTACCACCGGTGTTATCATGGTCATGTTCTTCATGGTCATGATCTTCAGTAAGCTGTTGACCATGCTGAATGTTCCCACCATGATCGCGACCTCGCTGCTGAGTCTTACCGATAACAGGATCCTTATCCTGATGATGGTAAACATCTTCATGATCATCATCGGCATGCTGATGGACGATACCAGCGGCATCCTGCTCTGCACCCCGATCCTTCTGCCGATCGTGCAGGGCATCGGCGTACACCCGGTCCACTTTGCCGCGATCCTCGGCGTGAACCTTGGAATGGGAAATGTTACGCCGCCTACAGCGCCCATGCTGTATCTGTCCGGCCGTGTCTGCGGCGCCAAGATCAACGAGATGCTGAAGCCGATCCTGATCTTCATCATCTTCGCATGGATCCCGACACTGCTGATTACCACCTATGTTCCGACAGTGGCTACGTTCCTGCCGAAACTCATCATGCCTAACCTTTTTGCGCATTGATCAGTCTTAGACAGTATTGTGATCGGATCGCAATAGATAGATACTCTCTGTACTGTTCAAAAGAACTGATTTGATGTATAATTGCCACAGGGGAAGCGCCGGCTGCGAAAGCCCGGCGCTTCCCGGCATTTACAGCCGGAGGAAGACCACATGTTTCGCTGGGTATCTGTGAAAAAACTGTTTTTCGTACTGCTCGCGGCAATCATCGCGCTGCTGCTGATGTTCTTTATTCACGGGCCGTATATAGAGGAAGGCGCTGAGAAAGCGGTGGAGCAGGCGCTTCTGGAGAGGACGGAAAACGGGGATGAAGAAACGGTATCCGCAGAGGGACACCGCCTGTTCCAGGTCGTGCAGACAGGAGAAAAACTGGAAGTGTGGGGCCTGTTCAGCACGGGAACCCTGAAGCGGTCGGAGGATGGGACGCAAACATCCTATACGGAGAAAGCAGTACCCGCAAAGCTGACTTTTGAAAAGGATGGATCCGGATGGAAGCTGGCGGAATATACTGTGCCGGAAGATAGCGGGTTCTCCAGTGCGGAAATGAAGGCAGCATTTCCGTTTCATCTGCGCATCGCGCTGCTTTTATCCGGGCTTTTCGAATCAGATCTTGAGGAACAGATGCAGGCGTATGCGCCGGCATAAGCATACAGCGGAGCGGGATGCGGAAGATCGCTTCGGTGATCCGAAATAGGGAGACAGGAGATCGACTATGGAGCAAAAGTACGCCGGCGAGAGCCGGGGACATAAAATCTACAGGATCATAGAGATCGGAAATGTCGGAGACACACCGAGCCGTGTCTATGACATACTGAATACACTGTCGATCGTCATTAATCTTGTGATCAGCCTTGCGCTTACCTTCGAAAACATCGAAGCGGCAGCCGGCGGTCCGCTGAGGGTCGCAGAATCCCTGACGTATATCTTTTTTGCCGCGGACTTTTTCCTGCGGGTCGGTACGGCAAGATATGCGTATCCGGCGAATTCCGATCTCAGATCAGTGATGAGATATGTATTTTCCTTCACCGGTATGGTGGATCTGCTGTCGTTCCTTCCGTACTATCTGCCGGTGTTCTTCCCGGCCGGGGTCGTCGCCTTCCGGATGTTCCGGGTGATCAGGATCTTCCGGCTGTTCCGGATCAACGTCTATTATGATTCGCTGAATGTCATTACGGAAGTCATTGTCAGCAAAAAACAGCAGCTGCTGTCCTCCGCTTTTATCATCCTGATCCTGATGGTCGCGTCCAGTCTCTGCATGTACAGCGTTGAACATGAAGCGCAGCCGGAAGTGTTCCGCAATGCGTTTTCCGGCATGTGGTGGTCGGTCTCCACGCTTCTGACAGTCGGATACGGGGATATCTATCCGGTCACCTTCCTGGGACAGTTCCTCGGGATCGTGATCTCGTTTTTGGGCGTTGGGCTGGTAGCCATCCCTACCGGTATCATTTCCGCCGGATTCGTGGAACAGTATACGCGGGTAAAGCGTCTGGGGGAATACGGCGCCGAATCCGATGTGCAGTTCATCAAAGCGCATCTGACAAAAAATGATGAATGGATCGGGAAGAAAGTCAGGGATCTCATGCTTCCCGAAGGCGTGCTGGTAGCGGTCATTCAGAGACGGAACGGGGTGATCGTCCCCAGGGGCGACGTGATCCTGGAAGAAAATGATACGGTCGTGCTCGGCGCTGAAAGCGCGAACGACAATACCTATATCGATCTGAAGGAAGTCGTCCTGAAGGAACAGAACCCGTGGGCCAATGAATACATTAAGGATCTGGACATCTCCAGAAAGAGCATTATCGTCCTGGTGAGACGCGCGGGGTCGCTGATCATACCGAAGGGAGACCTGAAGCTTCTTCCGGGAGATTCCGTGATCATGTATTCGCAGAAAAAGATCCAGGATGCAGAACGCATCAGGGTGTAAAGAAAAGATTTTCCGCTGTGTTTTTATAACGCTTGACTGAATTTTGGGAAAAGGGTATACTTTACTTTGTCCGCGCAGCCGGGGAGATAGCGGTGCCCTGTACCTGCAATCCGCTACAGCAGGGGTGATATTCTGCCGAGGATTCTCATTGTGGAGCTGCCCTTTGTAAGTGGCGTTGACGTTCTGGTCTTGCGCAACGGAACTCCGTGAACCGTGTCAGGTCAGGAATGAAGCAGCACTAAGCGGAACCTTTCGTGTGCCGTGAGGGTGCCGGGGCCGAGTTAACTGCAGAGGTAACGTTCATGGTGCGTTTTCGAAGCCGAATGCGCGGATTTTATAAAAGCTAAAAGAAGCATGTCCCATGGCATGCTTTTTTCTCAATTAAGGATCATTGCCATGGCTTATACAGCGCTCTACAGAAAATGGCGTCCGACGGTCTTCGAAGATGTAAAGGGACAGGACGCCATTGTCACAACTCTGAAAAATCAGATCAGGCACGGCCGGATCGGTCATGCGTATCTTTTCTGCGGCACCAGAGGAACGGGAAAGACAACGGTCGCAAAGATCCTGGCCCGCGCTGTCAACTGCGAGAATCCGCAGGACGGCAATGCCTGCGGAGAATGTGCAGCCTGCAGAGCCATTGCTTCCGGAGCCTCCATGAATGTCGTGGAGATCGACGCCGCTTCGAACAACGGCGTTGACAATGTCCGTGAGATCCGTGAGGAAGTCCAGTATTCTCCGGCGCAGGGGAAATACCGCGTTTATATCATCGATGAGGTGCATATGCTCTCGCAGGGTGCTTTTAATGCCCTTCTGAAAACCCTGGAGGAGCCGCCTTCCTATGTCATTTTCATTCTTGCGACCACAGAGCCGAACAGGATCCCCGTAACCGTCCTGTCCCGCTGCCAGCGGTACGATTTCAAGAGAATTTCCACGGATACATTAAAAGAGAGAATAAAGGAACTCGCCGATAAGGAAGGGATCTCCGCCGATGAGGAAGCACTTTCCTACATTGCAAGAAAAGCGGACGGGGGAATGCGTGACGCCATCAGCCTTCTCGATCAGTGCGCTGCGTTTTATATGGAAGAAACGCTTACCTATGAGAAAGTCCTTGCCGTGCTTGGCGCAGTGGATAACGAGCAGCTGAGCCGTATGGCGAGATCCTGCTTTGCCGGGGATGTCCCCGATCTTCTTGCGGAGATCGACAAAGTGGTCGCCGAAGGAAAGGATCTGTCAGTCTATGTGCAGGATCTGATCTGGTACCTGCGGAATCTTCTCCTGGTTAGCACATCCGGCGCCGGGGCGGAACAGCTGGATATATCCTATGAGGATCTTGACCGGCTGACGGAAGAAAAGAACATGACCGATCCGAACGGGATCATGCGGATGATCCGGATCCTTTCAGAGACGTTCAACCGTATGCGCAATGCCGCCAACAAGAGGGTGCTCCTTGAGATCGCAGTCATGAAGATCGCTGCACCGGAAACAGAGGAAGATATCTCCGCGGCGCTTGACCGGATCGGAAGGCTGGAGCGGAAGCTTGCCGAAGGAATTGTGGTGAAAAATGCAGCGCCGCAGCCGGAAGGCGGCAGCACAGCGCCGGCGGAGAAGAAGCCGCCGGTCGTGGAACTGAAGAAGGCGGACTACGAGGATCTGATGCTCGTGAAGAAGAACTGGAAGACGCTGGTCAGGCAGGTGGCGTCAGCGGATTATCTTGCCGGAGACGTCCTGAAGGACACGCGCCCGGAGCCCGGAGAAGGCGGTGCATTAACAGTTGTATTTTTTGACATAAATAAGTATAATATATCTGTTAGAGTGGGTGCTCTTGACAGATTAAAGGAACAGCTTACTGCATTTTTGAAAAAAGAGATATCCGTAGGAGGGCGTGCTGTAAGAGCCGACACGCCGGAACCGGTCTACCGCGTGGTCAGCGATGAGGATCTGGCGGTCTTCCATATGGATATAGAAGAAAGCGACGATTTCGTATGATCTGACGCACTGACCGTCATAAATACAGATACAGAAAGGAACATGGAACCGGACATATGCAATCGGTCCGTTTCCGGGGAGGTTGGACAACATGGCAAGAAGAGGCGGTTTTCAGGGAGGCATGCCCGGCAATATGGGCAATCTGATGAAGCAGGCACAGAGAATGCAGCGTCAGATGGAGGAGACAAGCAAAGAACTGGAAGAAAAAGTATATACTGCGGCCGCGGGAGGCGGCGCTGTTACGGTGGAAGTCTCCGGTAAGAAGGAGATCCTTTCCGTGAAGCTTGCGGAAGAAGTCGTGGATCCCGATGATATCGAGATGCTGCAGGACCTGATCGTTGCGGCTGTCAATGAGGCGCTGAGAACAGCGACGCAGGAATCCGAAGCGGCTATGGCAAGGATCACAGGCGGCCTGAATACCGGATTGGGAGGCTTCGGACTGTAATGGATTATTACAGCGACGATCTGACAGCGCTCATATCGGAGCTTTCAAAGCTGCCCGGTATCGGCGTGAAGTCGGCCCAGCGGCTTGCTTTCCATATCGTGAGCCTGCCGCAGGAGTCCGCCGAACGCCTTGCCGGATCGATCACAAAAGCAAGGAATTCCATCCGGTACTGCAAATGCTGTCAGACGCTGACAGACAGGGAGATCTGCCCGATCTGCCAGAGTCCTGCAAGAGATCCTTCCACCATCATGGTCGTGGAGAATTCCAGGGATCTGGCAGCCTATGAAAAGACAGGCAGATACAACGGCCGCTATCATGTTCTGCACGGCGCCATTTCGCCCGCCCTGGGCATCGGCCCGGCGGATATACGGTTAAAAGAACTGATGGCGAGACTGCAGACAGAGGATGTAAAGGAAGTCATTATCGCCACGAACTCAAGCCTTGAAGGCGAAACGACGGCCATGTATATAAGCAAACTGATAAAACCTACAGGCATAAAAGTCAGCCGGATCGCCAGCGGAGTACCTGTGGGAGGGGACCTGGAATATATTGACGAGGTCACACTCCTGAGGGCGCTGGAAGGAAGGGTGGAACTGTAAACGGACAGAGGCGGGAGAAGAACATTGGATAAGTACACGTACAGTTTAAAGGCTGAAAAGATTCAGAAACTCGTCAGACAGGAAGACTATCTGGAGGCAGCGCGGATCGCTGACACGGTGGACTGGAAACAGGAGCACAACGTCAGACTCTTGTCGGCAGTTTCCGAAGCTTATGAGAAGATCGGGGAATACGATAAAGCCATCGATGTCCTTCTGACCGCTTATGAAAGGACTTCTCTTGGCAAGCGCCATATCTATAAGCTTACGGAACTTGCGCTTGCCGCGGATCATATAGAAGATGCGGAAGCGTTCTACCGCAAATACCTGGAAGAAGCGCCGGATGAGAACAACCGTTATATCCTGCGCTATAAGATCGCAGAGGCGAAAGGCGAGAGCCTGGATAAGAGGATCACGATTCTCGAGACTTATAAGAAATATGAGTTTGAAGAAGAGTGGGCCTGCCGCCTGGCTGAACTTTACAACGAAGCCGGGATGGAAAAGGAGTGTGTAGCGCTCTGCGATGAGATCATTCTCTGGTTCGGTGTCGGTTCCTATGTGGACAGAGCCATGGAACTGAAGGAGATCTGGCAGCCGCTGACAGACATGCAGAGGGAGCACCGTGAGAACCGCGAGTATTATGCTGCACGCGTCAAGGCAGTTGCGAATGAGATGTCCGAAGCGGCCGAAGAGGAGGAGCAGGAACTGACTGATACGGAGGAGACGGCAGAGATTCCCGAAGAAGATCCCGGCGAGGAAGAAGAACTTCCGGTCATCGCGATCTCTCCGGAAGTTGCCGGATCGGATATAGAAGAGCCTGCTGCCGCGAAGTTCGCAGCTGACAAGCCTGTTGAAGGACCTGCTCCCGAAGAACCGGCTGCTGTCAGACCGGCGCCTGTTCCGGCGGAAAGCCAGGATCCGGATCTGGAAGTGGTGCCTGAAGACGATGTGCGTATCTATACCGGACCGTCCCGCCCTGTAAAACATGAGCCGGCCCGGGAATATATCGATCCGGCTGTCCCGGAAGAACCGTCTGAAGAGGCGCTTCCGCCGGAGACCGCGCCGGAAGCCGTGATCCCGGAAGTACCTGCTGCAGAGACCGGGAAAGCTGCTGTACAGGAAGAGGAAGATCCGTTTGATATCTCTTCTTATGAAGATAAGAAAGATGAACCGGATTTCTATGAAGCGGACAATACGGATTTTGAAGAACCCAGTCTGGATACGGAAGAGATCCCTGAGGAGACAGGAAACGCGATGGCGGAAAGCACGGATCAGAACGCCATTCGTAAAGAACAGAATGAGCTGGAGCGCACCAGAAATCTCAAAGATATCCTCAGAAGTACAATAGGATCTCCGAGGAAGGTGAAAGAGAATCTGGAGCCTACCAGAAAATTCAGGATTCCCAGGGAACTGCTCGGGGAAGACGAAGCTGAAGCCCTTGCGGAAACGGCCGCCGCCTCTGCACTGGCTGCTGCCGGTACTGCGGCAGCGGAAACAAGTGCTGAAGAAGTGCCGGCTGATGCCGGACAAACGGCAGAAAACGCGAAGACAGAAGCTGCAGCTGCTGCAGACAATGCTGTTCCTGCGGTGACAGAAGCGGCGGAAGAGCCGGACAGCGCGAATAAGGAAGAAGAAAAAGATGCTGCACCTGCAGTAAAAACAGAAGAAAAACTGGAAGAGCAGATGGAGGATGAGATGCTTTATAAAGAAGATGAAATACTTTATGAAGATAATGCTGTAGAAGAAGCGGAGCCCGCAGTAAGGGAAGCTGTTCCGGAAGCAAAGACTCCGGCCGTGGAAGAGCCTATTGACAGCCCGTTTGATATGGACGGGCCGGCTGCAAGTGAACAGATCCCGCTTTCGGCAGACGAAGGCGTCCTTCCAGTTCTTTCGTTTGAAGAGACCGAGAGAGCTGTGTGGGAAGACCAGAGCAGAAGGCGCAAGGAATCCGATCCGCTCAAGAATAAGGGCATGGAAAGATGCATCTTCGTTCCGGTCACGGAAGATGAGGACAGCGTGGATGCTGCCATCGATGCGCTGGAGGGATATTATGCCGACCGCGGAAGGGAACTTCCTCCGATCGCAAGGATCCTTTCAGAAAAGCTCAACAACAGAGGCCTCGTAAAATCCATCCCTCAGCTGAGCGGCAAGGATCTGATCATTGATCACGCTTCCGGTCTTTCGGATGACATGATAAAGGAACTTCTCAGAGTGATCAATCATCTGGACACGGGAAAGGTGTTTGCCCTTACAGACAGCGCGGCGGGGATCGAAAGTGCAAAGCAGCGTATCAGACAGCAGATCATTGCCAATGCAGATGCCCTGGGCAGAGATCACACGGATGATGCCAGGACGGAACAGGAGAATCCGGAGCCTGTACAGGAACGCCGGCCGCAGAGAAGAGTCAGGAAGGTCCAGCCGCTTAATTTCGACCGGATCCATCCGGACCGGGAGCTGTCAGAGAAAGACTTTGTCAGATACGCGGATTTTTTCGCGCACAAGATCGAATGTGTCCTTGACGATTCTGCTTTTGATGCGCTGGAGGATGAGGTCGATATCATCCTCAGAGAGGGCGGCAGGCTTACGCCCGCTGAAGCGGAGGATATTATAGAGGATGCTGCGGAACATGCTTCCAGAAGGATGTTCGGGAAAAAGTACGATAAAGACGGTTTCCTGATCCTCCGGGAGAAGGATTTCGATTAAAGGAACGTGGCAGTTCCGCCGACAGCCAAAGATCACTGCCTGCCGCTGGCGCCGATATGCCGGACGGCAGGTTTTTTCGCGATAAGGACGGAGGTCCGTCCGTACAGGGAGGAAAAAGATGCTTGAACTGGGACTTCTTGCCGCTGCAGTGGCTGTCCCCGTGCTGTTTGCGATCAGAGGATACAGAAGAGGGATCGTCAGATCGATCTTATCGCTTGTGAGCATAATACTGACGTTCTTTCTGGTAGGCGTCCTGCAGCCGTATGTTTCCGATGCGATCGAAAAATACACTCCGCTGGAGACAATGGTGCGGGAAAGCGTAGAGGACGTCATGAAGACGCGGATCCTGAATGAACTTGCCCTGCCGGGAGACCCGCTAGGAGAGAGCGGTGTGTTCCAGGGGATGGAGATTACCGGAGAGCAGCAGACTGACTGGATGAATATCTGCGAGATCCCTGAGGGATTCCAGGAAGGGATCGGGGTGACGGCAAAAGAGGCAGCGGAGGATTTCATAGAAAGAGTCAGTACCTATATTACGGAAGGGATCATGAGGATCCTCGTCTTTCTGATAACCTTCGCGATCGTGTATCTGGTGATCCGTTTTGCGGCGCTGGCTGTCATGGCGATCGCTCACCTGCCGGGAATCAGGACGGTAAATCAGATGCTCGGCGGCGTCTTCGGACTGTGCGAGGGATTCCTGGTCCTCTGGCTGATCACACTTTTTGTGACGCTGCTTCTGCCTTCGGATCTGGGGCAGATCGTAATCTCCGGTATTAATTCCAATCCTTTGCTGGCAGCATTGTACCGTTTTATGCTGATTCCATTCGGCATATAGTCCGGATCAGATGCCCGACCACAACCTGTTGTGGTCGGAAAAGGACCGGCCACAAGGCGTGAAAAAAAGTTGGAAAAACCGAAAAAAAGCTGTTGACAAACGATGAGACGAGTGGTATTTTATAAAAGTTCCCGCTGACGGGGGCACTTAAAAGTGCGGCCTTGAGGCAGGAAAAAGCACCTTGACAAATAAACAGTATACTCTATTTACTCCGAAAATTCCGAGAAAATTCGCATCGGGTGAAGCCTGATG
>JAFRLH010000092.1 GCA_017431345.1 Lachnospiraceae bacterium | reverse complement strand
GACTGCGGTGTATTCGTCTTTCCGTGTTTTGAAAACCAATCGGAGGCAATCATCACTCCCAGGATCTTCCGATACCCGAAAAGGAGAGAATACACCACATCGTCCAGATAGCCTTCTCCGTCAGCCCCGATAAAGCCATCTCCCAAAAATGTCCCGGAACCCATACCGACATTCCCGGCTTCCGCCCGGAACGGGCTCATGAGCGGTACTCCGAACCGCGTGTACAGAGAAAGCTTGGTATTGACACGGATATTGCCGCTGATTTCAGCAACGCAGATATAATCTGCATCCGTAATTTCTATAACTGCTTCCGGAAGCATTTCTTCAGGAAGCCGATTGATGGGTACATCCGCTTCAGGAAGTTTCATCAAAGTATCAACGCTGATATATATCCGCTCGGCAGACTGTTTGAGGTTACGCTGCAGCAGGAAGCCATCCTGTTTAAACTCCACCGGTACTGTTCTGGCCGAAAGTAGTTTCCTTCTGTGTTTTCCATCCAGCCACAGTCTGCTGCTCTGATATGCCCTCAGAATTGCTGCCGGAAGGTCAGCCTTTTCTCCGCTCCCGTCCGGATTCATCATGTATTTCGGGCGCTTTGCAAGGTCCCGCATCACGGAATCAAAGCCTTCGCCGTCACTGATCTCATCTTCGTAACAGCGTCCCTTTTTTATCTCGACCTCTCCGGTCTCAGGATGAACTCGCCCATAAGTCAGGTCCGGCCTCTGTTCTCCGTATACGATCTCGTCGCTTAACTCTCCTTTCTCACAGGAAAGGAAGACGCCGCTTTTCGAATCATCCGGGGTATACTCTCTGCCGGCAATATGCTCACGCACACGAGGAGCAACAAGTCTGCGGAAGAGAATGGAATGCCGAAGCCAGCTCAGTTCTTCGTCTGTCGATATTCCTCCTATGGCTTTATCTCCCGCCAGATATTCCTCCAGATAATACCGGCATTCTTCCAGAGCCTTTTCATCGATCTCCGGCTTTTCTATTTCAGCTTCCTGCAGTGTGGGCGGGAAAAACCGCGTTGTTTTCATATAGGCTTCAACATCTTCTGTTTTTAAGATGCGCACCGTCATGCTGGAATCCACATATTCAAGCAGGATATCCGATGTCCACTCAGCATTCGGCATATCAGGAAAACCGTTTTCAGCAAATTCTTCAAGCAGATAATCCTCCGCCTCATCTGTCATAAAGACCGTAACCATAGAATCACCATCTCTCCTTTTGTTACATTGTTTTCAGCTGCTTCTCAAGTCTATCACGATATGCGTCTTTCACTTCCTGCGGTCCTACGATCTTAATCATCCCGCCGAACTGGAAGACCCAGGCGAAGAATACCGGACTGACCGAGACTTCTGCTTTAAACCGGAAATGATCTTCGTCCACCTGTTCGGTTCTGATTTTTGTACCGAAATGGTCGATCACCGTGTTCATGGCCTCATTCTCGCAGAGGAGCTCGACGGTAGCATGCTCCTTATCGAACATCTGGAAGGCTTTTTCGGCGAAGTCACCGATGCTGTACTGTTTCGGTTTCGGTACTGCCTTCTCTTCCAGGATCTCAGGAACCTTGAAGATTCGATCCACACGGAAGGTCGCAATCTTCTGATGCTTGTCCGACCAGCCGACCACATAGTAGAAGTCCCCGTTCCATGTCAGGGTATAAGGGCTGAGAATATAGGGGTCACCTTCATTCTTCAGCTTTTTCTTCTTCCCGGCATGATACTCGAAATACAGAAAGCTGACCTTCCGCTTCCTGTTTATGGCCTCGTTCAGCGTATCCATGATGTAGTAGAGCTGCTCGCTTCCGGTCTTTACCCGATCTGAAATGCTGATATTTCGCTTCAATGAGTCTCGGTCGCTGCGGATGGCAAGGGCAGTCAGTTTCTCCGTCAGCTCACGGCTTTTCTTCTCGCTGATGAATTTCCCGGATTCCACCGCGTCAATCAGCAGCTTCAGTTCCGGGAGTTCAAACATCTGTTCGGTGACATAGTATCGGTTCTGCGTGGAGCGGACAACCTCGATCGGGTATCCGGCATCGATCAGCGCGGCAATATCCTTCTGAACGGTAATCCGATAGGAATCCATGTTCCAGCGCTCATTCATGATCTTCAGGATCTCAACAATGGTGATGGGATGATTCTCGTCCGACTCCGAGCGGAGAATTTCCAGAATTCGAAGAATCCGGATTCTGCTGTCATTAACCATGTTTTCCTCCACAAATGCGGAAAGGACTTCAGAATTTGCGTTATACAATTCCAAAGTCCTTTCTTTTTATTCGATTTTATTATATCATCACATAGCG
>JAFRLH010000091.1 GCA_017431345.1 Lachnospiraceae bacterium | reverse complement strand
CGCTCGACGACAACACTGGTGATTTTTTTGTTCTTATATGCAGACTTGATTACAGTATACGAAGTTGAATGAGCAGATCTAACGATATTTAACCTCATAGTTCAAAAACCTCCATATAAAGATTATATACCATTATTTAGTGTTACGCAAGAGAAAATACTAAATAATGGACAAAAAAATCCGCCAAGCACAAGGCCTAGCGGTATGTTTTGATTTATTCAGCTGTCAAAGAGCCGGATTGATAATTTTGATGTCTCCGATCAATATCATTGAACTATTAATTATAACAAACTGATTTCTTTTACTGTTATAATTAGAATGGATATGTGTCTTTGAAGATCAGAAAAAGAGCGGAGGCAGGACGTGATTAATATTACTGATTATTCCGTACAGCAGTTCCATGAAACAAATCGATTTGAGGACGAGACATTTCCTCTGGGGATTTATGTTGCTACGCCATACAAGATGGAACCGCCGGGGCGCGGTTACCTTGATATGCACTGGCATGAAGAACTCCAGTTTACGCTTCTCCTAAAAGGGCGGATGAAAATGTCCGTCAACGGCGTTACATACCCCATGTGTGCCGGCGAAGCGCTTTTCATTAACCGCAACTGTTTGCATGTAACAACAGACATGACGGACGATGCCCGCTATGTAAGTGTTGCATTTCCTTATAAGATTCTGAGTTTTTTTACAGGGAGCCGTATGGAACATGATTATGTTCTTCCTTATGTAACACCTTATTCCATGCCGTCCTTTCTGATCACGCCGACAGAAGTCTGGATGCGTGAGCTGCTTAACCATCTCTGGGATCTGGCTGATCTGTTCCAGCACAGGAATATTTCTTTCAGAGAGTACAAGATCTCCGTGCTTGTCAACAGCTGCTGGCTTTTGATGCTTGAGAACTGCGAGGAATTTAACGACAGCGCCGTGGCCATCGGAACATCCCGTCTGGACAGGCTCAAATCCATGCTTGCCTTTATCAGCAAGAATTATATGAACCACATTTCCGTAAAAGAGATCGCAAAAGCCGCTGAGATCAGCGAGAGCGAATGCAACCGGTGCTTCAATGAAATAACCGGCAGCAGTCCGAAGCAGTATCTTCTGGAGTACCGTGTATCCCGAGCTATGGAACTGCTGAAAGAAACAGATGATCCTGTTACCAAGATCGCCCTGGATGTAGGCTTCGGCGATACCAGTTATTTTGTCCAGTATTTCAGAAAACGCACCGGCGTTACACCGAAGGAATACCGGCTGAGAGGCAAGTAAAAAAAAGAGAAAAGAAGGACCAGGGGACGGTTCTCCGGTCCTCTCCTATGCGGGGGAGAGCCGGAGAACCGTCCCCTGGTCTCATCAGCTATTATTTTGTTTTCACCGGTTTCTTTTTACTCCACTTACTGTAACAGTTCCTGTCATTTACCTTCTTATAAACCCTGACCTGTACATAGTATTTCTTTTTCGGCTTCAGCTTGCTGATCTTCTTCGAAGAAGCTGCCGCTTTCTTTACCTTTACTGTTTTTGCTTTTTTGAAATTCGATTTCAGGCTGTATCTGATCTGGTATCCATCGGCATAAATCTTCGGGATCTGCTTCCACTTAGCGGTGAACGCTTTCTTCGCCGCCTTCGGTTTCTTTATTGTGACAGGCTTTATTCTGGCCTTTACATCCTTTCCGGCGGTGATATATTGCTCGGTCATGCTCCCTGTCGGCGTGACCGTATATGCCTGGGATTCGCTGCCGCCGGCATTGATCACCACAGAACCGACTGCTTTCGGCTTAATATTATCCAATGCCTTCAGATTGCCTTTCAGAACGGCTTTCCCGCTGCCGGAGATCTTAAATGGCGTATTATCATCAGCCGCTGCCGCAGCAATGCCGGCACTCTGTCCTTTTGCTCCCGAAGCCGATGCGGAAAGATACCCCTGAATATCCGCACTTCCGCCTGCTGTAAGCTGTAAACATATGCTTGTGACTTCATTCGCGGTTTCCTCGGTAATATTCAATTTTCCGGTACTGCCGACAGACAGCTTCTTTGTGGTGATGCCGTATCCTCTTATCCCGCCGCGTTTTCCGTCGACGACCAGGGTATAAGTCTGTCCTGCAACCGAAAGACTGCCGTTGACCGATACGGAATCAGCCGCGTTGATCCCATTTGAATTATTCGCAAATGTTTCCTTTACTGTAACGGATGCACCGTTTGCAACAGAAAGAGCATGCGCACAGCTGACGCCGACGCCGGTATTCCCGGAATCGATCGTAAGACTGCCTGTACCCGTAAAGCTGACCGATCCGAGGGAACAGATCCCCATGGTGCCTGCGTAAGAGACGGAAGCGTCATAAGCGCTCTTCGGTTCGTAATCCAGGTTTTTTATTCTGCTGCTGCCGACAAGCCTGATCTTAAGCGTATCTCTGCCGGCATAGTTGATGGCGGCAGGAATATTTCCACCCCCGAGATTATTCACGGAGATATATCCGGCCTTCGATAATACAGCATTATTCAGCGTTAACGTATTGGATGCTTTGTCATAAGTTACTTTTCCCGAGATACCGTTCCCTTTCACGCCCGACGCATTTTTGTTGGTCACACGTACATCGCCGACATAAACATCATAATTCTCCGTGATATCCTTGCAGGTCACATTGCAGGATGCGTAGACCTTGCCGGTCACGGAATCGACCAGACGGACGACTGCCGTTCCGTTCTTTTTTGCGAGCAGGTTGGTTCCCGAACAATTGTCGCCCTTCATCCGATCCCAATCATTCACATGGACTACAGCCTCATTACTGCTGCGCCATACGGCATTTTTCAAGCTCTTGTCACTGATCGCTTCAAAGAGCTTTCCGTTATTCTTATCCGTCACCGTATAATTCGCAGACTGTATGACCGTCTGGCCGCTGCCCACCAGGAACATACCGACGTAAAAGGATTTATACTCAAAGTAACTGAATTCCAGGGTATACTCCTCTCCGGCCTTCAGATCTTCCGCCTCGTACCAGACGTCATCGCCTGTATCCCCTTCTATATAATCTCCGTTCTTCTCTCTGATGTTCGAATTGATGCCGTCCGCGCCGAATGAAAAAATGGTATAGGTTCCGCTCTTTTTCGGCTTTACCGTATATCTGACCCTGTGCAGGTCTTCTATTATCGGCGTATCTTTCGTAATCGAACACAGGATCGTCTTTCCTTCCGGAAAGAGCGTATGCGCCTGCACTCCCCGTGCTGTTCCAAATACAGCAGCGATCATGAATACTGTCAGCAAGCATCGAATAATCCGTTTTCCCGCTCCCATTTCACTTCCTCCTGTATGATCTGTGTTTTTTCCTTCTGCCCTTCTGCAGCGCAGTCATCGTTCTTCTCCCGTCTCTGTGCTGCTTTATCCCGTTTTTATTATAATTTATCCCGGCAAAGAGGGAAAGACAGAATTCTCATAATATGCTGTTTTTCCCTAAAATTCTCAACGATAGGAGACAGTCTCCCGCTCTCCCGGAAGCAATGAGGTATAAGCCGAAAAAGCAGTCGGCACCGCATAGATCTCCCGGATCTCCCGGATGGAAGCCAGAAAGATCTCTCCCGGACCGGCCGGCTGCTGCGCATCTGTGAAACTCTCCAGTTCATCTGCCAGGATCTCATACCCCGTCATATGCCATTCTTTGTGGGTGAAAATGTGCTTTGCTTCCGGAAGCGGACGGATCCGCAGCGGGGAAAAGCCCATTTTACGGACAGCCTCCAGCGCGCTCTCCCGATCCAGATGACCGGGTTCGTGCGGGTATTCATAAAGTCCCGCCAGAAGTCCGTGGGCCGGCCGTTTCTTAAGCGCGATCCTTTCGGCGTCGCGGATCAGAAAGACCGTCAGCTGCTCCGCTTTCCTTGCTTTCTTTTCCGGCACGACGGGATACTGTCTGGGACTACCTGCCGCACAGGCTTTGCAGAAGCTGCTTAGCGGACACATCCCGCACAGAGGCTCTGCATTGGGCAGACAAACTGCCGTACCGAGATCCATCAGAGCCTGATTGAAATCGCCCGGGCGGTCTGCTCTGTCCTGTACCATTTTTTCATAAAAGAATGCCTGCGCCGCCTTTTTTACGGCTGTTTCATGGATCCCCTGCGGACAGCAGGTCAGACGGGCAAAGATCCGCAGCAGATTTCCGTCTACGGCAGGAACACATTCTCCAAAGGCAATGGAAGCGACCGCAGCTGCAGTATACTCCCCGATTCCGGGGATCTTCTTCAGTTCCAAAGCAGTATCCGGCATCTTTCCGCCGTACTGCTCCAGGACCATGACCGCCCCCCGGTGAAGGTTGCGTACGCGGGAATAGTAACCCAGCCCTTCCCACAGTTTCATATACTCATCTTCCTCAGCCCCGGCAAGCGAAGCGATATCCGGCAGCTGCGCAAGGAAACGTGCATAATATGCTTTTACGGCTTCCACTCTTGTCTGCTGCAGCATGATCTCGGAAAGCCATACATGATACGGTGACGGATCTTCGCGCCAGGGCAGGATCCTTCTGTTTGCGTCATACCAGGAGAGCAGGCATTCACAGAATGCTTTTCCGCTGTCTTCCCCGATCTTCCGTTTCTTTTCGTTTTCTTCTCTTGTGCTGTTCATCATCGGTCTGATCCTTTGTATCATCTCGCAATTTCAGGCTTTATCATACCACAGAAAGGGAACGTGGTGAATGGAAACCTTATCCCTTTTCGCACCTGTTCCGGCTGTTCCTGCAATAGACAGCCTTCCGATCGTGATGTATAATGACCGCAGAAAGGGAACTGACAATCTGCAACAGAACAAATACTTCGGAGGCAGAACATACCATGAAGACCCTGATCGAGCTGTATGATGAGCGACCGATTGAGAACGTGCTTGCTACAGAAACGTTCCGCCCGGAGGAGACCGTGATCATCTGTCCCCCGGAGGTGGATGCGAACCGCGCGCTCAAGAAATCCCTGGAGATGTATTTTTCACACCGGAAATGCCCCGTGAAGCTTACCTTTCTCCCGACCAGCCTGCTGGATTCCGTAAAGATCGGGAAAAGGCTGCTGCAGGTACTGGAGACGCATGAAGACTGCGCCATAGACATTGCGGGCGGCACGGATGCAGCGCTGTTCGCAGCCGGCAATGTGGCAGGCAATACGCCGGTCTTTACCTACAGCCGGAAGAAGAACGCCTTTTTCGAGATTAAGAACGCGCCTTTTGCGAGGGACCTGCCCTGCGCCATCCGCCTCGACGCGGAAAGCTGCTTCCTGATGGCCGGCGGCACGCTCCTGAAAGGACGGGCAGACAACAGCCGGCTGCGGGACTATCTGCCGGAGATCGATAAACTGTTTACTGTATTTGGTGATTTCCGGCGGGAATGGCAGCGGCAGATCAGCTATATCCAGAAGATCTCCTCCGCAGAACCCGGACGGCTTGACGCCTCCGGCCCGCGTACAGCAAAAGCAGACCACGGGACTGTTACGGCAGACCCCCTGCTTTTTGAAGCGCTTGCTGAAGCCGGCCTGATCCTGGATCTGGAAATCACAGAGGATGAGATCAGCTTTGCATTTCCGGATGAGACCATCCGTTTCTGGCTGAGAGATATCGGCTCCGTTCTGGAGCTGCAGGTCTACCGCGCCTGCCTTGCTGCAGACTGCTTTGACGATGTCGTTCTGAGCGCGGTCGTAAACTGGGAGGGCGGCTCCAACCAGCGGGACGGCGTGACAAACGAAATTGACGTCATGGCGGTGCGGGGCGTGCAGCCCGTCTTTATCAGCTGCAAAACAAGCGAAATAAAAACAGAGGCTCTGAACGAGCTCTCTGTCTTAAGAGACCGCTTCGGCGGGAAGGGTTCCCGGGCGATCATTGTTACCTCTTCCAGCGCCGCCAACGAATTTTCTCCGATGAGAAGGCGGGCTGACGAACTGAATATCGAAGTGATCGAATGGAGCGAACTTACCCTCGACCGGCTCATCAAGCGCCTGCGCATGCAGCCTGCGGGGTAACGCTCTGCTTCGGCGGAAGGTTGATCATCCCGCTCAGATCCCGTACTTTTTCAGGTCCACCTTTCCGTCGATGACCTCTATACCGTCTGCCTGCAGCAGCGCCTCCTGTCTTCCCGCTCCGCCAAAAGCGAAGGAACCGGAGCACTCTCCTTTTGCATTCACCACCCGGAAGCACGGAATATGTTCCGGATCCGGATTCCTGTGCAGGGCGTTGCCGACGGCTCTGGCCATCTTTCTGTCTCCGGCCATCTCTGCGATCCGGCTGTAAGTTGCGACATGTCCGGGCGGGATCTTCTTTACCGCCTCATAGATTCTTTTTGTCGCAGAATCCGTAACAAGATCATAACTCTCCGCGATCATCATCCGTACATCCGCTTCCGGAACTGTCCCGTCCAGAATGACCGTATTCCAGTGTTCGCTGTTCTGATGCCATCCCGGAAGAACGGAGGCGTAGGCGTTCCTCCAGAAATCCCTGGAATCCGGCGTCACCTTCACATTCAGATGCATCATGCCGTCTTTTTCATAAGTCCATAAAAATGCTTTTTTGCTTTCCTTCACCCTGACAAGCTGCCAGTTGGGATCACGAAACGGCGTATCCGTATAGGTATCCGGAAATGTCAGGCCGTATTCCAGCATTTTCTTCCGGAGCTGCTCATTCTCCCGGCTGCCTGCCGTAAGAGCAGTCCTGTTCTCTTTCATCATTGTCAGCCTCCTGCCGGAATATTACCGCAGTTATTACAGCACCATATTATCACAGGAACGCTCTCCGTTCCAAATGATTCTTCATCAAAACAGGACCCGATGAACCCGGGTCCTGCTCAGTCCGATGACAGATCATTAAATCACAAATAAGCCGAATATACATACTCCCGCCAGGATCACCATCTCAACGGTGCGGATCACAGATCTTCGTTTTCCTTTTGATCCGGTCTCCTCAGACGACCCGTCCTTATTTCCCGCGAACAGGCCCGCGATATTTTTAAAAGGAAAAACCAGATCGCTTCCGAGGACAAGCAGCACTGTATACATAAAGATCTTCTGCTGATGTACCGCTGCATACTTCACGTGCTGACGGATGATGACACACGAGATCAGGATCAGAATGAAATAACAGGCCGGGGAAATCAGAAAGAACAGACTGAAAGCGCCCTTTAATACTGCAGGATTCTTGGCCGCCAGCGCCAGTTCCGGGATACCGGTCCTCAACCCGATCAATGCGATCAGCAGAGAAACAATCCCGCCTATAAATATACGTCTGATGATTTCCAGAAAACGAAGCATGCCGTCACCTCCCGGATGATAAAAAACGAACTTCTTCCGACAGGTTAAGAATAACACCCAAAAGGCTGTGCTTCAATGGTTTCTTTTATCCCTCCCCGCAGCGCCGGTCTTTTTATTTTTGATTTTCTGCTTTTTACCAGCCGATCGCCGCTATGGCAGCCTTCTCCACTTCCAGTCCTGCAGCGTAACGTCTGGTAAATGTCTCAAAGCCTTCCACTTCGTCGGGATCCGGCTCCATAGCCTCACCTGCAAGGTCTTTGAACACTCTCTTATCAAGGTACTCTTCCAGCCGTCCGTCCTTCTTCCCGTCCGCCAGGTAGGCAGCCAGCAGGGCAATGCCCCAGGCACCGCCTTCGGAGGCAGTATCCATAACTGTGACCGGCGTATTTACGGCGGCAGCCAGATAACGCTGTGCCACGCCGGGTGTCTTGAACAGGCCGCCGTGTCCCATGATGCGGTCCAGCTTCACGCCTTCATCTTTCAGAAGGATATCCATGCCCAGCTTCACCGCACCCAGGGAGGTATAGAGATTTACGCGCATGAAGTTCGCCAGGTTGAACGCCGAATCGGGCGTACGGGCGAACAGAGGGCGCCCTTCATTGATGAATGTGATATTCTCTCCCGAGTAATAGCCGTAAGCCAGCAGTCCGCCGCAGTCCGGATCACCTTTCAGGGAATGCGTGTAAAGCTTGCCGAAAAGCGTTCCCATATCGGCTTCCACACCCATGAGTTCACAGAACTCCTTAAACATGCCCACCCAGGCGTTCAGATCCGAAGTACCGTTGTTCGCGTGAGACATAGCTACCGGGAAACCGGACGGTGTGGTCACCATATCGATCTCACGGTAGATCTTGCTGAGCTGCTTCTCCAGCACTACCATGGCGAAAGTGCTGGTGCCTGCAGAGAGGTTTCCGGTCCGCACCGCAACGGAATTGGTGGCTGTCATGCCGGTGCCTGCATCGCCTTCAGGAGGGCACAGCGGGATTCCCGGTTTCAGTGTTCCGGTCTCATCCATCAGTGCAGCCCCTGCTTCTGTCAGCACGCCGGCGGCGTCTCCCGCGGTCAGCACCCGGGGAAATACTTCCCTGAGATGCACTTCGGGATAACCGGCTTCCGCCGCCAGTTCATCGAAACGCTTCACCATTTTCTCATTATAATCCAGGACGTCGGAGTCGATGGGGAACATGCCTGCCGCATCGCCGACGCCGATGACCTTCTCCCCGGTCAGCTTGTAATGCATGTAGGCAGCCAGGGTGAATACTGATGCCGTGTGATGCACATGCTCCTCTTTGTCCAGCATCCGCTGATACAGGTGCGCTGCCGACCACCGCAGCGGGATATTGTACTGCAGTTCCTCCGTCAGACGGTCTGCTGCCGGCGTGGTATTGGTATTTCTCCAGGTCTGGAAGGGGGCCAGCTGCCGGTCCTCCGCATCCAGTGCGATGTAGCCGTGCATCATAGCGCTGACGCCGATCGCCCCGAAGACAGAAGGAGTGATGCCATAAGTCTTCTCCACATCCTGCCGAAGCGCGGAATAGCAGCTTTTAAGCCCGGTATCCACATCATCCAGATGGTAAGTCCAGATCCCGTTCTCCAGGCGGTTCTCCCATTCGTATTCTCCCTTCGCCAGTACATGTCCGTCATAATCCGTCAGAACGCCCTTGATCCTCGTGGATCCAAACTCGATACCGAGTGCTGTCTTTCCCTGCGCGATGTTCTCTCTCGCCTGATTCATATTTCACTCCTCCGTAATGCAGCGCCAGCTCTCCGCTGTTTCCCGCAGCGTCCGGCGCACCATGCCGTATCCCGAAATCTCCCTGCGGAAGATCTCTTCTATCGTTTCCCCAATGCCTGCGGCATAAAGATCGATGCCGAAAATACTCTCGTTGGACAGGATCGGCTGCAGCTGATCCTTCAGGCTCTCCGGCCGTCCCAGTTCGATCCCCCCGCGAAGAAGGTCTTCCCGGAATCCCGCGTTCAGGGGATCCGGCGCCAGTTCATAAGCCTGTCCGTCGTCTGTCACACCTATAAGATAACGCAGCCAGCCGGCAATGGCAAGCGGAATCCCCTGCAGGGCGGAGGCATCGCCATCCCGCTCACAGAAAGCGCGCACCGTCACGCCGAACCGCACGCCCAGCCCCTGAGAGATGTCCGTGCAGAGACGCTGCGGCGTATCGGGGATATAAGCATTCGGGAAACGGACGGTCATCAGCTCATCCAGAAATGCAGCCGGTGAAATGATCCCCGGATCCTTTACCACCTGCATTCCTTCGCCGAAGCTGACCCGCTCCGCCAGCAGCCGCAGATCAGGATCTGCAAAGACATCCGAGAACCGTTCCATACCCAGCAGGACACCGTAAGGCCCCAGCGCGGAATGGACCGGATTCAGACAGACTGTCACCTTCATGCGTTCTGAGGCATTCACCGTTTCCCGGTCTGTCATATAAACGCCCGCCTTTTCAAAAGCCGGCCGGCCGTTCGGGAAACTGTCCTCCACCACCAGATACTGCGGTCCTTCCGCATTGACAAAAGGAGCGATGTACGTTCTCTTTGAGGTGATCACCGTCTCCATATCCTCAACGCCTGCTTCTGTCAGGCTTTTTCCTACACCGTCATCAGGCCGGGGTGTGATCTTATCGATCATGCTCCAGGGGAAGGATATCCTGGATTCATCCCGGATGTAGGCAGCTGCTTCCGCAGAGAGCAGGCCTTTTTCCTGCCAGATATCCGCGACCTCAAGGACCGATTCCCGGAACTTCTTTCCGTTTTCCGAGACATTGTCCATGGAGACGAATGCCAACGGTGCAGCGCCTGCCTCATACCGCTCTTTCAGCATTGCGGCAATCAGCGTCATGGCACTGGCATGGGCAGCTTCCGGTCCCTGCTCCAGTGCGGGTTTTATGAACCTGAGATATTCTCCCTGCGGATCTTTCAGTTCATATCCCTTCTCCGTGATGGTACAGGATACCAGCTGCAGGGAAGGACTTCTGAAGATCTCCCGGATGCGCGCCAGCGCTGCTGCATCCCCGGGCCTTGCCGCCACCGTTTCTGTCAGCGATCCCGCGACCCGCATATTCTTTTTGCCATCCGGATGCATCGTTACGCAGAGGGCAAGATTATCGCATTTCCGGTGGATCTTATCCACCACATCGAAGTCAAATGTTTCGATCCCGGTGATTCCCCGGTCTGCTTCCCCGGCTTCGATCAGATCGTCCGCGATGGTTCCCATAAAGATCCGGAAGATGTTTCCCACGCCGAAATGGACCCAAACCGGATTTTTCCGCGTCCGCTCCGCCACTTCCTCCGGATCGAATGCAGGCAGACGGATGCCTGCCGCCTCCCATGCATCTCTGTCGTGCAGTCCTTTCCACGTCAGCCTCATTATCAGATCCTCCTGTTTAAAAAGTAAAAAAGGGACGGCCCCCTGACACATTGCACGCAGCAAGTCAAACAGGACCGCCCGTCCGGTTTATTCTTCCGACGGATCCACGTCGATCAGGACCTTCATGGTCTTTTCCCGGTTGTTGTCGATAAACTCATACGCCTTCGGAAAATCTTCGAAGGCAAAGAATGCGCTCTGCAGCGGTTTCAGGCGGATCTTTCCTTCCTTTACCAGACGGATCGCATCCACATAATCCTCGTGGCGGTACATCATGGAGGTGTTGAGATCCAGTTCAGAGTCATTCAGCTTCGCCAGGTCTACATTGGCCCGTTTGCCGAAGACCGCTACCAGGATAATGACCGAACCCTTTCTGGCATTCTGGATCGCCTGGTCCATGGTAATATCGGAACCCGCGCACTCGTAGATCACATCCGCTTTGTCAGGGCCGTATGCTGCCAGCAGTGCCTGCGCATAATCTTCCTTCAGGGTGTTGACCGCATAGTCCGCACCAAGCTGTTTCGCTAGTTCCAGACGTGCATCGGAAATATCCGTGGCAAATACCTGTCCGGCGCCCAGCGCCTTCAGGGACTGGATCAGCAGAATGCCGATCGGTCCGCAGCCTAAGACCACGGTCTTTGCGCCCACAAGATCCGGAAAACGTTTCGCTGCATGAACTGTCACAGCTGTCGGCTCGATCATGGCGCCTTCGCTGTAAGTCAGATTATCAGGAAGCACATCCACTTTTGAAGCATCTACCGCAAAATACTCCCCTGCGGTCCCCGTGGTCTGGAATCCCATGACCTTCAGTTTCTCGCAGAGATTGTATTTTCCGTGGAGGCAGGGATAGCATCTTCCGCAGAACACCTGAGGCTCAATGGTGACTCTCTGTCCCACAGCAAGATCCGTCACACAGTCGCCAAGCTCCACGATCTGGCCGGATACCTCATGACCCTGGGTCAGCGGATAGGTGACATAGGGATGGCTTCCGTGAAATACATGAATATCACTGCCGCAGATACCGATCTTCTTGATCTTCACCAGGACCTGATCAGGACCGGGCACCGGCACCGGTACCTGGCGGAACATGATTTTTTTCGGTTCTGTCATCAGCTCCTGCTGCATCATTTTCTGCATTTTCATTACCTCCCGTTGCTGTAAGTTTTTATACCCGAACTACCGGGTGCCGTCAAGTTCCCTGTACCGTTCTGCTGCAGTGCGGTTAAACGCACATACCTCTTCATACAGGGCATCGCACCAGAGGGACATCCTCGCTTCTTCGCCGACGGCACGGGCCAGGCCGGCGGACATCATCCAGATATCTTCTCCTGCCTTCTTATATTTCTGTTCCATGCTGGCTTTCTTCAGGCCCAGGAAACTGTTCGCATAGCCGTCACCGCGGCAGGTGTCCAGATAACGTCTGGCGGCATTGCGGAACTCCAGATAAAGGCACTGTTTTTCCGTCTCTGTAAGACTTTCCGGATCCGAAAGATGCAGCTCCTTTAACGTCTGCTCCAGCTCCCGCAGAAAAGCTTTCCGGAGAAATCCTTTTCTTTTATAAAGACCCGGAAGGTAGACGCATTTCCACAGGTACAGATCTACAGTCCGGTCCGGATGCGCCGGATCATGATAGCGTTCTTTGTAGATCTGTTTACAAAAATCCAGCAGACCGCGGTCGGCCTCCTTCCCGGAAAAATAACAAAAAATCCGCCATCTCTCGTCAGGATCCGTTTCCGCGTAATAATCAGCCCACAATCCGGCGGAAAGATCCGCCGGACCGGTAAGCATTTCTTCTTTCACTGTCATCAGGTCGCCTGACGTTTCTTGGACAGGCAGTCAATGCCGACGGCCACGGCCAGAACGATACCCTTGACGACCATCTGGGTGTACTCACTGACATCCATCAGGATCATGCCGTTGGTCAGGGAGCCGATGATCAGCACGCCGGCTACGACACCGGACATACGGCCGACACCGCCGTTAACGGATACGCCGCCCAGGACAACGCAGGTGATAACATCGAATTCCAGGCCTTTACCGACTGTACTCTGTGCGGAACCGGAACGGGACAGCAGGACGATACCCGCAAGACCCGCAAACAGACCGGACAGTGCATAGATCAGATATTTCACGCGGTTGACGCGGATACCGGACAGCTCAGCTGCCTCTTCATTTCCGCCGATGGCGTAGAAATAACGGCCGAAGTAAGATTTGTTCAGGATAAAGCTTCCGATCAGGAAGCAGATGATCATGATGATGGCGCAGACAGGAACGATACCTACTGTGGCACGGCCGAAAAGACCGAACGCATTGTCAAAGCCGGAGATCGGACGTCCGCCGGAGATCAGGTAGGACACGCCCTCGAAGATCGTCTGTGACGCGAAAGTCGCGATCAGAGCCGGGATGCCGATGGTAGCGACCATGGCGCCGTTGAGCACGCCGATCATCGTTGCAAGCAGCAGGGAGATGATCACGGCGATCCACATATTCATGCCGGAATTGACCATCAGATAAGCACAGACTACGTTTACCAGTGTGATAATGGAACCGATCGACAGGTCGATGCCGGCGATCAGGATTACGAACGTCATACCGATGGAGGCGATTCCGTAATAGGATACCTGTCTTGAAATGTTGATGATATTATTCGGCGTCAGGAAAGTGCCGCCGCTGGCAGCAGCAAAGATGATGACTTCAATAACAAACACCAGCCAGATGGCGTTCATCTTGAGAAAATTTTTCATGTTCAGGTTACCCATGTCACGAGACCTCCTTTTTCTCTGTAATACCGGACGCATACGCCATGATGGTGTCCGAATTGAATTCTTCTTTCTGCAGTTCGCCGGTCATCTCGCCCTCCGCGAGCACGATGATCCGATCAGACATACCGATCAGTTCCTCCATCTCAGAGGAGATCATAAGAACGCTGAGTCCAGATTCCACCAGGTCGTTGATAAGCTTGTAGATCTCAAACTTTGCGCCGACATCGATACCTCTGGTGGGTTCATCGAAGATGATCAGCTGCGACTCGGCCGCCAGCCACTTTCCGAGAATGACCTTCTGCTGGTTTCCGCCGGAAAGATTCTTCACCAGCTGATTGACAGAGGGACATTTGATCTGGATCTCTTCACGGTACTTCTCCGCGTTTTTCTTCTCTGTGCCCGTATGGATAACGCTGGCACGGGAGATCCTTTCATAGATCGGCATATTGATGTTGTTCTTGATAGAGTTCGTAAGCAGGGCGCCGTGACGTTTCCGGTCTTCGGGTACCAGCGCGATGCCCAGATTGATCGCTTCTCTGGGAGACTTCGGATTGATCTCCTTTCCGTTCAGGAAGATCTGGCCGCTGGTCTTCGGTTTCGACCCGAAGATCATCTCCGCAAGCTCCGTACGTCCGGCTCCCACCAGGCCGCCCAGGCCCAGCACTTCGCCGGCATGGATCTTCAGCGTCATATGCTCATCGCCGTTTCCGCAGACATCCTTCAGTTCCAGCATGACCTTGCTGCGGTCAATGCAGTCTTTGCGCGGCGGATATTTCTGCGTCATCTCACGTCCTACCATCAGCTTGATCAGCTCGTCTACTGTCGCTTCCGGCGTGATCAGGGTCGTGACATACTCGCCGTCCCGGATGACCTCGATACGGTCTGAGAGACGGAAGATCTCCTCCAGACGGTGGGAGATATAGATGATGGAGACGCCCTGTTTCCTCAGGAGTTCCACCACTTTGAACATGCTTTCCACCTCAGCGGTGGTCAGCGGCGCGCTGGGCTCGTCCATGATCAGGACCTGTGCATTCTGCTGGATCGCCTTGGCGATCTCGATCATCTGCTGATAGCCGACAGACAGGTTCTTCACCAGTTCTTTGGGATTGATCTTGATCTGCAGCTGTTCAAACGCCTTCGCCGCTTCTTCTTCCATGGCCTTGCGGTCGATCACCATCCCCTTGCGGATGGGGCGGCCCAGGAACAGATTCTCCGCTGCTGACAGTTCACCGACATTGTTGAATTCCTGATAAATGATGGCAATGCCGTTCTCTGCCGCCAGCTGCGGGGTCATACGTTCAAATTCCTTTCCGTTGATCTTAATTTTGCCCGATGTGGGAATTACCGCGCCGGAGCAGCACTTGATCAGCGTGGATTTCCCGGCCCCGTTCTCACCGATCAGTCCCAGAACTTCACCGCGGCGAAGCTGGAGCGTTACATCTTTCAGCGCAACGACACCGGGGTACTCTTTTCGGATATGTTCCAGTTCCAGAACATAATCTTCACTCATACCGTTCCTCCTCGTATGATCCTCCGGGATCCTTCCGTGCGGCTCCCGGTCTTTTAAGTCTGAGAAACCGCGCAAGATCGGTTCTGACATCACGCGGTTTCCGGTTTTCACTTTTTACTGTGCTTTCGTTTTCCCGTTTCTCTTAAAGAGCGTTCCGGTTCTTTACTTCATGCCGCCCTGGATATCTTTTACGTTCTCATCCGTGATGGGGGCAACGCCGCGGAATACGTTCTGGGCATCCAGTGCATCGCTCAGGATCAGGGCGAACATGGAAGCGCAGGATGTTGCGGTATCTTCATCAGAGCCTTCAAATCCGATGATGCCCTTTGCGGGATAGGTCGGATCTGCCAGCTGCTCGAGCTGCTGCTTGGTAACGTCAGTCGTGAACACGCCCATATCCTCAGGGATATTTCCGCCGGTCTGGATCTGCAGAGCTTCATCCGCACCGATCATGGCGCCGGCACCGATTCCGGCAACGACTTTACAGTCAGGATAGCGCTGAAGGATGGTCTCCATAGCGGTCTGTGCAGCATTGGCATCGATAGCGGCCTGGTTTGCTACGACTTCATACTTGCCGGCAGCAACATTTTCCATACCCTGCATGATACCTTCTTCACGCTCCAGAAGGATGGTGGTCTGCGGATAGCCGATCACGGTGACCTGAGCCTTGTTGTCCTCGCTGAAATGCTCGTTGATGAAAGCGCCGGCCAGCTCGCCGATGGCGATGCCGAGATCAGTGTTGTTCAGGATCCAGTTGCCGTCGGTGTTGGTCATGGGATCATCCCAGCACATGACCTTGATGCCTTTATCTCTGGCTTCCTTTGCAGCATCTTCTACAGCCGCCGCATCAGAGGGATGGATCATGATCAGGTCGCATCCGGAAGAGATGAAGTTCTCTACCTGTCCGATCTGTGTTGCAGAGGAGTCGTCGCAGGCAACGATGGTAACTTCTGCGCCGTTGGCTTCCAGGACTTCCTGTAGGGCGGTCATAACGCCGGCCCAGTAGGCATTCTGCAGAGACTGAATGGTGATGCCGATCTTCTTGCCGGACAGAACGGACAGATCTGCCTTCGCGTAGAACTCAGGGCTTGCCTGCACGCCTTCAACCGATCCGGTATCTTCCGCAGCTTCTGCTGCAGCGGTTTCGCCTGCTTCTTCAGCAGCTGCCGTAGTCTCGGCTGCGCCGCCTGAAGAACTGCCGCATCCTGCCAGGGTGCCCATCGCAAGAATTACAGCCAGTGCCAGTGCAAAGAATCTTTTTTTCATGGTGGTATCTCCTTTGATATTTGTTTTTATTGGATGAACGTCTCCGATCGGGAGACGAAGTTCCCGCTTTGATCAGAAACAGGTGAATGCGCCGTCCAGGATGAAATCTGAACCGGTTGTGAATGTAGAGGTGTCGCCTGCCAGGTAGACGCAGATGGATTCCAGTTCTTCAGGCTTTCCAAGCCTGCCCATGGGAGCCATGGCGTTCCACTGCGCGATCAGCGGCTGCAGCGTCGGGGAAGACAGGGTCAGGTCTGTCCCGATATATCCCGGGCTGATGGAGTTCACACGCACGCCGCGCTTCGCCCACTCGATCGCCAGGGATTTGGTCAGCTGGATCACACCGGCTTTGGAAGCGTTGTATGCACACTGGGGCTGAGGGACATTTACAATGTGCGCTGACATGGAAGCGGTGTTGATGATGGAGCCGCCGCCGTTCGCCAGCATGTACTTTCCGGCGATGGTATCTGTCAGAAATACGCTGTTGAGGTTGACATCCATATTCTTCTTCCACTGTCCGTAGCTCATCTCATCTGCCGGAACGTTGATGCAGATGCCGGCGTTGGCATGGCAGAAATCCAGGCCGCCGAGTTCCTTTACCACGGTATCCACCATGGCCTGTACATCCTCTTCACTGGTCACGTCGCACTTGATGGCGATCACTTTGCGTCCGGTCGCTTCCGCGATCTCCTTCGCAGTCTCTTCCGCTGTTGCGAGATCCAGATCTACGATCGCTACATCTGCGCCGGCTTCCGCAAAAGCCGTTGCCGTGCATTTGCCGATCCCCCGGGCAGCGCCGGTGACAAAACCCTTCTTGCCGTCAAGTCTCATTTTCTCAACAATACCCATTTTCAACCTCCTGTTTTTTCGTCGATGGACGTAATCCATTTATCTATTTATTTTTATAATTTAATTCTGTAAAATAACTTTACTAATTGTGTTTTCATAATACACGCGAATTTCTGTTTTGTCAACAGGATTTTGTAACTTTTTTACTGTTATTTTTATAACGATCTCTGTTTGTGCACAAAAACAGCCGAAATACAGATTATCTCACTGTCATAAAAGAAGAAGCGGAGACAATTCTGACGCACGATCTGCAATCGTCAGAATAATCTCCGCATAAATTAACTGCTGTTTTCGTCGCTTTCTCTTCCCTTTTCCGGCACTCCTGTGTTTAGTCCGGATAGATCACGGCTACTTTTCCGCACTGTCCGGACGCCATCAGCGCGTAAGCTTTGCTGACATCCTTCAGTTCAAAACGATGTGTGATCAGCCGGTCGGGATGGATCCCCCATCTCACCAGATGCTCCACCAGCTCCTCCATTCTCCAAAGAGAAGTGACCCAGCTGCCGTGGATCTGCTTCTGGCCGTGCATCAGATCCGGGGACGGATTGAATGTCACATCATTGCCTTCGCCTACCATTGCCATCTTGCCCCATTCCCTGGTGCAGCGGATCGCCATAGCGCGGGCACCGTTGTTGGCAGAACAGTCAATGGTCTTCTCACAGCCGAATCCCTGTGTCACCTCCATGATGGAAGCTTCGCAGGCTGCCGGATCCATGGAATTAAAAATATAGTCTGCCAATCCCAGTTCCTTAGCCAGCTGCATTCTGTCCTCGCTGATGTCGCAGCCGATGGTCATATCACAGCCCATTGCTTTGGCAAGCATCAGGGTGGCCAGTCCTACCGGACCGAGGCCCATCACCAGCACGCGGTCATTCCCTGAAATGCCGATCTTCATCAATGCTTCATAACAAGTGCCGAAACCACAGGCTACCTGAGCGCCGTCCTCATAGGAGAGCTCATCCGGCAGCGCGATCAGATCCTTCTCGTCACAGAGAATATAGGGTGCCATTCCGCCGTTGCGCTGCCATCCGTATGCTGCACGGAAGGGGCTCTTGCAGGAAATGTAATATCCTCTCCGGCAGTCATAGCAGACGCCGCAGCCGGAAATGTGATAGACGATCACGCGGTCTCCCTTTTTAAACCGCTTCAGGCCTTCCCCTTCTTCCACGATCACGCCGCAGGGTTCATGACCGGCGATCGTCCCCGGCTGGTAGCCTTCCGGGCCTTTCCCCACGTGGGCGCGGTAGATGGCGCGAATATCCGACCCGCAGATCGTGGAAGCCTTTGCCTTGACCACCACCTGCCCGTATCCCGGCTTCGGGATATCAAATTCCTTCAGTTCCACCGTACTGTTTCCCGGGAGCACTGCTCCTATCATTTTCGCATACATCGGATTCCCTCCTCTGTTCATTCTGATACTGCAATCTTATACGACCTTTTCGCGGTTTATTAGACAGAATAATGACTATCCTCTGAAATCAATGTCGCTTTTGCGAAACTTTTATGTCATCCTTCCGCAGTTCTGCTATAATGGATCCGTAAACTGCATCCCGCCTGAAGGAAGCCGGCAGAACGATCTTAAAACCTGCCCTGCCCTTTCGGCATTCAGGAGGAGAAAGCTGATGGATCCATCCAAAAAAATCATGGAAACATATACGTTCCGGGATACCATTTCGCTCGGCTGCCTGGACATCGTTCCCGTCCACATAAGACTGGAACAGCTGAACCCGGTCATTGCCGCCCACCGGCATTCCAATGTCAGCTATGAGATCCATTATACTGCGGCGGGAACCGGCTCCGTCATCATCGACGGTATGACCTATCCCGTGGTGCCGGATCTGCTCTATATCACCGGGCCGGGAATCGTTCATGCCCAGTATAGCGATCCGGAAGATCCAGTAATTGAGTACTGCCTCTATCTCAACTGTATGCGCCGCTCCCGGGAGGATTTTTCCGGCTTGTCCATCTTTCCGGATACCCTCTTCTGGATGGAACCGGATAACGGCCGCGCTGCCCCTCTGCTGAAGGAACTCCTCGAAGAGAACCGGCAGATCCGGCCTGGAAAATACGAGATGATGGAGGTGCTCCTGCGCCGGATCGTCATCATCCTGACCCGGATGTATCAGCAGGAATCTATGACTGCAGCGGAAAAAAACCGCCCGGAGGAACAGAACGTCTCCGGACGGATGCCGCTGATCGAGGATGCTTTTTTTTATCACTACGCAGATTTGACACTGGAAGATCTGGCGGCTTCCCTGCACCTGAGCCCCCGGCAGACCCAGCGTCTGCTGCGGGAATATTTCGGGAAGACCTTCTCACAAAAAAGGACAGAAGCCAGAATGGCGGCTGCCTGTCATTATCTGGAGAAGACCGATCTTTCCGTCACCGCCATCAGCGAACTGCTCGGCTTCTCCTCCATCGAACACTTTTCCGCCGCCTTCCGCCGGTCCATGGGCTGTTCCGCAAGAGAATACCGGACCCGCCGGGCAAAGCACTAAAAAAGCCGCGGTCATCTCCCACGGCTTTATCGTTCGGATCCTTATTTTTACATTCCTGCCTCGTGCCCCACATGGTCCAGAAATTCCCGGACAAAAGGAAGGGCTGCGCCCACAGTGATGCTGTGCCGGGGCATTTTGCTGATCAGCAGGTAATCATTCTTCTCTTCAAAAGGAACCAGCTGGTTCACTTCGCGGTAAAGCACTTCCACATCCTCGGGGAGCAGATAAGCGGAAAGATGTCCCCCGAGAATGATATCCACATCATTCACAAGATGGATGATAGAGATCAGACGGCCGAGATTCTGCAGATATTCCGCCCACTGCGCTGCCTCTTCCGCTTCACCGCTGCGGACAGCCCGGAAAAAATCCTCCGGTTCCCGTTCTCCCATAAGTTCCTTCATGGACAGCAGCGTCTCCATACAGCCCCGTTTTCCGCAATAGCACAGTTTTCCGCGGGGTTTCATCTGGATATGTTCAAAAGTCGTATTGTGTCCGTGCTTTCCTGATCTGACCTGACGGTCTGCGATCAGCGCGCCGCCCAGGTGACGGCTCAGGGAAAGATAGATCGCATCGTTCAGTTCCGGAGAGACCCAGAGTTCTGAAAACGCCGCCCCTTCCGGATCATGAACAAAGAGACACGGGTATTTCAGATAACGCGCAAAAACGTCCGTTGTCAGGCCGGTACAGTCCAGAATAACGCCGTAGAGCACCTTCTTCCCGTCTGCGGTCACCAGTCCCTGCATGGCAAACCCCACGCCCAGGATCTGTTCATCCTGAAAATCATTTTTCGTGATGAATTCCATGATCGTATCACAGACCGTTTTATAGTATTTCTCCGTCTTTTCAAACAGGATCGTGTACACTTCCCGCATGATCACTTCCCCGTAAAGGGTTACCGCAATGATCTTCACCACCTTGCGCATCAGTTCCACGCCGATGGCGATCCGGTGCTGATCCGCGATCGTATAAGCCACTGCCTTCCTCCCGATCTGGTCGGAATCCACCTGACCGTCCCGGAAGACCAGGCCGTCTTCCTCCATCTCCGTCAGGCTGGCAGCTACCGTCGGACGGCTGAGCCGCAGAGCGTAGGCAATGTCCTGCTGCGACACCCGTTTGTTCTGATAGATATAATCATAGATCAGTTTCCGATTGTTCCGCTTGATCTGTCCCGGTGTTATCCGACTTGCCATACCTGTATCACCTGCCTGCTTATAATTTTATAAATTCATTTAACAAAATTATAATTTAAAAAGCAGAGGCTGTCAAGTGAAACATCGGGGGCAGTTCTTGCAGAACTGCCCCCGATATTCGCAACCGTTCCCGGTGTTCGCAACTGTCTTCTATGTCCGCTGGGCGATCATCGCCCCTCCTATAATGCATACAGCCCCTATGATCTGTATGACCGTCATCTTCTCCCCCAGCAGTAATGCCGCAAAGAAGACTGCAGACAACGGTTCTACATAACTGAACGCTGATATGGTCTGCACAGGGAGCTCCGGGAGGGATGAGAAATACAGGTAGCAGGCCACGCCCGTATTGACAACGCCCAGTTCGAGGATCCATGGCCACGCTTCCGGCGGAATATGAATGACGAATAACTGCCTGGCCCCCAAAAAAGCGGCGATCACGATAAAGCAGCCGATCAGCTGGACCACCGCGTTCTCCATGCCTCTGATATTCTTTGCCTGCTTATTAAATACTATAATGCAGAAATAGGCAACCGCGGACATAATCCCGCAGAACATTCCCCATATACTGCCGTCCGACGCAGCGATTTCCCCGTTGATCATGACGACGCCGGAAAATACAATGACAAATCCTGCGATTTTAAATAAGGTAAGCTTCTCTTTAAAGAGGATCGGCGACAGCATGGCTACCGTGACGGGAGCGCAGTATACCAGCAGGGAGGACAGGCTGACGCCTATATGCTTATAGGCTTCAAACAGGAACATCCAGTTCAGTCCCATTGCCATGCCGGAGAGACCTACGAAAATAACTTCCCGTCTGTACTCTTTTATATGAATTCTTCCTTTTCCCGCGAAGAAAACGGCCGCAAGCAATACAAGGCCAATCAGATTCCTGAGAAAAACGATCTCATAACTGGTCAGGGCGATATGACTGGCCATAATGCCGTTCAGTCCAAGAAGCACAACAGAACACAGAAATTTGAATAATGCCTTTTTATTCAGTCCCATGTTTTCCATCTCTGTTTCTCTTTACAATGGCACTCTTTGATCGCTGCCCGTAATATTCGTTCCTCTGTGTCTGAACGGATCAATATCCGAGTTCTTCGTTGATCAGCACGATCTCCGTATCGGATGCCATGAGATTGCGCCAGTGTACGGACAGGCCTCTGCAGATCCGGTCAGGGCTGCTGCAGTTATAACATTTGTCCCCTTTTACGGCGCAGGGCGTTTTCATGCCCAGTCTCTGGGCGTTCTTCGGGGAAGCAATATTCCTGGCGCGCCAGAGGGCGGCATCATAATCCGGCGCGATCTTGTTTGCGCCGACCACCAGATATACTTTCTCATGGCCGAAGAAAATGGACGCCAGGCGGTTTCCCATGCCGTCGATATTGATGATCTCTCCGGTCTCTGCAAGGCCGTTCACGGAGGAGAAATACACCTTCGCGGCCGCTGCTTTGTTCCTGATCGTCATGTGATCGACGCCTTCGGGGAGCGCGTGATGCCAATAGACTTCATTGTGGGAAGCCAGCTTTTCATACAGCCCCATTTCATGCAGGGTAGCGGAACCGCCGAAGCCGACGGTCGTGCCGTCCACGTTCGCGTCAATGTAGTCCGCTGCGTCCTCTTTGTTCTCAAAGCAGGACACTTTGTAGCCGAGATTCTCAAGATTGTTCTTAATGTTTGTGAAATCCATTGTTTCTCCTTCCTGTGTGATCTTTGACCCGCTCTTAATAATACATGTAAATGTATATGAAAATAGTATCACACTGCAGAATATCATTCAACAAATGTCTGTTGGAAATGACCGGAATAAAGCGGATATCCGCATCCTGCTTCCCTGCATGTTCAGACCAGCCTGCGGTATCCTCCTCTGGAAAGGATCTTCTCTGCAAAGTCTTCCGTCCCCGGGAACCCCTGCTCCGCCAGCATTCTGCTGCTCTCTTTCAGAGACTTTTCAAATTGGCCCGCAATGGCATCCAGACGCCGCATGGCTACAGTCTTTCCTATACCTGCTCTGTCAGCAGCTTCGCTCAATGAACTTCGGCCGGTATCATCCAGCGAAGTTCCGCTCCCGAGCCTGATCGCCAGATCCCTGGTGCTTGCATCGTAAACACAGGTGCTGACAATATCATAAGCCGGAGCCAGCCGAATGCCTTTCAGTCCGGGATCATACAGGATGGAGACATTTTTTAAATGATTATCCGTATTCCCCGTCAGGAAATCGAACATCAGGATATCCCAGAGCGCCATCTGATCCCGGATCGGGTCGGAGGACACCTTTCTGAGCAGGGAGAACATTCTGCCCAGATAATTTCTGTCTTCTGTTTCATATTTTAATACAGGGGGAATGCCCAGCGCCTGCGCAAAGTCTTCCTGATGCAGTCTCTTCGGCACTTCCAGCCCCTGAAGGATCATGCCGCTTCCGGTAAACAGACGGTCGAACCGTTCCGTTGCCAGCAGAATATCCTCGTCCCTGGACTCTCCCACATTAATGATGAAACTGTCCGGTACGGTCAGTCCGCACAGACCGGCCGTCTTCATGGTCAGCTGTTCATTGGTCACGATCCCGCCAAGACGCACGTGGCTTTGTTTTACGATATGCGTGCTCGGCGCGTCACCGTGAGGAAGGAACCATCTCCCGTCCTTTTCATCCAGATAAAGGCCCACTTTCCCGGATGCCCCTGCCAGGGACAGATGGGCTTTCGTCACCAGCTCCGCAGATTTGGAGGCTCCTTCCCGGGCCAGTGCACGGATCTGCTCCATTGTCATGGGTTCGTAATGCGGATCAACATGATCATCCACGCCTTCTTCGCAGATCTTCACAGCCCCCAGACATTCCGATCCCAGTCCGGCCAGGATCCCGAGATAATCATCGGCATCCGTATGGATCCACCCGGCGACTGACCGTCTGGTAAACCCTTCCGGCAGAAGCCCTTCGAAAAAGATCCTGGTCTCAGTCTCGGAAAAGGATTCCTCCCGCAAAGGCAGATTGCAGGAAACGGCTGCAGCCCCTTCTTTCTGCAGGTATGCGCTGTCATAGCTGAACCGTCCTTCGCCAAAATCATTGACATCGATGGATCCCGTATACTGCTGTACCCCGTTCATTTCAATCAGTACATCTAACCGCTTCATTCCTTCACCTTCCCCTGACGCGGATCTCAAGATCCATCCCTAGCAGATTCATCAGTTCCAGTATTTTCCCGATCTCGGCAGTGGGCTTTCCTCCCTCAAGATCCGAGATAAAGCTTACGCTGAGCCCCGAGAATTCCGAAAGAAACGCCTGCGTATATTTCAGATCTTTTCTGCGTTTTCTGATTTCCTTTCCCAGCTCCTGCGGGTTTTCGATTACCATTGTTTTCGTTCTCCCTCGTATGCATCGCAGATCTTCATGAATGTTTTTGTTCGTACGGCTAAATTTTCTGTGTCGCAATGATTTTCGAGCCGTACGGCTCATATTTCCGATATCTATTATAATAAAAGCCGTACGGCGAAGTCAAGTGCAATGAATAGACGGGATTTTTTTACCACACTGAACATTCTTTTCATCCAGCTGCCAGGATCGTAAGATTGGGCTTTCCGCCCGCATTTGATTCTGACGATACCCTCTTTTCCTTCCTGACTATGGCTGCTGCGCTTTCTTTTGGGTTTATGTTTGTTAAAATAGAAGAACAATACCCTTTATTTTTATCAAAACGAAATTTGATAAGAGAAAAAGGGTATCGCCCTCCAAAAAAACCTGACACACGGAAGAATTGAGCTATCTTTTTTCAGAATTCAGCAAATGCAGGGTAGCGTGATGCCAAATAGTTTGTGATAAACCCAAAGCCTCTGTGCCGGTTATTATTTCAGTGTTTTCAGAAGCGCCCGGCATCCAAAAGGGTGGCAAGCCTGTGCGTCAGATCGCTCTGTGACAACTGTCGGTCTTTATTTTTCCTTCACCGTGCTCATGCAGACGGTAAGGAAACAGGGGACGATGTCCGCCGGTATACCTCTTGCCCTCATCGGTTTTGTGATGTATTCTGAAAGATGAACGCGGTCTGCAGTAATCTACAGAGGGAAAATAAAAATGATAAACACATATATCGTTTATAAAATCGGCGGCAAAGAAGACGGCCAACCGGTAAAAGCCTTTACGGATCAGGACGATGCCGCCCTGGATCAGGCGGTCTGTTTCGCCCGCGCTTACACACCGGAAGGCGATGAAGAAGCGGTAGGGATCATGACCGAAGCGCACTTCATGGAACATTTCAATATTTCCGGCAAGACCGGAAACAGCTGACCGGCGTTATATTTTTGAACTTCGGGGGTCTTATGCTTTACTTTCCAATCGTTATTGAACAGATCTGTCTATTTGTGATCTATGCCCTGCTGGGTGTCTATGCTGTTAAAAAAGGGTATTTCACTTCTGCCTCTCTGGATGTGATCTCCAAACTGCTCATTAAGATCACGATTCCCATCATGCTCTTTGCGAACACGATCAACGGCGCTACGCGGGAGGAATTCATCGCAGCGCTTCCGATCCTGCTGGCAACGGTCCTGATGTATGCGCTGCTCTATCTCCTTTCGCTGATCCTCGCACGGGTATTCCGCCTGTCCGGCAACAGAGGGCACGTCTATCAGGCCTGCACGATGTATGGAAATATCGGATTTATTGGAATTCCGATCGTTGCCGCTCTTTTTCCCGAACGCGGCATGCTCTACATCGCGCTCTTTACCGTGATCGACCAGCTGACGCTCTGGACCATCGGCATCAGCCTTACCTCCCCGCAGGATGACAGGACCACGCTTTCCCCCGCCGAAGTTGCCAAAAAAATGATCAATCCCGCGGTCATCGCGATCCTTCTGGCTGTTGTCTTTGTATTTGCCGGTTGGCATCTGCCGGAAGTGCTGAACACAGGATTGAAAAATGTCGGCGGCATCACATCGGTACTCGCCATGATCTATATCGGAGGACTGTTCTGTTTTACGGATATCGCAGGTTTCCTGAAACATGCGGAGATCTATGCAGAGGTGATCGTAAAAATGATCCTTTTCCCGCCTGCCTTCTTTATGATCCTCCGCCTGATCCCGGGACTGACGCCGGAGATCCGTTTTACGCTCAGCGTACTGACGGCACTCCCGACGATGAGCACGATCCCCATGTTTGCCAGGGACCAGAAATCGGACGGAGAATACGGCGCAGGAATGCTGTTCGTCAGCACAGTCTGCTCGATCCTGACACTGCCGCTGGTGTGCCTGGTGCTGGAACAGCTGGGTTCTATGGTTTAAATATCTGTTTTTCTGTTCAATGTCTGATCGGATATGTACGGAAAGACCGGACATCCGGGTGAACCATCTTACAGTCATCTATATCTGGTTATACATTAAAAACTGCCATCAGACTGTGCAATCTGATGGCAGCATTTTTTATTATATTGTTTGCCCGACGGACAGTCTGTCAGACTTTACACGATCATAAATCCTTCGGCATAAGGATCCTTCGGATCCAGCACCAGCGTGCCAAGTCCCGTCACATAAGCCGAGCCGGTGATCTCCGGTATTACAGCATCCTTATCACCCACTTTGCAGGTATCCAGGATCCGGCATTTAAATATCGATCCCACAATACTCTCATGGACGAAATGCTCACCGATACCCAGTTTCCCTTCAGCGTAAAGAAGCGAGAGTTTTGCCGAACTTCCCGTACCGCAGGGGGACCTGTCAATAGCGCCTCCCGGGACAACGACCGCATTCTGCACATCTGCTTCCGGGTTGCTGCTCTTCGTGTAAAATTCAACGTGATTGACGCAGTCTATGAAGTCCAGCTCCGGGTGCTTTATCTCATAGTTGGCATTGATCTCATCCATGATCATTTCCGCTGCATTCACGATCTTCTTCTGATTATCCGGGCGGATTTCCAGGCCGATCGAGTCTGCGCTGACAATAGCGAATACATTTCCGCCGAAAGCCACATCGAAATCCACATGTCCGATCCCGGGTACGTCAACACTGCCGTCCCGTACCATTACAAAAGAAGGAATATTCTTAACGGAAACCTCCTTCGCATGTCCGTTCTCCACTTTGACCCTGGCTTCGACAAGACCAGCCGGCGTTTCCAGCGTAATCGTCGTATATGGTTCCACTGCCTTTACTGTACCGGATTCAATCATAGCAGTGCAGAAACCGATCGTATCATGTCCGCACATGGGAAGATAATCCCCGCCATCCATGAATATCACGCCGAAATCCGCTCTGGGATCTGACGGCTGAAACATAAAAACGGCAGACATGATGTTGCTTCCGCGCGGTTCACGGCAGAAGAATTTCCGCAGATAATCGCCTTCGGTCTGCAGAAATTTCAGTTTTTCCACAATCGTTTTTCCCGGTATCTCAGGAAGTCCCGAAGTGACTGTTCTGGTGGGTTCCCCGCCCGTATGGGAATCAATTACAGTATAAATATTTTTAAAATCCATCTTTAACCTCTTTTATCACCAACTCCGGAATCATTTGCTTTCAATCCCGCCGCTCTTTATCTGCCCATCAGCGTAAACATAAATGTTGAAACTGCCGGAACATTCGTGACAAGCGCAAGCGCTGCCAGCATTGCCGCAAGGAACGGCAGAGCGTGCATTACCGTATCCTTAAAATCACACCGTGCAAGATTTGTAGCAGTATACAGGCACACGCCGACCGGCGGCGTTGCAAGACCGATCGTCAGGTTCAGGCAGACCATCATTCCGCACTGAATAGGGTGCAGGCCAAGACTGGTAAGAGCCGGATGAAGGATCGGTGCGACCAGCATAATGGCAGGGGCGCTGTCCATGAACATGCCGACGACAAGGAGGACCAGATTGACAAGCAGAAGCTTGACTGCCACAGGCGTATTCAGGTTCACCATAAAATCAGTCAGTTTGACCGCCCATTGTTCATTGGATATGACCCATCCGAACAGATAACTGGCACCGACGATGAGCATAACGGAACCTGAATCGATGGAGCTGTCCATTAATGATTTCCAGAACTCTTTCCAGCGGACCGTACGGTAGACCAGGCAGGACAGGAACAGCGCATACAGGACAGCTGCTGCCGCCGCTTCTGTAGGTGTAAAGAAGCCGAGCATGATTCCGCCGACAACGATAACGGGAAGACCGATGCACGGCAGAGCGCTCCTTGTTGCTTCCCATTTCTGCTTCCAGTTCGTCTTCTCCGCACGCGGAAATCCGTACTTGACTGCCATGAAGTAAACAACAGCCATCATGATAATACCCATGATGATTCCCGGTATCATACCTGCAATAAACATATCCCCTACAGATACCTTGGCGGCTGCTCCGTAAATAACAAATGCCAGACTGGGCGGAATGATCGGACAGCAGCAGGAAGCGCAGGCTGTCAGACCGGAAGTAAATCCTGCATCATATCCTTCATCCTTCATGGCGGGGATCATCAGGCATCCTACCGCCGCCGTTCCGGCAACAGCGGATCCGGAAACTGTACCGAACATCATGCAGACCAGGATGTCGACCATTCCCAGACCGCCTTTTACATGTCCTACAAATGCCTGTGCAAAATTCACAAGACGTTTTGTTATTCCGCCGTGGTTCATAATATTTCCCGCCAGTGAGAAGAACGGCAGGCAGAGCAGTGTAAAATTGTTGATCCCGTATATCACTCTCTGCGGTACGATCGTTAAGCTGACCGAACCCGTGCTTAAAATTGCATACGATACCGTCGCAACGATCAGAACCATTGCGATCGGGATTCCCATCGCGAGGAACAGGAAGAAGCTTCCAAACAGAATAATACTGTTGATCATGCCGTCACCTCCTCTTCATCTCCGGGCAGCAGGATTTTAGTCGGTTCACCATATGCTGCAATTTCCAGTGTCTGCACGATGGTATAATATGCCATAATCAGTCCGCTGAGCGGGAGTGAAACATAGAATGCCGCAAGCGATACCTTGATCGTCGTTCCCATATGAGGAATCTGCTGCACGGTGTAAATCGCTGTTGAGACAACAAACATAACAAGCACGGCAAGCAGAATAATATTCGCGAGTATCATGACTGCTTTTTTAGGTTTTGCAGGCAGAAGGTTGATCAGAAGATCAACGCCTATATGCATAAGATGTCTGCTGGCAAGGGCACTGCCAAGCATGGTGGTCCATACAAAGATATAGCATGCGAATTCACTGGCCCATGGCATAGACATATGAAACCATCGCAGTATAAACTGCCCGATAACAGCATAACACAGAGCCAGTGATGTAATACCCAGCAGAATACGGCAGACGACACTAAGTCCGTCGCCGATCCTGTGCAGGATCTTCAGTGTCTGTTCCATACTCTTTCCTCACTCTAAAATTTCTTTTTATGTACCGGGATATCCGGTTTTTATAAATCCGGGGGAGAAATCTCCCCCGGACTCAGCAATTCATTTTGTCAGCACTTTTCGCTGCACGTGATCCACGTTCTATCCGTTTTACTGTGCGGCAGCCTTGATCAGGTTGACCATTTCTTCCCACTCGGGATGCTCGCCATACATCTTGTCATAGACAGGGGCGGTCGCTGCTTTCCAGGCATCGATATCGGTAGGACGGGTCACGGTATAACCTTTGGCTTCATATTCCGAGATCAGTTTTTCATCTTCACCCAGGAACCATGCGCGCTGCTCTTCTCCGGCTTTCTGTGCGCACTCTGCGATCAGAGCCTGATCTTCAGGGGAGAGTGCATCATACCAAGCGCTGGAAGCAACGATGATTCCGCTGGAATAGAAGTGATGAATATCGCAGATACAGTCAACAACTTCAATATATCCGTCAGCAACAGCATACAGTGCGGAGTTATCGGTTCCATCTACAACACCGTTCTGGATTCCGGTAAACTGTTCTCCGGAAGAAAGAGCAACGGGTGTTGATCCGAGTGCTTCATACATGGCGATGCAGACTTCGTTCTGCATGGAACGCATGCGCATTCCCTTCATATCTTCAACAGTATTTACAGGTTTGCCGTTTGTAAGGATGTTTCTCCAGCCGTCTTCATGGAAGCCCAGACCGGTGATGCCGTCTACAGCAGACAGTTTCTCAAGCATTGCATTGCCAAAATCTCCTTCCAGCGCTGCATTGACATGCTCTTCGCTTTCAAAAAGGAAAGGAAGCTCGAAAATACCAAGTTCAGATACATATCCGCCCAGTGCGCCTGTTCCGATCCAGCCGATCTCCAGATTGTTGTTCTGAAGCATCTCAGCAACTTCGACTTCGTCTGTTGACATATCTCCGGCATGAACAACAACGGTGATTCTTCCGCCGGTTCTCTCTTCGATCATTTTCTTGAAAACATTTGCGCCATAGTCATAAGGAGCGCCGACACCGCATACATGGGCGACACGGATCTCATAGTTGTCCCCTTCCGTCGCATCCGCTTCAGCGGCAGCAGCTTCTGTTTCGGCAGCAGCTTCCGTTTCGGCAGCAGCTTCTGTCTCGGCAGCGGCTTCTGTCTCGGCGACAGCAGCTTCTGTCTCGGCAGGTGCTTCCGTTTCCGGTGCGGAACTGCTTCCGCAGGCAGCCAGTGACAGGATCATTGCCAGTGATAAGATTACCGCTAAGATTCTCTTCATAAATGTATCCTCCTTTTTACTCCCTTCCGGAGTTATTTATATGTAATTATTATAACGATATATAATTCCGCGAAAAACATCCAAAAAAATACTTTCCGGACTGATGCCTGTCCGGACTGTACTGCGGTTTACACATTTTCAGCTTAAAATGAACATCATCCTAGAACACGTTCTTCACCTTTTGTATACAGTACTAGAACTAATGATGTATTTAATCCGTTTTCGCTTGTTTTCTGCATAAGCCTGCAATATAATAATAACAAGGTGTTAATATCGTTGTATTTTTTACAAGAAAGGGTTTGATATGGAAAATTACTCTGATTTCATCATCACTTTTTCTCATGTCAACCAGATTATTTCCGATATGTATGATCAGGAGAAGCCGCTCTCCAGACGTATAGATCAGTTTTTTGTAGATTTGAGCAAGGTCATTTTATTTGATCGCGCTAACATTTTGTTCTATCGGAAAATCAATGACCGCTATGAAATGCATTCCATTTTCACCTATAACTGGACACTGGCCGAGGAGATCGAGTACCAGGCAAAGTACTGTTATCAGGATGACGTCCTGGGACTGCTGGACTATGACCACGATATCGCCTTCATTACAGACCAGACATTCAATTCATCAGTCCGGGAAAAATCATCTTATTTTCAGGGATTTCTTCTCCCGATGGGGCAGCACAGTTCGATCGAATCCAATTTTACACTGCGCACCCAGAATCTCCGCGGGCTTTTTTCTATTCACCGCGGGAAGGACAAACAGCCTTTTACCGACAGCGAGCTGCGCATGATCCGTATGTTCCAGCCCCATATGCCCAGAGTTTTTCACTCCTATGGAATCCAGGAAAACAATGTCTCCGATCCGCTGCAGCAGGGCGCTTTGACCCTCGGAAGTTTCGGTGTCTGCGCCTTTAATCAGGATCTGAATCTGATCAGCTGCAATGATGCGTACAGACAGTTTGCCAATGCAAATCTGATGGATTCTCTTGTTTCAAAGCGTCTGAAAGCCCTTTGCAGGCGCTTAAAAAACACGGGGCAGTCTTCCATCGAATACAAAGTGAAAGATACCCCTTATCTGCTGGAGGTTCGGGCGGAGGTTTCCCCCGACACCAATCTGAACAATTATTTTCTTTGTTTTTGCTACGATACAGGATGGATGCTTAAGATATGCACCTCCCAGCTCTGTAAGGAAAATGCGCTTTCCGAGCGGGAGTCTGAAGTACTGATGCTCGCAGTACAGGGGCAGTCCAATGAAGATATTGCCGACAGCCTGAGCATTTCCGTCTCGACCGTCAAAAAGCATTTGGTGTCGATCTATGACAAGCTTGGCGTCAGCAATCTGAAACAGATCCTCCTTCTGCTGCATTTTTACGGGAATGAACCGCCGGCATAACCGGAGAATATAATTTGACGTTCTGATTCGGTATTTATCTGTCTTTTTGGATATGGCTTTGGAACAGCTTCGCAGCCTCCTTTGCTTTGCTGTGGCTTCCGAATGCTCTTTTGGCGATAAACTGCCACCTGCCGTCCTCCGTTTTTAACAGGAAGATCCGTGTCAGTTCACGGAAGATCCGAATCTGGCTGTACCGATAACCCTCCACTCTTTTATCTTTATCGGAAGAGATCGTAAAACAGTCCTCCTTCATAGAGAGGGTGATCGTCGGATAAGCATCTGCCTTTTCCACCTTGTCCAGTCCGTATTTTACATACAGGGATTTCAGCCGGTTTTTCTCACTCATCATTCCGAACAAACCCGCCAGAAGGACAAACCCAAATGCGGCAGACATCTGAAGGAGCAAACTGTTATCTCTGAAAAATACATATTCCGCGCACAGCACTGCCGCCACGCTTAGAACGGCGGCAAAGCAGACTTTTTTTCTTCCCGCCGGATTATCGATCTCTTTCGCCTCATAACGGAGCCAGTCCATATAATCTTCTTTTTCCAAACGATAAGTGTATTTTTCTGTTTCCATGATTTCCTCTTTTCAGACAGCGTAAAGCAATCCGCGTGTCTGTCTCCCTTACGCTTCCGCTGCTTCCTGATACTTCCGCAGCACGAAGTGACTGCTTTTTTCTGCAATCCACTGCAAATCAGGGTCAAATCCATTTTCGGAAATGTACTATCCTGCATATCACTGCATGCCGCATTTGATCTATGGATGTACATTTGTATGACCAGCTGTAAATTTGTAGTACCTTTACTGGGTTCATTACAGAACCCTTCCTAAAATATATTGCCGTAATTCAAATTCCTGAAAATTTCTTCTTTTTTACGTTCCGAGACGTCTGCATAAATATCAAGTGTTGTCTGTATATTTTTATGGCCCATAACAGACTGAATGACTTTTATATTCGTTTCATTCTCACATAATCTGGTACAGAATGTATGCCTCGTTGTATGACAGCTGAATCTAGGAAGCATCAACGGCTTTCTTCCCTCATGTCTAGCCTTTACCATCTCCTCTGCATTGTAGTTGTCCACCAGATGTTTGATCTCATGGTTAAGCGCTGCCTGATTATGAATGTTTCCAAACCGATTACAGAATATGAAGCCGCTCATGCCTCCAATCTCAACTATAGAGAGACATCCGGATTCTTCTTGATTCCTTTTTTCCTGAAGGAATGCTTCCCTGACCTCATTTAGCATAGGAATCATTCTGATTCCTGCCTCTGTTTTCGGCAGTCCCACTTCATAACGACATTTCCTACCTTCGCTTTTACCGTAATTTGAATAGTAGACTATACTATGGTTGATACTGATCATTGAACTTTCAAAATCGAGATCCGACCATCGAAGGCCAATGAGTTCCCCGATCCGGCACCCCGTTCCGAACATCACAGTAAACAGCGGCTTCCATCTTATGTATTCAGGCTTATTGAGGTAGTTGATGAAAGCCCTCTGCTCCTCAATTGTAAGCGCGCGTTTTGCGGGCTTTTCTTTTACCATCCGTTTAACCTCATGCATTACGTCATCGGTCGGATTGCTTCTGATAACGTTATCTCTTATCGCGACCTTAAATGCGGATCTCAGCAAACTGTTAATATGTTCAATTGTACTGATTCCCAATTCATTCGAAATCAGGTCCAGATAAAACTGAAGCACATCCGAATACCTTACGTCACCAATACGTCTTTTCCCGAACCCATTTCTTACATAGCGATCATATGTATACAGATATCCCGCTTTCGTTTTTCCTCTCAGATCTGTTTTTGTAGACATATATCGGTCGAATACATAATTGATACTCGCCTTAGCGGCCAGATATGTATCCATCCCATCAATACGATCCCGTATAAACCGGGTTTCTTTTTCACGCAACTGTTCAAGATCATTCGCGTAAATGAATCTGCGGTTCCCAAATGAATCCGTATATGAAAAGCAATACAAGCTTTTGCTTCTCAAATAAGATTCCCCTTTGTGAAGTACCCTTCCGCGGCCATCCTTTCTTACTTTTGCCATTAGAAAATCCCTTTCCCGGCACCAGAATAAAAGGGTAGCAGTTCTAAGACTCCGTATCGATCATTTCAAGGATCTTTTGTCTCAGCAATTGTGATATAGTAAGGTTTCTGATGGAAGCGTATTTTTTAAGCCTTTCATACTCCTCCTGATTAAGCCTTGAGGAAACTTTAAACGCTTTGGGATTATCTGATTTTGGACGTCCTGTCTTAACCATTTGTCACCTCCATGAAACCGCTTCCATTATACTTTTTGTCTCCTCAAAATGTCAATCATATTATGATACATAGCATCTTAGCTGCTCTTCCTCATTCCGTTTTACAATACTCCAAAAACTGATTTACCGCCTTTACTGAAACAAGGACTTTCCCTCCATATTGCACTTTCGCTTTTGCATCCTTTACCAGATCATAAAACTTCCGTTCACTCATACTATAAAGTATGGCACCTTCCTTATAGCTTACATATTCCCTGACAGGATACCGCATTCTTATCAGTACCTGGTCGAAGATCTTCCTGGGAACATGCACGACCACACCGTTACCCATCCTACATTCGACCAAATCATCACATGGAATGCGTTCCTTCAAATGATTATCTTTCTCTTTTTTCGTCATGACATCTTCTCGCGTTTATAAAAGATATAGTATATTCCACGATAATTGCTTTGCACCGGCATAGGGTTTATGCCGCATTGGTTTTTCACCAGCCTTTCCGGTCCCTGTCTCTAATGGGAAGTATCATTATAAAGAGTACTGTCACAGTCCTAAAGCTCCCCAGCTTTATTTTGAACGAATATCCGACGCTCCTGTGTATGCAAAATGAATCCGCTTATATCATATGTAAGCATGCACGATTATGGCGTATCCGCTGCACAACTCGGTACTCTGAATGTTATGCAATGCAGAATTATTCAATAGTCAAGGTACAAATGGCATTTACAGTTCCATATATGACAGAAAATAGGATCCGTATCCGGTTCAGTTATCATAGAATTTGAATCTGGTCAGAATCAGTTCAATCATTCTCATCCAAATGGTCTGCATAATGTCGTCTATTGGAATTGTCTCAACATCCAATCCAAATTTACTTACTGCCATGCTCTTCGTACACTTAATAGCATAGTTATCATATCTGGCGATTACTTTTCCCAGCGCTTCTTTATCTCCAGAGCAGGCTAGCTTGATTACATCGGTGCTTAAATAATCATAGTTCTCAAATCCTCTCCTCTTCTTCATTATCTTCACCTACATGTATTTTTTCAAAATACCTTTGGCTTCGCTCAGATAATTCTTCACGCTTTTTTCTTCCAGATCCATTAGCTCTGCTATTGCAGCAGTTGGCATATCAAATATAAAAGCTTTTTCTATTATTTCGCGATGCCTTCGTTTAAGCAGGTTAAATCCTTCAGCCTTCTTTTCATCACAGAACATAACAACAGTATTACCAATATGTACCGGTATTTTTTCAGATTCCGATACATATTCAGGTGCAGAAACATATTCATCCTCTTGGAGTCTTACTTCATACAGTCGATTTTTAGCACGCATGTAATCTCGTATTACGTCTCTTGCTATGATGTAGATCGATTTTTTAATAAAGCTGTCAAACTCACCCTGGATCCTGTCACCCGTCATGTAACGATTTTTCTTTGACTGCATCAGTGTCTGCCTTTCTACCAGACACTTCTCATATTCCCTGTCATAAGAATACCTGTGTAAAAAGGCCGGATTTTCCCAACTCTTATGAAACTATTTTTTAATCATCTACGTCTCAGAAATTCTGCATGTACACAGTCAAATTCCATACAGAAACTTTGGCAAAATAATAAAGAACGCCCGGCTGTTAACAGTCAGGCGATTACGATTTATGTTAAAAAATAATTTGATCTATGGCAAGCCGAACAATCCTATTTATTCTTGATAGCATCAGAAAACCCGCCTTCTGTAGCAAAAGACTATCAAAATCGCTGTCGCAAAATTGCGACTTAAGAAGGCATCCATCTTTTAATCCTACTCATTAAGCTGTTTTGAACAAAATAACGCATCTTATCTGTCGTGCAGTAAAATGTAGCGCATTAGTCAAGACGCATTTTTATTAATGTCCGCTACAATAAGTCATGTAAACTATCATGATTCCGATTTAAAATCAGGGGTAATCCTATGGGATATGAAGATGACTTTGGTCTGCGGCTCTCCAGACTTCGTTCACAAAAAAATGTATCTGCGAGGAAAATGAGTCTGGCACTCGGACAAAACAAAGGATATATAAATACGATCGAACGCGGCAGATCTATGCCATCTATGGCCATTTTCTATGACATTTGTGATTATCTTGAAATCTCCCCTGCTGATTTCTTCTCTGATGACAAGGAATACCCTGCCCAACTAAACCGAATTATGGAATATGCTGAATGTCTTACTGATCAACAATTGGATAACATTGCTGTTCTGATGAAAAATCTTGTTGAAGGAAATAAACCATAATTCCCTATTGTCCTTCACTTAAAACAGTTTCATAACCATTCTATTTGCAGACAGACATCCGTGTACTGTCTGTTTCTTATTTGCCGGTTAAGCTTTTTTATATCTAAATCTTTGCTTCTACTGGAGATATCGATATGCCTCATAGAAAGACAAAAGGCTTCAATCAGAAACTCAAGCTGCTCTATCTCGCCCGGATACTCTTTGAACAGACCGATGACAATCATGCATTATCCATGCCAGAGATCATAGACATGCTGTCGAGATATGAAGTCACTGCTGATCGTCGTACACTTTACAGAGATCTGGACGAATTGCGGCATTTTGGCCTGGATATAATAAAAACAAAAGAAAAAGGCAGTTGTTTCTACCATACAGGCAATCGATTATTTGAACTTCCCGAACTAAAACTATTAGTCGATTCTGTTCAATCCGCAAAGTTCATCACCAACAAAAAATCCGACGAACTAATCAAAAAACTCGAAGCCCTCGTAAGCATACATGAAGCACGGCAGCTACAACGACAGGTAACTATTTCCGGCCGTGTAAAAACGATGAATAAAAGCATCTACTACAATGTCGACCGGCTTCATGAAGCAATCAGCATCAACCGGCAGATAACCTTCAGATATTTTCAATGGAATCATAGAAAAGAAATGGTACTGCGCCATAACGGTGCATTATATCAGGTCAGTCCTTGGGCGCTAGTATGCGATAACGGATATTACTATCTGATTGGATATGATTCAGAGATGCAGAAGATAAAGCATTATCGTATCGATAAAATGCTCAGGATAACAGTTGTCGGCTATCTTCGTGAAGGTAAAGATCAATTCCAGGAATTTGATCTCGGACGATACACCAATTGCCACTTCGGGATGTTCGGCGGTGAGATCACTAATGTCACTCTCGAAGCTGATAATTCCATGGCGGCAATCATCATCGACCGATTCGGAACAGATATTATGATCATTCCTGTCGATGACAAGCATTTCCGGACGAATGTAAATGTGGCTATAAGCAGGCAGTTCTTCGGATGGATCATGTCCTTGGGGGATGGAGTGAAAGTGGTTGGACCGGATCGAGTAGTGAAACAACTCAAACACGAAATTCGAAGGCTTAACCGACAATATATTACAATCAATAAGCAGGAAATCCATTGTTGTACCTGACTTGACATGCGAATTATAATTAGATCCCCATTAAGAGCCTTTTTGATACAAACACATGATGCACCCAGAAAGGCCGTTTTTGCACCCTTCTGGGTGCACTTTTAATTGATAGCGCACCAGGGCAGAAAAGAGCGCCCCCTCCTAAGAAGAGACGCGTAACAAATCGTTAAGGAAAGAATCGAAGGTGGTGCAAACGAAAAAGCAGCATTGCGCTTTCCGATAACTGCCCTTTCGTTTGCATCAATTTCGATTTTTCCTGGTTGAACAAAGCGCGTCCGGGTTGCCGTTATATATGGGTT
>JAFRLH010000090.1 GCA_017431345.1 Lachnospiraceae bacterium | reverse complement strand
CATGTGGACGCCTCCTATTGTCTGAGTTTGGCTTGCGACACCAATCTCATTCTATCATAGGAGGCTTTATTATGTTATCCTTACCGCTTCCGCTTATTCCATTCTCCCCAGCATAGCTGGGGGATTAGACTCTTCATTTATGCAGTCCTCCAGAACGACTTTTCCCGAAAGATCGCACGAATTCAGATGGTCCGACATCCACAGATAACTTCGCTGCACAAGGCTTAAAAGCTCCGGGCTCATCATCCTGTAACAGTTCCGTTCCAGATCCATTCCGTCTCCGATACTGATCGTTCCGGTCTCTCCCAGCAGGATCCCGTTCCTGACCGAAGTCCTGTACCCGCACGAACAGGTCAGTTTCCCCGACATGATCTCCTGCTCTTCTATAGTGCACTCCGAAAGTTTCATGCTGCAGCCGCAGTGCGGGCAGGCGATCAGATCCAGGAACTTCAGCGGGATGCCCGTCCTGACAGTCTCCGACCCTTTCCTGGAAGCCATGTCCCGGATATGAACATTGATATCGGTCAGCGCCTTATCCACGGAAGCCCGCTGCTCCGCAAGAGCCCTCTTCTGCACCTTCAGCATCCCAAGATAATCATTCAGATCATCCGGGCTGTCAAAATTGCTCAGCCGCCGCAGTGCCAGGATCCTGTGGATATCATGCAGCGAGAAGTGATAGTTCTTCAGCTGGATCAGGAACTTCATGTCATTCTCATCGGCCGCGCTGAAATCATACCGTTTGTTATGACTTCTGGGCACCAGCAGTCCCATATTTACATAATACCGGATCGTATCCGGATTCGTTCCAAACAATTCAGCGAATTCGCTTATCTTCATCTTCCTATGTCTCCCTGTGTCCGCAAACTTCTGAAGTACACTTCAGATTTTAGCTGATTTTTGCCAAAAATCAACAACATTTGCAAATCTTATAAAAAATCTGTAAAAACCGATAAAACGATGACTTGCATCGGAGTTTACTTCCGATGATACAGTATAGTTGAAGCTATTGTCAGGCTGAAGAGAGGAGGAAAAACATGCCTACATTTTTTGACTGGTTCTTATTTGCTGTTCCTTTCTGGAGCAGCATCCTGCTTGCCTATATCTTCTACAAAAAGGCTAAAATGTAAGGGGGTGGTTGAATGGTCGCGAGTGCAATCGTATTTTTGCTGTATATCGTTCTGCTTGTTGCAATCGGCATTATCACCTACATGCGTACGAAGTCTTCCAAAGACTACATGCTTGCAGGCCGTGCCAACAACAAATGGGTAACCGCCATCTCGGCGGAATCCTCCGACATGAGCGGCTGGCTCCTGATGGGCCTTCCCGGCGCAGCATACTCTATGGGCTTTGCTGCGATCTGGACACTGATCGGCCTTCTTTTCGGCACCATGCTCAACTGGATGATCTCCGCGAACAGGCTCCGCGTCGCCAGTGAAGTCTATGACTGTCTGTCCGTTACCGAATTCTTTGAGAAACGCGTAAACGATACCAAAGGCACAGTCGGCCTGATCTCCGGTATCGCTGTCCTGATCATCATGATCATCAACTCTTCCGCTGAGATCATCGGCTCCGGAAAACTTCTGAACGCCACCTTCGGATTGGACTACAGCACCGGCATTATCATTGCGATGTTCATCGTTATCGTGTATACTTTCCTTGGCGGATACATGGCTGTCAGTTGGAGCAACCTCTTCCAGGGAAGCCTGATGTTCTTCGTTATGCTGTTCGTACCGATCATTGTTATCTTCAAAATGGGCGGCCTGAATGATTTCGTGGCGACTATGTCCCAGACGGAAGGCTTCTTCCACTGGACGAACGGTCTTACCGGATTCGGCGCCTTTTCCACCATCGCCGGCGGCATCGGCATCGGCGTATGTTACTTCGGTGTAGTCCATGTTCTTACCTGCTTCATGTCCATCAAGGATTCCAGCGAGATCAAGGACTCCACATTTATCGGCACCACGTGGGTATCCATCACCTCTTATGCAGCGGTTATCATCGGTATGCTTGGCGCCTTCCTGTTCCCCACGATCGCAGATCCCGAGCAGGTATTCTTCCAGATGGGCAAGGACTATTTCCCTGCCGGCCTTCTCGGCCTGTTCGCCGCGACCGTTATGGCGGCGATCCTGTCCTCGGTCAGCGCTTACATCATCGTTGCGACCGGCGCTGTCAGCACCAATATCGTGAAGCATTTTGTGAAGGATCTGGATGATAAGAAGACCGTTATGATCAGCCGTATCTCCGTGCTTGTCATTGCTGTCCTGGCTTATCTGATGTCCCTGAATTCCGGCGTGGTATTCGCAGTGGCGCTGCTCGCAACGGCCCTTCTCGGATCCTGCTTCGGTCCGCTGGTGCTGATGAGCCTTTACACAAAGAACGTCAACAAGACCGGCGCGATCGCCAGTATCCTTACAGGCCTTATCGTAGTTATCGTCTGGTATTACAGCGGCCTTTCAAATTATATCTATGAAGCCGTGCCCGGCATGGTCATTTCCGCGATCGTTCTCGTTGTCGTGACGAATCTGACCGGTGGACCTTCTGCCGATTCCGTTGCCAAGTATGAAGAATTTGAAAGAGAGATAGCCGCCAGGAAGGAACACTGAAATGGCTAAGATCTTTATTCCCAATGACCGTGTAGGAACCTTTTCCTTTCAAAAGAACATCTGTCACACCATGTCCGTGATCAATGATCTGCTGAAGAAAGGATATGAGGTATACTGGCACTACGGCGGTCTGAAATTTGAAGAAACATCCAGATGGCCGGAAGGGCACCGCTACCAGTGCGGCTTCAGCCTGGAGGATACCGAAGTCCTCCGCGGCATGCTGGACAAGGAAGAGATCCGCTGGGAGACGGTGGAAATGATGCCCTGCTCTTCCGGAGACTTCTTCCGGCTCTCCGTTCCGAAGATCGCTTTTTACAACGGCGCGGGCGCCGGACCGGAATTTGCCGGTCCCCTGGCGGAAGTCCTGGATCTGGGCGGTTTCGAATACACTTTTATCAGCGATGAAGAGATCCGGGCCGGTGATCTGATGGCGTACGACATCTTCCTTGTTCCCGGCAGTCCCGATTCCGGCGAATGCTATTATGTCGGCCTCGGAGATCTGGGGCACGACCAGATCCGCAAATTCCTGCGGGAAAAAGGAAATTACATGGGCATCTGCGGCGGTGCTTATTTCCCGCTTACATCCTACAGCAGCAGGAACTACACCTGGCTCGATATCGTGGAAGCGACGGATGAAGAGGACCTGGATTTCTGGCACAAGGGCAGCGGCCTGGTCAGATGCGTGATCGATGAACCGGATCATCCGCTTTTTGCCGGTGTCGCGGCCGGAAAGCTCTCCACGGTACATATCACATACTGGGAAGGCCCGGCGATCCGCATCGTAGGCGACAATGTGAAGCAGCTGGGACATTTTGACAGGCTTCTTGCAAGCGGTTCAGCAAGACGTCCCCACTGGGATTTCGGCGACAACCAGCTTCCGAAAGACGCCATCGATTATTACAATCCGCTGAGCGACGAACTGTTCGATAAGCATCTGAAAGGATACACCTCCTTTGCAGAAGCGGAGTACGGCGGCAGCCGCATCATTATGTTCTCTCCCCATCCGGAGATGGGCAATTTCGGCGCCACTCCGAGAGCTGATTCCACGAACTTCCAGATGATCTACAACGGACTGATGTATCTGGGCGCGTTTAACGGGCATTGATCCGTCAGGATCGGAATAAAAAGCGATATAAAGAACTCCTGCCGGCAGACTGTTCCGGCAGGAGTTCTTTTTGATCTCTGATGCTGCGGTCTTATGCGACCAGCCATTTATGCTTTTCCACACTGTAAAGCGGAATGAACGGAATCATGATCGGCACGCATCTTACATATACCTGATACTCTTCATCATCCCCGTACGTTCTGTTCTGGCGCATTTCAAGCCTTCTGGCACCGGAGAACATGACATAAATGATCCCGATGTATCCGGCCAGTGCAATGAGCCACTGTACGGCTCCGGTATTGGATCCGATGCCGGTGATGAACACGCCGGTCCACAGGATCAGTTCGCCCAGATAATTCGGGCACCTGACGAACCGGTACAGACCGGTATCCACGAACCTGCCCGGATCCTTCTTTTTTGCTTCAGCTTTCTGCAGATCGGCCGCCGCTTCCAGAATAACACCGCAGATCATGAGGAGCAGACCGATAATTACGAACACATCCGTTCCCTTTCCGTTCGCAATACGGAATCCGGCCGGTGCTGTCTGGCATGCGTACAGAAGGGCAACGGTGATCCACATGGCGATCTTTGCAGGCATCGGAATCAGTTTCCCGTCCTTGATCTCGCCCTGCATTTTCTGATTATAAGTGCTGCGGAACTCCCTGACGGCAAGATAACCGGCCAGCCGCAGCCCGTATACGACGAGCATCGCGCAGACGGCGAACAGGCCTGCACCGGCAGCCGCTCCTCCCATACCGGTAAATGCTGCAGCCAGGAATACGATGCCTATCCCTGCTATGGACAGCCCGTAGCCAATGGAAATAAACCAAATATAATACTTAAACCCTATGGCGCTGCATAAAACTGCCGCTGCCAGCGCGATCCAGAAAAGATTCATTAATAAAACACCTCCATATGCAGCATTACAGCAGTTCAAGGTCGAACAGGGAGATCTGGTTCGTTCTTGGCATATCTCCGAAGATCCCCATCTCCGCCATATATTCCGCCAGTGACTTCGAGACTCTTGTCCGGTTGACAAAATCTTCCACGGAGATATATTTCCCGTTCACGGCTTCGGCTTCCACCGCCACAGCGGCCTTCTCTCCCATGCCTTCAATACTCATGAATGACGGCATGATCTTTCCGTCGATGATCTGGAAATCCTTCGCTTTCGCCCTGTATATGTCGATCGGCATGAATTCGATGCCTCTCGCATACATTTCCTCGGCAATGCGCATATCTCTCAGCGTCAGCTTTTCCTTATCTGTCAGATTGTCCTGATTGCGCCTGTAATTGGCAAGATTATTCTTCAGTTTATCAAGGCCCATGCCCATCAGCTCATAGTTATAACCCGTGCCTCTGATGCTGAAGTAGGCAGCGTAATAGGCAAGCGGATAGAACACCTTGCAGTAGGCAATACGCCATGCCATCATGACGTATGCTGCCGCATGCGCCTTCGGGAACATATAGGCGATCTTTTCACAGGAACCGATATACCATTCCGGCACATCGTGCGCCTGCATCTCCCCTTTCCATTCCGGCCACTGCTTGCACTTTCCCTTCGCCACCTTTCCTTTACGGACATTCTCCATAATGTTGAAAGACATGCTCTTATCCACGCCTTTGCTGATCAGGTACGTCATGATATCGTCACGCGTGCAGATCGCTGTCTGGATCGTGGCGGTCCCGGAAAGGATCAGATCCTGGGCGTTGCCGAGCCAGACATCGGTGCCGTGCGCCAGTCCGGCGATACGGACCAGATCGGAGAAACAGGTGGGCTTCGCGTCGATCAGCATCTGCATGGCGAAATCTGTGCCGAATTCCGGCACGCCAAGCGCGCCCAGCTTCGTTCCGCCGATGTCCTCCGGGGTGATCTTCAGTGCTTCCGTATTCTGGAACAGCGACATGACCTCCTTCGAATCCAGCGGGATCTCCGTCGCATTCAGCCCGGTCAGATCCTCCAGCTTCCTGATCATGGTAGGATCATCATGGCCGAGAATATCAAGCTTCAGCAGGTTATGATCGATAAAGTGATAGTCAAAATGCGTCGTCACGGTGGACGTGGTCATATCGTTTGCCGGGTGCTGGATCGGCGTGAAGGAATAGATATTCTCGCCGTGCGGCATAACAACGATCCCGCCGGGATGCTGGCCGGTCGAACGGCGCACTTCTTCACAGCCTTTCGCGATGCGTTCGATCTCGCATCTTCTTTTGTGCACGCCTTTTTCCTCATAATACTTGAGCACATAACCGTACGCAGTCTTCTCCGCAAGGGTCGCGATCGTGCCGGCCCGGAAAGTGTTCCCGGTTCCGAAAAGCACCTCGGTATAAGCATGGGCGTTGCTCTGATATTCTCCGGAGAAATTCAGATCGATATCAGGCTCCTTGTCGCCCTTGAATCCCAGGAAAGTCTCAAACGGTATATCGAATCCGTCCTTCTTCATCGGGGTGCCGCAGTGCGGGCACACTGCATCCGGCATATCACAGCCGGCACCCCCGGCAAAAGCCTTCACCTGTTCGGATTCAAAATCACTGTATTTGCAGTTCGGGCAGACATAATGCGGCGGCAGCGGATTGACTTCCGTAATGCCGGACATGGTCGCCGCGAAGGAAGAACCGACCGATCCTCTGGATCCTACCAGATAACCGTCATCATTTGACTTCTTCACGAGTCTTTCCGCGATGATATACATAACGGCAAAACCGTTCGAGATGATCGAGTGCAGTTCTCTGGAGAGTCTTTCTTCGACCACCGCCGGCAGCGGATCACCGTAAATGGAATGCGCTTTTTCATAGCACATGTTCCGCAGTTCTTCTTCAGAACCTTCAATAACCGGCGGACACTTGTCAGGCCGCACCGGATCCAGGAATTCGCAGCAGTCCGCGATCAGGTTCGGTGTCTTCACGACGGCTTCAAAAGCCTTTTCTTCACCGAGATACGAGAACTCCTCCAGCATCTCTTCCGTGGTATGCAGATACAGCGGAGGCTGTGTGTCCGCATCCTTAAAGCCCATGCCCTTCTGCAGGATCCTTCGGTAGATCTCATCCTCCGGGTTCAGGAAATGCACGTCGCAGGTAGCAGCAAGCGGTTTCCTGTATTTTTCCGCCAGCGAGGCGATCTTCTTGTTCAGTTCTCTCAGATCATCAAAATTATTAATATAACTGTGTTCCGGTTTCTCGCTCGGGATCATGAACTGGTTGTTGCCGACCGGCTGGATCTCAAGGTAGTCATAGAACTTCACCCTTCGCCCGATCTCTTCCTCCGGCAGCTTCTCCACCACAGCCCGGAAGACTTCTCCGGCTTCACAGGCCGAGCCGATGATCAGGCCCTCCCTGCATTCCATAAGAAGACTTTTCGGGATCCTCGGGCGTTTTCCGAAGTAAGTGAGATGGGATTCGGAAACAAGCCTGTAAAGGTTTTCCCGGCCGATCTCATTTTTGGCAAGCAGGATAATATGATAACGCTCCGGCGTTCTGCAGATCCTCGCGGCATCCCATTCGCCGTTCACAGTGTCATCTACAAGATATCCTTCACACCCATAGATCAGCTTGATCGGCAGTTTCTTATCCTTGACTGTCTGATACGCTTCCTTATACGCCTGTACCACACCGTGATCGGTGATGGCGACCGCCTTGTGGCCCCAGCGGGCTGCCTGCAGGATGATATCGCTCGCCTTGGAAACGCCGTCCATATCGCTCATCTTCGTATGCAGATGCAGCTCCACTCGCTTCTCTATGGCATTATCCATCCGCTGTTCTTTTTCGCGGCCGGCTTTCCTGATGCCGACAACATTGCGGATCGTCAGTTCCTTGTCAAAATTATCGAGCGCCGCCAGCCCCTTCAGGATGATCCACTCGCCTTTTCCCGCGAAGCCGAGGAGATCATTTGCTTCCTCCTGCTCTGCAAAATATTTGATCTGGATCGAATCCGTGTGATCCGTGACTGCGATGGTCACGAGCATTTTTCCGTTTGCCAGCGTTCTGGAATCCGTCGAAAAGACCTCGCCCTCGATCACGACTTCCCCGATCTCCTGGGTGATGGATGCGATCGGGAGCGGTTCCCCGTCAAAATCACGGCCGAACCCTTCTGAAGGATCCAGACGTTTTCCTTTATTGTATTTCTTTCTGTAAGCAGAGGCTCTTCCGTTTTTTTCCTCATTGACATGGGCTTCTTTCTCGGCTTCCCTTGCTTCTTCCAGGATCGCTTCGATCCGGGCCGCTTCGGCCGCTGCTTCCGCTTTTCTGCTTTCCGTCTGCTTTCTGAACTCGCCGTAATGGATCCGAACCGAGATGTCTTTGTATCCCATTCTTTCGGTGATGATTGCGGTCAGCTTATCAGACAGATCCTTTCCCCGTCTGCGGTTCACAGCAGTATCATCCGCTTCCAGGACCAGAATATTATCTTCATCCAGATGAATATTCGCGTGCCGGAACATATAATAATCCATCAGATTATTTTCCTTCAGTTCGAGCAGAATGCTGTCGCGGTATTCATCCAGGCTCTGCCGGACCGGAACATCCTTCAGGTCGAAGCATTCGCATATCTCGATCCGTATTTTTCTGCGCTCAAAGAACTGCTTCTTGATCGCAGCCTGAAGAATGTAGATCTCCCGCTTGGGGATCAGCACATCCGATCGGATGAAGATCTTCAGCGCATGCCTGTCATGAGGCATTAAAAGCCGGGTCACATAGATATGATCCAGCTTCTTCGAAAGGTATTCATTTGTCTGAAGATCGGGAAGGACGTCCCGAAGAAGTTTAGGTTCCATAAAATTCCTCTGTATGTTTTCCCTTTTCCGGACGGTTCCTGCGCCGGACTTTCTGTTTCTGACGGTACTTTGCTCTTCTTTTTCCTTTTAACATCATACTGTCAGCCGGCAAAAAGGTCAATGTCGTTTCAGGGATCCGTTCTCTTTTCTGTACTCATAGTTCAGTTTGTCATATACCCGGTCCCCGACTGTGATCCCGCCTTTCTCCAGCCCGGAAAACTCCATTCCGGCTTTCTCCAGGGTGCGTTTGGAAGCAAGATTATCGGCTGCACACCAGGCAGTGACCTGCGGGATTTCTTCATTCTCAGTAAGGTATTTCAGCACCTCTGCCAGCGCTTCACCGGCATAGCCGCGTCCCTGATAAGGTTCTGCGATGCTGAAGCCCACTTCTACGCTGTCATTCTCATAATCATAGGCACCGATGGTTCCGGCTGCACAGTCATCACAATCAATGATCCATCCATAGAAATGCGGATCTTCGTACTGATCGATGAACTCCTGCACTGTTTTCTCCGCCATCTCTTCCGTTGCATACGGATTCCAGCCGGAATACCGGAACATATTCTCGTTGCAGCCAAAGTATCTGTAAAGCCAGGGAGCATCTTCCGGACGGTATCTTCTGAGCAGCAGGTGTGTCGTTCCCAGTTCTGCTGTCCCATGCGGTCTGATGCGCTGGATCTCCGTGATATCGCTCTTATAGACCAGATAATCTCCTACCAGGATCCCTTCATCCTCCTCGCCGTATTCGTGGAAACAGTACTCCGCACCAAGCGAAGATGCAAGGCCTTCAAAGACATGTCCCCATTTGTCTGTGATACGGACGTGTTTATTGTCAAATTTCGATAATTCCATTTTTTGACATCCTTTCAGCCGGATTTCCATTGTCATTGTCAGATGGCAAAGCGGACGTTTGTAATTTGTTGACAGAAGCCAGTTTCAGCCAGCTGATTGCGGTCGTTTTCAGCCTGCTTTTTGCAGGTGTTTTAAATCCGTTTAATACGCTCTTCTCACTTCCGCTTCAGCTGTGCGGATTTACAACAGTTTTCCAATAACGGTACCCTTTTAATACAGCAGTTTAATTGCAAATATTTATTATAGTCATGCATTTGGGCGTTTTATGGGGCATCTGCTTAAAAAGGTACCCTCTTCTTGCACATCCTTGTGTCACGGTGTTATGCAGACGGGGTACCTTCTTGTTAAATTCAGCACTATTTTGCACAACTTGCCACGGAAAAAGAGACGCAGCTGCCGTTGGTTTTCAGCGGAAATGAAACCGCAGCTTTCCCCGCCTTTCAGCGGAAATGAAACCGCAGCTATCGCCGAAAGCGAAACTATTTCCAGTGATCCAGTTCCTCCTTCAGCGCGGCAAGCAGCTGCTCCTCCGGAAGTTTCTTTATCACTTCTCCGCCTTTGATCAGCAGCCCGACGCCTTTTCCGCCGGCAATGCCGATATCGGCTTCCTTTGCCTCTCCGGGCCCGTTTACCACGCACCCCATGACGGCAATTTTGATCGGCATATCATAATCCTTTGCCAGTTCTTCCACTTTGTGCGCAAGACCGATCAGATCGATCTGTGTCCTGCCGCAGGTCGGGCAGGAAATGATCCTGGGGCCGAAGCTCCGCAGCCCGAGGGACGCAAGGATCTCCTTCGCTGCATAGACTTCCTTCACCGGATCTCCTGTAAGGGAGACTCTGATCGTATCTCCGATCCCGCGCGACAGGATCGATCCGATGCCGACTGCGGATTTGATCGTTCCCGCATATTCCGTTCCGGCTTCCGTGATCCCGACGTGCAGCGGAAAATCGACTGCTTCCGAAACAAGCTCATGGGCGCGGATGCACATCGGGACATCGGAGGACTTGATGCTGATGACCAGGTTGTCATACCCCGCATCCGTGATCATCTTCACTTTATCCAGTGCGCTCTCGCAAAGGCCTTCTGCTGTCACGCCGCCGTATTTTTCGACCAGTTCTTTTTCCAGTGACCCGGAATTCACGCCGACACGGATCGGAACATTTCTTTCCTTCGCGCAATCAACGACTGCCTTGATCCTTTCCGATCCGCCGATGTTTCCGGGATTGATCCGGATCTTGTCCGCGCCGGCTTCCATAGCGGCAATCGCCATGCGGTAATCAAAATGAATATCTGCTACGATTGGAATATGGATCTGCTTTTTGATCTCCGTGATCGCTGCAGCCGCTTCTTCCGTGGGAACAGTGGAACGGATGATATCGCAGCCGGCTTCCTCAAGGGCGAGGATCTGTCTTACGGTGGCGTCAATGTCTTCGGTCCGTGTGTTCGTCATGGACTGGATCGCGATGGGGGCGTCACCGCCGATGGGGACGCTGCCGATATGAATTGTTTTAGTGTGTTTTCTGGTGTGCATAACCTCTCCCGGCGCTGACGCGCCTTTATTCTCAGAACCCTATGATCCTTCTTATATCGTTGAACAGGACCACGATCATCAGCAGCATCAGCAGGGCGAAGCCTGCCATATGCACCATGCCTTCCTTATCCGGCGGTACCGGTTTCCCGCGGAATCCCTCCACGATCAGGAAAATGAGCCGTCCGCCGTCCAGCGCAGGCAGCGGCAGCAGATTCATGATCCCAAGGTTGACAGAGAGCAGGATGGACAGATTCAGGATATTCAATATGACATCCAGAAGTCCCGAAGAAGCACTTTCTTCAACGGTGTCACTGATCATGGAAACGATACCGACGGGTCCGGACATATCGCGCAGCCCGGCGGAACCGGTCAGCAGCATCTTCAGGGATACGAACGTGAGCTTCACGTAATAAACAGCCTGCTGTACCGCGCCGATCAGCGTACCGCCGATACCGGCGTTCTCCCTGTAATACGCAGCTTCAAATCCAAGTACGCTGGATTCATAAAAAGCAGGAGTGATCTGCGCTTCATAAGAAGCGCCGTCCCTCTCGTACGTTACGGTAATCTCCGTACCATCGGGCGGATTCTCCGCGAAATACTTCATCAGTTCTTCGCCGGTCGCAATGGACGTGCCGTCCACTGCGGTAATAACATCGCCCTTCTTAAGCCCGGCTGCTTCTGCAGGAGACTCTGCCGCAGGCTCTCCGATCTCAGCGTTTCCCGCTCCGGAATTATAGGAAATACCAATCCGGAACGCTTCATAATGCGGATCATAGGTGACTGTATTTCTTTCCCCGTTTCTCTCGTATTCGACCGTCACGTCGCTCCCATCCAGCGGATCGGAGATCTGCATCAGAACGATATCCCCGCCGGTCGTGATCCTGTGCCCGTTGATCCGCTTAATGATATCTCCGTTCTGTATCCCCGCGGCTTCTGCCCCGAGGCCTGCATTTACGGAATAGACCTTCGGCGTGTTCACACCGGCTCCCATGATCAGAAAAACGGAAAGGATAAACGCACAGGCGATATTGAAGAACGGTCCGCCGGCGACGACAAGTATTCTTTCGCGCACGGTCTTTTTGTTGAACGCATTCGGCGCAGGATCGTCTTCGTCCTCTCCTACCATCATGCAGGAACCGCCGAACGGGATCGCTTTCACGGAATACCGGGTCTCCCCTTTTACTGTGCTGAAGATCCTGGGACCCATTCCCACGGAGAATTCGGTCACACCGATCCCCGCCTTTTTTGCGAACAGGAAATGCCCCAGTTCATGCGTAATGACCAGGAAACTGAACACAAGGATTGCAATGATAATGCTTACTATACTCAACCGTATTACATCCTTTCGTTAAACAGTGCAGATGCCTTTACAGGCATTTACACACACGTCTGTGAACGAATTATGTTGTTTAAAGGACTTTCGATTCTGATTAACCGTTTCTGCTTACAGCGTGCTGAGATAGTCGTCGACCTCTTTCTGCGCCGCTTCGATCTCATCAACGGTCGGATCCGCGATCACCTTATGCCTGTCCATCGCTTCTGCGATCATGTCCGTGATGCCGTGAAAAGTGATCTCTCCGTTCCGGAACTTTGCATTCGCCCACTCATTCGCCGCATTGAACACGGCCGGCATGCTTCCACCGGTCCGTCCTGCAGAGATGCCGAGCGGGAGTCCCGGAAAGGCTTTCGGATCCGGTTTTTCAAACGTCAGATCCTTTATTGCGAAGAAATCCAGCTTCTGTGTATCCATCGGATGACGGTCCGGGTAAGTAAGCGCATACTGAATGGGAAGCCGCATATCGGGCGCTCCCATCTGCGCCATGACGGCGCCGTCCTCATATTCGACCATCGAATGGACAATGCTCTGCGGATGGACCAGCACCTCGATCTGATCATAGGAAACATCGAACAGCCAGTGTGCTTCCATGACCTCCAGCGCCTTGTTTACCATGTCGGCGGAATCGATCGTGATCTTCGCGCCCATGGTCCAGTTCGGATGCTTCAGCGCATCCGCTGCAGTGACCAGTGCAGTCTGCTCATATTTCATGCCGCGGAAAGGCCCGCCTGAAGCTGTCAGCAGGATGCGTCTCACTTTGTTCTGCCTGTTTCCGTGCAGACACTGGAAAATAGCGGAATGCTCGCTGTCGACCGGCAGGATGCTTACGCCGTGTTCCTTCGCAAGCGGGATAATGATATGTCCGGCGCAGACCATTGTCTCCTTATTCGCCAGCGCGATATCCTTGCCCGCCCTGATCGCAGCGATCGTCGGCCGGATCCCGATCATCCCGACAACGGCTGTAAGAACGGTGTCGCAGGCCGGATCCACGGCTGCTTCGGTCATGCCTTCCACGCCGCATACGATCCGGACTGGCAGATCCGCGACGCGCGCAGCAAGATCCGCCGCATCAGCAGCCTCTGTCACGCAGGCGATCCCGGGACTGAACTCCCGGATCTGTTCCTCCAGCAATGCAATATTCTTATGCGCTGTCAGCGCAGTGACTTTCATGTCCGGCTCATGTCTGACCACGTCAAGCGTCTGACGTCCGATCGAACCTGTAGAGCCCAGAAGCGCGATATTTCTCATAGTAATTCTTCCCAAAAGAATGCTGTCGGCAAAAGGATGCCGCAGCCGCTTTATCTAATGATGCAGATAAGATACCAGATCAGCGGCGCCGTGATGATCACCGAATCAAATCTGTCCATGATCCCGCCGTGTCCGGGGATCAGCGTGCCGTAATCCTTGATATTATACTGTCTTTTGATGGCCGAAGCGGCAAGATCTCCGACCATGGAGATCAACGCCCCGACAGCGCCGATGATCATAAGCGCGGGGACCGGCATGGTAAAGACCGTCAGATGATTCCGGAAAACGAGTGCAAAGATCAGCCCGATCAGCGCTGCGCCGATCACGCCGCCGACAGCGCCTTCCACGGATTTCTTCGGACTCAGCACCGGCGCCATCTTGTGTTTCCCGAACAGCATTCCCGCACAGTAGGCGCAGGTATCGCATCCCCAGGAACTGATGAACACCAGCCATACCAGGAACTGTCCGTTCTCCATACCGCGGATCCGCAGCATGTAGGATATCATGACCGGAACATAAAAGAACACGAAGAAGCTGAAAACGATCTCGGAAATATGGATGTCCGGATAGGAGAACACATAAAAGACCAGCATGAAAAGCAGCATGATCACCGGGATGGCTTCCCTGATCATATCCGCTCCCACCGCGTAGTCTGTCCCCTCCGCAAGAAACGTCAGGAACCATAGAACAGCTGCCAGATAACCGATTCCCGCAAGCGGTGTCCTTTCGTGATCGATCACCTTGTACAGTTCATACATTCCGACCAGCGATACGGCAAGAAGTCCGATATTCATTACCGCGCCGCCCATCACCAGCAGGAAGACTGCGATCACCATCAGGATGATCCCGCTCCGAAGTCTGACCCAGAACATCTTATCTTCCTCCGAATCTGCGATTGCGTCTGTTGTACTCTTCTATCGCTGCGACCAGATGCTCCTTATGGAAATCCGGCCAGTATACATCGGTAAAGTACAGTTCCGCGTAGGCCAGCTGCCACATCAGATAATTGGAGAGCCGCAGCTCGCCGCTCGTGCGGATCATCAGATCCGGGTCCGGCATGCCGGCTGTATCCAGATGCGCGCTGATCACCTCTTCGGTAATCTCCTCCGGCTGAAGGGAACCATCCTTCACTTCTTCCGTGATCTTTTCCACGCCGCGTCTGATCTCGTCACGCGAACCGTAATTGAGCGCCAATACGAATGTCATGCCGGTATTGTCTTTGGTGACATCCTCCAGCATATTCAGACCGTCGATCAGGTCCTGATCGAACTTGCTGCGGTCGCCGATGCTCTTTACACGGACATTGTTCGCCATGGCGACCGTCTTCAGCCTGCCGATATAATACCGGAACAGGGACATCAGGGCGCCGACTTCCTCTGATGAACGTTTCCAGTTCTCCGTGGAAAAACCGTAGATCGTAAAATACTGTATGCCGAGCCTTGCGGCATCCTCCACGATCTGTTCCAGATTCTCGCATCCGGCTTTGTGTCCCATGCTTCTCGGAACATGATGTGCTTTCGCCCAGCGGCCGTTTCCGTCAAGGATCACGGCTACATGCGCCGGTATGACCATATCCTGCATAATCTTTCCTCACATACTCTGAATCTGCGGAATGATCCGCTGTATTATCCTGTAAAGAGGCAGGGGATGTTCCCTGCCTCCGTGATCCCGTTCTGATGATCAGACCGTCATGATCTCTTTTGTCTTCGCTTCCGTCTCTTTATCCGCTGTCTCGCTGTACTTGTCCGTCAGCTTCTGGATGTCAGCCACAGCCTTCTTGGAATCATCTTCCGTATACTCTCCGGCCTTCTCCTGCTTCTTGATAAAGTCGTTCGCATCACGTCTGATATTCCTCAATGCGACTTTCGCAGCCTCGCCTTTCTTCTTGACATCTTTGGCAAGGGTCTTGCGGCGTTCCTCGGTAAGTTCCGGGAAGATCAGGCGGATAACGCTTCCGTCATTGGACGGATTGATGCCGATATCGGATTTGTTGATCGCCTTTTCAATCGCCTTTACCTGGGACTTGTCCCAGGGCTGGATCTGCAGGATCCTGGCTTCCGGCACGGTCACGCTTGCGATCTGCGCGATCGGGGTAGCCTGTCCGTAATAATCAACAGTGACCTTGTTCAGGACAGCGGGATTCGCCCGTCCGGCTCTGATCGTGGAAAGTTCTTCCTTCAGATTGGAGATGGTCTTTCCCATTTTTTCCTCATAAACTTTTAATGCGTCATCCATTGTGTCTTCCTCCTCATAATATTCTGTCTGAGGGCTGCCCGGTGTGATGAAAAATCCCGCAGTCCGTATTATTCTTCCTTATACAGTAACTCTTGTTCCTGTGATATCGCCCATCAGTGCACGCTTGATGCTGTCTTCTCCCTTCAGGCCAAACACAGCCAGCGGCATCCTGTTCTCCATGGCGATGATGGAAGCGGTCAGGTCGATCACCTTCAGCTGTTTATCCACCATTTCATCGATCGTCAGGGTATCGAACTTCACGGCATCCGGATTGATCGCAGGATCGGAATCGTAAACGCCGTCGATCGCTTTTGCAAGCAGGATCTCGTCTGCACCGAGTTCCACCGCGCGGAGGACAATGCCTGTATCGGTCGAGAAATAAGGATGTCCCGTGCCGCCTGCAAAGAATACGACCTTCCCGGCGGCAAGCGCTTCCTCTGCCGCATCTTTTGAGAAGAGCTCCGTCATGTCGCCCACATAAAACGGCGTGAAGATCTTCGTCTGCATCCCTTCCGACCGGAAGATCTCGGAAACATACAGACAGTTCATGACTGTCGCGAGCATGCCGATCTGATCCGCCTGCACTCTTCCGATTGCTGTACTTGTACGGCCTCTCCAGAAATTGCCGCCGCCGATCACGATTGCCAGTTCTACTCCTGCATCCACCGCGGGTTTGATCTGTCCGGCAGCCTCGCGCACGACTTCTTCGTCAAATCCCGTCTTCTTTTCTCCGGCAAGGGCTTCGCCGGAAAGCTTCAGTATAACCCTTCTCTTCTTATCCATCATATAAGCTCCTGAATCATGCTGCTTAAGCTTTTATGGTGTACGGGCCGGTCTTTTCAGGCCTTTCCGCAATCTGTCTTATTGTATCATAACACGATATAATTGTCTATATTTCCGCTCTTTTCCTGCGGAATTCATCGATTTTTTCAAGATATTCGTAAGGCACCCTTAAATGCCCGTATCCCGTTCCGAGATGCAGCCCCGGCTTGATCTTCCCGTGGAAATCGCTGCCGCCGGATCTTAAGCAGTGATATTGCTCTGCCAGTTCTTCGGCAATGCGCTGATGTTCCTGCATGAAATCACTGTAACGCACTTCCAGTCCGTCTGCACCGGCCGCCAGCAGTTCTTCCGCCACCCGCCGGCTTTCATAGAGATCATTTTTATAAATCTTATGATAGTGGGCAATGCATACGGTGGCGCCTGCTTCATGAAGCAGCCTGATCCCGTCCGGCGACGCAGGGCTCCATTTGGGGAAATACGCCGGTTTTCCGCTGTTCAGAAGGACGTCAAAGGTCTCCTGCACCGATTTGAAATGTCCCCGGTCCACCAGCATCTGGCCGACCAGGCCTCTGGTGACGACCGTATCTTCCCCGACACCATATTCCTCCGGATCGACCGGATAGCCGAGATTCCTCAGCGCCCCGAACATCTTTTCATTTCGTTCGATCCTGGCCCGTACGATTGCCTGCATGATTTCCTGCAGCACAGGGGAGTTTACATCAGGAAGAAGCCCTACCAGATGGACGCTCTTGTTCTCATATTTCGTCGACAATTCGATCCCCGGCACCACGCGGATACCGAACTTTTTTCCGGCATCCAGTGCTTCTTCGATCCCGTTTACCGTATCGTGGTCGGTGATCGCGACAGCTGCAAGCCTTTTCCGGGCTGCCAGTTCCACCACTTCTGACGGCGTCATGGAGCCGTCTGAACAGGTCGTATGCGCGTGAAGGTCTATAAATCTTCTCATATCGTATTCCGGTTTCTCTTTCCAAAAGTCGTGTCCGGATCCAGCGGTCAGAATTTCCCGGAATGGCCCGAGAATCCGCCGGATCCGATGGAGGTACCGCCGCCGCCCGGCCTGTTCCCGTCCTTTCCGCCTTCGCTGATGATCCTGGTCGATACCGAGCGCCTGAGATATCTGTCCTGCTGTTCCCTCAGATCAAAGCTGCCCTGCACCTTGTAATGATCCGCATTGGAAGCAGTGGAAACGCTCTTCATTGTCTTTGACAGTCCGAGTGTCGCCGCTGCCGAAGCGATCAGTCCGCCGAACAGCTTCAGGATCCCGTTAAAGAATCCGCCGCCTTCGCCGTCACCGCTGACATCCACGGGCGTCCCCGCGGCTTCCGCCTTCAGATATTTTTCGCTCTCCCTGATATAATCCTTAAAGCCCTGGTAGAAGTCATTGTCTGCAAAATCATCCAGGAACTTCTCTTCCAGCTTTTCCTTGCCGTAATCGGTAAAGGCTGCATTTCCGACAGCGCCGTGCGCAATGAGCGCATAATCCCTGTCGTTCATTGACAGGAACAGCATGACGCCGTCCCGGTCTCCGCCGTAACCGATATCGAGCCTGTCATAGATCGCGGTCGCAGCTTCATAGGCGCTCGTACTGCTGTACTCGCTGTAATCATTTACGATGACCATATAGATGCCGCACTTATACTCCTCTGCGGCAGTAAATGCGATGCCGTCGAGCTCCTCCGCCTGGTCTTCAGAAAGCAGACCGGCAATGTCCCACACCGCCCTCTGATAGGCATTCTCAGCGGACACGGCAAACACCCCTGCGGGGAGCATGGCGACCAGAACGGCAGTCAGGACGATCAGAGTGCGCTTCAGGAAATCAAATGATCTTCTCTTCATATCCATCCACCTCCGATCATATGAAAATGCTCAGCAGCGCGAAAACAGCTGCGGCAAATCCGACAAAGAAACCGGCGAGTTTTCCCTTCGAGACCGGCAGATCGCCTACCATCTTTCCTGTCTGCCCGTTCATGGCAAAAAGGAAATCCTGATCGTTCCAGCGGGTATTCAGCATCCACACCGGGAACAGCGCATAGTGTACCTTTCCCTGGACCATGCGGATCTGTTCTCCTGCCGGATGAACCGCATTATAGCCCTTTACCGTGCGCATCAGTTCATTGCTGAGGGACTCTTTCACCCTGTGCTCGATACGCGGGATGTTCTCCTTCGCGGAAACATCGTACTTATCTGCAAGATACCCCGGAAGGAACGCCGTCGAGAACGGCTTCAGTTCCCTGTAGTCATATGGCTCGATCGAATCCATATGATCGTCCGGCATCTTTCTGGCACCGTCGGCCGGGACTTTTTCGAAAGAAAGAGAACCGGAACGCACGACATCGTAATGATCCGTCTCTGTGACTTCTTCCTTTCCCCTCCGGAAGACATGTGACTTTTCGGCATTGAACCGGGCTGTTCCTTCCGCCACACCGTCATAGAGCCAGAAAGGAACATAGATCCCCCGGATCTCCTGAATATGGTTCTGACTGGTGAACACGCCGGGCAGCAGCCATTTGCCTTTATAGTGCTCTTTGAGCCTTGCAATGGCCTGTTCCTTATTGTATTTGAACGGGATAATATAATCCGGCTTCAGCGTCCCGGCAAACTGTCCCGGAATGATCGTCGGATTATTGCAGTACGGACAGCTGGTCGCGGCAGTCGTCGCATCGCAGATCAGTTCGGCGCCGCAGGACGGACAGGAATACGCGCGCATGGAAGCAGAGTCGCTTCCCCAGTCATCTGTAAGATGCGACGTATCCCACTGTTCTTCGGTCTGCGGTGTCCCTTCGGTATATTCCGGCGGGATCTCTTCCGCAGCTGCGGCAGCCTGGGCAGCTGCCTCCTCTTTTTCCTTTTCCTTTTTCTCCGCTTCCGCTTCCATGGCGGCTGCAGCAGCTTCATCTTTCTCCCTGTAAAAAGCCTCTACCTCTTCCGTTGTATAGGTGCTTTCACAGTAATCGCAGACAAGCTTTCCTGTCTCGGGTGAGAAATGAAGCGGTCCCCCGCAGGCGGGGCACTGGTAATTGGTTATCTGTGACGGCATAGGAGCCTCCTTGGATCGATTTGATTCAGATACGAAGATATTATAATCCAAACCCTGCTTTCATAGCAACCGTTTTCACGGTCTCCTGCATGCTGTATTCACACGGTACGCTGTCCCGTCCTTTTCCGCAGCCATACAGGAAACATGTCATTGACTGCCGGCTTTTACCAGCGCTTTGTGCTCCCATTTCCCGCTTCTGTATCGGCAGTAATTGATCACGCAGTTCGTGCACCAGGCAAGCGGCAGGGAATACCACAGACTGCGGTAACCGATAAAGGTGAGGGACATGATATAGGCGCTGCTGACCCGGATGAACAGATTGATAAAACTCGCAACGGCCGTGATCTTCGCATCACCCGCGCCCTGCAGCAGCCCGGCTGTTACCGTATAAACAGACTGCGGCAGCATGAATATGACAAGCAGATCCAGATGTTCGCAGCCGCGCTTAAGCCCTTCCGGCGAAATATGGAAGACGGAAAGGAGCGGTTCGTCAAACGCGATCATCACAGCTGCTATAGCGGCGGAAATAAGCATGACGCTGACTGCCGTGACCCTGTAGCCGCGCTTAACGCGTTCCGGCTTATTCGCACCGATATTCTGACCGGTGAAATTCGCCATGGCCGTATTCAGCGAGCTCGGAATAATATGGATAAACGATTCCACCTTCTGCATCGCGGCGTATCCTTCAATGCTCGCGGCACCGAAGGTATTGACCAGTCTCTGCAGGACAATGAATCCGATGCTGAGCACGGACGTCTGCGACAGGATCGGGAGCCACAGTTTCAGGATCGTCTTCACCTTCTCTGCCGAAAGCATCCTGTTCCCGCGGGCGAACAGATTCAGATGCCTGTAATGCCTTACCATATAGACGTAGGCAGCGACAGCCGACCCGGCCTGGGAGATCACTGTAGCGAGCGCGGCGCCGACGACCTCCATATGGAACACGATCACGAACAGAAGGTCGAGGAAGATATTGATCACTGCGGCGATCAGCAGGAAGAACATCGCGCCTTTAGAGTCTCCGTGCGCCCGCAATATCCCGTAAACGACATTATAGGAGAAGAAGAAAAACAGCCCCACAGAGTAGATCATGAAATACTGCATGCTGTAATGCTGCATATTTTCCGGCGGGGCCAGGAACATCACAACGACCGGATAGGACAAAAGCAGGCAAACGGCAATGATGATCAGACTGACGATGATAGTAAAACACTGCGCAGTAAGCGCACATTCCCGGACATCCTCCTTTTTCCCGGCACCGTAAAACTGGGAGACCACAATACTTACCGCACTGCCGAGGGAAGTGCAGAACATGTTCACCAGCATGATCAGGGATGCCAGAAGACCAATGGCGCCGAACGCCACCTCTCCGACAAAATTGCCAACGATAACCGAATCCGCAAACGAGTAGGTCGTCTGCAGAACACTTGCTCCTATTAACGGAAGGGCAAAGCGAAATATCGCCTGCCCCTCACGTCCTTCTGTCATATTGTGATCCATAAAGATTACTCACCAAAAAAATATTTTACGCTTCGTCAATTGCCTTTCCGATGTCATGGCGGAAATGCTTGTCCTTAAAATCGATCTTTGCAGCCGCCGCATACGCATTGGCTCTTGCTGCCTTCAGATCTTCTCCCAGCGCGGAAACGCCAAGAACGCGGCCGCCGTTCGTCAGAAATGCGCCGGTATCGGAAAGCTTTGTTCCCGCGTGGAATACGACCACACCCGGCTCCTTTTTAAGTTCTTCCAGACCGCTGATCTCATAACCCTTCTTATAAGCGACAGGGTATCCGCCGGAGGCCAGCACCACGCAGACGCAGGCTTCGTCAGAGAATTCCAGATCGATCTGATCCAGTGTGCCGTCGACGCAGGCTTCCATGACTTCCACGATATCATTCTTCATTCTCGGAAGCACGACCTGCGCTTCGGGATCGCCGAAACGGGCATTGTATTCAAGCACTCTCGGGCCTTTTTCTGTCAGCATCAGGCCGAAGAAGATGATGCCTTTGAATTCCCTTCCCTCGGCTCTCATCGCGTCGACCGTAGGCTGGAAAACATACTGATCGCAGAAATCTTCGACTTCTTTTGTATAGAACGGGCTGGGGCTGAAAGTACCCATGCCGCCGGTATTCAGGCCTTCATCGTTATCCAGCGCTCTCTTGTGATCCTGCGCGGACGCCATTGTCTTGATGGTCTTTCCATCGACGAAGGATAGTACGGATACTTCACGTCCCGTCAGGAACTCCTCGACGACCATGGTATTGCCTGCAGTGCCGAACTTCTTGTCCAGCATGATCTCTTTAACGCCTGCGACCGCCTCGTCATGATCTTTGCAGATCAGAACGCCCTTGCCGAGTGCCAGTCCGTCCGCCTTGAGAACGATCGGATAATCCGAGGTTTCGAGATATTTCAACGCGGCATCCGCGTCCGTAAAGGTCTCATAACCGGCCGTCGGAATATTGTATTTCTTCATGAGCTCCTTGGAAAAAGCTTTGGAGCCCTCAATGATCGCGGCATTCTTTCTGGGGCCGAACACTCTCAGGCCTTTTGCCTCGAATACATCGACGATGCCGCCGACAAGCGGATCATCCATGCCGACGACGGTCAGGTCCACGCCGTTCTTTTCCGCAAAATCCGCCAGCGCGTCAAATTCCATCGCACCGATCGGAACGCATTCCGCGATCTCGCCGATACCGGCGTTGCCGGGCGCACACCAGATCTTCTCCACTTTTTTGTTCTGCGCGATTTTCCATGCGAGCGCATGCTCTCTTCCGCCGCTTCCTACAATAAGTATCTTCACTTAAAGTTCCCCCTTTTTCTTCGCTTCCGCAAACATGCCGATCGCCTGCGGCAGGATCTTCCATTCCGCTTCTTCCATGATCCTTCTCTGGAGCACTTCCGGCGTATCGTCTTCCTTTACCTCTACGGCTTTCTGGATCAGGATCGGTCCTGTATCCGTGCCGGAATCCACGATATGCACGGTCGCACCGGAGATCTTCACACCTCTTTTCAGCGCCGCTTCATGGACTTTCAGTCCGTAATAACCGGTCCCGCAGAAACTGGGGATCAGCGAAGGATGGATGTTGATGATCCTTCCCTCATACTTTTCGACCATCTCCGGCGGGATGACCACCAGGAAACCGGCCAGAACGATCAGATCCGGCGAGATCTCATCAAGCGCCCCGACCAGCGCTTTGTTGAACGCCGCTCTGGTCTCATAATTCTTCGGCGATATGCAGCAGGCAGGGATACCGTGCTTCTTTGCGCGCTCAAGCGCAAAGGCTCCGGCATTGTTGCTGATAACAGCGCAGATTTTTACATCCGGAAGCCGGCCGTCCTCCACCTGATCGATGATCGCCTGCAGGTTCGTGCCGCCGCCCGACACGAGAACAGCAATGTTTAACATATGGTCACTCCCTTTTCCCCGGATACGACCTTGCCTACGATGTAAGCATCCTCTCCGGCTTCCTTAAGAACGGAAACAGCTTTCTCTGCTTCCTCCGCGGGAACGGCCAGCACCATTCCGAGTCCCATATTGAAGGTGTTGTACATCATCTTCTCTTCAATATCACCGCTCTCCTGCAGCATTTTAAAGACAGGCGGGATCGGATAGGAATCCTTCTTTACCTCAGCTGCTGTCCCGTCCGGGAGCATTCTCGGGATATTCTCATAGAAACCGCCGCCTGTGATATGGCTGCAGCCCTTGATATCCACGCCGCCGTCTTTCAGCGCTTTGAGTGCTTTCACATAGATCTTCGTAGGACGCAGGAGCGCTTCGCCAAGCGTTTCACCGAGCATGTCATAGTATGTATTCAGATTCTCTTCCGTCATCCGGAACACCTTCCTGACGAGGGAAAAGCCGTTTGAATGAACGCCGGAAGAGGTAATGCCGACAAGCGCGTCGCCCGCCTGGATGCGTTCTCCGGTGATCATGTCTTTTCTGTCGACTACGCCAACCGTAAAGCCGGCCACATCGTATTCATCAACGGGCATCAGGCCGGGATGTTCCGCTGTTTCTCCGCCGATCAGCGCGCAGCCTGCCTGTCTGCAGCCTTCCGCCACGCCCGCTACGATCTGCTCGATCTTTTCCGGTTCATTCTTTCCGCAGGCAATGTAGTCCAGGAAGAAAAGCGGTTCTCCGCCCGCGCAGGCAACATCGTTCACGCACATTGCCACGCAGTCGATGCCGATCGTATCATGGCGGTCCAGAAGGAATGCGATCTTGATCTTTGTTCCGACGCCGTCCGTGCCCGACAGCAGGACCGGATCTTCCATATCCTTCATGCCGGAAGCGGAGAAGGCGCCTGAAAAACCGCCGATGCCGCCAAGGACTTCACTCCTCATGGTTGATGCCACATGCTTTTTGATAAGCTCCACAGATCTGTAACCGGCTTCAATGTCAACGCCGGCCTTCTTATAATCCATCGCCATGATAAAACCTCCTACATCTGCTCCAGATAAGCCTTATAGCCGATCGTTTCCAGTTTTTCAGCCTTCTTCAGGACTGAATCTTTAAGGCTCTCCGAATAGTCTGCAACGCGCGCGGCGATCTCGGGATCAGAGACGCCGAGGATCTTTGCCGCCAGCAGGCCGGCGTTCAGCGCACCGTTGATGGCTACCGTAGCTACCGGGATCCCCGGAGGCATCTGGACGATCGAATAGAGGGAATCCAGGCCTGACATTGTCTTTGTCTGGACCGGAACGCCCACTACCGGGAGCACAGTCTGGGAGGCGACCATACCGGGCAGATGGGCGGCGCCGCCGGCGCCGGCGATGATCACTTTAATACCGCGGTCCGCTGCAGTCTTTGCATACTCTGCAAGACGGTCGGGCGTCCTGTGGGCGGAAACGATCGTGAGTTCGTAAGGGATCTTCAGATCGTCAAGCATTTCCGCAGCCTTCTTCATGACGGGAAGATCCGAATCGCTTCCCATGATAATTCCTACTGTAGGGTTCATTATGGTCTCCTTTATGAGAGTAAAATAGTTATTTCAGTTTCACGCATCCTGCAATCATTACGCGGAGAATCCTTCGGCAGGCTCAGGATGACAATTTGTCATTCTCTATACGATTCTTTAGGGTAAAGTTTCCTTGTCCCCTCTTTAATCTTCAGGTTACAGCTGTTCCGGCATGTTTATCCCGGGAACTGTAGAGCGGAGAGCGACAGCTCACGGCAAAATTGCCTCCAATTTTCCAACACGCTTTATTCGTTTGAAAATTGGTGTGCATATATTTTGTCCGCGAGTGAAGCAATCGCAGCGACCCCTGTTTCCGGGATAAATATACCGGAGCAGCGTTACTCGTTCTGCTTTCACTTTCAGCAGCGTCATTCGAATGATCAGCTTCAGATCCCGATCACCTCATGCGCTTTCCTGACAGACGCCAGCGCCTCTTCCACTGTCTTTCCCATCGCGGTGATATGGCCCATCTTCCGGCCTTTCTTCACCTGCTCCTTGCCGTAGATATGCACTTTCACATTCGGCAGCGAATACGCTTCCTGAAGGCCTGTCAGTTCCGCCGTTCCGTTTCTGTCACCGATGATATTCTTCATCGCCACCGGTCCGATCAGATCCGGATTTCCCAGCGGCAGCCCGAGGATCGCGCGGACGTGGTTCTCATACTGCGATGTATAACAGGCCTCGATCGTATAATGTCCTGAATTATGCGGTCTGGGCGCCAGCTCATTTACGAGTATATGTCCCTGTTTTGTCACGAACAGCTCGATGCAGAGCATGCCGACGACATCGAACGCCGCAAGCGTTGTCCTCGCCACCTCCATCGCTTCCTTTGCCGAAGCATCAGAGATCGCTGCCGGGACCGTCGTTTCATCCAGGATACTGTTCTTGTGCCTGTTCTCCGCGACCGGGAAAACAGCCATCTCGCCGTTCGCGCTTCTGCAGGCCAGGATCGACACTTCCTTTTCAAAATCGATCCAGTGCTCCACCATCAGCGGCAGCTTTCCGGCGCCGAGCGATTCATAGGCCGCCTGCACTTCCTCTTTTGATCCGACCTGTGCATTTCCCTTGCCGTCGTAACCGCCCGTGCAGGTCTTGAGCATCATCGGATAACCAAACTTCTCACCGGCTTCATACAGCTCTTCCACGGAACCGACCGGAAGAAATTCCGGGACCGGGATATCATGCTTCTTCAGCCACTGCTTCTGCGTCAGCTTATTCTGGATCAGCCGCAGCGTCTCAGACGAAGGATAGACCTTATATCCCATACCCTCCAGTTTCTTAAGCGCAGGAACGCTGATATGTTCAAATTCATTGGTAACAACATCCACGCCGTCCGCCATTTTAATGATCGCGTCGATATCATTGAAATCTGCAACGATATGACCGTCCGCAATACTGTCAGCCGGGCAGCGTTCCGTCGGATCAAGGATGTAGAACTGCGTATCCAGGCGTTTTCCGTCCAGGATCATCATTTTTCCGAGCTGGCCGCCGCCGATTATTCCGACTTTGTACATATTTGTTTCCCCCTGTATCATTTCCGACGCCCTGACTGCAGACAGGCACCGGTATCTGTTATCCCCAGATCGCCCCTGAGATCGACATGATCAGCATCAGCGCAGCCATTCCTCCGTTTGTGAACAGCCCCACACGCCAGTTCACCTTGCTGTCCGCTTCCACCATATAATGTCCGTAGAGCGTGATCAGCACGCCCGCAACGGACAGTCCCAGGACCAGGATCCCGATCAGGCTGAGCGGCCAGGGCGCATTTCCGTGCGCGGCGACCGACCAGGCGATGCCGCCGATGAAAAAGAGCACGGAAAGAACGAACAGGAACAATGCCACTTCCATGAAGGTAACATCCTGAAGCTTCTCCCCGAAAGTCTTTTTTTCTATGAATTCGATTCCCTTCCTGGTACGCTTCCATGTCACTTTTGACATCAGCCTTCGCCTCCGTACAATTTGTAATAATCATCGATGGCAGAAAGGATCTTCTCATCCAGAATATACTTTCCGCCGACCGGTGTGCCTTTCAGATATTCCACCACTTCAGCCATGGTAACGATGGCCGCCGTCTTCATGCCGTATTCCGAGGAGATCTCCTTCAGCGCGCTGACTTTCCCGCTTCCTCTTTCCATTCTGTCCACGGAGACGATCAGTCCCAGCACATTCACATCGCCCTGCGCCTTCAGGATCGGCATGGTCTCCCGGATCGAAGTACCGGCAGTGGTAACATCCTCGATCATGACAATACGGTCGCCGTCTTTGATGGGGCTTCCGAGAAGGATGCCCTTGTCGCCGTGGTCTTTGATCTCTTTGCGGTTCGAACAGTATCTGACATCTGCCCCGTGCTCCGCTGACAGCGCGATAGCTGTCGTAACGGACAGCGGGATCCCTTTGTAAGCCGGTCCGAAAAGGATATCAAAGTCCGTCCCGAAATTGTCTGCAACAGCCTTCGCATAAAACTCTCCGAGCTTTTTCAGCTGTTCCCCTGTCCTGTAAAAACCGGTGTTGATAAAGAACGGCGTCTTTCTGCCGCTTTTGGTGACAAAATCACCGAACTGCAGTACCCCTGCATGCACCATGAACTCTATGAACTGCGCTTTATAGTTTTCCATATAAGACCTCTCGTTGTGATTTTCAGCACTCTTAACAGTAGCATAGATGCGTCATAAACGCAACATGGATACATCGTCCAATCCATGTCTTTCCATATATTTTCCGATACCGGAAATGACTCTCTCCATCGTCAGCGGATCATTGAAATTTGCCGTGCCTACCGCTACAGCAGATGCGCCTGCAAGAAGGAATTCCAGCGCGTCTTCTGCGGAAGCGATGCCGCCCATGCCGATCACGGGGATCTTCACGGCTCTGACTGTCTGCCAGACCATCCTGACAGCGACCGGACGGATCGCGGGACCGGACAGGCCGCCGGTCATATTTGCCAGAAGCGGACGTCTTCTCTCAATATCGATCTTCATACCTGTCAGCGTATTGATCAGGGAGACCGCATCCGCACCGCCGGCTTCCGCCGCTCTGGCCATCTCCGTAATGTCAGTCACGTTCGGAGAAAGCTTCATGATCACCGGCTTCTTCGACACGCTTTTCAGTTTCTTTGTGATCTCAAACACCGAATCCGCATTCTGACCGAAGGCAATACCGCCTTCCTTCACGTTCGGACAGGAAATATTGATCTCCAGCAGATCCGCCCGCGGCTCGTCCGACAGCCGCTCAACGACGGCGATATAGTCCTCTGCCGTCTTCCCGCAGACATTCACGATCACTTTTGTATCAGTATACTTTTCCAGTTCCTTCAGGTCCCGGTTCACAAAAACATCGATCCCCGGATTCTGCAGGCCGATCGCATTCAGCATGCCCGAAGGCGTCTCCGCAACACGCGGCGTCGAATTGCCCTCCCACGGGACTGCCGAAACGCCCTTGGTAACGATGGCGCCCAGCTTCCCGGGATCCATCCAGTCTGCATATTCATGGCCGGAACCGAAGGTCCCGGAAGCGCTCATAACGGGATTTTTCAGTGTCACACCGGCAATATTTACGGAAAGATTCACAGTTCCACCTCCCGTGCATCAAAGACAGGGCCTTCCAGGCAGACCCGTTTTTTACTGATATTCAGATAAGGATCCTTCTCTGTGGAATTGCAGACACAGGCAAGGCAGGCGCCGATACCGCAGGCCATGCGCTCTTCCATGGAAATGATGACGCTCATGCTGTGCGCTGCACCATACTGCTTCAGCGCTTTCAGCATCGGAAGCGGGCCGCAGGCCATGATCGCATCCGCGGTCAGGCCGTTCTCTTCCATGGCATTGATCACATTGCCTTTGGTGCCCCTGCTGCCGTCTTCTGTAGCAATGTAAAGATCGCCGTGCTGCGCCAGCTCTTCATCCAGATAAGTAACGGAAGGATAGCCCATCACCAGCGTTTTTTTCACGGTCAGGTTTTTGGCAAGGTACAGAAGCGGGGGGATGCCGATGCCGCCGCCGACGATCAGCACGGACTGAATGTCTGCATCCAGCGGAAATCCGTTACCGAGCGGTCCCTGGATCCGGATCGTTTCTCCCGGCCCCAGTTTCGAGAATTCTTCTGTTCCGGCGCCGCCGACACGGTAGACCAGTCTCAGTGCGCCGGTAAATTTATCCGCGTCGCAGATGCTGATCGGGCGCGGGAGAAGCCTGCTCTTATCCGCGCAGTAAACGGAGACGAACTGCCCCGGAGCTGCGGCAGCGGCCGTTTTCGGCGCTTTGATCAGCAGATCCATGATGCCCGGGATCATCTCCGTCTGATTGATCACCCAGGCCTTTTCCTGTGTTCTTTTATCAGTCATAATTATTCCTCATTCTTTTGGTGGTTTCCGGCACAGAATGCCTGGCAGAACGTCACTCGGTTGGTTTCCTCTTTTCTCCAGTCATCCTGCTGTCTCCACGCGGTGGATCCTTCGTCGCTCCGCTCCTCCGGATGACAGAAACGTTTCCGTCATGTAAAAGACGACAATGCTTACCGGATACTCCTGAGATCTTCGATCATATCCACAGTCGCCGCGCGGGCCGCTTCCGCATACCCTTCCGCGCCGAACTTCGCATACTGCTCCTTCTTCCACGCGGCAATAATGCCTCGGGAAGAATTCACGATCACGCCAAGTCCGTCCTTATCAAAATACGGCTTCAGTTCCGCCGCCCCGGCGCCCTGTGCGCCGTACCCCGGCACCAGGAAGACCGTCTTCGGCATCAGGCCCCTGAGTTTCTCTCCCATCTCCGGATACGTTGCGCCGATCACGGCGCCGACAGCCGGATATTTTTCATACGGAACAGCCTCTCCCCACTCGCAGACTTTCTCTCCCACCAGTTCATACAGCGGTCTGCCGTCGATCAGCCTGTCCTGGAACTCCCCGCTTGAAGGATTCGATGTCTTCACAAGGACGAAGATCCCCTTCCCGCAGCTCTCACAGGCCTTCAGGAACGGCACGATCCCGTCCGATCCCAGATAAGGATTGACTGTCGCAATATCCTCATCAAACACCGGGAGACTGCTGCTGCCGACCGTTACGGTTCCCAGATGTGCCGCCGCATAAGCAGCAGAGGTCGATCCGATATCTCCTCTTTTCACATCTCCGATCACGATCAGGCCTTTCTCATGACAGTAATCCACTGTCTTTTTATACGCGATCAGTCCCGGGATCCCGAACTGCTCATACATCGCGATCTGCGGCTTGACCGCAGGGATCAGATCATAAACCGCATCGATCAATCCTTTATTGAATCTCCATATTGCCTCTCCGGCCCCTTCCAGCGTCTCCCCGCATTCTTCAAATGCCGCACTGCTGATCTGCCCGGGAACAAATCCGAGCTGCGGATCCAGCCCCACGACCACGGGAGCATCCAGTTCACTGATCTTTTGCATCAGTCTGTCCATCATATTCCTTATCCTCCGAAAAAAGCGGACCTGCAAGTCCGCTCCAGGCGGCTGCAGATGCCCTGCAGCTGTTATTTTGTTGTATACATTTTAATACGCGCAGTCATTCCGCGTCTCATTACTCTGTCTAACACGCCATAATACCGCGCTTTGGAAAGGTCTTCCAGGCCGTCTTTGTCATGATAGTAACTGACTCCTGCTTTCTGTTTGGTGACCGCCTTGATCCAGCCATAATGATCAGCGGCATCTGTCATCGCGCTGGGACATCCCTGTGGACCGGAAAACTTTACGGCTACGGTATAGGTATACCCCTTTTTCAGTTTGACTGCTTTTTTCAGTTTGACAGTATAGAAGCCGGCGTTTCCGAGCACACCCGTCTGGGCTTTTGAAAGAAGCTTCTTTCCGGAAAAAGGCTTTCCCTTCTTCGAATTCCTGTAGATCTGGATCTTATACCGGACACCCTCGCTCCACACACCGAACCCGACCGCCTTCAGCTTTTCTTTTCCTCCGCCGACCGCCTTAAAAGTATTGGCTAATGTGAATGAATCACAATTCGCCGAATAGATCTCTCCGACAGCCGTGCCGCCGTCATACTGGTAATTGTATTTATAATTATTCTTCTTTTCTACTTTAAATGCTGTCGCATAATTCGCCTGGTTCGCGCTCGTAAGAAGCGGTATGTCTTCATACGAAACATAATAATAACCGTTCTTTCCCCAGACTGTTCCCCACTGGCCTTTTACGATCCAGGCCCCGTCATTCGCCGGCTTGATCACAAAATTGTCCCTGCTGTAATGATCATCCCATCCGACAATGGCAACGGAATGATTAAAATCATAACTGTACGGGCAGAAATACGCATTTGTCGTGTAATTATAAAATTGGTATTCATCCAGCGAATTATGATAGTAATTCACTGCCACGGCCCCGTACTTCCTGATCAGCTTCTTCACTCCTGCGATATCATCCATCGGCTTCATTTCAAAGCCCTGTACATGCAGGATATCTTTTTTATAGGCCAGCGAAGATTTCAGCTTCTTCCCCATGGTAGTGCTGTATTTTGCTTTGCTTTCCCTGACCGGACCGGACCAGGTAAGCAGATGAAACGCATTCTGAAGGGTATTTCCTCCCACATCATACCAGTGGGAACCGCCGAAATAGGACGGAACCGCAATGGCTTTATCGCCGCTTGTCCCCTTCAGTGCATCTGTTTTTCTGTGATAAAAGAAATAAGCCAGCTGGCTCTCGGACAGATCCAGTTTTGTGGTTGCCTTCGAGGATCCGATCTTCACCTTGTTCCTGACAGCCGAAGCCTCCATGGCCGCGCACACGGAAAAGAAGGAGCAGGTATTATAGATCCCCTGATCCTTGACTTTGGAGATATATTTTCCTACCGATGTGTAGCTGGAAGGCAGTGCAGCGCCGTCCGCGGGAACGGCATCCTGGACTGCAATTTGAGGGACCGGCGTATAATTCGCCCCGGTCCTGCGGATTTCAGGTGCTGCCGCTGCCGGTACCGCAGAAAAGAACGTAAGAAGGACAGCCAGAATCATGCCTGTCCATTTTTTGCTATTTCTATTCATGAAACCTCCTGCCTGGATAAGGTAGAGCGGTCTTTCCTATTCTCTGTTTTCACCTTGTTATCCTGTAAATTATAGCATTAACTGCGTTTTTTTTAAAGCAGTTTCAGCATGTCTTCCGGGACGGGCGCCGTCAATTCCAGTTTTTCCTCTGAGAACGGCCTGTACAGGACCATCTTCCCGGCGTGCAGTGCCGCTCTGTCTATCCGGTCCGTATTGCCGCCATACAGTCTGTCTCCTAGCAGCGGATGTCCCAGCGAAGCCATATGCACCCGGATCTGGTGCATCCTGCCTGTCAGGAGACGCAGTCTCACGAAGGAGATGTCTCCGGTCTCCCGGATCACTTCATAGACTGTCTTTGCATACTTTCCGTCTTCCGAAACGATCACCCGCAGCGCATTTTCCGGGTCTCTCCGAAGCGGCAGTTCGATCTCCCCGCTTTTGTTCTCCAAATGACCGGGAACCGCTGCCGTATACTCCTTGTACAGCAGCTTCCTCTCCCGCTGCTTATTCAGTCTCGCGAGTGCTGTCCGGTTTTTCGCAAAACAGAGGACACCGGAAGTGGATATATCCAGCCGGCCGACAGGATGCGGGATCACCGGTTCCCCATTCTCCCTGAAATAATAGACCAGACGGTTGACGATGGTATCTTCCTGATGGATCCCTGCGGGATGGGTCGGAACGCCGGCCGGTTTGTTCAGGACGATAATATCGTCGTCTTCATAAAGAACAGTAAGCGGTTCTGCAGACGGCGAGATCGCATGACCTTCCGCCGGTACGCTTCCCGCATCTGCATCGACAATATCGCCCGGGTTCAGCATCTGCGTGACATAGACTTCCTCTCCGTTTACGAGAATGCCGCCTTCTGTATATTTCAGCCTGCTGATCTGCTTTTTCGTAAGCCCCATTTCGGTCCTTAAAAAATCATAGAGCCGGATCTTCGAACCGGCTCCGGCAATCAGTCTTCTGCTCATAGTTTTCCATCATCTTTCCGGCGGTCTTCCGCCGTGCGGCCTGGAAGCGGAGGTATTTTATCTCTCCGCGATAAAATCGGCTGTTTTTCCTCCTGCCGCACGGATCAGGTCCGCCGGTTTCAGTTCCAGCTGCAGGCCGAGCTTCCCTCCGCTTACAAGAACGGTCTCCAGTTCTGTGATGCTTTCCTGAAAGAACGTCGGGAAATGCTTCTTCATGCCGATCGAGGTGCAGCCTCCGCGCACATAGCCGGTAAGCGCCGTCAGTTCCTTCAGCGGAAGCATTTCCAGCGATTTTTCACCCGCGACCTTTGCCGATTTTTTGAAATCGAGTTCATCATCGATCGCAAGCACAAAAACATAGTGCTCCTTCGACTTCCCTACCGTGACCAGCGTCTTGTAGACCTTCTCGTGCGGAAGGCCGAGCGTATCCGCGATCTGGGCGCCGTCCGTAAATTCCGTGCATTCGTAGGTATGTGAAGTATAGGCGATCTTCTCCTTCTCCAGGATCCGCATCGCATTTGTCTTGACTTCCTTTTCCTTCTTTCCCATCCTGTCCTCCTGACCCGGGTTCAGCGGTCTTTGCTCATTGCCTGTTGACCATTTCACAGGAATATATCCTGCATCCATAAAGCGGGGCTTCCTTCTCTGTTTCCGACGCCGCCTTTTCTGACAGGATCCTGTATACTTCATCCCGTTTTACCGTATCTTCAAATATCCCGAATACGGCAGAGCCCGATCCTGTCATCAGGCTGCCGCGTGCACCGTTTTCCGTAAGGATCCGTTTCAGTGTCTGTATCTTTTCCCGCTCCGGGACCGCTTCTTCGAAAATATTGTACAGAAGATCCGAGACCGCCCCGGCATCTTCCTTTTCAAGCGCCTTTACCATCCGGTCGTTCCTGTTCTCATGACAGTCCGGAAGAAGCGCGTCTGTCCGGCGGTACATTTCACCTGTATTGAACGAATACGGCGGTTTGATGACAAGAAGCGGAAATGCTGCTTCCGTACGGATATGCGTCAGCCTTTCCCCTACGCCGAGTCCGCGTGTGGCATGACGGATCATGCACGCAGGCACATCAGCCCCCAGGCCGGCGCCGATCCCGATCAGTTCCTGCCCTGAAATCTCCGGAAGATACCGCTCTGCGAGAAAGGCAAGGAGTGCCGCCGCATCCGCGCTGCCGCCGCCCATTCCCGCGCCTGCAGGGATGGTCTTTTTTAAAGCAACATCCAATCCCGGGATCCTGCCGGGATATTTTTCACGCATTATTCCGTATGCTCTCACGACCAGGTTGTCCTCTGTGGAAAATTCCGGAATGCTGCAGGAAAAATTGATCCTGTCCAGATCATTTTCGCCGATTTCCATCTCATCGCACAGACTGACCGGTGAAAAAATGAGATCCAGATCATGATACCCGTCTTCTCTTTTTCCAAGCACATGAAGCGTCAGATTGATCTTCGCGTACGCCTTTATCTTCTCCGTCATTTCAGATCTTATCCCCCGCGGTAAGTATACAGAATACGCTCACGCCGAGACCCCGCCCGAAATCCGTCAGTCCCTCGCCGGTCGTAGCGGTAATGCCGATCTCGTGCACCTGCATCTCCATGATCTCTGCCAGCGATTTCTTCATCTCTTCCACTTTCGGCAGGATCTTCGGCCTTGCTCCTTCGATGCTTACCGAAAGATGGACCGGCCGCATGCCCATGCCGGACAGATCCGCAAGCGCTTTTTTAAGATATTCGCGGCTGTCCTTTATCCCTGCCGCACACATCTGATCCGCGACAGTTCCCAGTATATTTCTGCCGGTAATGCCGGACACCGCATTGGTGACCGCATGCAGAAGCACATCGCCGTCGCTGTTTGCAAGAAAGCCGGGCGTCCCGGCAAAACGCACGCCCGCAAGAATGCATTCTCCCTGACCGTCCTGCAAAAATCTGTGACTGTCCTGCCCGATCGCAGCCCTGATCATCACTTTTATAAACCTCCGACACTCTGTCTGTACTGATCCTTCCAGTTCCTTACCAGATCTCTCAGGCCGGCAGCCCGTCTGATATTATCCTTATCGAACCATTCGGAAACTGCCTTTGCGCTTCCCTTTTCTTCCGCGTCATCCTGTATTCTTCTGAATTCCGACTCCCACAGAAAACGCTGCTGGTCGTCCGGTTCGGGCATGACCGGCAGGGTGATCCCCGGATCGGCAAGCCTGATCTGATACAGCTTTTTCGCTGTCTCCTCATCGCCGAGACGTTCATAGGCAAGATTCATAAATTCTGCAGCCTCCTGCCACAGATATTGTCTTGCGTTAACGATTCCCAGAAGGTAATAGATCTTTCCCGCGAAGGCGGGTTCTTCCGTTTCCGGTTCTCCGCTGCCGAGAAGTCTGCGCAGGGTAAGATCCGCTGCCGTCAGCCTGCCGTCCCTGATCAGCCGTTCCGCTTTCTCTTTCATACGGACAGCCGGTTTCTTCAGCGATTCCTGTCTCAGCGTCTCCCGGAAGGTATAGAGCTCGTCGCTGTCATAGTAATGGATATCCTGGAGAATGACCAGAAGCAGTTCCGAAAGATCCGCCTGCTCCTTCCATTTTCTGAGTTTATGCTCCAGTTCTTCCATCGCCAGTTCCCTTCCAATAAAACGGAACAGTCTCTCGTCGAGGAAAGCCTCTTCGATCAGCACGGCGTTGTGATATATATAATAACTTAATTCTTCTGCGGAATGCAGCATGATCCCGAGCTCTTCCACATAGTACGGCTCGTTTACCTGCCTGTTCCTGCAAAGCAGTACACTGCCCATAACGACCTCCGGGTAACCGGTTACCCTCAGATGCTTATATCCTTTCTGACAACGATCCCTGATGAGGGGAAGAACTCTCCGAATCCGAGATCCCTGACCCTGATCGTCATCAGATCCTCTTCCGTAAAGGAAAGAATCACTTCGGTGCGTGTTGTCTTGTTCGGCCTCTCCGGAAATTCGTCAAGGTCTACGAGTACTTTCTCCGCATGGGGATGGCCGTATCTTCTGATGAAGAATTCCAGCGCATCCGCCGCGTCCGGGATCAGTTCAACACTTGTACGCGCTTCATACCAGTTCGTGCCCATCTCAGCCAGAACAAGTTTTTCGAACCGGCCGTCATACCGGACATCCATTTCCACGGAAGCCTTGATCCTGCCTTCACACATGAAAACGAACGGAAAGGCAGATTCTTCCTTCAGGGAATCCGCGGCAGCGACGGCTGCCCCGGAAGCAAAGATATGCTGTCCGGCGAAGACCTTGCGCTTAAAACATACTTTTTTAAGAAATCCCGGCGCCCAGTCGGTGGAAGAAAAACCCTTTCCCGTCAGGATCACCGAAGAAATGATCTTCCTCGTGAGAAGCCTGTCAGCACAGGATGACAGAATGGAATCACCCATATGCTCGCCGGATGCGGAATCCAGCACATTCAGGCTGAAGCCTTCTTCCAGCTTCTCTTTTGCCGCCTCGACCACCTGCGGATTGCGTCCTCTGATCACACGCATTTCAAAGTAATCGAGTCCTTCGTCCGTCAGATCAAAAAGACATACGCTGTTTGTCCAGACATCCTTCGGTCTTGACAGGACATAGTACAGAAAGCACTCGCTGTGGCTCATGATCCGGACGCGGTCTCTGCTGATCCCCAGTCTTTCGGCGATCCTGACCAGCATATCCATGACGCTGCCGGACAGTTCCCTGAGCGTAAAGACCAGGCTGTCAGCGGTATCGTTCATAAACCGGCTGTAAGCCATGTCCAGGAGCTGCTTCAGGAATCTGTACAGAAGTTCCTCCGCGGAATAGCGGACGCCTTCTATGGTAGCACTTCCGTCCTGCTGCGCCATACGGATCAGCTTGTCAGCCACAACGCCTTCATTGAACAGCGCTCTCTTATAGGCTTCCTCTCCCACGAACCAGATGTCCGCTCTTTTTTTCTTGCAGATCATTGTCGGGATCAGACAGGACGCTTCTTCTCTGGAGAGCGTAAGCGCTTCTGTTTCCTTTCCCGCCGGATCGGAGACACAGACCTGACTATAATCATCGCAAAGATCTATTCCAATAATCAATCCCATAATCAGCACCCGTTCACGTTCATTCAGGAAGCGAGAACATTTCGGACACCCAGGTGTCGCGCACGCCGTACTCCATCACTCTCTGCTGCCATTCCTGTACATATCTGCCTGCTCTGACAGTATTCTGCAGGCGGTTGAGCTCTGCATAGCGGCTTCTGTCCTTCGCATCCGAGGCAGTCCCCTCTATACTGCCGGCATAAACGGTTTCTCCGTCTCCGGCAGTAATCTCATACAGAAGCCCGTCCCCTTCGAACAGCAGCACAGGTTTTACATAAATGCCGGGAAATACCTGCGGGATCATCATCCGCAGCGGAGATCTGTCCTTTCTGTCCGGAAGCAGCGTGAGCGTGATCGTAAGATGCTGATCCGGTTTCCCGTGATATTCAATGATCTCTCTGTGTTTGATCTCTTCCGGAAGACGGATCTTTCCTTCGAGCTTCTTCATGAAAGCAAAGAGCATGCCCTCTCTGTAGAACCTGTCCATAAGGCGTGCGCACAGGCTGCTCTCTTCCGGAAGGAGCACATCCTTCAGCGCATAGTATTTGACCAGCGCAAGCTCCATGATATCCGAAGCATTATCTTTCTGTCCGTTCTCCGTGCATATTTCGGCATACCGGAAGACATATTCCCCTGCCGGTTCATCCGCACGGAAGTATCCGGCGCATTTCGTAACATAATAGGCTTTGAGAAGAAGCGGCTCCGTGTTCTCCTGCTTCATATAGATCCTGAACACATCATCCATGCCGGAACGTTCTCCGGAGAAAAGCATCTGGGCAAGCAGCCTCTCTGCCATATCAGCCAGATTGACATTTTTCGACGCGGCTGCAAGAAGCACCGGCTGCATATCGTCGCTTGCCGCATTGTAATGCGTGCACAGGTATTCCAGGATAAGGTCTGTTGCCTGGCCCTGCATGAACAGATATCTGGAAAGATCCACGAGAAGTTCGTCTTTTGCAAAGAATCCGTTCTGTATGGAGTGTTCGGCAAAAGTCCGGAGGCTCATGATGGGCAGTTCCCTGTATCCGATCCGGTTGATCTGGCCGGCGGCTTCCGAAAGCCTGTCCATCCGGATCAGCAGTTCAGTCAGCTTCAGGCGCTGCTCTCTTCTTACGCCGTTATAACGGACACAGGAGAGCAGTTCTTCCTCCCTCGGTTCGCTCCTCTTTATGGCAGAATCAACGATCGCTTTCGTAAGTTCCCTGCGGAATACCTTTGTCAGTCCGCCTTCATATTCCAGTTCTTTTCTGAGCAGCCGGATATCCGCTTCGGATCTGCGGTCAGCGGCGAGGATCTTGAGACACTCCTTGATCCGAAGCATGTGATGCTTCGGTGCAAGTTCAAAACACCTGGCTTCCAGCGCTTTTGTATGCTCCATCAGGACACGTGTGCTGCCAAGGTCCCCGCTCCTGCGGTTCCCCTCTGCATCCACGAACAGCAGCACGGCTCTGTCCGAGTAGACCGGGAGCACTGCTGTACCGTCGACCAGTCCGGCGGAGTACTCCGTATCCGTTTCTCCGTAAGCAATGACAGCTTCCTGATAAGACGGATCGTCACATTTGATCTCTCTGGCATTCAGTATATCCGGAAGGACCGCTGCTGCCCGCTCGTTCACATCGTCGGTCTCCAGCAGTCTTTCATACAGGAACGCCATCTCCCGGTCATTTCTGCCGGAAAGGACCGATGTGCGCACGAAATTGCGCATGGGTTCCCTGTAGGCATCCATGATCTGCCGGTCTTTATCGTAATGCGCAAACAGATCGTTATACAGCAGGGCCTGTGACATAGGATCCCTGGGGCTGTTATAACTGAAATAAAGCACGATCTCTCTGGGAAGCGGCTCTTTCAGATCCCTGGGCGCCGTATACAGATAATAGTCATAAAGTCTGGTCAGCCTGATATCGTGTTCCACGCCCAGCTTATACCAGCAAAAAGCCGAGGGATCGCGCACTTCCGCCCTGATCAGCAGCGCGCAGACGGCAGAAAGCACCTCATCCGTGCTTACATTTTCATAAACAAGCTTCATGATGCGGATCATCTCATCCGTATCAACCGCAGTATTCACCGCCATCGAAGCAATGTAGCCTGCCGTTTCAGGACGCAGGAATCCTCTTCTGGCGCCGTCCGCCACAGCCTGACAGGTAAATTCGTCCAGTTTTTTAATAATATCCGGATGCCGGTTATAGATCCGGACCGCTTCCAGATACAGGAACGGGCTCCTGCTGCCCCGTCGGTAATAATTCTCCAGTTCCTGCAGGCATTCTCTCGGCCTGCTGTTCATCCCTTCATCCAGATGAATCAGCAGCAGGAACATGAACAGGGTCTCCTTATTCAGTTCCCCGAAATGCCGCAGGATCTTGATCAGGTTTTCCTTCTTTTCCCAGCTTTCCGAAGCAAGCGCTTCCAGATAAAGGAAGGCGCAGTAAGCATCCGGATCCTCTCTTCTGGCCGCCTGGATCTCCCGCTCGGCGTCCTCCAGGACGAGAAGCGCAAGTTCTTTATCGTTCTTCCACAGGCTGATAGCTGCGCGGTACAGCTTTTCAATGCTGCCCGGCTCTGTATCTCCGGTCATCTCTTCCCAGCAATGCTGCAGGCGTTCTATCAGTTCTTCCCTGTCGCCGGTCCCGGATAGCAGCACAAGGAGCGTGTTCAGGAATTCGATCCTCGGTTTTTTTGCTTTTCCGGCAGTATGATCTGCGCCTGCTGCACGTACATGTTTTGCTGCAGAGACCGGGATGCTGAAGCTGTTGTAATCGGCTGTGACATGGATCGCGCCGATATTTTTGCCTGCATGAAGACCTTCATCGGAGATGGCAAAAGGAATGCGGCATTCGTGCCCGTCGAAATCGGCGTCGGTAAAGGTATTTTTCGGCAGCCTGATCCAGTCACGGTCCGCCGTGACATGGACTGCCATTCCTCCCCAGCCGCTTCGTTTCAGCGTGATCTCTCTTTTGATCTCATGACCTTCCGTAATGATCTCAAATCCGTCCCCGGACACCTCCAGGGTCACCTTTTCCTTCGCGCCGGTCCCTACCAGGAACTCTTCCATGGCGGTTCGTCTTGAAGGCCCCCTGTTAAGGCCTTCATAGACGGCAGCCAGACGGATGTCCTCCATGAACGGAAGACGGGAGAACTCCCTGCTGAAAAAGAGCGCGCCGGCGGTTTCCGGATCTGTTTTTGCCAGATAGGCAAAATCTGCAAGCGTTTCCGGACGGTCTTCCGCCGCGGAAGTCTGCCTGATCCTGAAGCGGTACGGCACTCTGCGCTCACCGCCGTTATAGACCAGACTGAAGGAACCCGTAAGTTCGCTCCCGGGCTCCATCTGCTCGGCGTTCACTTCGTACTGAATATAGGTATTCAGTCCGGCATAGGTGTTTTTCATAAGGGTCACACGGCTGTCATCGGAATAAATGAGGCCGCGGAATTTAAGGCCGTTCCCGCTGGTGATCCTGATATCGCCGCGGAAGTTCTGACCGTAAGCGATCGTCTCCTCAATATCGGGGACGAGGATTTCCAGTTCAGGCTGCGGCAGATCCAGTCTGCCGGATGCAAGCTGTTCAATTCTCTCTCTCACGGTCTCACCTCCTTTGATCGTGTTGTTAATCCGGCGCGGATTTTCATGGTCCGCGGGAATTTTAAGTATATCATAAGAATTTCAGGATAGCAATAAATCTGCCCGAAGAAATGAAAGACAAGGGGACCGGAAGTCTCCTTGTCTTTCATTTCTTTTCCTGTTTTTCCTTACAGAAGGTTCTCTCCTTCTCCCATAACGGCGATATCCACAGCTGACGCATCCTCGATATGGAAGACCATCATCTTATGGCCCGTCTCTTCATTGTAAATACTTCTTAAATGAGGCATTCCGTCCAGCATTGCTTCCGCATATTTGGGATCGGTCTCAAATACAGCCTTTCCGGTATACCGCATCCAGTGTCCGTCCGGTTTTGCTGCAACGATCTCAGTCTTCGGATTCACAGACAGCTGCTTATAGACATCCTTGAAATCACCTATGCCGAACAGCACTTTTCCGTCCATCTCCATATGCGCGCCGAGTGGTCTTACCTTCGGCTGATCCCCGTCGCAGGTGGCCAGGAAGAATACTCCTGCTGCAGAAAGAAAATCATTCACTTTGCTCATGACAACTGTCTCCTTTCCATGAAGTCTGTAAAAGAATTATAACGCTGTCTGTTTTTTTCTGTCAAACTGTATCTGTTTTCAGGAGACATCTTTTCCGGTTTACTGATCCTTTAATTCCTGTTCCAGCTGACGGATATAAGCTCTGTCCTGCTCTGAGAGAACGGCTCTCGCAAGCAGATCCGGTCTTTTGATCAGTGTGCGCTTCAGCGATTCCCGGTGTCTCCATTCGTCGATCTTCGCATGGTGGCCTGAAAGAAGCACTTCCGGTACGGTCATGCCTTCGACTGTCTCCGGCCTTGTATACTGCGGATATTCGAGCAGATCATCCTGGAAGGATTCAAACGAAGCGGATTCGGCGTTATGCAGCACGCCCGGCACAAACCGCGCGACCGCATCGATCGTCACGAGGGCGGGGAGTTCCCCTCCGGTAAGCACATAATCCCCGATCGAAACTTCATCCGTCACGATCAGGTCGATCAGACGTTCATCGATTCCCTCATAGTGGCCGCAGAGGAAGATCAGTTCCGGCTCGGCTGCCAGTTCCTCCGCCATGGCCTGGGTCAGCGTTTTTCCCTGGGGGGACATATAGATCACCCGGGGCTTTGTCTGCATATTCTCCAGCGCTTTTTTATAAGCGAGCATGATCGGCGTGACCTGCATCACCATACCGGCGCCGCCGCCGTACGGGTAATCGTCCACCCGTCCCTGGGTATTCTGCGCATAGTCGCGGATATTGACGGTATCCACATGCAGCACCCCTTTTTCCTGAGCGCGGCCGAGAATACTGGTAGTACACGCGGTCTCGATCAGTTCGGGGAACAGTGTCAGGACTGTGATCTTCATTACAGTTCCTCCAGTCCGTCCATGACATGGACGATCATTCTGCCCGCTTCGATATCAACGCTCTGCACACAGTCCGGGATCGCCGGAAAAAGCCACTCCCGTTCCGCGTTCTTTACCACATAGACGTCATTCGACCCTGTCTGAAGGACTTCCGTGAGCTTTCCGAACTGTCTTCCGTCATCGCCTTCCACAGCAAGACCGATCAGATCCGCAATAAAGTATTCATTCTTCTCAAGCGGGATGGCGTCTTTTCTGTGCACGTACAGACCGCTGCCTTTGTATTTTTCTATCTCATTGATGTTGTCGATCCCCGCGAAGCGCATCAGCACCATCTGTTTCTGCATGCGTGTGCCGGCGATCTTCATCGTGATATCGCCTTCCTTTGTACGCATGATCACTTCTTTCAGCCGTTTGAAACGGGAAAGATCATCCGTTGTGGGAAACACCTTGATCTCCCCTCTGACGCCGTGCGTATTCGTAAAAATACCGACCTGAAAAAACTCTTCCATCATTATCCTTTCAGAAAAAGCATGAACAAAAAGAAAGCGTACAGCCGGGCAGTGAAGTCCGGCTGTATGCTTTGATTACTGAATATCCAGAATGACTTTGACGTTCTTTCTGGAAGCTGCGGCTTTCAGTACTGCACGAAGGGCTTTGGCAATACGCCCCTGTTTTCCGATCACCTTGCCGACATCTGCCGGATCGACGGAAAGAAGGAGCGTGGTCTCATCACCGACCGTGTTCTCCACAACAGTCACCTGGTCCGGATTGCTGACCAGTGCCTTTGCCATTATCTCCACTAATTCCTTCATTATGTCCTCCGGATTATTCGATGCCTGCGATCTTGAAGAGCTTGGCTACGGTATCGGTGGGCTTTGCGCCGTCAGCGAGCCACTTTTTCGCTTTCTCTTCATCGATGCGGATCAGGCTGGGATCCTGGTTGGGATCATAGATTCCGATCTCCTCGATGAAACGTCCGTCTCTGGGGGAGCGGGAATCCGCAACCTGAATACGATAGAAGGGAGCTTTCTTCTTTCCGAGTCTTGTCAAACGAATCTTTACTGCCATAATATACCTCTTTTTCTGCCTGTCGGCTGTGTTTTTTATATTGATGCACCGGATCTGTGATACGGCGTTATCAAGCGCTTTATATACTGTGTGCGGTCATCAGAACGGGAATCCGCCCTTGCCGCCTTTTCCTCCGAAGAGGCCTCCGAGACCGCCGCGGCGGCCTTTCTTTCCCATCATGCCGGACATCTGCTTCATCATCTTCCTGGTCTGGTCGAACTGCTTCACCAGACGGTTGACTTCGGCAATACTGACGCCCGCGCCTCTCGCGATCCGGTTCTTCCGGCTGGGATTCAGGATATCGGGACGTCTGCGTTCCTCTTCCGTCATGGATTTGATGATCGCAACAGTCCTTGCAACGGATTTTTCATCCGGCATATCCGCCTCGCTGATCTTCCCCTGCATACCGGGGATCATATTCAGGATATCGCTCATGGAGCCCATCTGTTTGATCTGATCGAACTGTTCGAGGAAATCATTGAAGTCAAATTCGGCTTTGCGGAGCTTCTGCTCCATCGCTTTGGCCTTGTCCTCATCAATGCTGTTCTGGGCCTTTTCGATCAGGGTGAGCACATCGCCCATGCCGAGGATACGGGAAGCCATTCTGTCAGGGTGGAAGGCTTCCAGATCAGAAAGCTTTTCTCCCATGCCGACGAACAGGATCGGTTTCCCGGTAACGGCCCTGATCGAAAGCGCTGCACCGCCTCTGGTGTCGCCGTCCAGCTTGGTAACGATGATACCGTCCAGACCGACTTTCTCATCAAAGCTCTTTGCAACATTGACGGCGTCCTGACCGGTCATGGCGTCTACCACCAGGACTGTCTGATCGACGGCCACGTTTTCCTTGATCGCGATCAGTTCCTCCATCATCTGCTCATCGATATGCAGACGGCCGGCTGTATCCAGGATGACAACGTTATTGCGGTTCTTCGCAGCGGACTCAATGGCTGCTTTCGCAATATCCACTGGGGATTTGGAGGTTCCCATTGAGAATACGGGTACGCCCTGCTTCTCACCGTTCACCTCCAGCTGTTTGACGGCTGCGGGTCTGTAAACATCGCAGGCGACGAGCAGCGGGGTACGTCCCTGGGCTTTCAGTTTTCCGGCGATCTTTGCAGCGGTCGTGGTCTTGCCGGCGCCCTGCAGACCTGCCATCATAAGGACAGTGATCTCATTGCCGGGCTTCAGCGCAAGCTCTGTATTCTCCTCGCCCATCATTCTGACCAGCTCTTCATTGACGATCTTGATGACCATCTGGCCGGGGGTAAGGGAATTCATGACATCTGCGCCGATCGCTCTTGCTTCCACATCCTTTGTGAACTGCTTTACAACGCGGAAATTCACGTCTGCTTCAAGGAGCGCCATCTTGACTTCCTTCAGGGCAGCTTTTACATCTGCCTCGGACAGCCTTCCCTTGCCGCGGAGATTTTTGAATATGTTCTGTAATTTTTCCGAAAGGCTTTCAAATGCCATTTACAATTCACCTATCTCTTCCGAAAGCGCGGCGATTTTCTTTACGCTTTCTGCATCGCCTGTTTTCCCGAATTCCCTTGCCAGATGGTTGATCTCCTTCACAAGTTCCTTCGTCTTTACAAATCTGTCAACAAGCCCCAACTTCTCCTCATAGGATCTCAGCATCGCCTCTGTCCGCCTGACATTGTCATGCACGGCCTGTCTGCTGACGCTGAACAGATCAGCTGCTTCCGCATAGGAAAGATCTTCAAAGATCACCGCTTCGTAGATCTTTTTCTGATGTTCCGTCAGAAGCTCGCCGTAAAAATCATACAGTAATGTCTGTTCAAATCTCTTATCCATCCGGATCACCTGCCGCTGTCCGGACATACAGGCACACTTCCCCTGTACCGGACGCCATGCTACTATACACAATCAAAAAGGATGTGTCAAGTGTTTTTTCTTGACACATCCGGCAATCTTTTATAGACAGACAGGTTTACAGGAATTTCACTGCTGTTCCGTAAACCATGACTTCGGCAGCGCCCTGCATGATCGAGGAGGTCGTCATCCGGACGCCCACGATAGCATCCGCGCCAAGGCTTTCCGCATCCGCGATCATCCTTCCGATCGCGAGTTCCCGTGCTTTCGCCATCATTTCGTTGTAATTTTTGAGTTCTCCGCCGACCAGCGTCTTAAAGCCGGCGCCGATATCCTTGAAAGCGTTTACGGTCTGGATCGTGCCGCCCCGCACGAGTCCCAGGGTCTCCAGTTCTTTTCCTTCGATCTTATCTGTGGTCGCAATGATCATGAGGGTCTCCTTTCACAAAGTCAAGGTGGAATTGTCGCTCTTCACACACAGTTCCGCTGAGGAAACCATGCTGAGCCTGTCTGATGCTATATATCATAGCACATTGACAAGGACTTATCAATCTATTGAAATACGATACATTTATAAACCAGAGAGCAATTCCTCTGTATTTTCAGAATTTCCAACTGCCCCGTGCCGCAGACAGGTCCCGTGTTTTTTTACCCCCGGAACTGTGTGTGAAGAGCGACAGTTCACAGCGAAATCGCCTTGTTTAGCTCTCTTTACACGATCGCCTTTGTTCTCCACTTTCCTCTCCGGTACATGATGAATGTCAGCATCGCGCCCACGCACCACGTGATCATCAGCGACAGGAACATCATTGCCGGATTGCCCTTCGGATTCTCAGGCGTTTTTGTCAGCCACACCAGCAGATAAGCGGCCGGCACACGCATGATCACCGAGTTGAAGATCGAGATCCACATCGGCGTAACGGTATCGCCCGCGCCTCTCATGATCCCCGACAGGCACTGGGTCACCTCCATGGCGATATACCCCACGCACAGGATCTGCATCATATGATAACTGATATTGACCAGTTCTTCCGTCTTCGTAAAGATCCCCATCAGCGGTTTTCCGAAAATCAGGATCAGCACAGTCAGCACGGCAGAGATCGCCATCGCCGCCAGCGTACCCTCCTTCGCTCCTTTGATGACCCTGTCCATCTTGTTCGCGCCGATATTCTGTCCGGCATACGTTGTCATTGCGGTGCCGAAAGAAAATGCCGGCAGCATTACAAATCCATCGATCCTCATGACGATAACATTTGCAGCAATGAACTGCGGCCCGAAGCTGTTCGTCAGGGACTGCACGATGATCATGGACATCGAAATGATCGCCTGCGTCACGCCGGAAGGAAGGCCGAGCCTGATCAGCGAAGAGGAATACTGTTTCTCCGGCTTCAGATACTCTTTCTTCATATCGAACAGATCCTTCATCTGCGACAGTTTCCGGAATGTCAGGATCGCGGAAACGAACTGTGCAATGATCGTCGCCAGCGCCACGCCCGGCACGCCCAGTCCGAAAAATGCGACGAAGGTATAGTCAAGAATAATATTCAGGATCGTTGCGACCAGCAGATAGAGCAATGCCGACGCAGAATCGCCGAGTCCCCGCAGGACGCCGCCGAGGATATTATAAAAACCGCCTCCGGCAATGCCCAGGAAGATAATCGTCAGATAGCTGACGCTCCAGTCAATAATAGAGACAGGCGTATTCAGCAGGGAAAGCACCGGTCTTGCGATCAGCGGTCCGATGATCATGATGATCACGGAACTGAACGCTGTCAGCGTAATGCAGCAGCCGATCGCTCTGGACAGCTTCTCTCTCTGTCTTGCTCCGAAATACTGTGATACCATTATGCTGGCACCGATGGAAATACCGATGAACAGGACGAGCATCAGGTTCAGGATCGGCCCCGCCGTCCCGACCGCGGCCAGCGCATCATCGCCTACAAATCTGCCGACAATAATGCTGTCGACCGTATTATAAAGCTGCTGCGCGATATTTCCCAACAGCATCGGAACAGTAAATTTAATAATCTGAGACACCGGGTTCCCGACCGTCATGTCTACCGGTGCAAATAGATCTTTGAATTTCATAAAACCCCCGCCGTCTACAGCCATTTCCTTATCTTAAAATACACAATACTGGCGACAACGATCAGAATGCAGACAATAAACACAACAGGATAGCTCCAGGTGTACTGCAGTTCCGGCATATGCACGAAGTTCATCCCGTACCAGCCGACGATCAGCGTCAGCGGCATGAAGATCGTTGTTACGATCGTAAGCACAGTCATGATATTGTTCTGCTTGATATCCAGATGCGTCTTGTGAAGGTCGCGGATCTGCATGGCAAAATCACGCACGCCGGAAGCCGCATCCTTCAGCCGCTCAATGCGGTTGATATACAGTCTGAAATACCGCAGATTATCTTCAATAAAGAACCCGTTCTCATTCTCCTCGAACACTTCCGCCGCATCCAGCAGCTGCTCATAGTTGTTCAGGAGCTCGCGGATGTCTCCGCGGATCTCATTGACCCTGTGAATGATCTCAATACCGGTCTCATGCACGATCGCATCTTCCATTTTGTCCAGTTCATGCTCGTACTGATCGATCAGCTTCTGGTCATTCTTCACGACCTGCGTCAGGAAATCGCACAGGAACCGTTCCAGGCTCGGATACCGCCACCGCTTCGTCGATGCGATCATCTCGATCAGATGATGGACTGTCCCGCTGTCATCGATGAAAACAATGCCTTTCTCATCCAGTGCAAAAGCGAATACCGCATCTTCCCCGGAAAGATCCGCTCTTCTCGGAATCGAAAACGTTCCCGTGATCGAATCGAAGTTGACTTCCGCTTTCGTAGCAAGGATAAGGTCTTCATCCGGATCGTGCTCGATACCCATATCGAACCGGTTCTCATGCCTTCTCCACTCTTCCCGTGAAAGCACAGCCGCGTACGGCAGTCCTGACTTCAGCATATCCAACGGCTCTGCCTGTGTCAGCCTGTCCTTAATAATATAACAATACATCCGGCGCCTCCTTTCCCTGCATGGTAAAGTATGATAACATAAGCAGCGGAAAATGTGAACCGTATTCTTTAGTCTGATACAACAATTGCCTTCTCAAGGGCAAAGGAATAGAGATACACTTCCCTTACCGGTTTTCCGAGTGCGGCGCTCAGAGCTTCCGCGTACAGCTTCATCTGGATTCCGTACAGTTCCATCAGCTTCTGTTCTCCGCCTGTCCCGGGCACACTGTCTGTCTTGTAATCCCATAAAATGATGCCGTCCTCCGTGACAGCATAAGCGTCCGTGATCCCCTGCAGGATCATCCATTCTCCCTCTTCGTGCGCCTTCTCATACTGCCCGGTCTCCCGGATCTGTCTGTATGCAGACAGCGGCAGGCGGCTGATGAACTGCTTCTCACAGTACAGCTTTCCGGATGCAGACGCTTCTGCCGCGATCCGGCCCAGCCGGGAAGCATAGAACCGGCTGATCTTTCCCGGCGCGATCATTTCCATCTCTTCCTGTGACAGCCGGTCTTCCCTGACCAGACGCTCCAGGCCCGCGTGTACCGCTTCCGCGTCTTTGCACTCCTCCGGAGACAGCCACCGCATTGCAAGATGATAAGCTGTTCCTCTGGCTGCACCGGAAGCAGGATACGTTCCGCTCCCGTCCGGAGCAAGGTCCGTTTCTCCCGCTTTCTGCCAGCCTGCAGGCTCCGTTTCTGCCTTTTGCGCGGCAGCTTTTTTCAGTTCCGAAACAGATGCGACCCCTTTTTGATAAACCGTATCGGCAAACGGATAAGCAAACGTTATCAGACTTTCAAGCTTCTCCAGGATCGCCCGGTCTGCCGTTCCTGCCTCTGCTGCGATCCGCCATCTGTCGGCCCGCAGCCCTGCAAGCGCCGCATCATAGCCGCCCATTGCCGCCTCTTCATCTGCTTCCTTTACGGTCATGCGGATCGGGCTTCCTTCCATGGTCATCAGCAGCCACGCAAGATAAGAATTGGCTTTGCCGGCCTGCCGCACAGGCGGGATCCCCTGCAGCGTGAATGCCTTCTGCTTCTTCTCGAGATCATCCGTATTTGCTGTGAGTATGAGTTTCTCCTTCGCCCTTGTCATGGCGACATACAGGATCCGGAGTTCCTCCTCCCGACTCTCCTTTTTGATCTGCTCTGCAGTCAGCTTCTTATACAGCAGCGGCGTCTTTGTCCGTCTCTTCGGATCGATCAGGTCGCAGGCGATCCCCCTGTCCTGGTGAAGGAGCATCGACGCCTGTGCATCCTGCAGATTGAAGGAGCGCCCCGTTCCGGCAACGAAGACGACCGGATATTCCATCCCTTTGCTTTTATGGATGGTCGTGATCCGCACCAGGTCTTCATTTTCCGACAGTGCGGAAGCTTCTCCCTCATCCACTTTGTAATCATGCAGGCGTTCGATATATCTTAAGAACCGGAAGATGCCTCTGTAGCTTGTTTCTTCAAAGGAAGCCGCCTTCTCGATCAGCATTTCAACATTTGCTTTTCTGACCGCGCCGCCCGGTTCTGCTGCCAGCACATAGAGATACCCGGTCTCATCCAGCAGCCTGATCAGGATCTCATGGATCGGCCTGATGGCGGAAAGCCTTCTGTATTCGGTGAGCATATCCCGGAAGGCGATAAATTTTTCTGTTCCTCTTCCGTCCTGTGCTGCCGCCGCCAGTTTATCAAAAAGATAGCCGGCCGGTACGCCTGCACACATGGAAGCCAGTTCTTCCTTCGTGAACCCGCCGATGGGAGAAAGAAGCACGGCCGCGAGCGGGATATCCTGCAGCGGATCGTCAATGATCTTCAGGAAGGAAAGCAGGATCTGCACCTCCGGCGCGGAAAAATACCCCTTGTTCTCCTGCGCATGTGCAGGAATCCCGCGGGACATGAGCACCCGTCTCAGCGGTTCCGCCATGCTTTCTGCAGACCGTACAAGAATAACGATATCCCTGTAACAAACCGGTCTTTCCCTGTTTTCCTTTGCATCCCACAGCTTCAGGCCGGCCGCAGGGTCCATGAGTTCCCGGATCTTATCCGCGATCATCCCCGCTTCCGCTTCGATCCCTTCGGTGCCTCCGGGCGAGTGGTCGCAGATCAGCAGTTCCGTTTCCGGATCTTCCAGTTCATACCCGGCACCGTATTTCAGGCATGCGGCATCATCATAGGGAATCCCTCCCAGTTCCTCTGTCATGACCTGCGAGAAGATATGGTTGACGCCTGCGAGTACAGAATTCCTGGATCTGAAATTCTTCCCGAGATCGATCCTGTATCCGCTTCCTGCATCCTGATCCGGAGAATAGGTCCTGTATTTTTCCATAAAGATTTCAGGTCTTGCCATGCGGAAACGATAAATGCTCTGCTTGACATCGCCCACCATAAATCTGTCTGCACCCGGCCCGCCGTTCTTCCCGAAAGCCCGCAGGATCTCTTCCTGGACCAGATTGCTGTCCTGATATTCATCTGTCATGACCTCCCGGAACAGCCCTTTCAGTTCCTGCTGCAGTTCTGTCGGAACAAGTTCGTCTTCCTCCCATCTCCAGAGAAGTCTCAGGGCCAGATGTTCAATATCCGAAAACGTTGCCAGATCCCTTTTTCTTTTTTCCGCCGCATAGATCTCTCCGAAGCGAAGCGTCAGCCCGATGATCTCACGCCGCACGGGATCTGTCCGGGCAGCCAGTTCCGCTTCCAGCCGGATATCCCCGCTTCCCCCGGGAAAAAGAGCCTTCAATCCATCCTTTACAGCATCCCTCCAGGCAGAGAGTTTTTCTTTTACGGCCGGGTCTGTATTGCCCAGTTTCCGGATGCCCGGTTTTCTTGCAAAGGAAAGGTGGGCAAGCTTTTCATACATCTCCCCAAAGCTTTCCGAAGCCAGAATATCATTGACCATTCCGAGATCCGAAAGGAACATATCCGTATATTTTTCAAGTTCCGGATATTCCGAAGATTCCGCGGCTGCCATCTTCAGGCTGTCCGCGAAAGACATAAGACCGATCCTTGTACTTTGTCCCCAGGAAAGGAACCAGCTTTGTCCGGCAAGATCCCGGACACTGCCGTCATATTCCTGCATCAGGGCTTCCAGCGTTCTCTCCGGCCACGGCATGCTTTCGCAGGTATCGAAGATGTCAAGAATCATATCCCTTACAGCTCTGTCATTCATATCTTTGGACATACAGTCCATCAGCTGTCTGAAATCATTGTCGTTTTTCTCATAGGCTTCCGAAAGCGCCCTGTCCAGACAGTCCTCCTTCAGGAGAAGATCCTCCCCCTGATCGGCGATCCTGAAATCCGGATCAATATCCAGCAGGAAGAAATACTGCTTTACCAGCCACTGGCAGAAACTGTCGATCGTACAGATCTGGGCCTGCGGAAGGAGCGCCGCCTGCTTTGCAAGCAGCGGATTTTCCGGATCTTTCTCCATCCGTTTTGCCAGCGCATCATTCAGCCGTTCCTTCATTTCGGCAGCGGCGGCTCTTGTGAATGTGACCACCAGGAGGGATGTGACCGAGACCGGATCCGAAGGGTCTGTGATCCGCTGAACGATCCGTTCGACCAGCACGGCTGTCTTTCCGCTTCCTGCCGCGGCGGATACCAGGATATCCCTGTCCCTTGTATAGATGACTTTTTTCTGTTCTTCAGTCCAACTGACTGCCATCGGACGCCTCCTCTTTCAGCTTCTGCCAGATCTCGCTGTCCTCATAGTTCTCGACTCTTCTGTATGCGTATACAGGATTCTTTCTGTCAAATCCGCATACTGCACTGTACGGGCAGTAATCACAGGCTGTTCTCTTTTTCTCCATCACGGGAGCAGCCTGCACATCGCCCGAAGTGATCTTCTCCCCGGCTTCCTTCATCTTCTTCCCCGTATGAGCGATCAGCTGAAGGATCTGCTGAACGCCGGCTTTCTTTCCGGAGACCGGTTCGCTCTTCGCTGCGATCAGATCATCCGCGGCTGAAAGCCCTTTCAGATACCAGTTCTTAATCCATTTTGTGTATACTTCTTCCTCGGAAGCACCGGCTTCTGTTTCTGTAAACGGTTCCGCAAAGGAAAAATAATACATACCTGCCGGAACAGCTGTACTGTCCGGATGGCTTTTTCCGTCTTTTAACATGGCCGCCGCCATATACAGAACCAGCTGCATGGAGAGTCCGTTATAGATCGAATTCAGGCTGAGCGTTTTATCCCCTGTTTTGTAATCCACGACCCGGACATATCTCTTTCCGTCCTCTTCACTGATATCGACGCGGTCGATTCTCCCTTCAAGGATCATCCGGCTGCCGTTTTCTGCCGTGATGACCAGTTCTTTATCGTTGTATCCGGAGAAGAGCATCTCGCTTGCCTCCTGCCGGAAGCTGCCCCGCTTCATCAGATCGCATACTGCCCGGATCCCCCTGTCCAGAAGGCCGGCAAATCGTTCTGTCCTGTAAGCGCCCTCTGCGCTTTCCGCTTCCATCCTGCTGATCTTTTCATCCCGCTTCGCCAGCTGAACAGCCGCTCCGGTGATACGCTCCCTGTCTTCTTCGGAAAGCGTTTCGATCTGAAGACCTTCCTCTTTCAGAAGCGCAAAGAAGCTGTCCATAACGGCGTGAAAGAAGGTTCCCCTGTCCATCTGGTCGACCGTATATTTCTTTCTCTCCCGGAGTCTCAGACCGTATTTCAGAAAATGGGCGGCTGCGCATTCCGCAAACGCTTCCAGCCTGGTCACACTGAGGCGTATATCCCGTCCGTACAGGAGACCGGCTGTGGATGGAAGGATCCTGCGCTCCGCGGGCACAGGAAAGGCGGCTGTCAGAATACGTTCAAAGGTATCTTTATCCAGTTTTTCAAGGAGCGCGGCAATTGCGTCAAATCCGGGATCCGGTGTTTCTCTCTCCGCTTCCTCCGTCTTCTTCAGAACGCCGTCCGCGAACGTCATCTTCAGAGCCGGCAGACCGGTGATCTTATCTGCTGTATCCTGATCCTCTGCCGTCCGGATCGGAAGGCCGGGATACATCGCGATGAGCTGTGGAAGAAGATAGGAAGGCCTGACGGCACTGCCGGTTCCGTTCTGCGTATGAAAAGACAGATACAGCCTTTCCTTCGGCCTGCAGAGGAGCATATACAGATACGCCCTTTCCTGGCAGGCCATGTCAAAAGCTGCGGGCGCCAGACTGACGCCTCGTTCCAGGAGTACTGTTCGTTCATTTTCCGAAAGAATGCCGCCGGAAGCGCCGGGGGACGGAATCAGTCCGTCGTTCATGCCGAGCAGGATCACCGCCCTGATCTCATTCTGACGGCTGCGCCTGATATCTCCGATCTGTACCTGATCCATCCCGGACGGCAGCATGCCGAGCCTGCCTTCCGCGATCCCCGCTTCCAGCAGTTTCAGGAAACTGTCCGGATCGAACAATTCTTCGGAGAACAATGCTTCGGTTTCTGAAAGAAAGGTGTCAAAGAACTCACACACTCTGCTGTATTCGTCCGCTCTTTCCCCGTCTCCTTCCGCAGCAGCAGCGTCTGCAAGTTCCTGCATGCGGGATGGAACATATGCCCTTTCCATCAGCTTTCGGAGCGCAGTGATCCATTCTTCTCCTGTATGGGTACCTTTTCCCGCCAGTGCCGTAAGATCAGACAGCACATGAACAAGTTCTTCCCTGGCTGCATTGATCTGTTCCATCTTCTCTTCAAGATATCGTTCCGGACACCATCCGAAGTCACTGGCGTAGGCTTTTCTTCCCCGTATTCCGGTGATATACAGATAGGTATCAAAAAGATCCGCTCTTTCCGGCTCCAGCGGGCCGATTCCGCACCTGATAAACCGCATCACGCTTTCATACGAGAAATCCGTGCTGATGATCTCCAATGCGCAGAGCAGGTATTCTGCCAGCGGGTCTCCGGCCAGTCCTTTCCGACTGTCACAGAAAAAAGGAATTCCGGCTCTCTGAAACGCCGTGATCAGGTACCTTCTGTAGGTCTCTGTATCTCCTGTCACCACGGCTATGTCACGGTATCTGTACCCTTCTTCCCTGACCAGATGCGAGATCGTCTGAGCGGCGAAGGCAGCCTCTGCTGCTTCATTGCGCAGTCTGATCACGCTGATTCCGCTGCATTCTCCGTCATATACCGTCTTCTTCCCGAAGCGCATGAAATGTTCTGTCAGGAATTTCAGTTCCGGCGATCCGGCATGCCGGACGTCCTCCCGCAATACGATCTTTTCGCAGCCGATCTTCTTCTCCTCTGCGGCTTTCTTCAGCGCATCTGCTGTAGTTTTGCCCATAAAGAAAAGATCGGTCGGCCTGCTCTCCTTCTCCCCGGCTTCCGTTTCAGGCAGGAGAAGTGTGATTTCCATATGGGAAGACTGGGACATAAGGAGATCCAATATGGAAAGCTGCACGGGCGTGAAACCTGTAAAACCGTCAATATACAGTCTGCAGCCGGCCATATAATCCGATCCGGGAAGCAGCCGCAGCAGTCCGGGCAGCAATTCCTCTGCGGTGATCTGACCGTTTTCTCTTCTTGCTTCAAACGTTTTTTTGATCGTTCCAAGATCTGCAAGTTTCCTTTTCAGCAGCGGCTGGTCATAAAACTGCCCGGCGATCTCCGCCAGGTCTCCCGAATCATACTGATAGAATTCGGAGATCATTTCCGAGAGCGACCTTAAGAAACCCGGGCGGCGGATACTGCCCGAGAATACCGTTAGTTCTCTGCTGCTGTCTTCGGAAGCACGCCGAAGAAGCATCTGCTTGCCCATCTCGGTAAGGACGGTAAAGCTTTCGCTGCTGCGTTCCGACAGGACTCTGTATGCAAGCCGTTCAAAACTCAGTACCTCTATATTGACGGAAGCATGCCGCGGGTGCGCCGCGAGGATATCCCGCTGCGTCTGCATGGTGAACTGTTCAGGCACCAGGATGACGTGGCGGGTATCGGCATCTGTTAAAGAGGAACGGATCAGGCGGTTCCGGAGCAGGGTGGATTTTCCGCTGCCGGCGCCGCCGAAAAGGAATGTAAGAGACATGGGATCCCCCGTTTCTGAATACTGTTTATACTGATTTTATCAATGCCGGTCTGATTCCGCAACAGCACGGAGTAAAGATTTCATCAGTTGAATAAAAAATAATTAAAGAGAGCAACCAGACTTTTGAGTATAATGGTAATCACGACAAAACCTTAAGCTCAAAGGAGGCTGCTCTCATGGATATTGTAACATTAATTTCAGGAT
>JAFRLH010000011.1 GCA_017431345.1 Lachnospiraceae bacterium | reverse complement strand
GGCGACATCCTTGCGTGGCATCTGCCGGTCTAAGAAAATATAGATAAGAACCCGGGAAAGGATGGGATGATATATGTTTATACTCAGGATTTTACTCAAAGCCGCACTGCTTCCGGTGGTGCTGATACTGCTTCTTCTCAAGGTCATTGTAAAAGTCGGGATGCAGATCTCGTCTGTTGTTCTCGGCGGCCTGATCCTGTTTGTAGCCGGCTGTCTAATTTATACGATCACAAAACAGGCCTGGAGTCAGACCTTCCTTCTGGCCTTGATCGAAGCCGGTATCATGGGCATTACGATCGGGACCGCCGTCATCGAGAGCCTGATCGATGCAGCATTGATGGGAATTGCAGGCATTTGAAGCCTCTATTGAATTAACTTTTGCATATTTTTCAAAAAATCTCTTGGAAAGTATTGACCCCTACGTTACGTCATGGTTTATAGTGACCTTACCAAAGGCGAGGGAGTGATGAACTATGATGACTGTTAACGAAGTAAGCAAGCTGACAGGCGTGAGTATACGCACCCTGCAGTATTACGACAAAATCGGGCTGCTTCATCCGGCAAAATATACAGAAGCAGGCTACCGGCTGTATGACGATGCGGCACTGGAGACCCTGCAGCAGATCCTTCTCTTCAGAGAACTGGAATTCCCTCTGAAGGATATTAAGGAGATCATCAGCAGTCCGGATTTTGACAGGAGCAAGGCCCTGGAGCAGCAGATCGAGCTTCTGAAGCTTAAGAAGGAACACATCGAGAACCTGATCGATCTTGCCGTTGGAATAAAAGCGATAGGGGTGAAACCATTGACATTTGATGCATTTGATACAAGAAAAATAGACGAGTATGCCGCGCAGGCGAAAGCCTCCTGGGGCACAACGCCGGCCTATAAGGAATATGAAGAGAAATCTAAAGGCCGTACAAAGGAAGACAACATGAAGATCCACCAGGGACTGATTGATATTTTCGGAGAATTCGGACAGATCCGGAATACAGATCCCGCATCGGAGGAAGCGCAGGTGATGGTAAAGAAACTGCAGGATTATATCACAGAGCATATGTATACCTGCACGAAGGAGATCCTCAGCGGCCTTGGAATGATGTATGGAGGCGGAGGCGATTTCACATCAAATATCGATAAGATGGGCGGCGAAGGCACGGCTGAATTTGCCTCTCGGGCAATTGAGATTTATTGCAGATAAGCAGTCCGCCAGATACGTCTGCCAAAATGACAACTGAATAATGCCATTACATAGAACGGTCCTGAAGCCATAAACTTCTGGGCCGTTTTGTGTTGCCTGAAAACGGGAAGATCCCGGGCTCATGGCCGATCGCGGCAAGAAAAGCATGAGAAGGAGCATCCGAAGTGACCGGTCACGCTCAGGCAGTCTCTATCACACCGCCCGGAAGGGCAGATTTCATATAAGGAGGCCTCGATATGGCATTTTTCAACAGTGCAGTCCAGGTACTGCAGACTCTCGTCGTGGCCCTCGGAGCCGGTCTCGGTATCTGGGGCGCAATCAACCTGATGGAAGGTTACGGCAACGACAACCCCGGCGCCAAGTCCCAGGGAATGAAGCAGCTGATGGCAGGCGGCGGTGTCGCCCTCATCGGAATCACTCTGGTTCCTCTGCTTTCCGGTCTGTTCGGCTGATCATTCCGGACGGCAGGCGCAAACCGGCCGGGCGGGCACATCCTGCCCGGTCCATTCTTTGGAAGGAGGTAAGTTTTACCCTTGGATGCTATCTTGACGCAGATCGCGGATTGGCTCAAGGGGCTGCTCATAGACGGGATCATGAGCAATCTCTCCGGGATGTTCGATTCCGTCAACCAGCAGGTGTCGGACGTGGCGACGCAGGTGGGGACTACCCCGGCGAACTTCTCACCCGGAGTATTCGGTCTTGTGAGGAATGTCTCGGAATCGGTGATCATTCCCATTGCGGGCCTGATCCTCACGTTC
>JAFRLH010000089.1 GCA_017431345.1 Lachnospiraceae bacterium | reverse complement strand
GCTGATCCTTGGTACGAAGAATCTGAAACACAAGGCAGAGCTTGCCGTTGCTTATGGAGCCGCCCTCAGGCTCAGTGAAGTGACAACACTGCGTTTTCGGGACATCTCCTTTACTGCCGGTACTGTCACGATATCAGAAGAAGTAAGCAAGAGCCGTTATGCCGGTAAGGTCGAGCTCCCTGCACGCCTGAAGAAGATCCTCCACCAGTACTGGAAAGAATGCTGCCGGGGTGCAAAGCCGGATGACTGGCTTTTCCCCGGACAGAAGGCCGGTTCACATATCAATAAAGCTTCTTTGTCCCAGGTCTTTAAGAATCGGATCGCAGAACTCGGATGGGAGGGCCGGGGCTATACTTTTCATTCCCTCCGGCATGCCCACGCCCTTCATTACTATCAGGCCGGTGCGGATCTCTTCCAGGTCCAGCAGCGCCTCCGCCACCGTTCCATCACGAGCACACTGATCTACGTGCAGCTGGACGCGAAGCTCAGGGAAAGGAGACACATTGAAAATCCCTTCGATGATCCCGCATACCCCGGGTGTTGATCCTTCCCGCATCTGGTGGACGGAAGAAGATCTTTCTCCGGATGATGCCGAGAGCCTTCTCGAAGCGTATTCCCATCCGGATAATGCAAAGCAGCACATCCTCCGGGATTTTTTCGCCTCTCACTTTCAAAAGTACTGCGCATCTCATCCGGTCCCGGAAGAAAAGCTGAAAGTGATGAACTCCCTGATCTCCTGCAAGACCGGTAAACTCGGCTATACACTGATCCGCTGCAAAGAATGCGGACGCATGGAGATGAGAGCCTGTGCCTGCGGGAATCGGAACTGCCCGAGCTGCGGATACCTGAATGAACAGCGCTGGGTGGCCCTGCGCCAGGCGGAAGTGATCCCGAAGATCCCTTACTTCCATCTCGTATTCACGCTGCCGCATGACCTTGGCGAGATCATGTATCAGAACCAGAAGGAAACTTTGAACCTTCTTTTTCAATCTGTAAAGGATACGATCCTTGTCCTTTCCCGCGATAAGCAGAAGATGACCCCCGGTATCCTGATGGTACTCCATACTTTCGGTTCGAACCTGTCACTCCATTACCATCTCCATGTGCTGGTTTCCGGAGGTGGACTGACATCAGACAAAAAAGAATTCAAGCGCTGTCTTTCCAACAAGTTTTTCCTTCCCGTAAAGGCGGTAGAACGCCTCTTCCGCGGTAAGTTCATGGACGGCCTGAAACAGCTGCGGGAAGGCGGTCGGCTCACTCTTGTAAAGGATGCACAGCGATACCGGAACTCCTATACCTGGAAAGAACTGCTTAACGCCTGCTACAGCGTGGACTGGAACGTAGAGATCAAATATCTCGCACCTGCCGGCGGATCCGAAAAGCAGGATGCAGAAATCACAGATAATGCCATCTCTTACTTTGCCAGATACACGAACCGTACTGCCATCTCTGACAGCAGGATCGAGGCCTATGATGATGAAAATATCCGGTTTCGATATAAGGATTACAATGGGGCTTCCTACAGCTGGAAGCCTATAAAACTTGACGCGGGTGAATTCATCCGGCGGTTCCTGATGCACATCCTGCCTTCTGGCTTCGTCCGTATTCGGTCTGCCGGGTTCATGGCAGGCTGTGTCCGGAAGAAAAACCTGGAACTGATCCACTTCCTGCTGGGCAGCACGTATAAAGAAAGTCCAGTAAAGACAATGAAGGCAACCGAATTGATCCGTCATTTCTATCATCTGGACGTGACCATTTGCGGAAGGTGCCATGGGACACTCGAGATATATCCGCGAATGAGCAGGATCAGCGCCGCCCGAATGATCCGTGCCGCCTGATGGAAAAACAAGTAGATATCCATTCAAAACGCTTCCTGAGGGAGGCTTATTTGGCATGCGTAAAAGTGTCTCTGTATTCACAGATTTGTTTATTCATCAGTTTTTCAAGCCTGCATACGGGTCGTTCTAAGAAAGAGAGTGATCTTATGTGTCAAAAGCTTTTTCTATAGCGCAGCAGACTGGCTTCGGACGGGCGTCGACTTGGTCCAAAAGAAATATTTTTCAGGCAGACTCGTGACAACGGGTCTTTTTCTATACCGTGCCCGAAAAACATTTCTTGTTAATTAGGGAAATGCCAGATTTTGAGTGCAACAGCATGCGGCAGCCAGATCTGTGGAAATATAGATGCGTCGAAGACGGTTAAGAGATGAAAGGCAGTAAAAAAGGGTAACTTTAACAAACGGTGCATAATGCATCGTGAAATG
>JAFRLH010000088.1 GCA_017431345.1 Lachnospiraceae bacterium | reverse complement strand
TTATTTCCTTAATGACGAAGATCTTGACGATTTTGGAGAAGAAGGTTTTTATATCTTCTAAGATCTCGTTTTGTTTGTCTGCCCGTCTTTCAGCGGGCTTTTTCTATGTTCTCCGGCAAAATGGAGGACTTTCCTATTAGACAAAAAAGGACCGCCGGATCTCTCCGGCGGCCGCCCGTCCTCTCTTTCACGATCAGAAAAGAGTCAGTATTCTTTTATTTGATGATTCTCCGGATCCCGATGATCGGTCTGATGCCGACCTTGGAGACCTTTACGCCGCCTCTGGGATAAGGCTTTGAGTTGCTGGCATGAACGATCTGTCCGTTGCCGAGATACAGCGCCACATGTCCCTGATAGCAAATGATATCGCCGGGCAGCGCATCCTTCAGGCTCTCGATCGCGATGCCGTAATTGCGCTGTGCGCCGGATGTTCTGGGAAGACTGTAGCCAAACTGTCTGTATACAGCCTGGACAAAACCTGAGCAGTCGATTCCGCCCGTAAGGTTCGTGCCGCCCCACTTATAAGGGCATCCGATGAACTGAAGCGCAAAACGGATGACCGCTTCACGTTCAGGATCCCTGGGCTGCTCTACCGATTCAATGGTATAATAAAGCGCCTTGTTCTTCTCCCACGGGATCTTCTCCTCGGCGAGAGTATATTTGTCGTCCCCCTTCTTTTCTACCTTTTCCTTAACACTGTCTCCGCTCAGAATATCCTCTGTATTGACAAATCCGCGGACATCTCCGCTTTCCACAAAAGCAGTCTTTCCGTGATTTACAAGGATATACATCAGTCCGCCCTCGGTGAGCGTACCGACTACCTGTGCGTTGTTTCCCTCGGTCGTCTTGTCAAGGGCTGCACTCCGTTTGTCATAGATCGCGATTGCTTTCGCTGCAAGTGCGTATCGTTTCTCGGCCAGCGTCTGCATGGTCGTTGTCCTGGTATAATCAAATGCCGGGTTGCTCATGTGACCGATGCGCGGTTTGATATGTCCGAAAGGATCTTTATTGGAAGAAGGATACTTTTTAAGCCATGCCTCCTGCTTCTTCATTTCCTTCTTCGCAGCGTCTCCGGTGTCAAGATCCGCAGTTCTTGCAAATCCTCTGACGTAACCGGATTCAACGAAACACCAGTCCTTTGCTTTCTCAAGGATAAACACCAGCGAATCGCCTTCTGCGGCACCGACAATTTTTGCGCCTTTCTCCTTTTCTGTATAAAGGGCCTTTTTATCCTTCAGTATCGCGGGCTTTTTATCTACCCTGATAAAACGGAAATCCGGCTTGTATTCCGGGAAAACGATGTCTGCCGGAATAATGGGCAGGAACTCCAGCATCAGGCTTTCCTGTTCTGCCAGCGAAGAAGCTTCCGCTGCGGATTCCGAAGCGCGTTCCTCAGATTCCGAAAAAACGGCGCCGGTAGGATCATATCCGCCGTTTTCCGCGCCGGTCTCCATCGCCGGAGCGGAGGCTTCCGAAGAAGTTTCGTTCTTGTTTTTCTTTGTTGTCTCTTCCGGTTCCTGCTCTTCCGCAGTCGTATTTTCTCCGGAATCCGTCGCAGGTTCTTCAGGTGCTTCGGAGGAGGATTCTTCATCCGAAGGCTGTTCAGGCTCTGCGGAGGATTCCTTTCCTTCCGGCTCCTGTGCATCTGTCGGATCCGGCTCTTCCGCCGGCGGATCATCCTGCTGGGGCTGGGTCGTTGGAGCCTCCGTCCCGACCTCCGGTGCAGCTGCAGCAGTCGTGGCAGGCGGTTCTGTCGGCGGTTCTGCCGGCGGGTCTGCTGCCGCAGGCTCGTTACTCTCGGCCGTCGTTTCCGTGCCGGATCCCGATCCTGCCGCGACCCCCGGATCAGCCCCCGGATCAGCCGTGGAGAAAGCTGTTACAGCGGTTCCAAGGCTTAGCGCAGCTGCCAACAAAAGCGCTGTAAATTTTATCAAAAATCGATTATTCAAAAAACCTATCTCCTTTCGGAGGGGCGCTGTTGAGCAAAATGCCCCACCGTAAAATTGTGTTATTCCGATAGTCGGTGAAAGTTTAGCACAATCGCAATCTCTTTGCAAGAGTCTATAGAGACAGAATCGAACATATTTTTCGAAAAAACTGTGAACACTTGTAAGAATCTGTATAATTTGATACACTTTACCTGAATCCGTGCAGAAATGAATGCCTGTCTGGACATCCGGTTCCCGAAAATGTACAGCCGGCATTCCTTCCTATTATTACTGCGTGAAAAGGAGGAAACTTATGGCACCAAACAGACCGGTCGGCAGACAGAAGCATGTTGCTTCCGGCGGCTCAGGAGCAGCAAGAAGAGGTGAGGGCAGAGGTTCCGGCCCGGTCGGATCCTCCGGCGGGCTGAATAAAAAGCCCGGCTCCGGCGGCGGCGCCGGAAGATCGACCATGGTAAGGGGCGCGGGCGTCAGCCTTCCCGTTATCATCATAGCCGCCCTGTATTTTCTTCTCGGAGGAGGCGGCGGAAGTTCCTCCCCGGCGGAGTATACTGCGCCGGCCGATACCGGAAGCAGCTATTATTCGGAACATACTTCCGAGACCAGCAGCAACTCCGGCAGCGGCATGGCCGATTTCTACGAATATTTCAACCAGCAGACCGGCGGCACGTCCGCTCAGGATACAGCCCAGCAGGTACAGGCTGATACAAGCACGGTCGATACTGCTGTTGCTTCCGGCGCGCGTGCCAAACGCACCGAGATCCTCGGCGGCGGAAAAGATACCGTCACGCTGATGATCTATATGTGCGGCACCGATCTGGAATCCAGAAGCTCGATGGCGACGTCCGATCTGATGGAAATGTCCAAAGCGAACATTTCCGACAATATTAATCTTCTGGTGTACACCGGCGGCTGCGCGAGATGGCAGAACAACGTCGTCAGCAGCACGACCAACCAGGTATACCGCATCCGGAACGGCCAGCTGGAACGCCTGATCAAAGACGACGGCGCAAAAGTCATGACCGATCCTGCGACCCTTTCTTCCTTTATTAAATGGTCCGCGAAGAATTTCCCGGCGAACCGCTACGAACTGATCCTCTGGGATCACGGCGGCGGCTCCGTTTCCGGCTACGGATATGATGAGAAGAACAAACGCGCCGGCGCGATGAATCTGGCCGGCATCAAGAAAGCGCTGAATGCCGGCGGCGTGAAATTCGATTTCATCGGATTCGATGCCTGCCTGATGGCCACCGCCGAGACCGCGCTGATGCTCGACGATTACGGCGATTATCTGATCGCTTCAGAGGAGACCGAACCCGGCATCGGCTGGTACTATACCGACTGGCTCTCCAAGCTGTCGAAGAACACTTCCATGCCGACAACGGAGATCGGAAAGAACATCGTGGATGACTTTACGGCTGCCTGCGCAAGAAGCTGCAGAGGCCAGAAGACCACCCTGTCGCTGATCGATCTCGCCGAGTTCGCATATACTGTTCCTTCGAAACTGTCGGCGTTCTCCACTTCCATCCGCTCCATGATCGCGGACAAGGAGTATAAAGCGGTTTCCAATGCCCGTTACAGCACGCGTGAATTCGCACAGAGCAACCGGATCGACCAGGTCGACCTGACGGACCTCGCGCTCAAGATGGGCACGCCCGAAGGGCAGGAACTTGCGGATACCATTAAAGATGCCGTCAAGTACAACAAAACATCTTCGAACATGACCAATGCCTATGGCGTATCGATCTATTTCCCTTACCAGAGGACATCTTATGTCGATACAGCCTGCAGCACCTATTCCCAGATCGGCATGGATGAAGAATACGCTGCGTGCATCCGTGAGTTCGCCTCTCTTGAAACGAGCGGACAGATCGCGGCCGGCGGAAGCTATACCGGCTCCCCGATGGGATCGCTCTTCGGCTCGCTCCTTACGGGACAGACCGGCGGATCCTCCTACGGCGGCAGCTCATCCGGCAGCTCCTACGGCGGATCTTCGGGCGGCAGCGCCGATGTCATCGGCCAGCTTCTGGGAAGCTTCCTGTCCGATCCGAGCCTGATCCAGGGCCTGACCTCCGGGAATACCTCCTATTTCTCGGACAGGGCACTTTCGGACGCGGACACCGCAGAATACATTTCCGAGAACTTCTTTAACGGAGAAAATCTGAAGTTCGAAGTTGCCGGCGACGGCACCGCAAAACTCCATCTGCCGGAAGACCAGTGGGAACTGGTGCACGATCTCGATCTGAACCTGTTCTATGATGACGGCAGCGGCTATATGGATCTCGGGCTGGACAATGTGTTCACGTTTGATGACAACGGCGATCTGATTGCCGATGACGGCCGCACATGGCTTTCGATCAACGGCCAGGTCGTGGCATATTATCACGAGAGCACCATGGGCGATCAGGATAATTACACCATCACCGGTTATGTGCCTGCGCTGCTCAACGGCGAAGAAGTCAAGCTGATGATCACCTTCGATTCGGAGAACCCCGACGGATACATTGCCGGCGCCAGGACCGTTTACAATGAAGATGAGAACCTGACGCTCGCGAAGGATCTGATCTCTGTCGGCGACGGCGACACGCTGGATTTCCTCTGTGATTACTACAGCTATGACGGAGAATATATCGACAACTACTATATCGGCGAGACGCTCACGCTGGAAGGTGAGCCGGTGATCCGGAATATCAGTGTCGGCGATGGCCCGGTGAAACTTATGTACCGCTTCACCGATATCTATAACCAGAGCTACTGGACAGACGCGGTCGACCGCGCTGCCGAGTAAAGAGAACTGCATAGTGAAGCCGCGGGAGCATATCCATTGCGCTCCCGCGGTTTTTATTTTGATAAATAGCTGTATTACAGGAATCCCTTTCCCGGAAATACTTTCCATTCCCTGCCGACTGGCATTAGATCGGAAGAAGCAAGCTATGTCCGGGTGCCAGTCTCAAAATTATAGCAGGTGATACCCTGAAAAACGAAGATGGAAGCAGAAATCACTGCGAAAAAAAGCACATTTGGGTTTTACACTTTCCTAGCGGGCAGACGATACCCTGATTCAAAATTTCCTTCAACCGGAGAAGGGTATCGTCAGATGAATAATCCTGGCTGTACGCCAATTTTGCAGTTATTCATGTTCCGGAACGCATGTGCAAAGGTAAAAGGAAGGTAGCGTCTGTGAAATAATGCTGAATAACGGAAGAAATCTTTCATCCTACTTCATCTGTCGCTGATGGGCATTTAAAAAAAAATGCATCGCCATGTGCATCACAAACAGATCGTGCGGTGATCCCGAATCCCTTTTCACTTCTCGCCTGCATTTTACAATCCTCCCGGATAATGGTATACTTTCCAGGAAAATGAAACCTTCTCCAAATCCAACTGCAGCAGGATACCCATAACTTATGAACATTCTCGTTTTAGAACATATTTCCAAACGTTACGGTGACAAGGATCTCTTCCGCGACATCTCCCTCGGGGTGAACGAAGGGGAAAAGATCGGGATCATCGGCATCAACGGTACCGGCAAATCGACCCTTCTGAAGCTGATCGCCGGCCTTGAAGAGCCGGATGACGGACAGATCATAAAAGGAAGGAACATCCGCACAGCCTGGCTTCCGCAGGCGCCGGAGATAAAAGCATCCACGATCCTCGAAGCGGCGTCAGACGGCGATCCTGAGCGGGAGGCGGAAGCGCGTTCCCTCCTCTTCCGTCTCGGCTTTGACGATCTGTCACTTACAACGGAATCTCTTTCCGGCGGGGAGAAGAAACGCGTCGCGCTCGCGCGGACGCTGCTCGAACCCGCCGACGTCCTGATCCTCGACGAGCCGACCAACCATCTGGACAGCGAAATGGTACGCTGGCTTGAAGAGTATCTCGACAGCTGGCGCGGCGTACTGATCATGGTAACGCATGACAGGTATTTCCTTGACCGGGTGACGAACCGGATCCTGGAGATCGATCACGGCAGCCTGTATTCTTATGACACAAACTACAGCGGGTATCTGGAAAAACGGGAAGAACGCATCCGTACCAATCTCGCTGCAGATCAGAAACGCGCCAATATCCTTCGCACTGAGCTTGCCTGGCTGCGCCGCGGCGCAAGAGCCCGCTCCACAAAACAGAAAGCGCATATCCAGCGGATCGAAGCGCTGCAGGAAATCCGGAACACCGAACTGGACGGCACGGTCGCCATCGACTCTCTTTCCTCCCGGATGGGAAAGAAAACGATCGAGATCCGGAACGTCAGCAAGCAGTATGACGGACGCACATTATTCGAAGATTTTTCCTATATCGTTCTCCGGGGCGAACGCATCGGCATCATCGGGCCGAATGGCTGCGGAAAATCCACCCTGATGAAGATCATCACCGGGCAGCTTGCGCCGGATGCAGGGGAAGTCATCACCGGAGATACCATCCGCATCGGCTACTTTGCCCAGGAAAACGAGGATATGGATACCGACACCCGTGTGATCGACTATATCCGTGAAGTCGCGGAGCTCATTCGTACTTCGCAGGGAACTGCGACCGCTTCCCAGATGCTGGAGCGCTTCCTGTTCCCGCCCGCCCTGCAGTATACGCCGGTACGGCTGCTGTCCGGCGGTGAAAAAAGACGGCTTTACCTGCTGCGTGTCCTGATGAGCGCACCGAACGTGCTGATCCTCGACGAACCGACCAACGATCTGGATATTTCCACCCTGACAACACTGGAGGATTATCTCGACAGCTTCGACGGCATCGTGATCACCGTTTCCCATGACAGATATTTCCTGGACCGGATGGTGCGCCGCATCTTTGCCTTTGAAGGGACAAAAATCGCGCAGTACGAAGGCGGCTATACCGATTATTATCTTTCGCCGAACCGGCCCGGAACAGAGAGCGGCGATGCCGGAGACGTCACGGCCGGTGCAGGCAGAACGAATGCGAAAGCCGCCGCGGGAAAGAGTGCTGCAGATAAAGCAAATGCAGCCGGCACTGACAAAAATGCCGGCCGGTCGCATGAAAAGAAGCTCCGTTTTTCCTATAAGGAGCAGAAAGAATATGAAACGATCGATGACGATATTGCAGCGCTGGAAGAACAGATCGCGGCTGTCGATGCCGAAATGGAAGCCTGCGCCAGCCAGTATACGAAACTTGCAGAACTGACGGAGGAAAAAGAGCGGCTGGAAGCCGCACTGGAGGAGAAAACGGAACGGTGGGTGTATCTGAGTGAACTCGCCGAGCAGATCGAAGCGCAGGGGAAGTGACCGGTTCTATCCAGAGCTGATTTGACACGCTGTTCTCTGAAAAATGCCGCACAAAACGGAACGACGCGATGAAAGAACGGATGCTGACGTAGCATCCGTTCTTCCTTTTCCGAGCGACGGTATTTTGTTCTCTTATTTTCCCGTTCCTGTCTTATCTTCTCTGCCTGAGGATCCGCAGCACTGCCGTCAGGACACCGTATGAAACGCCCGCGATCGGCCACACGATCCAGCTGCGGTCCCAGTTCAGGATCCCCAGGAAGCTGATACCGAGATAGACCGCGATCACACTGCACCAGTATACAGTGGCGATCAGCTCATTCTTCCGGTTGTCCAGTTTGTTCTCCCTGGTGTAATCGCCTTCTTCCAGCAGCTGCTGCATGGCACCCCAGTAAATGGATGTCCGCACGATCATTAATACCCCCAGCGCCACAAACAGCAGGGTTCCTCCTACGCCGAATGCCATCAGATAATCTTTCTCCGAATCTCCGGCAAGTATCATTCCCACGAAGATCGGCACGGCAGATAATACGCAGAGCGCAATGCCCGCTGTCATCATGGCCGTATGGGATCCCGTATACTGCATTTTTCTTTCCCGGACCATGCCGTCCACGCCGTAAGCGGTATCCAGATTGTCGCGTTCCATATATTCGAAAGGCTTCATCGCGATGGATTCGATCACGAACAGCGCAACGGCTGCTGCTACAAGAAGCATCAATACGATCAGGGAAACGCCTGCAGCCGCCACCTCTGAGAGCGGGACGATCCCTTCCTCCGTGCAGGACGTCAGCACGATCAGCAGGATCGGGGAAAGAATGCAGAGCATCACGCCAAACGCCACGCGCCTTGCGGAGCGGTCCTTCAGTTTCAGGAAGGTGTTCGCTTCCTCCATGGAGACGCTTCTTACAGGCTCCGCCGGCTCATCATAGACCTGCGGCATGCTTTCTCCCGTTACAGCCGGAAGTTCTTCCTCCTTCAAAAGATAGTCTGTGCTCACGCCGAAGATCTGCGACATCGCGATGATCCGGTTCAGATCCGGCACCGACTGCGCGCCTTCCCATTTGGAGATCGACTGCCTGCTGACGCCAAGTTTGTCCGCCAGTTCTTCCTGGGACCATCCGTTCTTTTTCCTGAGATCGATAATCTTATCTGCGAGAATCATGATATTTCCTCCTGCTTTGTAATTTTCTGCCGGCGGCATGTTTCTCACACTCCTTTCAATGGAACATCGGAAGGTGATCTGCGCCGCCGCTCTTCTGTATCCTGACTGTTCCGCGGTTTCTTCCGCGCTTCGTCTTACACCGTGAGGATACATAAAACAGCGATGGCAGACCACCAAGTACGCTTGTCAATGTGTCAATTGGCGGTTGCAGACGGTTTACATTTTGCTTTTCCGCATCTGCATTGACAGATTCTGTCATTGTGTTGAACCGGAGAACCGTCCCCTGGCTCCTCTACCGTTCCGGATACGCATCTGCCAGCTCCTGCAGTTCTCCGATCAGGCGCAGAAGGCCCTCATAGTCCACTGTGTCCGCGACCATCATTTCATAATTATCAAAAACAAGATCAAAGCTTACGAGCACCTTGTCGCGCTGTCTGGTCGCCTCGACTTCAAGCACCGGCTCGATAAATTCTCCCTTGTAATAATAGGCGTCACCGTCTGCGATCTTCTGCAGTTCCTTAATCAGATCCTGCAGTTCGAACGTCATCAGGAAGCTCTCGCGGAACACGGCCGGTCCGTAGCCTTCCCTTTCATGGCTCACCTGAAATGTCAGCCAGTTGGCATTGTAGTTATAATTTCCCGGAACACTCGGCTCCGCTTCCGGATACTGGTATTTCAGGATCTTCCATTCCATCTGTTCTTCAAAATTACTGAAACGCATTTTCACTCCCCCATCATTTCCTGCTCTTCACCCGGCTTCCTCATGCCTTCCGGGTGCAGCGCCGGCATTCTTACATAATTACAGCATCCTGAGCACGCAGGATGCTGCAATAAAACTCCTTGATTGACATCTTAAGGCACCGGGAAGGTTCTTCCTGCAGCGCTCTGTCTGTGTTACAGGCACCCGAATTCTTTCATCGCTGCCATGAGCGATTCCTTATGGGCATCCGTCAGCTCAGTAAGCGGCAGCCTGGGCGAACCGACATGGAATCCCTGCATATTGAGCGCGGCCTTTACAGGGATCGGGTTGACTTCAATGAACAGCTGGTCAATGAGCGGCAGCGCTCTCAGCTGCAGCTTTCTTGCTTCCTCATAATTCCCATTGAGACACATCATCACCATATCATGCGTCTCTTTCGGCGCGACATTGGAAAGAACGGAGATCACGCCGATGCCGCCGAGCGAGCAGAGCGGAACGATCTGATCATCGTTTCCGGAGTAAATGTCGAACGAACCGTCCAGATAAGAAGCCAGCTTCGCGACCTGGCTGATATTTCCGGATGCTTCCTTGATCGCCCGGATGTTCTCCTGATCCCTTGCAAGCCTTGCCATCGTTGCCGGCAGGATGTTCGTGCCGGTCCTGGAAGGCACATTGTAAACGATGCAGGGCAGCTTTGTGGCTGCGGCGATCGTGCGGTAATGCGCGTACAGACCATCCTGTGTTGCTTTGTTGTAATACGGCGTGACCAGCAGGACACCGTCCGCGCCGAGTTTTTCAGATTCTTCCGTCATCATGACAGCATGGGCTGTATTGTTCGAGCCCGTGCCGGCGATCACCGGGATCCTTCCCTTAGTCTGCTCTACAGCGAACTTAATCGCCTCCAGATGCTCCGGATCATCCAGCGTAGGCGCTTCTCCCGAAGTCCCGCAGACGATCAGCGCATCCGTATTTCCCGCGATCTGTGCTTCAATCAGTTCCGCCATGGAATCATAATTGATCTCCCCGTTCTCTTTCATCGGTGTGACAAGCGCTGTACCTGATCCTTTGAAAATGCTTTCCATAATACACCTCTTATTTGCCGGGCGCTTCCTTCTTCCGAAGGTCCACCCGGATTCCGTATTCTGTTTGTTTTCAGCTCAGGCCGCTTCCCCCTCAGACGGTCCGACCGTATTTATTGTATCATTTCCTATATGATAAATCAATTTATCTGACATGGAATCACTGCAGGATCTTCTCCATCCGTAATGATTCACATATACGGATAAAGATATGTCCAGAAATATTCCATCAGATTTTCGTTCGTCATATCCATGCTGTTCATCGCGAAAACGATGCTCTTTTCCGGGATCATCACGCAGTACTGGCCGTGGCGGCCGACGGCGCAGAGCGAATCATTTCTGCCTCTCCAGAAAAGGAGGCTGTAGTCGCTCTCTCCTTCATTGGTGGCGATCACCTGGTCCCAGGTCTTTTTGATCCATTCCTTCGGAACAAGCTGTTTCCCTTCCCACACGCCGCGGTCCAGCCAGAGCTGCCCGAAACGGGCTGTGTCTTCTGTTTTCAGGAACAGATCGCTCGCAGCGAAGGTGTGCCCTTCCGGATCCTTTCCCCAGGTATACTCCCTGATCCCGAGCGGCCGGAAGATCCGCTCTTCAATATAGTCCGTCAAGGGAACACCCGCAGTTCTTTCGATCAGCCTTCCGGCCAGGTAAGGACCGGCGTTGCTGTATTTGAAATACCGGCCGGGCCTGTCCGTCATTTCTTTGGTCAGAACGAATTCCTCCCAATCCGTCTCCTTCATTTCCTTTCTCTGAAATGCCATCAGATACGGCTTGTCAAAGCCCATCTGCATGGTCAGCAGATGTTTTACGATCAGTTTCTGCCAGTTCTCGGACATTGTCCCCTTGATCTTGTCTTCAAAGTAAGGAAGGACCGGATCTTCCAGGCTGAAGAGTCCCTCGGATATTGCGAAACCGACAGCCGTTCCCGTAACGCTCTTGGCGATGGAGAACTGCTCGCAGAGCCCTGCAGGCTCAAAATGGTGCCGAAATACTTCCTTATTATACTGTCTGATCACCACGTGCCGTACACCGAAATCCGCGATGGCACGGCAGAAAAAATCAAATCTCTCATTTAATGTCATTGCTTACTCCTGTGATGTGCCGGAGAACCGTCCCCTGGCGCAGTTCCCGGTACACAAATTTCTCTTCAGGGATTGTACCACATTTTTTCATAAAGTGTTCAGGAATCTGCTGTATTTTCCGGATGGCTGTATGATAGTATAGAAATTGCTTCAAAAAAACATGATCCTCTGATCCGGGGTGCTTATTATGAAATGGTACATTCTCTGGGCTGCGCTCGCAGTCCTCTGCCTGTTGTACGGCTTTGCCGTGTTAAGCGTCGGCAGCGGCACCGGCTTCTGGCTGGTATGGATGGCGCTCGGCGGTGGTTTTATCCTGCTGTCTGTCTTTTCGCGCCATCAGATCTGGTCTGCGCTGCCGGTCTTTCTGCGCACAGTCCTTCTTACTGCGGTGATCCTCTGCGCAGCAGTCTTTCTCTTCACGGAGAGCCTGATCATTTCCGGCGCTGTCAGCACCGCCCGGGACGGGCTGGACTGCATTATCGTCCTCGGCGCACAGATCTATGAAAACGGTCCGAGCAAAGCGCTGCAATACAGACTGGATACCGCGTATGATTATCTCGAACGAAATCCGGCAACGCTCTGCATCGTTTCCGGCGGCCAGGGCTATAACGAGCCTTTTACGGAAGCGGAAGGCATGAAGAATTATCTTACGGAACGCGGGATTCCGGAAGACCGCATTCTTACCGAAACGGAATCCCACAATACCAAAGAGAATATCGATAATTCGATGAAGCTGTTCGACTGCAAGAACGGCAGCATCGGGATCGTGACCAATAATTTTCATATATACCGCGCCTGCCGGATCGCCAAAAAAGCCGGCATCGCGGATGGGTACGCGATACCGGCCGGTTCAAACAGATTTTATCTGCCGAATAATCTTTTCCGGGAATTCTTCGGCGTTGTGAAAGACTTCCTGATGAAGAATATCTGACGGGTGCTGCCCCGGATCAGGCTTTCTTCAGATGATCGAGCATGCCGAATTCCCGCTTATAGGCCAGCGCGATCACATCATGTGTCATATCCGTGATAACACCGGGCGCGGCTGTCCAGCAATGGCAGCACTTCGCACCTACGAAAACATCTGTCGTGATGCCGGTATCCAGCAGTCTTCTCGCATACTTCAGACCGTCGTCTCTTAACGTATCATATTCGGCTGCCAGGATAAAATGAGGATTCAGACCCTCCAGATCCGGGCAGTAATAAGGGAATGCATAGTAGCTCGGAACCGGTGTTCCGTCAAACCCGTTCAGATACTGTACCTCAGCCGCTTTGTGCTTGGGACCGCCGCCCATGCGGAGTTCAAAATTCTGGGTATAAGCCGGATCTGCAGTAAATCCGAGGCTGGTGGGCGGGCAGTTCATGACAGCCAGCGCAGGCTGTTCTTCCCCGTGATCGCGCAGATACAGGGAAAGGCCGCCGACCAGATTGGCGCCCGCGGACGAGCCGTGGGTTCCGATCTTTCCGTTTCCGCCGAGCTCCTCCTGATGCTCCCAGATCCAGCGGTAGGCTGTCACACAGTCCATGAGCGGCATGGGGAATCCGACTTCCGGTGTTCCGGACAGGCGGTAATCGACGCCGACAACGACACAGGGGACCCTTACGGCGATGGCAATGCATCTGGCATTGTCAATATCAAGGCTCCCGCCGACCCAGCCGCCGCCGTGGATATCCATGACGACAGGCGCCTTCTCAGGAAGTCCTGCAGGCTTATAAATGCGGATCTTCAGCTCCTGTCCTTCATCCGGTCCGGGAATGATCTTATCCTCGATCTTCATCCCTTCGGGGATCTCATAGCTGGTCATCGCTTCAAACTGGGCTTTTCTGCCGGCTTCCAGTTCCTCCTCTGAAAAGAACTTTCCGCTTGCGAAGGAAAGGTACTGGTTTTCATAGCCCGGATACGGTTCGTGAATAAACATTTTGTCCTCCTGTTCTCTTATTGACAAGTTTTCATTCGATTGGATCATTTCAGTTTTCCAAGAGAATATTTTACATGGAAAGCGATATTGGGCAGTCTCGGAACTTCTTCCATCTTTCTTTCCTGATCAATGATCAGCGCTTCCGGCGCGTCAGCCGTGTAAGGCTTCCAGCCGTCTTTTCCTTCCGGATTCGGATTGCCGGTCTTGATAAAATTTGCCCAGTAATCCGCCATTTCATTCGAAAGATCATAATCGAAGCCGGTATATTTTCTCTTCGAACGTACCAGCGTCTGGAAGACATAATGATGCTCTACCGAGTGATGAGCACCCATTTCCTCCGCACCGGGCGGTACATAGGTGAAATAATACATAAACGCAGGCTTGCGGGAAAGATCATTCTGGTTCTCACAGAAGGCCAGCGCTGCAGCCAGGAAGGAGTTCCCGATCGGATCTTCATAGCAGGGCTGTACCGCAGCCGGATCATCCGCATGAATAGCTGCCAGGTACGCTTCCGCAAATTCTCCGTAGCGGGCAGCGTCCTGCTTCAGGGCTTCCGGCGAAGGGGCGGGTGCTCCGAACTTCCGCATCTCATCCCTTGTGCAGCCGACCATATATTCAATGTCGTCATGCTTTCCGGACAGGAAATAGTCCGCCGGATCTTCCGGCAGGACATAGCCGTCCACGTTCGGGACGAACAGCATGCCGTAGAATTCGCTGTTCTTGAATTCCTTGTATTTGTTCTCCAGCGTCTCCGCATCGATCGCGCGTGCTTCGGCCACAGTCTTTACGCCCAGGAATTCGAAGAAGCGCTTCCCGATCTCTTCATCCTCCGCCCTGCTGCGGCAGTCGCCGAAGTTGTTCTTGCTGATGCCGCCGCTGCTCTGCATGATGGCGCGCCGGATCTTTCCTTTCATAAGAGGAGACGCGCACATATTCTGCACACAGCCGCCTCCTGCGGACTGTCCGAAGAGAGAGATATTTTCAGGATCTCCGCCGAACCCGGCGATGTTCCTGCGCACCCATTCGATCGCTGCCGCAAGATCCATCAGCCCATAGTTTCCGCTGGAATCATGGGGATCCTCCGCTGCGAGGTCCGGATGGGAAAGGAAACCGAACAGATTGACGCGGTAAGCCACGGTGACAAGGATGATATCGCGCTTTGCGAAGCCTTCCCCGTCGTAAGCGTTCAGATAGCTGTAGCCGGTCTCATAGCCGCCGCCGTGAATGTAGATGGCGACCGGGAGCTTTTCCTCCCCCGTCTTTGCCGGCGTCCAGATATTCAGATACAGGCAGTCCTCGCTCATGGGATAATCCCGGACATAGAATTCCTGTGCGGCCAGGCTGGTGCCGCCGCCTTCGGACACAAAGCGGGGCTGCATGGCGATATTGCCGAATTTGTAAGCTTTGTATACGCCGTCCCAGGGTTCGCAGGGCTGCGGTGCCTTCCAGCGCAGATCCCCTACCGGAGGCTTTGCAAAAGGAATCCCCTTAAAGACTGTGATAAACTGATTGCCGGCCGGATATCCTTCCACGATGCCGGATTCTGTTCTTACCTGATCCAATGCCATATTCGTTCTCCTTTATTTCTTTCCGCCGAGCAGGAATTTCTTCCGGAAAGCCACTCTGGCATTTCGCGGGACCGCTTCCATCTGCGTCGCTTCATCTGCAAATACCATTGTTTCCGGGGCTGCATTCGTATAAGGCTTCCACGCCGGCAGTCTGTCGCCGTTCGGGTCACCCGTCTTTGCGAAGTTCGCCCAATAGGTATTCATCTGCCAGGCGATCTCATAATCGCGGGGCGTCCAGGGCCGCCAGGCACGCATGAAGGTCTTGAAAACGTACCACAGATCCGACGCGTGGAACGGGCCTTTGTCATCGCCGGGAAGATTTCTGGCGAGCTCATAAACATAGGTGGGAGCTGCGCAGCGTGAATCCTGCACCTCTGCCCAGCATTCCACAGCCGCCTGCAGCGACTCTGTAAAAAGTTCTGTCCTGCTTGCCATATAATCCTCTTCGGTCTTTGCAGAGAGCGCAATATACTCCTCCGCTTTCTCACCGTAAAGCATTTTGGCAAGATCGATATAGGACTGCCATGTAGGCGTGATTACAAGACCTTCCCTCGCGGTATATCCTATCAGATACGGCACATGTCCCTGCTCATTGTCCATGAACGTTTCATACGTGGATTTTGTAAGCACATAACCGTCAATGACCGGCGTGCGGTTGATCGCCGGACCGGGCATGGTCGCTTTCCACCGGGCGAGAAGCTCTTCCCCGGAAAGTTTTCTGGCTTCCGCGATATTTTCAACGCCCAGGCTTTCCTTAATGTTCATCCTGGCTTCCACATCGGCCAGCTTCGGATAATCCATATCCGGCAGCGCGTCGACACCGCCTCCGCTCTGGAAGATCGCGCCGACATAGTCCCCTGCTGTCAGCGGGCTGCAGACGAGTGCATTGATGGAAGCTGCACCGGCTGACTGTCCGGCAATCGTGATATGATCGGGATCGCCGCCGAAATTCGCGATATTCCTGCGCACCCATTTCAGCGCAAAGATCTGGTCCATCAGACCATAGTTGCCGGAACTGTGATAAGGGGACTCTTCCGTCAGTTCACGGTCCACCATCCAGCCGAATACATTGATCCGGTAATTGATCGTGACCAGGATCACGCCCTGACGGGCGAAATGTTCTCCGTCAAAATGCGCCGAATGACCATAGCCTGTCATGAAGGCGCCGCCGTGCACCCAGAAGATGACCGGCAGTCTGTCTTCCGCACTTTTTGCGGGGGTCCATATATTAAGGTAGAGGCAGTCTTCGCTCATCTCTTCCTCTACGGGATAAAATTCGTTTTCAAAGAATGATCCTTTTCCCACGCCCAGCTGCCAGCATTTCGCGGATCCTCTGGCGCAGTCGCGGACGCCTTCCCAGTCGGCTGCCGGCTGCGGTTCTCTCCATCGCAGATCTCCTACAGGCGGTGCGGCATAGGGAATGCCGTAATAAGCCGTAATAGACGGCCATCCGCAGGGAATGCCTTTTACCATACCGTTTTCTGTCTTTGTCTGTCTGAACATGTTTTCCTCTCCTGTACTTTCGGGGCAGCCCGAAATGTCACTTTCGCTTCATTAACAAATATATTTTACCTGTTTAGAGACAATTTAACAAGAAAGTTTCCTGTCATCATGCGAAAAGGCTGCTGCAGTTTTGCAGCAGCCCTCCTGTTTATCGGGTTGTTTTCGATAATCGTTCTTAAATTACTGTGCGCGTGCAGCGTTTACATACTCGTCGATGAAAGCGGGATCGACAGTGCCGTCGCCCTTCATCTGCTCGATTACAGCGTCAGCTGCTACTGCAAACTGTGCATAAACTTCATCCGTTACAGGGGATACGGTGCAGCCATAGTCCTGGAACTCTTTCAGCATTCTCTGGTCATCCTGTGCGCCTCCGGCCAGCTGATATCTCTCCATGTACAGGAAGAACTGGTCGATCGCTTTCTTCTGGTTGTCGGAAAGGTTGTTGTAAAGAGCACCGTTCATCAGATAGGTGTTGATGAAAGGAATATGGTTGGTCTCAGTGATGGTGTTCTGTACTTCATACAGCTTTACGCCATAGATGGAAGCAGGCGGATTCTCCTGGGCATCAACAGTACCGTTCTGCAGAGCAAGATACAGTTCGCCGAATGCAAGGGGAGTGGGGTTCGCGCCAAGTGCTTTCCAGAATGTCTGATGGTACTTGTTCTCCTGGGTACGGATGTTCAGGCCCTTCAGGTCATCGGGAGTCGTGATGGGCTT
>JAFRLH010000087.1 GCA_017431345.1 Lachnospiraceae bacterium | reverse complement strand
GGCAATACTTCTTGGTTTCCATTCTCTCGGGATGGTTCTTCTTTTCTTTGGTCACGTTGTAATTACGCTGTTTGCACTCGGTGCAGGCCAAAGTGATTCTTACACGCATGATCTTTCCTCCGTCTCTTTGTGGTCGTTCAGTCCACAAACTCTTTACAACACTAAAAAAGGACTTTCGTCCCATGCCGGAATATGATACCACAACGGAAGTCCTCCGTCAAGGGGAAAAAACACGTTTTCCGCCTGACTTTACGATATTGTTTTTTCCTCCGGCGATCGCCTCCTTCTTTCCCCGGAAATCAGAACGCTTCCTTATTTTTATAGCTGTCCCGGAAGGTCCTGGGCGTCATGTTCTTATACTTTTTGAACATCCGGCCGAAATAACTCTGGTTCGGAAAATTCACGTATTCCGCGATCTGCGTCAGCGAAAGATCGGAATAAAGCAGCAGATTGGCGGCCCGCTTCACCCGCTCCCTGTTCACCTGATCCTGGAAGCATTCGCCGGTCTCCTTCCGGAAAAGCCTGGAAAGATATCCTTCGCTGATCCCAAGGCTTTCCGCGACTTCCTCCAGATAGATCTTCTCCCGGTAATGCTTCCTTATATAATCCATCGCACTTTCCACATAGCTGGAGGACCCCGGACGGTTCCGCTTCTCTTCGACTCTGCCGGCCAGCTCCTCAATAGCCCGGTTCCGGTAATGCAGCATATATGCCGGATCCTGCGAGGCGTCACATTTGTCGATGTAATAACCGCTGATCCGATAGGCCGATTCCGGAGAGATACCGCCGTCGATCGCCGCCCGCGCGCAGAGCGCGATCCCGATCATCGCCAGATTGCGCCTGTGGCGGATATAATTGCCGGAAAGCCTCCCTGCATCCTTATCCATGTTCTCGGCATACCGGACCGCATCAGCAGGCTTTCCTTCCCTGATCGCCTGCATGAGCAGCTGTTCTTCGTAATAGCTGTGCCGGTAGGCGGAATCCTCATTTTCCTCCTCTTCATTCTGGATGAACTTCTCCTGATCGCGTTTGAGGGCCTCCTCTCCGGCATTGACGATGCGATTCAATTGCAGCAGCTCCTCATTTTCGAGCGGCGAATTATCCAGCACGGAATTCGCAAGCAGGATCATATTCCTGATCTCCGGCAATGTAAAAACAGGAAGTGTCCTGACATCTTCCGCATTCGCGCCGTAAGACCGCAGCATCTGCTTTAAGCCGAGTTTCGAGAGCTTTTCGTGGCACATCGGACCCATGAAGAGGAATCCATCCTCTGCCCGGAGCGCAGCAAAAAAAGTGCCGGATTCCCCGCTCATCAGATAGGGTGCCTTTCTGCCATCCAGTCCCTTCTTCAGATCATTCCGGAGTTTTTCACTGTACATGAGGGGGCTGTCACCGGCACTGTCAAAAAAGGCGGTAAGCGTGCCGTCCGCTGATTCATAAACGATATCCACTTTGATCACACCCGCGAGGATGCGGATGTTGTTGGCTCTTTCCATGACTTTCCTCCGGTCTCAGTTCCCTGTTGTCTCACAGCGGCTGCAGTTGCCGCCGGCAGTTATACCGCTGGCTGTGCACGGATTTCAAGCGGTTTCAGACAGATCTTATGATGCTGCTCTTTCGGGAACAATTATATCCTTGTTTTCATATCATGAAAAGGACATTTTGAGCATCTTCCTGCTATGATTTCTTTTATGCCATGCTATACTGTAGACTGTAACTCAATGCTGCAGACAGTTCCTCAGGATGACAGCCCGGATTAACTGCTCTGCGGATCACCTGCCGCACATCGGAGGAAACCATGTCATCAACTTTCTGGTATACAACTGCTGATTTCACTGCCGCGGACGAGAAAGCCCCCCGGCTGGTTTATTTTACGGGCGTGCTCAACGGAGATGATCCCCGCATCGTTTCCCCCGTCCGGATCAGCGCCGACGGCAGATACAAACTATATGTAAATGATACGTTTGTGCAGGCCGGACCGCTGAAGGGCGATGATCAGGTGCATTATTACGATGAAGCCGACCTCTCCGGCTATTTGCATACCGGTGAAAATACTATTACCGTGATCCTGCTGAACTATCCGGCGGACAGACAGTACGGCAATCACAGCATCTTCCGCTCCGGAAAACCCCGGATGTATTTCCGGCTGCCGGAAAATGCACCGGAGATCGTCTGGCAGACATTCACTGACCGTTCCGTTTCCTTCGTACCGGAAGAAGAGGGATTCGCCCCGCTGTGTATTCATGAAACACATTCACTGCGTGCTGATTCCGAAAATGCCGCCGCAGAGAAGGCTGAGAACTGTTCCTTTCTCCCGGTTCCGGCTGATGATGAACATTTCAGTCCTGCTGTACGTGTTCCGGCCGAGGATCTCCCGGCGCATCTTCTTCCGGAAAATCTTCTGCCGCGTGACATTCCGTATGCAGTAAAGATACCGCATGAATTCCGTGAAGTGCGTGGAACAGAGATCCCGGCGGATTCAGAAAAAACCTTTGTGCTGGATGCCGGAGAAGAAATGTGCGCTTATCTCTCGCTGTCATTTTCCGGCGGCAGAGGATCGCATGTTGCGCTGCTTTATTCGGAATGCTATACCGGCGACGGCTTCCGGACACACAGAACGGATGCCGTGCGCGGACATCTGGAAGGCTATACGGATCGCTATGAAGTAAACGACACCGAGAACGAACGCTTTGAACCGTTCTGGTTCCGCACCTTCCGGTTCATCCGTTTAAAGATCCGGACCGCCGGCGAGCCCCTGCGCATCGGCTCATTTATATATGAAGAAACAGGGTATCCGCTGGAAGTGCGGACACAGCTGCCGGAGACTTCCGACAGCAGCCTGGCTGCCGTCTGGGACATCAGCCTGCGGACACTGAAGCGATGCATGCATGACACCTACATGGACTGTCCGTTCTATGAACAGCTTCCTTATATCATGGATACCCGTTCGGAGATCCTGTACACCTATTCGGTTTCCGGCGACGACCGCCTTGCAAAACGTGCGATCCTGGATTTTGCCCGCGCCGGGCGTCCCTCCGGACTCCTGAACTGCAGCTATCCGAATGTGAACGACAATATCATTCCCGGCTTTTCGCTGTATTACATCCTGATGGTACACGACCACATGATGTATTTCGGGGACAGGGAACTGATCCGGAAAGTGCTTCCGGCAATCGAAAAGATTCTCGATTTCTTTCAGGAGAACACGCTTGCGAACGGTCTGGTCGGGAAAGTCGGCGGCATAAACGGACAGTCGCCCAACTGGTCCTTCATCGACTGGTCCGCGCCGTGGATGGAGACCGCCGGCATGCCTCCCGCCGGCATGCACGGGCCGCTGACCATGGAAAGCCTGCTGTATATCCTGGGGCTGGAGGCGGCTGCAGAGCTGTGGCATTATCTTGGAGATACGGACAAATATTTCGAATACAAACAGGATGCGGACAATGTCAGAAAAGCCGTCCGCAGGGAATGCATGAATGCAAAAGGCATGATCACTGACGGTCCAGGCAGGACAGAGCTCTCCCAGCACTGTCAGGTATTCGGCGTACTGGCAGAAGTTCTGGACCCGGAAGAAGGACGGCGGAATCTCCTTGCCGCAGCTGCTGATCCTGGTGCCGCCAAGTGCAGTGTCGCCATGATGTTCTATCTGTTCCGGGCGCTGGAGCAGACCGGGCTTTACGAACAGACCGACAAATACTGGGATCTCTGGCGGAAGATGGTCACTGACGGCTGCACGACATCCATCGAAGGCGAGCATTACGCCCGCAGCGAGTGTCATGCCTGGGGCGCACTCATCCTTTATGAGCTTCCCTCTGCTGTGCTGGGTGTGCGGCCTGCGGCACCCGGCTATGAAAAGATCTCTGTGAAACCGCTTTCAGGATACATGACATATGCTGCCGGGACAGTACACACCCCGGCCGGAGATGTCAGCGTTTCGTGGGAGCATAAAGACGGCAGCAGAAAGCCCGTCATTTCCGCAGATCCGGCGGTCCTGGCAAAGATTATTTAAACATTTCATGGAAAGCTGACCGGACTCCCGTGTCAGGATCTGCAGGCTGGTCGTGCCTGTCAATAAATAAGCCGGACTTTTTTCACAGTCCGGCTTATTCCATCTCTATTCCTTTTTCATCTGTGTCCGAATTCCTTCAGCTGTTTTTCGATCGCCAGGGACGCCGGCGTAATCGACAGCCCGCCGCGGCAGGTATTTCTGAGTTCCGGCGCGATCTTTCTCCCGGCTTCATCAAAAGCAGTCACCGCTTCATCAAAAGGTATGACAGCGTCAAAGCCTGCAGCAGCCATATTGGCGGAAGCCAATGCGTTCATGCCCGCCTGGACATTTTTCCCGAGACAGGGGACTTCCACTCTCCCTGCCACTGGATCGCAGACCGATCCCATGATATTCTGCAGCGCCATGGAAGCGGCTGAAAGCGCCTCTTCCGCACTCCGTCCCATCAGCTGCGCCAGTCCCGCTGCCGCCATAGCTGACGCCGCGCCGCATTCTGCCTGGCATCCTCCGATTTCGGCGGAGAAGGTGCTGTGTTCCGCGATGATCACGCCCACAAATCCTGCTGCAAGCAGCCCTTTGATCAGTTCCTCTCTTCCGCCTCCCAGATTCTCAGCCGCGCTGATCAGGGTTCCCGGAAGCACTGCGGAAGAACCGCACGTAGGCGCCGCCACGATCACCTCCATAGAGCTTTTGGCTTCCATGAAATAAGTAATACAGCTGATCATCTCTTTGATAAAAGGCGGAAGCAGCGGGGAATTATAGCCGCTCAGCTTATATGCCTGCGGTCCCAGGATCCGGTCAGCATACTCTTTCTGATGATCCCGGACGGCCGCCAGCGTTCTTTCCATGACATCCGCAAGATTTCCCATCATAGCGAAGACTTCGTCCGGGCTCATCCGGCCTCTGGCTGATTCGTACGCCGCCGCGATCTCCCACAGTTCCATCTTTCTTTCCGATGCCATCCGGAGCACTTCTTCCGCGGTATTGAACAATCCTGCATAGGTATGGAAAGAATGCACCGGGAGCACCGGATCCAGGCTGATCACATCCTTTACAGCCGGACAGTTTTCTGCCAGACCATCCGGATCAAATACTTGTTCCGTCTCCAGAATATACAGGATCTCTTTTCCATCCCCTGAACAGAGCTTTTTCAGCAGCCCGTCTGCCCCGCCAAGCGCGGATTCCACTTCATTCAACTGATCTGTATCTCCTGTCTCCGCAAAGACCAGCGTTTCATAAAATCCGCCAGCCATGGAGACCGGATAGCCGTTGATCTTCCGAAACTCGATCATACCGCCGCCCACGGAGATTGCCTGACCGGTCATTTTCCGTCCACCGCCTTCCGCCGCAAAGTCATAGATATTCGGATGATCCACCGGCTCGTCATTGGTCTCATAGGAAATAATAATGCCGGCTTCCGCGGCAAGCTGCGGGCTGCACTCCATCGCGGGATCGTCCATCGCCATCCCGAGCAGGCCTCCCGCAAGGCCCATGTCCGTTCCCTGCGGTTCATGGCAGTCCGCGAGCGACCCGTTCGTTGAAAATGTAAACGTCACTCTTTCCGGCTGATCATTCAGCATGCGCCGGATGAAGTACCCGATTCTAGCGCCCGCAGCAGTATGCGAACTGCTCGGTCCGATCATCACCGGTCCGATCACGTCGTTGAAAATACTTACTGGCTCTTTCACCGGTCACCCTCCTTTACCACGCTATGTTTTTGCCGATACCGCGTTCCAACGCTTTTTCATACACCAGCTGCCCGGCTCTGGCGTCGAAGATGCCCATGCCGACGGTCTTGAAGCACCTCGTTTCAGAGAGTTCATGCGGACACCCCGCTTTCGTATCAGCGATCAGATCCTCGATATATTTCACTCTGTCGTGGGTCAGCAGACCGGTATCCAGCGGAATTTTCAGATCTCCGCTTTCTTCCTTTGCATACGGAAGATCCGTATAAATGCTGTTCACCAGCTTAGAAACAGCCGGCGGAAGTTCTCTCCGGTCCGGGATCCACGAGCCGACGGCAATAAATGTCTTCCCGCGAAGCAGCTCCGTATCATCAGGATAGACCGGATCGACGGTCTGCGTAGCCGAGATCAGCACCTCGGAATCCGCCGTCAGTTCGCGCGCATCCCTGCAGACAATATACTCGATCTCTTTTTCCGGCATCCGGGCGCGCAGCCTTTCGATGAATTCTCCCAGATCCTTCTTATAAGCATCATACAGCCTGACTTCCTTCACCGGCCGTACTTCACAGGCATACAAAAGCTGCGTGAATCCCTGGACGCCGCAGCCTGCGAGTCCCACCCGGGAAGCATCTTCCGGCGCCAGATATTTTACGCCGCAGCCGCCCACCGCACCGGTCCGCATGGCCGTGAGCGTCCCGCCGTCCAGGATGGCGTTCACCTTCCCGGTTTCCCTGTCATTTAAAATGACCAGTCCGGAAAGATACGGAAGGCCTTTTTCCGGATTGCCCGGGAATTCCGCCAGCATCTTCGTGCTGATCACGGAATCCAGAAAACACGGCATGTACATCAGCTTGTCGCCATTCTGCTCTGCCACCATCCGGTCCGGCATATGAAAACGGCCGCTCTTATGGATCGCAAATGCATCTTCCACGGCTTCGATCACTTCGGGAAGCGTGACCGCCTGCCACATTTCTTTTTCATTCAGGATCAGCATAGTTTTATTCCCTCCCCGCATTGATTGAATCTATTCTAAAAGTAACATATATTCTGTCCTTTGAATATATGTTTTTGCAGAGATCACCGGGATGTCGTAATATGGACAAATAGTGCATAATTTCAATATACCTTTCCCGGCAAAACCATTATACTGTGGCTATAGAATTCACAAGGAGATCCCTATGGACAAACGATTTTTCGGCATCGGCGAACCGCTGATCCAAAGACAGCACGATCAGGGCATTGACGCCCCCGCATACCTTACACTGGTAAAGGCGCTGGGCTGCAATGCATACCGTTCCTGGATGCATATCACTGATCTTCTTCTCGATCCTGTGACGCCAAAGGAAGAAGAAGTAAAGCTTCATAAAGCGCTTCTTCAGAAAGCGGCGGAACTGGATATCGAAGTGACCGCCATGAGCCACGAATGGTTCCTGCCGGAGGGCTGTCTTCAGCGGCGCGGACATGCCATGCCGGTCCGCGATCTCACGCCTGGGAGCCTCTATATGCAGGCGCTTGAAATGCTCGAAACATCCTGGTATACCATGGCAAAGACATTCCCCGAAGTGAAGATCTGGGAAGTCGGCAACGAATGGAACCTGAATGCGTTCCTGCACCCGGACGGCTTTCTGGATTCCGATATGAGCAGGCCTTTTTCAGCCGATGAAAAGATGGACATCGCAGTGGACATGATGTACTTCGCCGCCCGCGGCATCCGGCGCGCGAACCCGGACGCGATGGTCGCTTCGTTCTCACCGGCGCTCTCAACGCCGGGCCTGGGCGGCGATATGCCGGACTTCCTGCCCGTGATGTACGGCGTCGCGTGGACGCTCGACAAAATCTATCAGCGCATCGTGAGCGGGAATTTCTGGTCCGATGATCCGGATGATTACTTTGATATCCTTGCCTGGCATCCATACGTGTTCACCAATGAAGACGTCCCGGACGCCGATCTCTTTCTGAATGTGGATGAACCGGATCTGCTCTGGAAAAGCTTCAACGACGCCGCCTATAAAGTGATGAAGAAATACGGCGACGGACACAAGCAGGCAATCCTCACGGAAGCAGGCTTTACGGATCTCGGCGATCCGGTGCTGGAAGGACGCTACGCAGAGTACAACAAAAAACTCCTGCAGATCGCATCGGAACTCCCTTACGTCCGCACGCTCCATAATTTCCGTCTGCTCAATGAAAATGCCATGCTGAAACGCGGCGGGATCGAATCCAATCAGATCGGCGGCTTGACAGAAGTGTATTTCGGCATCTTCACCGATCCGGAAGAAGGGGTAAAGCCCCGGAAGAGAGCATATGCGATCCGGGAAATGACCGGCAGTACGGCGGATCTCGATGAGGTGTGCCGGGAACTGTAAGTAAGAATTCCTGCTCCAGCCTGTTGATCCTGGAAGTATATGCGGCTTTCAGAATAACAGTTGTGCATACCTTTCCGGTTCTGTCATCCTGAGGAGTGCAGGCTCCGAAGGATCTTCGCCCTGACGCAGGCGGTTTTACAAAAACCGAAAGCCATACGCGGTGGATTCTTCGGACAGCAGGCTGTCCTCAGAATGACAGTGCGTTCAAAAAACTGTATTGAATATTAATTCAAAACATCAAGGCAGACTGAAACAGAAAATCATCTTTCAATAAGTTAATTTATTCATTCAAAAAAGGAGAAGAACCATGGCTGACTACATCGTAAAAACGACCAGCGGAGAAGTACGCGGATATGAGCGCAGCGGCAGGATCGACTATCTCGGCATCCCTTATGCGGAAGCGCCGATCGGTCCTCTGCGTTTCAAACGCGCGGTCCCCAAAACCCCCTGGGAAGGAACCTTTGACGCAAAAGAGTACGGAAGTTCTCCGGTACAGTACAATCACGGCCAGGTCATGGGCGATGAGGACTGCCTCACCGTCAACTGCCAGAGACCGCTGACCGGCGACAAGCTCCCCGTCTTCGTCTGGATCTACGGCGGCGGCTACAATACCGGAGAATCTTCTGATGAAATGTACCGCGGCGAAGCCTTTGTGCGTGACGGCGTCCTTTTCTTCTCCTTCAATTACCGCACAAACATTCTCGGGTTCTATGATTTCACCACCTATCCCGGCTGTGAAGATTTCGATTCGAACTGCGGGCTTTCCGACCAGATCCTGGCACTCAACTGGATCCGCGACAATGTGGAAGCCTTCGGCGGCGATCCGAGCCGTATTACCATCGCCGGGGAATCCGCCGGCGGCGCATCTGTCGTCAATATGCTTGCCTGCCCCGGCGTAAAAGGCTGCTTCACACAGGCGATCGTAGAAAGCGGTCTCCCGAACTGCATGATGACGCACCGGACAGCCAGAGAAAATATTGACCTTTTCCTGGAGGGCATGCACTGGACCGAAAAAGATATGGCTGCACATCTGAAGAATGATGATCCGCACATGTTCCTGCCCGGTCATGAGTATGTACAGGCAAGACATCAGTACAAAAATCCGGGCATGTTCCTGCCGGGACCGGTGCAGGATGACCTGATGCCGGTACGGCCGGTCGATGCCATCCGCGGCGGTTCCGCCGAAGGCATCTCCCTTATCATCGGCACCAATATGCATGAGGGAACGATGTTCGTGCATCCCGAAAATACAGGCTTTCCCAACAGCTGGATCATGATCACGGAGATGATGGAAAAGAACGGCAACGCTGACAGGCTTCCCCAGATCGTCACCTATTATCACGAAAAAGGAAAGGATACCTTCACGCTTTTCCATGATACAGCCGTTTCCATGGCATCCTCCATTCCGCCCGTTACCAAAGACGCAAGACAGATCGGCGGAGATCCGTTTATCCGTTTCGCGACAGATTATGCTTTTGAAATGCCTGCGGTAAAAGTCGCGGCAGCCCAGCGCAAATATACGGAAAACGTCTGGATGTACCGTTACGAACTGGTGACCAAGACCGGCATTGAGACCGGCTGGAAAGCCTCCCATGCGTTTGAACTCCCGTTCGTATTCGAGAAGCCGGATCACCCCTTCTCCCATTTTGAGCTGGACGGTGAGCCTGCTGATCTCTTTGACAAAATGTGCAGCAGCATCCATGGTGACTGGGTCAGATTCATAAAGACCGGAGACCCGAATCCGGACTGGAGCAGATTTGAAGGTGCAAATTCCCCTGTCCGGATCTATGACCGGAACACCCGTACCGAACGGCTCGACCGCAGTCATCTGATGGAAGTCTGGGGAGACATGCGCTTCTACGAGAACTGATATGCTGTCTCCTGTTTCAATGCCTCGTCATGTTGGTCATAATAAGGACAAAAACAGCAGAATCGCAGTATTCGTACCGTATAAAATAAAGTACTCTATATCCAGAAACAAAACATCCGCTCTGCTGAGCACACATAGAAAAATGCACATCCATACGGTATGAATGAAAGGAGAAAGACAATGTTTACAACAAAACATGACGACCCTAACGCCTCCCTCGGCTGGGGAGAAAGACTGGCATACGGATCAGGCGGATTCGCCTTTAACATGATCAATGGTATTATCGGCGCCTTCATGACGATCTACTTCACTTCCGCAGTCGGAATGAACGCCGGCATCATTGCTACCATCCTTGCTGTCTCGAAGATTTTCGACGGTATTTCCGACCTGATCATGGGCCGCATCGTCGACCGTACAAATACAAAGATGGGAAAAGCCAGAGTATGGCTCCTGAGAATGTGCATTCCTTTTGCGATTTCCACGATGCTGCTCTTCTACCTGCCTCCCAATTTTCCGGATACCGTCAAATACATATACATTTTCCTGATGTACAACATTACGAACGCGGTCTGCCTGACCGGCATGCTGGTCCCGTTCTATTCCATGGTCGGCCTTGTGACCAGAAACTCCTATGAGAGAGGTCTTCTCGGCAACATCCAGCAGATCTTCCAGACACTCGGCAATGTTTTTGTAAACTCCGCCTTCCCGATTCTGCTCCACAGGTTTTCTGAAAACCCCAATACAGATTTCACGCAGCGCTCCTTTACTTTCACAATGGCTATCTTTTGTGCCATCATGGTAGTCGTCTCCCTGTTCTGTGTTTTCAACACCAAAGAGCGCGTGAAGCTCGGCGTCGTGGAAGACAATGGTGAACAGAAGAATGCAAAAAACGAAAATGTCATGGAGACTGTCAAGGCGCTTCTCTCCAACAGGTACTGGATGCTTCTTACGCTCGGCAACTTCGTTGTATTCACGATCATCATCTTCTATTCGATGGGAACCGTTTTCTTCAGCCAGTATGTGCTTTATGACATGAGCCAGTACGGAATGCTCGCCAATGCGATCTCCATTGCCCAGTTCGGCATCATGTTCGTAACACCGCTCATGATGAAGAAGATCTCCAAGGAAAGAATCTACACGCTCGGTATGCTGGTCATGGCAATCGGCTTTGTAGGATCCGCAGTATTTACCACTCCCACCCTTCTGATCGCCAGCAACATTCTTAAGGGACTCGGTGTTGGATTCGCCGGCGGTATGGCGCTCGGCATGGTCGCTGACACGGTAACTTTCGGCAAGCTGAAGACCGGAATCGATACTGTCGGCATGGGCAACGCCGGTATCTCCGCTGCGCAGAAGATCGGTCTCGGTCTTGGCCAGGCGATCTTCGGATGGGTGCTCGCAGCAGCCGGTTTTGACGGAGCCCTCGATGCACAGGGCATTGCCCAGCCCGAATCCGTAGCCGTCGCGATCAAATTCATGTACGGCTGGGTACCCGCCATCATGGCCGGTGCGATGTTCGTGCTCTTCCTTCTGTTCTATCACTGTGAACGTGATATCCAGAGACTGCAGCAGGCGGAATAAATAACCCGAAAAAAAGAGGGCTGCCTTCTCACGGCAGCCCTCTTTTCTTCTTGTTGATCAGGAGGTATCAATCATGGCAGAACCCATCATGATCTTTCAAATCTTTGCAGACGGTTCCCAGGTCTCCAACCTGGAATGCAAATACGGCGCAGTTACAATGATTCCCTTTACAGGAAAGGTGGAATCCGATCTCTTTACCGGCGAGATCCTGCCCGGCGCCTGTGACGTGCAGATCGAAAATCCGGCGCTCTCCCGAAACATGTGCGCGAAATATATGTTCAAAGGCGTAGACTGTGAAGGCAATGAATGCCTGCTCTTCGTGGAGAACAACGGTTATCTGGCACCGGTCATGCGGAATGATCCCTGGCTCCCCGCTTGTCCTCGGTTCCTGACCGACAGCCCCGTGCTCGGAGAATATCTGTGCAGGCAGCAATTCCGTTCGGAAGTGCAGGGCAGAGACTGGGGTGTGGAAATCCGAATATATGATATAATGAAAGAATAAAGCGAGCCGGGAAGAAAGGCACATTCCAGGAGGCAGGCAATGAAACTCATTTTTGCTTCGGATTCATTTAAAGGAACGCTCTCCAGCGAGAAGACCGTGGAACTGCTGACAAAAGCCGCGCACGAGGTATTCGGTCCCTGCAGCACCTGCGGTGTCCCGGTCGCGGACGGCGGCGAGGGAACAACGGATGCCGTCGTGCTGGCACGCGGCGGGAAGAAAGCTTATGCAAACGTACATGGTCCGCTGATGGAAGAGGTGCAGGCGTATTACGGTGTACTCGGCAGCGGAGAAGCAGTATTGGAGATGGCGCAGGCATCCGGACTGCCCATGGTTCCCGAAGAGAAAAGAAATCCCCTTCATACTACAACATACGGTACCGGTGAACTGGTGCTCGGCGCGATCCACGCAGGCTGCAGCGAGATTTCCATCGCGATCGGCGGTTCCGCGACCAATGACGGCGGCATGGGCTTCGCGAGCGCGCTCGGCGTCCGCTTCCTGGATGCAGACGGCCATGTGCTGGAAGGCAAAGGCAGTGATCTGGAAAAGGTGGCTCAGATCGATGTGAACGGCATTCCGGAAGAAGTCAGAAATGCACACTTTACCGTGATGTGTGATGTAACGAATCCGCTCTGCGGCAAAGACGGCGCGACTTATACCTTCGGGAAGCAGAAAGGCGGCACGCCGGAAATCCTGGACCGGCTGGAGGCGGGAATGTGCAGTTACAGGGATGTGATCATCCGTGAATTCGGCATCAATCCGGATGACATTCCCGGCACCGGTGCGGCCGGCGGGCTTGGCGCCGCGCTGAAGATCTTCTTCCATGCAGAGATGAAATCCGGGATCGAAACCGTCCTGGATATGATCGGCTTTGACGAGCTCCTTTCCGGCGCGGCTCTGGTCGTGACCGGCGAAGGACGGACCGACTGGCAGAGCTGCTTCGGCAAAGTCATGCAGGGTGTGGGCGACCGCGCAAAAAAGCACGATATTCCCGCTGTTGCGCTCTGCGGCGGACTCGGAAAAGGATATGAAGGCATTTACGAACACGGAATCGATTCGATCATGACCACCGTAGATACGCCGATGGCGCTTCAGGAAGCGCTCGAACGGGCGGAAGAACTGTATTACAAAGGCGCTGTACGCATGTTCCGGATGGTCCGTGCGGGCATGCGGATGAAATAAAGAAGATGCTGCCGGATCATGTACTTCGGCAGCATCTTCTTTCATTTTATTCCATCGTTTTTACCCGGAACCAGTATCTGTATGCATCCGTAAATCCCAGGCTGCGGTAAAGCTGGACGGCGGGCTCGTTATCTGCCACGACCTGCAGATAAGCCTTTCCGGCGCCGGAGCGGACGCCCTCCGCCAGCAGCGTTTCGCAGATCCGGCGGGCCATGCCCTGCCTGCGGAAATCATCTCTTACATGGATCGCGTAGATCCCGATATAATCCCTGTCCAGAATCCCGAGCCCCGTAGCGACGATCTGCTTGTCCCTGCGGATGGAAACACACCGCACGTCTTTCGGAATGGCGGCATACATGGAAGGAACGATCTTCAGGTGTTTTACGGTCGCGTTCCCTTTTATGGAAAACAGCGCGTCGATCCATTCATCCGGGATCCGGTCCTGTACCGTCATGTCTCTCATGTGGAATGCGGTAAAAGGACCAACCGGCGACGGGGTCCAGTCATCTAACGGAGACTCCGGCAGATCCCGGCACATGACGCTCGTAATATTCTGTTTCTCATACCCGCGCCGCTCCAGCTCCCCGTCAAGAACCGGGAGGCTCAGCGGCGTAATTTTAAAGATGGCGGGGGTCTTCCACCGTCTGTATACCTCTTCGCAGAATGCGATCTTCTCTGCTAACGGGAGCTGGGAACTTCCGATCTGTTCCACGCAGTTCGTGCGGTGCGTATAAAAATACGAAAACCGCAGGATCCAGCCGTCATACAGCTGCATCTGGTGCGACGGCCAGGCGTTCAGGGAAAGATCCTCGATGATCTTGATTTCACTATTTTTCATATCTTCTCAGAAATGTTCACCGGCACCGTTCTCCGACGGAGCACCGGTTTTCCTGTCTCTTTAATGGTTTTATTTATGCGGTTTTGAACAGCACAGCAAGTTCATCCGCAGGCTGCTTCGATATATTTCATGATCCCTTCCGCGGCTTTCTTCGCCTGCTGCACAGCGCTCACCACGGTATAGGACCCGGTCACGACATCGCCGGCGGCAAATACGCCCGGCACCGTCGTCATATAGTTCTCATCTACCATCAGCATGCCGGTCTCGGCTTTTTTAAGCCCTTCGGTCGTGAGCAGCAGCCTGTCCTTCGGTCCCTGGCTGACAGCGATGATCGTCGAGTCAGCCTGCACGGCGTCCAGTTCTGCCTCATAGCCTGTCACTTTTCCTTCTTCGTTCAGGATCGCCGTCCGGAAGACCGGCCCTTCCGGGGCAAAATGATCGATCGCCTTGCCGAAGACAAGCTCCGCGCCATCGAGTTCGGCATACTGTACTTCCTCCGAGCTTGCCGCGATGCGCCTGCTTCTCGCGTACATGGTCACCTTCCGGGCGCCGTGTCTTAAGGCCGTTCTGGCGACGTCCATGGCTACATTGCCCATGCCGATGATCGCCACATTTTCACCAAGGCTGAACGCCTGCGGGTTGGTCAGATAGGAGATCCCGAAATGGACATTCGGCAGGCTCTCGCCTTTAATGCCGAGCGTTTTCGGCCGCCATACGCCGGTACCCGCCATCACGGCGGAATAACCGTCACGGAACAGCATATCAATATTCAGCGCATCCGAAATCGTGGTATTCGGGCGGATATGGATGCCCATTTCCACCATTCTGTCCTGATATCTGTGCAGGATGCTCTTCGGCAGCCGGAATTCCGGGATGCCGTAGTACAGCATGCCGCCAATATAACAGCGTTCTTCAAAAATGGTCACTTCATATCCGTTCCGCGCAAGGATGATCGCCGCCGTCATGCCGGCAGGTCCGCTCCCGATGACCGCGACGCTCTTTCCCTTCTTTTCCGTCTGCGGAATCAGCATACGGTCAAGATAGGTATCGGAAATATACTTCTCAATTTCATAGAACTGCACCGGCGTACCTTTTCTTCCCAGTACGCAGTGCCCGAAGCACTGTGCTTCGTGATTGCATACCATCGCGCAGATCACGGACATGGGATTGTTGGCAAAAAGTTTCTCTCCTGCCTCCAGCGTGCGGTTCTCTCTGAACAGCCGGATGATCTGCGGGATCTCCGTCCCGACCGGGCAGGCCGCCTGACACATCGGTTTTTTACACTGCAGGCACCGGTTCGCTTCTTCCCTGATATGAATTGCCATTTTCCGTTTTCTCCCTTCGGATATCGTCTTTCCTGTCTTATACCATTTTTCATAAGAATAAGCCAATAGGAAATTTCAATTCACTTACCGCTTTGCCGCATGCTCAGAAGTCTTCCTTTGTGATCCAGCCTCTGTTAATGCATCTGGCCAGATCCCAGCTCTCCTTCCACTCCTCATCCGTGGGTTCTTCGCGGTCACGCAGCAGCTGGTAATTCCAGTAGAACCAGCCGTACGCTTCATTCCACGCTGCGAGCTGCATCTGTGCGATCTTCCGGAAACGCTCTTTCTTTTCCTCCGGTGTCTTCCCGGCCGTCGCATATTTATTGGAGATGCACCATTCTCCCACGATCACGCGGACATCTTTCTGCACGCGCCGAAGCGCCCGGAGATTGTAATTGATATACTGCTGATAGACCCACGGCTGATGGAACGGTACGAACATCTCCATAGCGAAGATGTAAATGTGCGTATCCAGTGCGACATTCTCAAATTTCTGTGTCCGGAAGAAATGATTCCATACATTGAACCGGAAGCCGTCGTGGAAGACGATCGTTTTCTCGACCGGCAGATATTTCCTCATCCGGCGGTAGGCACGTTTATAGAATTTCCGGAGGAACGGCAGCGGAACGAAGCCGGAGCCCTTCGCCTCTTCCTTATCTTCCGCCTTTCCGGTGGACGGCGCAGTCCTATAGACGAGCCAGCTGATCGGCTCATTCAGGACTTCAATGCCGTATAAGCCATCCCTCTGTCCATACCGTTTCGCAAGCCGCTCCAGGACGGTCAGCGCAAATTCCACTTCTTCCGGATGTTTGCACCATTTGCAGACGCCGGTGATCCCGCCGTTATCATAGCCGTTCTGGCTGTAGGGGACGGTATGCAGGTCCAGCAGGATCTGCATGTCATATTTTTCGGCCCATTCAAACGCGAGATCAACGTATTCGATACAGCCGACAAAAGGCGCTCTGTCACCGAACACGAAGTACGGCACCGGCAGACGCACGAACCGCACGCCGTTTTCCGACAGGAAACAGAAGTCTTCTTCCGTCACATAAGTGTCTCGATGTTCCTTCAGGAGCGCTGCAAATTCCTCCGCCGGCGTTTTTCTCGCAAGCCATGTCTCATCTTCGGTACCGCTCGCCTCAAAAAGATCCGGTTTCATCCATTTTTCCAATACAAGCCAGTTTCCGAGATTCGTTCCGTGTACCTTATTCATGTTCTCTTCTCCTTTATATAAATGGATCCGTCCCTACTCCGCAAAGAACCCGTATTCTCCTTCGATCACCGGGATATTCTTTACTTTCATATTTTCAATCCGAACATATCTGCCGCGTTCGATCGCCAGGATCACCTGATCGATCTGCGCTTCTTCTCCCTGGATCTCCATCTGCACGGAGCCGTCGTATTCGTTCCTGACCCAGCCGGTGCAGCCGTAAAGATCTGCCGCATTCCGTGCGCGCCACCGGAAACCGACGCCCTGCACCCAGCCGTAAAAAGCGATTCTCTTCCTTATCAAATCCATACTCCTCCGGCTTTATCCTGTCTTCCTGCAGCCGGCACATTTTCATCCTGCCCGGAATATGGCTGCCGGCTGCAATATGCGGGGTGCAGCCCCTTTACTGCATGATCTTCTCCAGCTGATCCGTGATAAAGCTCACTGCCACGAAATCCGGATCATCAAAATCCCTTCCATAGCAGAACATCCGCATATCCACGCCGGACATGCCGGGTTCATCCCATCCGGCCGGCTCGGATTTTTCCGGATCAAAGGTATCGATCAGATAAATCATCTTATCGATGAAATCAGCGCCGAGCGGTTCCGGCCAGTGTGCGCTCAGGATATCTTTGATCGGAAGTTCCTTCGTCTTCACAAGCGCAGCGCGGTATTTGCTGAAAGGCACCCCGCTGCCGTAAAATACGCGCTTCAGGATCGCGTCGCCCGACAGCAGCATCTTCGTATTGTGATCAAACAGCGCGATCGCGCCGGGCGTATGTCCCGGGATATGGCATACCAGCAGTTTCCTGCCGCCGAGATCAATCTCCTGCCCGTCCTTCAGCAGTTCATATCTGTAAGTCCCCCCGTCGATCACTTCCTGACAGGCCGCCCGCTGTCCCGGGATCTTATAGAAATAGACTTCCTCACCGGGCTTTGCTTCGTGCTCTTCAATATACACGACATCGAACTGCGCGTTCCCGCCGGAATGATCCGGGTGCACATGGGAATTTACGACCATCAGCGGAAGTGTTGTGATGTTCTTTTCGATATATCCCTTCAGGTCGGCATTGCCGAATCCGGTGTCAATGAGCATTGCCTTCTCCCCGCCGATCACCACGTAGGAAATAACATACCCCCACCCCGGAAGTCTTCCGGGCCCGGGCAGAAAGCCCGGACACTGCACTGCATAGATTCCGTCGGCTGCAAGCCAATGTTCAAACTCCGTTTTGCCATTATCAACGGCGAGTGCAATCTTTTTTGCCATCGTTCTTCCCCCTGTTTTTCATGGAAAACTGTATGTCCATGACATCAGTCCATCTGTTTTCAGTTCTTCCCTTTATATTCCAGGCACAGCATCGTTATATCATCGAACTGTTCCTCTGTTCCGGCAAACGCCCGGATCGCTTCTCTGGTATTTACCCATCATTGCATTATTCGCGAGGATGATCTTTGACGCCATCATAAAGAGCGCTGCCGGAACACCTTTGCCTGACACATCCGCGATGATCATGCAGAGATGGTCTTCATCCGTCAGGAAGAAATCGAAGAAATCCCCGCCGACCTCCTTGGCCGGATTCATCAGGGCGAACAGGTCGAATTCCGTGCGTTCGGGGAAGGCCGGGAAAATATTCGGGAGCATATTCGCCTGAATACGCGTTGCCAATGACAGTTCGGTATTGATCCGCTCCTTTTCTGCCGTCACTTTGGTCAGGTGTTCCTCGTATGCAGCAAGATCGTGTTCCATGTCAGCCATGATCAGGCTCAGGTTCTCCACCTCATCTCCGGTCCGGATGTTCAGCAGGGCAAAATGATCCGCTTCACTCACGCCGGCTCTCCGGTCCGCCGCATAATTCTGCGCCGCTTCGGCAATGGCATTGATCGGTGCGACCAGTGTCTTTTTCATATGTCTGGTAAGAAAATATCCGATCAGGACGGTCGCGATGCTGATCTCCTCTTCCTTCCTTATGTATTTCGAAATACATTTTAACATGAACCGGGATATCTGTCGACAATTGCCGCGGTTTGACAATATTGTTTCAGGGACAGTACATTATGAGAAATTCTGTGGTTTCTGCACATTTACAGCCGGGATGCGGTATGCTTTTTGTGTGGAAAAGCCGCTCTTTTTCGATAAATACAGAACAGTATAAATAAATATATACAATATTAGCCTTATAATATAACGAATTATTCATTTTAACCTAATTTTTTTAAGTTTTCTATTGACAAACTTTGTTTTCTTCTGCTATGCTTTTGCACAACAGCACAATAAAGCGTAAAAGCCGTAAGAAAAGGCGGCGGGGGAGGTAAAAATGACATCCTACAGACATAAAGTAATGCAGCAGGTCATCGATATGAATCCGGCAGAGCCGGAATTCCACCAGGCAGTCCGTGAAGTCCTGGATTCCTTAAAGCCTGTCATCGAAAAGCATGAAAAAGAATATAAAGCAAGTCAGCTTCTTGAAAGACTGGTAGAGCCGGAGCGTTCCATTTCCTTCCGGGTCCCGTGGACAGACGACCGCGGCAGAGTGCATATCCAGCGCGGTTTCCGTGTGCAGTTCAATTCCGCGCTCGGCCCGTATAAGGGAGGCCTCCGCTTCCATCCTACTGTAAACCGCAGCTGCATGAACTTCCTCGCGTTCGAGCAGACCTTCAAGAATGCGCTCACCGGCCTTTCCATGGGCGGCGGCAAGGGCGGCTCGAACTTTGACCCCCACGGAAAATCTGACCGTGAAGTCATGGCGTTCTGCCAGAGCTTCATGACCGAGCTTTATAAATACATCGGACCGAATGAGGACGTTCCTGCCGGCGATATCGGTGTCGGCGGAAGAGAGATCGGCTATCTGTACGGCCAGTATAAGAGACTGACCAACCAGTTCGAAGGGACCCTCACCGGAAAGGGACTTGGCTGGGGCGGCTCCCTCGTCAGAACGGAAGCGACCGGCTACGGCGTCTGCTATCTGGCCCAGGAAATGCTGAAGACGCACGGCATGGGGCTGTCCGGCATGAAAGTCGTCATTTCCGGTTCCGGTAATGTTGCTATCTACGCAGCACAGAAAGCGACCCAGCTGGGCGCAACAGTCGTGGCAATGAGCGATTCCAACGGTTACATCTATGATCCTTCGGGAATTGATGTCGAGATGATCAAGCAGATCAAGGAAGTTGAAAGAGCCCGTCTTGCCGTTTATCCCAAGCGCGTGCCCGGATCGACCTACATGGACGGCAGAAAATCCTTCGAGGTTCCCTGCGATATCGCCTTCCCCTGCGCGATCCAGAATGAGCTGGAGATCAATGACGCGATCGACCTGGTGCAGAACGGCTGCAAGGCTGTCGTCGAAGGCGCGAATATGCCTACCACGAGAGAAGCGACAGATTATCTGTTAAAGAAAGGCATCCTGTTCCTGCCCGGAAAAGCCAGCAATGCCGGCGGTGTGGCAGTCTCAGGTCTTGAGATGTCGCAGAACAGCATGCGTATCAAACACAGCTTTGAGCACGTAGACAACCAGCTCCAGGGTATAATGAGCGGTATCTGGACCCAGATTTCCGACGCTGTTGATGAATATGATCTCGGCAGCAATTATGTTGACGGCGCGAACATCGCTGCCTTCAGAAGAGTTGTAAAAGCGATGCGCGAACAGGGTTATGTATAATGACCGGTTCGTTCACAGATATGCGAAAAGAAGGGCGGCTTCCGGAGTGACGCCGCCCTTTTATATTATGTGCTGTATGTCAATGATTCACGAACTTCCTGCCCTGCAGGATCATCTTCCCGCCGACCATTACGGAATCGACCTCTGCTCCGGTAGCGCCATAGACCAGCGCGGAAGCCGGATCAGTATTCTCATTAAACGGCATCAGTGAAGGTTCCGACAGATCCAGGAATACCAGATCCGCCAGTTTTCCGGGCGCGATCTCTCCGGCGTCCAGTCCCAGCGCTTTGGCACCGTTTATGGTAGCCATTCTCAGTGTCTCAGCCGCGCTGACGCTCACCGGATCTTCCTTGTTTCCTTTATGGATCAGCGCCATCAGACTCATTTCATGGAACATGTTCAGCCTGTTGTTGCTGGCTGCGCCGTCTGTACCAAGACAGACATTGATGCCTGCGGAAAGCATTTCCGGGATCGGAGCGAACCCGTTGCCCAGCTTCATGTTGCTGGCCGGATTGGACGCCACGCTCACATGTTTTTCAGCGAGGATCCTGATGTCATCTTCTGTCACATGCACACAGTGAGCGGCGACAGCAGGCACATCGAAGCAGCCGCAATGATCCGCCCAGGCAATCGGCGTCATGCCGTGTTCCTTTATACAATTCTCCACTTCGTTCCTGCTTTCGGAGAGATGGATGTGAAGGCGCAGGCCATGTTCGGCAGCCAGCTGCGGCACGCGTCTCATAAGATCCTCGCTGCAGGTATAAGGTGCGTGCGGTGCGAGCGCAAAGGTAAGAAGCGGTTCCTTTCCGAAGTCCTGCATTTCCTGAAATGCTTCATTGATCCTTCTGCTGCCGCCTGGCACCGGTTCGCTGAGATCTCCTGCGAGCCCTCTTCCGCTCACGCCCCGGATCCCCAGCTCCACGGCAGCTCTGCAGGCCTGGCCGATGAACATCTGCATGTCATTAAAACATGTTGTCCCGGATTTGATCATTTCCATCAGGCCGATCCGGGCGCTCTGATATGCTTCTTCCGAGGACATGGCTTCTTCCTTCGGCATCACGCCTTCAAAAAGCCATTTTTCAAAAGGAACATCGTCCGCCACACCGCGCAGGACGGTCATATAGACATGCGTGTGGGCATTGATCAGACCGGGGATGATGAGCATGCCGGAGGCATCGATCGTTTCATCGGCCGTGAAATCTTCCGGCTGTGCGCCGATGCCGGCGATCCTGTCGCCGGCAATATAAAGATCCTGATCAGCGGTTTCAAAATGATCTTCACAGGTAAGCAGCAGCTTACCATTCTTAACTATGGTATTCATTCATACTTCCTTCAGTCATACCTTTCCCTTGCTTCTTTCGTTATCCCCTGCTCTCCAGTGATTTTTCCAGGAGTCTTTCGCGGTTGGCATTCCATTTCCTCAAATACGCCAGTTCATCCGCGCCTGAAGGCAGATCGCGGAAAGAAATGCCGCCGCTCGCTGGCACATCGCTGTCGCAGTAATCCAGGCTGTTCTGATCGTAATGCAGGTGCTTATCCGCGTCCGCTTCATAAAGCTGTTTCGCCCAGCCCGACGCAGCCTTTTTCGCCCGGTCCGTTACATTTCTGGCAGCGCCGGCGGCATTCGGCCGGACAGGCTGCGGCCGGTTCGGCCGGGCAGTCTTTCCTTCCCTGGGCTTGTTCGGCACCGGGGTATCGTTTTTCTTTTTATTTTTCTTTGACGAATTCATCAGGACCAAAGCCAGGACTATCATGACGACAATAAGACTTTCCATTATATCCCCTCCTGCTTCTGATTTTGGTTTGATTATAGCAAAATTACTGTCTGCCCGCAACGAAACATGGATGAGATTTTACATAGATTTCCAGCAGATTCAGAGTCTGCAGACTGCAGTCCGTTGTACTTTTAAAAGAGTGTGCCGGCCCCGGTTTCTGAAAAGGCTGCTCCCTTCCTTTTTAGGGGAACGGGGCAGCCCTTTTTGTATGTTTGTTCTTATTATCACAGGAACAGTGCCGCGATATGATACACAATGCAGGCAAGGATCAGCGCGCCGCACACATAAAAAGCCGCGATCCTGGCTGTCCATTTCAGGGAGTGAGACTCTCTGTAGGTCGTGCTGAGCGCCATAACACAGGGAATATTGAACGTGCAGGCACACATGAAAGCCAACGCCTCGGCTTTGCTGACGACATCCGTCATCGCCTGGCTAAGCACGGCATTATCTGTCGTCACATTAAACGCGGAGCGGAATGTCGCGTCGAGCACCGTACCGTTTCCGACAAAAGCCGCGTTCAGCACGCCCAGAACGGCTTCCTTGGCAAACGCCGAACTGATGAATCCCATGAAGGTCCTCCAGCCCAGGCCGAAGATCCTGGTCACCGGTTCGATCGCAGTGCCGACTTTATAAAGAAGGCTGTCTGCCACATTGCCGCTGCCGCTGTAGGAGAAGACCCAGAACAGCAGGGAAATCAGTGTGACCGTCCGGAGCGCCCGCCTGAAGATATCCCACGCCTTCATAAGCGCTTCCTTCGCAATGTGCTTCCAGTGCGGTTTATGGTATGGCGGCAGTTCCATGATCATGCCGCTGCGCGCATTCTCCGAGACCAGCTTCCAGCTGAACACCCTGGATACGACCGTCATCAGAACGATGACATACAGCAGGATCCCGAGAATGATCAGCATTGTCTGTACGGGCGTGAAGAACATGGAACTGATCACGGGGATGATCGTCCAGATGGACGCGCAGGGCACTGCCCACACGACAGCCATCGTCAGCATCCGCTGTCCCCAGTTGTCCATGACACGCGTGCCGCAGGTACCGCCGATCGTGCAGCCGAAGCCCATCAGGATCGGGCAGATAGCTTTTCCCTGCAGGCCGAGGCCGGACAGCAGGCTGTCGAACTGATATGCCGCTCTCGCCAGGAACCCGATCTCCTCCAGATAGCCGAACACCAGATTGACGCCGAATACAAAACCGGACATCGCAATGCAGAAATACACGGTATTAGGAAGAATAATACTGAAGATGGAGACCAGCCAGGGATGGACATGCCAGGAAGTCAGCAGATCGGCGATAGGCTTGTTCAGCAGCTGCGGGATCATGGAGCCGAGGCCCATCAGCGGGAGGCAGATGATCATGGCTGCCAGAAAACCCACGAGGACCGTTCCGAAGCAGAGGACTTTTCCAAGAACAGGGCTTAAGAGCCTCCTGTCACGCTTGCTGAGCTCAAAATGTTTCTGTCCGGAATGCGTCACATCCGCGAGCATCTCCCCGATCCACCGGTATTTCGCTTCGCTCTCCGCCTGCACCTTATCGGAAGACGCGCTGCCTGACACCGGCAGTTCCGGGACGGAAGCCAGCTTGTGGGGATGCTCCAGTTCCCTTGCAAGGAGATTCTTCAGTTCGTCATACCCCCTGCTGTCCGCTGCCGTAAAAGGCAGTACGGGAATGCCCAGCCGCCGTTCAAGCAGCTTGTGATCGATCTCCTTTTTCTGCGCCTTCGCGACGTCCATCATATTCAGCAGCAGAACGGCCGGCTTATTAAGCGCCGCGAACTCCGCCGCCATATACATACTTCTCTCGAGCTGCGACGCATCCACCAGGATGCAGACCAGATCTGCCTGCCCGCTTTTAATGAAATCCGAAGTGATGACTTCCTCATCCGAATTGCCGGAGAGGCCATAGCTGCCGGGCAGGTCTGTCACGGTGTACCGTGTCCCGTTGTAAATATAATAGCCGTCGCTTTTCTCTACTGTCTTTCCGGGCCAGTTCCCGACATGCTGTCTGGAGCCGGTCAGCGCATTAAATACGGTCGACTTGCCGGAGTTCGGCTGGCCCAGAAGGGCGATCCTGTTCTTCATTCTGTCTCCACCTCGATTCTTTCCGCATCTGCGCGGTTGACTGCGATCAGCGTCTCCCGCAGATACACCAGCACAGGCATCTTTCTGTCATTGCGGACGGTCTGGAACGCGGTTCCTTCCGTAACGCCGATGGCGGTGATGCGGTTCATAAAATGCGCGTCCCCGCCGATCTTCCGGATCACGCCGTACTGATCCGGTCTGGTTTCCGTAAGCTTCATAGATTTTCTCCCTTCTTACGGGCTGCGCAGCCGCTGCAGCCTGCACAGCCGCAGCCACAGCCGCATGCCCCGTTTCTTCGTTCTTTGATCTTGCTTCTTATCAGGAAAAAGACGATCGCTGCCACCACCAGCAGAAGGATGATGGAGGCAATATTTTCTCCGATCCAGGCAATCATTTTGTCTCTCCTTATAGTTATTAGTTTTATCTAACCATTGTCCTGAAAAACAGCCTCACTTTCGCGAGGCAAAGGAATCCTTACAGACCGAGCACCTGATAGGAACCGGCTGTAAAGAATTTCACGATGGTATGAATGTATCTCTCCATTTCCTCCCGGCTGAAATCATGCAGCACAGACTCGAAGACACTGGAGATATACGCATGGCAGATCAGATGCATCTCCTGCTCCGAAGGAATCTCCGCCGCAATAAATCCCCGCTCTTTCGCCAGGCGGAGAGATCGGAGCGAAATATCGGCCTCCCTGCTGACCACGTCATTCAGGAAATCGCTGTAAGGCGTTCCGTCCGAACCTTTCAGAAGGAGCTTCAGGGCATCAAAGTTCCGGTAGATATAATCGAGAAGCCTGTCGGCATCCATGATCATCCAGAGCTTCCGGATCTCTCCCGTTTCCACCGCTTCCCGGCAGACCGGTTCCGCATCTGCAAAGTCTTTCCTGATCTCATCGACAGCCGGCTGCACAAAGTGCGCGAAGATGTCTTCCTTACTTTCGAAATGTCGGTAAAAGGAACCGGTGGTGATCCCGGCATCCGCGCACAGATCCCGCAGATTGGTGCGTTCAAAACCCCTTTTCAGAAACATCTTCATCCCGCTTTCCAGGATCCTCTGATGCGTATCATTGTACGTTCCGTGTGCCAAAATGGACGATCCTCCATGCGTAACTTTGTTTGCTAACTTAGTTATCATTATAGCGGAGCAGCATTTTACTGTCAAGCAGATATGACTGCTCTCGGTCATCAGAAATTCATGCGTATCAGCAGCCGGCAGAAAAAGTGCATTGATGTTAATGATTCTCCGCAAATTGCTGAAATCCTTCTTGACAACCTGCCGCCTTCCCCACTATGATTAAATAGTTATTCTTTACTTCGAGGTACTGATTATGTACGAAATCATGAGTTCCGATGAAGCCATCCGCCTGATCCGCGACAGCGACGTGATCTGCGTCAATTCGTTCGTCGGCATCGAAAATCCGGTAGAGCTTCACGAAGCGATATACAGAAGATATCAGAAAATGCAGTCACCCAGGCACCTGACCATCGTTTCCAGTGCCGGCTTCGGCGTGTGGGACGAGAACCGCGGCGCGGAGGGTTATATCCGCGAAGGTGCGGTGGACCGGCTGATCTGCGGCCATTTCGGCGCGATGCCCAGTACCAAGAAGCTGGTGCTCGAGGATTATTTTGAAGCATATAATCTTCCGCTCGGCTGCATTTCACACGCCATCAGAGCGCAGGCCTCCGGACTTCCCGGCGCACTTTCAAAAGTGGGACTGGATATCTATGTCGATCCCCGGAATGAAGGCCCCGGGATCAACCGTCTTTCCACGGATGACCAGTATGTAAAATATGTCGAAGTCGACGGAGAGGAGTTCCTGTACTACAAACTTCCGAAGCTGACTGTCGCGCTGATCAAGGGGACCGCGGCCGACCGCAAGGGAAATGTTTCCTTTGACGACATGTTCATGTCCGGCGATGCGCTGTCGATCTGCCAGGCAGTCAAGGCGAACCGCGGAAAAGTCATTGTGCAAGTCGACCGTCTGGTCAACACCCCTTCCAGACCCAGAAACGCCATCATTCCCGGCTGTCTGGTCGACGCGATCGTTGTTGCCGAGCCGGAACAGCGCAATGAAGCCTATACTGCGCTTACCGGAAGCTTCGAAATCCCGTATGACGACTGGAATAAATGGAATGAGAAGATCGATTCCGTTTCCGTCAGCCATATGCGGAATGATACCGCCGGCAACATCATCGGCAGAAGAGCGGCGTCCGTGCTGCGCGTAGATGATATTGTAAATATCGGGATCGGACTGCCGGAAATGGTCTCCCGCCACGCCAGGAAGAACGGTATGCTCGATAATATCACGCTGACAGTCGAATCCGGCGGGATCGGCGGTTTCCCGGTATCCGGCGAAGCGTTCGGCGCCATGATCGGCGCGGCGTCTGTCTATGATATGGCGAACCAGTTCGATCTGTATAACAACGGCGGCCTGGACGTGTGCTTCATGGGCGCGCTGGAGGTCGACGGTGAAGGAAATGTAAACGTCCACAGAACGGACGGCGCGTATGCAGGCATCGGCGGGTTCGCGAATATCACCGCAAAGACGCCGACCGTCGTTTTCTGCATGACATTCAATGTTAAAGGCCTGGAAGTCACCCAGAAAAAAGGCGTCGTGACGATCGAGAAAGAGGGTTCTGTCCCGAAATTCGTAAAAAAAGTCCGCTCCTTAAGCTTTTCCGCCAAGCGGGCCATAAAGAACGGACAGAAAGTACTGTATGTAACGGAACGATGTGTGTTCCGGCTGACGCCGAAGGGACTGAAGCTGATCGAAGTATATCCCGGCATCGATGTGAAGAAGGATATTCTGGATCAGCTCCCGTTCGAAGTGGAGCAATGAAAGGTGAGAAGGAGACAGGGGACCCTGTCTCCTTCTTCATTGCCCTGAGCGATTTGCCGCTAAAAAAGCTGGAAAATCATCCCCTGCTGGCTTGCAGCAAAATTCTGAACAGCGGGGTTAAAAAATTGGACTGAATTGCAATTGTCATTTGGTTATGTTAATGTAATCTGGTTACTAGATTCTGTGGACACTTACTTTCTGAAAGGAAGCAAGGAATGAAGCGCGAAAAATGGATTGACAACGCCAAAGGAATCGCGATGCTGCTCGTGATTTTGGGACATGTCAGCGGCCAACTTACCGGACGTTGGAACTTTCAATTCGTCTATGGTATTCATCTGGTTGTTTTCTTTATCCTCAGTGGGTATACCATGAAAAAGAAAACGCTTAACCGTGATTTCCTGAATATAAAATTTTCACGCCTGATGGCACCGTATTTTTACACCTGCCTTGCTGTGATGATTATGGACCTTTTCAATAGCTGGAAATTGAACCACGATCTCTCTATTGCCAGCATGACAAGGTTAATTGGAAATGATCTTCTGCGCAGCTTTTTTGCATCTGGTTCTATTAAGACATTCGGTGCAATCGAAATCGGAATGAATATCGGCGCTATTTGGTTTTTACCTGCGATGTTTTTTGCCACTCTGATCTTCCAATATCTTCTCAATAAAACGGAAAATGAGAAACTGCTTGGACTGCTGACTGCTATTATTGCCCTTGTGGGGTTCATTACCGCAAAGTTCCTCTGGCTTCCATTTAGCATTCAGTCCGGGATGTTAGCTTCTTTTTTTCTGTGGATCGGTCATGAGATCAAAAAACACCATCTGCTTGAACAAATCAAATGGTGGCATTATCTGATTGCACAAGTGCTTTTGTTATTTGGAATCTATCACGAATACTGCCGTATCAACTTCGTCAGTACAAATCTTGGTGATTTGTTCCTGTCAGTTCCTGTCGGCTTGTCCGGCTGTCTCCTGGTCTATCTTATTTCTCGTGCAGATGAAAAGGGAGTAGTGCTTTCTTATATCGGCAGAATATCTCTCACGGTCCTTTGCACGCATCTGTTCACACTAAATACACTTTCTCAGCATTTCCGCCTGTTTCTTGAGAAAACATCTCTGACCGGAAATGCGCAGGTCTGGGCATACATTATGCTGCACATAGGTGTTGCTATTCTGGCCGCTGTCGTCATTGAACTGTTAAAAAAGACACTATATGCGCCTCATCAGGCGGCAACAGCAGGCTTTGCAAAAAAGCAGGATGCAAATCGCGATTTGGCAATCGATATTGCGAAAGGCTTTTTTATAATTTCTATGATCGTCGGTCATTTCTCCATTGACTTGATGCTCCGAAGTATTATTTTTTCATGCCATATGATGGCATTTATTGTATTCTCCGGATATTTTTACAGAAAAGGCACCTCTTTTTCCGAAACATTAAAGAGAGTTTCCAAGACATTTTTACTGCCGTATGCTCTATTTGTTGCCGCAAAAATTCTGCTGGAGCACAGCCATTGGAGCATTTCATATTTTCATGGAACAATCATCCGCTATCTTCTCGGGATGTCGTTTTCCAAAAACATCTTCACAAGTGTCGCTTCAATTGGCCCGGTGTATTTTATCCTCTTGCTCTTTGTGATTTGGATGCTCTACACGGCAATGGATAGATGGACAAGGAATTCGCTGCAATTGACTGTTGCCGTATTGTGTGTCTCAGTTTTGGGGCTCACGCTCGGAAAGGAGGGGTGGTGGCTGCCCTGGAGTATCGACATCGCCTGCTATTCCATGGTGTTTTACCATATCGGTGTATTGCTGCGGCATTATGAAGTGTTTAAGTTCGCAAGGGAATGGAGTATCTCATATTTTTTACTTTCTCCCGTTTGGGCATTTATGATCTATTGCGGCAGCATGGAAATCGCTGTTCGTAATTATGGGGATTATGGCGTAGTTATCCTCGGATCAGTTTCCGGTATAATTATTGTGTATACGCTCTCTGCCTATTTTGGCGCAAATCTGCCCCTGATTGCAAGAATTCTTGATGTAATTGGAAAAAACACGATATATATCCTCATTGTTCATACATTGTTGGGAGTCTATATTAATTCAGTCGTTAAAATACGGTTTGATCCGAATTACATGGCTTTTTTGATTTGCAGTGTCATTCTGCAGATTACAGTTGGTACTGCAATCGGAGAATCCATTTCATTTATTAAAAGATTCTTTTTAAAAAAGGGAAGCGTAGTTGCTCAATGAGTTTTATTTTATACCCCTTGTTCTCCAGTACCTCATCACTTTCCAGAACGATTTGCCGTTTGATGAACCGGAGAACCGTCCTCCGGCTCGTCCCGCATCTGGTACAGGACTGCGTTTACGATGGCGGCGGCAACATTGCTGCCGCCTTTTCTTCCTTTATTGACAATGTACGGGATGCCGCTATCCATGATCAGTTCCTTTGCGGCTTCCACATTTACAAATCCGACCGGCACACCGATTACGAAAGCGGGCGTATAGGTGCCTGCCGTATAGTGTTCATGCAGGGTGATCAATGCTGTCGGCGCATTTCCGATGACAAAGATGACCGGATCTTCCAGACGCATCGCCTTTTCCATACTGACGGATGCTCTGGTTATTTTTCTCTCTGAAGCTTCCTTCGCTACATCCTCCTCCGCCATAAAGCAGAAAAGCTTCCCGCCATACTTTGCGAACTCTTTTTTGCTGATGCCGGAGAGCGCCATGTTCGTATCGGTGACAATGAAAGCGCCGGACCGGATCAGTTCCTTCAGTTTTTGAACCGCGTCGTCCGAGAAACGCATCGTTTCCGCGTAATCAAAATCTGCCGTGGTGTGAATGCAGCGCTTGATGACGGAGGCGGTATCACCGGTGAGGATAATCCCCCGCGCTGTGAGCTCTGCCGTCAGGATTTCAAAACTTCTTTTTTCTATTTCTGAGGGTCTGATATATTCTGCGTCCATCTTTCGTTACCTTTTCAGCAGTCTCAACAGTTGTCTGACAAGCGTCATTCAGAACGGAGCCGGAGAACCGTCCCCCGGCTCACAATATAATGACGAACCACACAGCTGCTGTAATTGCCATCATCACCGCTTCCGCTGCGAACATCAGCCGGTTCGCCAGCCGGATATCCTCCGGTTCAATTTCTCTGACCGCATCTCCAATATACGGCTTCTCAACAAGGATTCCTTTGTATTTTGAAGGCCCGCCAAGCCGTACGCCCAGTGCTCCTGCGCACGCGCTCTCCGTCTGCGCGGAATTCGGGCTCTTGTGCTTCAGCCTGTCGCGTTTCCAGACTCTGTACGCGTTTCCTGCATCGAACAGACGGAACATTTTCCCCGGAAATGCGGCCGCAGCAATCAGCAAAAGCGCGCTCAGCCGGGACGGGATGAAATTCACGGCGTCATCCAGTTTCGCTGCCGCTTTTCCGAAATATTCATACCGGTCGTTCCTGTAGCCGAGCATGGAATCCATGGTATTGACGGCTTTGTACAGCAGTCCGAGGACCGGTCCGCCGATTGCGGTACATAGCAGCGGCGCAATGACTCCGTCGGAAGCATTTTCCGCGACCGTTTCCACGGCAGCCCGCGTGATCGCTGCCTGATCCAGATCCTGTGTATCGCGCCCGACGATCATCGACAGGTCATATCGTGCTTTTATAAGATCGCCGTTCACAAGATCATTATGCACCTTCATGCTTTCATCCCGCAGGCTGCGCGCCGCCAGGATATAACATGTAAGGACAGCTTCCACTGCCGCTCCCAGATATGGCGTGATCCGATAAGATACAGCGATGGCTGCGAATGCGAGGATTCCGGTCACTGCCAATACGATCAGGCAGACCAGCAGTCCCCGTCGGAATTCCTTTGCCGGTTCACGCGCTCCCGGGAACAGCCTTTTTTCGAGCGCTCCGATCAGGCTTCCGATCCACGCGACCGGGTGCGGGATGCCGTGCGGGTCTCCGATCAGCAGATCCAGTATATATCCGCACAGGAGCGCGGCCAGATGGTAAATCAGATATTCTCTCAGCATGTTTCCCGCTTTCCGTAAAATCGCTTTATTGCTGCAGTTTACTGCCCGTTCTTTCTTCCTTCCAGTCCCATGATCCTGTAGATCGCCGGAATATCGAGGTTCTTCCGCATCAGATCGGCCAGATCACGGAGCTGCTGCTCGCGAAATTCCCTGTAAGTCTGTTTCTTCTCAGGGGCCGCATGTCTTTCCGTTCCTTTTCTTCTGCAAATGAATTCCAGGAAGGCGTCCCTGAAATCTTCTTCATCAAAGATCCCATGGATGTAGGTGCCGATCACGGTCCCGTCCGCAGAGCTGCTCATGCTTCCGTTTCCTTCAGGGACTTTTTCAACGGCTGCTGATCCCGCTTTCTCCGGTGTCTGCAGACCAGCCTGTTCCTGCAGATCCTTTTCTTCCCTTCCCATATGCACTTCGTATCCGGTTATCCTTTTTCCGTCGATCACGCGGATTCCGAAAGAAGACACCGTTTCTGTCTGATGCATGATCTTTTCCGCAGAAAAAACGGTCGACATGTCCAGATACCCCAGACCGTCCGTTTCTCCTGCTGTTTCAGCCCCGTCCGGATCCCGGATCACCTTTCCAAGCATCTGATAACCGCCGCAGATGCCGACCAGAAAAGCGCCGGCATCATGTGCCCGGCGGATCATGGTCTCCAGTCCGTTCTGCCGGAGCCAAAGAAGATCCGCAATCGTGCTTTTCGTGCCGGGAAGGATGATGATATCGGGCGTTCCGAATTCTTCTTTTGTTCTTACGTACCGTAATGTCACGTCCGGTTCAAGGCTCAGCGCCTCCAGATCCGTAAAATTGGAGATCTTCGGCAGCCGGATCACTGCGATATCGATCCTGCCGGCCTCCATCCGCTCTTTCTGCCTGCGTTCCCATTCCTCCATCGCAAGGGAATCTTCCGGCTCGAGCCTGACATCGGAATATGGCAGAACGCCCAGCACCTTCTTTCCGGTCTTCTCTTCCAGCATCCCGATCCCCGGTTCCAGGATGGAAAGGTCTCCGCGGAATTTGTTGATGATCATACCGGCGATCAGATCCTGCTCCTCCGGTTCCAGAAGTTTCAGCGTACCGTAGAGCTGCGCAAAAACGCCGCCGGGATCGATGTTTCCGACAAGTATGACCGGCGCATTGACCATTGCTGCCATCGGCATGTTTACGATATCATTCTCTTTCAGATTGATCTCAGCCGGGCTACCTGCGCCTTCCAGAACGAGGATGTCATTTTCGGACGCAAGCGAATCATAAGCTTCCCTGACATACGGCAGGAACTCATTTTTATGCCTGTAATATTCCTTCGCGTCCATATCGGCGACGGGATGGCCGTTTATAATGATCTGTGAACCATTATCGGTGGTCGGCTTCAGCAGGATCGGATTCATCCTGGCGTCCGGTTCTTTCCTGCATGCTTCCGCCTGAACGACCTGCGAGCGGCCCATCTCTTCTCCCTGTTTCGTAATGAAAGAATTCAGGGCCATATTCTGGGCTTTGAACGGAGCGACGCTGTACCCGTCATCAGCGAAAATGCGGCACAGGCCGGCAGCGATAAAGCTCTTTCCGGCATTGGACATCGTGCCGACGATCATCACCGGGCGGGCTTTGCCTTTTGCTGCTCTGTTTTCAGTTTTTCCACACTGATTTGTCTGATTTGACGAATTTTCCACCAGAATCAACTGTTTTTTTACGGCAATCTGTGAATTACTTCCCCAATCTGCTTTACTTTTTTCCCTTTTCGCTGTTTTTTCGACAATATCTTCTGCTGAGGGATTATTTTTTATGATATCCGCTCTTCCGCAGATCATTCTGATCACGGTGTCTGCCGCTCTCGCAAACAGACAATTCACCCTGCCGGTAGTCTCTCTCCATCTGCGCAGAAAAGCATCCGCCGGCACCAGCCCGCAGCCGGTCTCGCAGGTCCATATAACGAGGCTGCTGTCATGTATTTCGGAACTGCGCAGCAGCGCCTCTGCTTCCTGCAGCGGATCTTCTCCTTTTTCCAGCTGTTCCTTTACGGTCATATGATAATTACCCAGAACTGTTGCCCCGGGATAATGTTCTTTTACATATTCAGCCTGTCCGGCTCCTTCTCCGCCTGTGATGAAGATCACTTTCCTGTCCTCTCTATGTGTTTACGTATGCAGATCTCGTTCTTTTCCTTTGCGTACGTAATTTTTCCTCGCTCCGCGCTCTCTTTTGCTTGCTTACTACGGACGAAACTCTTGTTTCTCTCTTTTTCGTCCGTAATCCGCAACTAAATAAGAGTACTCACTGCTGCCGCTGCCAGCAGCACCAGCTCGCACACCTGCAGGAACCAGCCGGCGGGATCGCCGCTGACACCGCCGAACTTATCCATCGTCATCCGGTAATAGTAAGCAAATACCAGCGCAGCAGCAGCCGGCATCACGACCGCTTCATACCGGTGCAGCAGAATGCCCATGACAATATACAGGATCACAGCCAGGACCAGCTCTGCCTTCAGCACACCGGCAGCTCTCTGACCAGAGGCATCCGCCGTACTTTTTACCATTCCATTTTCCTTCGCCTTAGGAAAACAAACGACCGACAGCCCGCTGAAAATGCGGCAGATCACAAAACCGGATGCCATGACAAAAGCCGGCGCGCAGGCTGAAAGAAGTGTAACGCTGCCGTCAGCGAATCTGCCAGCCATCGATGCGGCGAGCTGTACGGCCAGTCCGAAATAAAGGATCATATAGATCGCGCCGTAAATGACAGCAAACGCACCAATATGCGGATCGTCCAGGATCTTCAGCCGCTCTTCCTTCGGCTTCCAGGAATGGACCGCATCCGAAGTGTCCAGAAAACCGTCCATATGGATGCCGCCCGTCAACAGCAGCGGCAGTACAGTCAGCGCAGCGCCGGCAAGCACCGGATGCAGTCCCGCACAGACCATCAGGACAGCCGCAGCGCACCAGAGAATTCCGATCACGACGCCGACCAGCGGAAAGCAGCAGATCTGCCATCGCAGATTCTCATCATTCCAATCCGCTTCCGGCACCGGTATTCTGGAAAATGTCGCGAAGGCCGCCCATATGCAGTTCAGTATTCCTGCTTTTTTCTTCATTGAAATCAGTATCCTCTCCTGTATTCATGCTGTGTGAACACAGAAGAACTCTCTCCTTTTTCCATACGGTTTCAGTAAAACCGATCTCTCCAAGCGGTGGATTCTTCGGGCAGCAGGCTGCCCTCAGAATGACAAAACAGGCATTGACTGCAAGTAAGACTTAACCGCAGACATCACTTAGCTGCAAACAACTCTTTTCCGCAGACAACTCTTTTTCGCAGACTACTCCTGGCCGCAGACAAAAGCCTCCTGCAAGCAATCATTGACTGCAAGCAAGACTGAACCGCAGGCAGTAGTCAACTGCAGACAAGCATTGCCTGTAAACAAGTCTTTTCACGGCATTTTATATATGACGGGAACAAGTCTTCAGAGGTACACCGGTATTCCGCAGACGACCTCGACAACCGCATCTGCAGCAGCGCCCAGTTCCCGCTGCAGCCGCTGAAAACAATTGCAGAACATTTCCGTGCCCGTATCATATTCCCCGTGTACATCTTCGCTGATCCGGTTCCCGACAACAACAATTCCGGTCCCTTGTCTGTTCATTTCCAGCAATGGCTGAACGATCCGTCCGCAAATCTCCCCCTGCGCCGCTGCTTCTCCTTCCCACGGAAAAAGCTCATTCGCAAGCAAATTTGACAGATCCTCCAGCAGTACTGTATCCCCGGGCTTTACCGTCTCCGCCAGCTGGCTGATCTCGCGCTCGATCTCGATCGTTTCAAATCCTTTTCCTGCCCGCTGCAGACGATGCTTTTTGATCCGTTCCGCGATCTCCTGATCTGCCGGATCATAATGCATGGTCGCGGTATACCACAGCCTATGCGGACAGGAAAGATTCCCGGCGGCCTTTTTGCCGGAGCGGGGTTCCTCTGATGCAGCGTTTCCGACATCCGCCGCCGGATTCCCGCCATCTTTCACCATAGAAAGCACATGCATACGCACCGCCAGCTCTTCGGCATATTCCGATTTCCCGCTTGCCGCGCCGCCGATCACAAGGACCAGCATACCGGGCTGCAGCTTCCCCGGACCGGCATCCGGAAAACGGTTCTTATTTCCTGCCATAGTCCTCATACTGCTCCACCGCGATCCCTTCAAACGTGTCCATCTGATCATAAATATCGCAGGCCATATCCAGCAGCGGGAACAATGCGGCTGCACCGGTTCCTTCTCCCAGATGCATGCCTGCATGGATCACCGGCTCCATTTCCAGCGCATCCATGATCATTTTCGATGCATGCTCTTCCGACATATGGGATGGCAGCATATATTCCCTGCAGGCCGGCGCGATCTTTACCGCGAGCAATGCTGCGGCGGCGGAAATGAATCCGTCGATCACCACCGGCACCCCGCATGATGCGCCGCCGATGAACAGACCTGCAAGCGCTGCGATATCAAAGCCGCCGACTTTGGCAAGTACATCCAGCGGATCTTCCGGATCCGGCTGGTTCAATTCGATGGCTTTCCGGATTACACGGATCTTCGTCTCAAGACCTTCATCCGAAAGCCCGGCCCCGCGTCCGGTGACTGCTGCCGGCTCAGCACCCAGCAGTACAGAGACAACTGCCGCACTCGTCGTGGTATTGCCGATTCCCATTTCTCCGCCGGCAAGGATTCCATATCCGGCCGCCTTCATTTCCATTGCTTTTGCAATGCCGGCTTCTATCGCAAAGACAGCTTCTTCCCTCGTCATGGCCGGGCCTTTTGCCATATTCCGGGTGCCGCGCCTGCACTTTCTTTTTTCCAGTCTCGGTGTGTCCACGGCGATCCCGGCATCGACAGGAAAAAGATCCGCGCCGGCTCTTCTGCACATGATCGCTGAACAGGACTTCCCGTCAATGAAGTTCTCTGCGACCGTCGCCGTGACTTCCTGTCCGGTCTGGCTGACGCCTTCCGCGACAACGCCGTTGTCCGCGCAGAAGATCACCAGGGCTTTTCTGCGGATATCAGGCTTTTCTGTCCGCTGCACACCGGCGATCTGCACCAGATATTCCTCCAGTTTTCCAAGCCCGTAGAGCGGCTTTCCGATGCTGTTCCAGTGCGCGCGGCACGCAGCCATCGCTTCCCTGTCCGGCTGCAGTATTCTATTGATTGCTTCAGAAAGAGTCATGTTTTCATCCTTCTCGGCCGCGGGAGCCGTCTATCTTCCTTTATACAGCCAGTCATACTGCGCTTCATCTATCTCAAACAGCCTGCAGATATTTTCCCGTACGAACACATCGCCGGCGCTTCTTGCCGGTTCCGCGATCCCGTCCCTGATGCAGACCACCTGATCCGCAATCTTTTCCGCAAGCTCAATCTCATGCAGCGACACGATCACTGCGACATTTTTCTCTTTCACCAGCTTCAGCAGGATCTGCAGCAGTTCCAGCTTGTGTTTGATATCCAGAAAGCTTGTCGGCTCATCCATGATCAGCACTTCCGGTTCCTGGCAGATCGCTCTCGCGAGCAGCACACGCTGTTTCTGCCCGTCGCTGATCTGATCAAAATACCGGTCGCCCAGATCCTCCACATTGGCCATGCGCATGGATTCCCGGATGACTTCCCTGTCGTGTTCCGAAAGCTTCCCCATGAGCCCGGTGTAAGGATATCTTCCGATGCTGATCACGTCCATGCAGGTCATCAGCTCCGGATCGACCTTGCCGGTCATGAGAAGCGACATGGTCTTTGCAAGTTCCGCTTCCTTTACATCAGCCAGATTTTTTCCTTTCAGGAAAACGTTTCCGCGGACCGGCGGCAGCTGGCCGCACAGCGTTTTCAGGATGGTCGATTTCCCGGAACCGTTCGGTCCGATCAGCGCAATGATCTCCCCTTCATGAAGATCTATATTTACATTGCGGATCACCGCCTGCCCGCTGTAACCGGCATCCAGCTTTTCGGTATAAAGTATTCTGTCCATTTAACGCCGCCTCCCGCTTCTTTTCAGCATCGTCCAGATGACCACCGGCGCGCCGAATACGGCTGTTACCGAGCTTAAGTTCAGTTCTGTCGGCGCGAACAGCGTCCTGGCGACCAGATCGCAGAACAGGCAGAACGCCGCGCCGCCCAGGAAGCATCCCGGAATCATTACATGCGGTTTCGCCGTTTTAAAGATGCCTCTCATGATGTGCGGAACAGCGATCCCGACAAAGGATACCGGTCCGGCGAAGGCTGTGACCAGCGCTGAAAGAATGCTGGAGAGCATGATCAGCTCGAACCGGAATACCTTCAGGTCCACGCCGACATTCGCGGCATAGGTATCGCCAAGCTGATAGGCGGACATCGGCTTTGACAGCAGAAAAGTAAGAAAAAGAGTGACGCCGCCAACAACGGCCATCGTCCGCACATTGCCCCAGTTCATGCCGGAAAAGCTTCCCATGGACCAGTTGTGCAGGTTCACGATATTCGAGTCATCCGCGAAAGAAACAACAAAATCCGTAATGGCCGAGCAGATATACCCGATCATGACGCCGCAGATGACCAGCACGGACATCTTTTTCACCCAACCCGAGATCAGCAGGATCACCAGCATGGAAGCCAGCGCGCCGATAAAGGCTGCACCGATCATAGCCGCGGAACTGATCGCCCTGCCGACTGTCATACAGCTGATCATCACCAGCGCCAGGACAAGCTTTGATCCGGATGAAATACCCAGGACGAATGGCCCGGCGATCGGATTTGCGAAAAAGGTCTGCAGCAGGAAACCGGACACGGCAAGCGCCCCGCCCAGGATCAGCGCGGAGAGCATGCGCGGCATGCGGATGCTCAGGATGATGCTCCCGTTGGTATCCGTCGTGTCTCCTGATGCCAGAACGTCCAGGATCTCTGCCGGGCTCACCTTCACGCTTCCGATATTCAGATTTAAATACAGAAGAAGCAGGACTGCCGCCGCAAGGATCAGGAAGCCTGCCGTATACCGTTTTGTTCTGTTCATAGCCGATGACCGTCTCCGGAGTATCTCAGTTCAGTTTGTGGATATACTCCAGGTTTTCTCCGTTTCCTGCAGTTCCATTTATTATAGCATGCATTTCGAGGATCATGTCCGCAATCGCCGATGTTTCCTGGAACATATTTTTCCCGGTGCACCAGACATTTCCTTCTTTTACAGCTTTGAATCCGGCAAAGAGTGCATCTTTTGCCAGCAGTTCATCCAGATCATGAAGCTCTGCGTCAATGGTGCTGTTGTAGATCAGGATGTCCGCGTCCGCCGCGGCAGCCAGAAACGCTTCCATCTGCATGTTCATGGTAGAGAGCATGTTGTCATCTCCGCCGGCGTCTGTCAGAAAATACGTGCCGCCCGCCATGTCGATCATTTTGCTGATATAATCGCCGGGCTTTCTGACGACCGGCTGTCCGTTGCTGTTTATATAAAAGAAGACGACTGTCTTTCCCGTGTTATCAAGATCAGCAAGCGCTTCCAGCTCCTTTGTTTTTTCTTCAAAAAATGCCGCCGCTTCCTCATAATGGCCGGTCAGGATCCCGTAGAGCTTGATCCATTCCATCCTGCCGAGCGGCTCTGTTTCGTAGCTCGAGCGCTCCACCATAACAGGAATCCCCAGCGATTCGAGCTTCTCTTTTACTTCAGGTGTGTGGTAGATCATCGTGTTTTCCAGCGCCAGATCGCACCCTTCCGATACCAGATATTCATAATCCGGCGCGCTGTATTTGCCTGCATAGGTGATCGTTTCGTCTTCGACAAGCTTCCTGATATCCTCTATGGCCCAGTCTGACGCTTTCGTTCCTGTCATCGTCACCGCATCGATCGCGCCGACTTTCAGGAACAGATCCATGGCAGCCGAGGACGCCAGATAAATATTGCTGTAAGGATGATCGATATGAAAATTGTCATCCCCGATCGTGATCTCACAGCTTCCGTCTTCCTTCCTGACCGCCTGGAATTCATGCGCGTACTTCAGTTCCACAATACCAGAAGATGCAGCCGCAGCTGCATCTTCTTCCGCCTTCGTTATGGATGATGAATCAAACGTGAGAGTATATTCGATCTCGTGAGGCTGGCTCATGGCCGTTGTATCGGCGGTGATTGCTACCGGATAATCAAAAGCTGTGAGCGGAATCTCAAATACCGAATTCCCTTCCGTGTTGACAGGGAGATATTTCTCTCCGTCTTTTATTACGTAGTCATAGTTCGGACTGCTGAATTCGATCCGGGCAATCGCTGTTCCGTTTTCGACCGTAAATTCACACGGTGATGTTACGGATGCCTTTCCGGATCCGCCGGCAAGCACGACGCCTGCAAGATAAGTTCCGTCTTCCAGGCCAAGCGTTTCCGCTGTCGTAAAGAAGCTTTCGGAAAATGCGTCCGCCGGGATCTGATCCGCCCTGAAAACGATCGTGCGGTTGTACCATTTTTCCTTACGCTTGCTGTAGGCGGCACAGTCGATGCCGGTGTTCAGCGATTCGACCGGAATGGTGAAGGTGTGCTTCCCCTCTGCCGTTTCTTCGTGCGCAATGTAATCGGATTCCGGCGCAGCCGCCGCTTCTTCCGCTGTTCCGGGATAAATGTAAAGATATCCCGTACCGCCCATGGTCATGACAGCATACATACTGCCGTTCTCCACATGGAGCTCTGCGGATTCAATATTGAACATGCTGGAGCTGGAAGCCGGTTCGACTTCGTAGACACCGTCTTTCAGATCCGCGGCAGTGACCGGAACAGCGTTTTCGTCAACGATGTCCTCGGCTTCGACCGTTTCACCTGCACCGGCGACTTTATCAGAGGCTTCCGCAGACTCCTGCACTGCAGTCCCGGTTTCTTCAGCCGCTGCTGTTTCTTCTTCCGTCTCCGCTGCCGGAGCCGCGGTCGTCTCTGCTGCTTCCGTTTCTGCAGCTGCTGCCGTTGTTTCCGCGGCCGCCTCAGTCTCAGCAGCTTCAGTGACTGCTTCGGTTTCCAGGGCAGTTGTTTCCGCTGCCGCTGCTTCCGTTTCAGCCGGCGCTGCAGTATTTCCTGCGCATGCCGTCATCATCAGACAAAGAGCAGCCATTATTACTACGAACAACTTTCTCATGGTTTTCTCCTGTTCCTGTCATCCTGAGGGAGCCTGCGGCCGAAGGATCCACCGCTTTTCGCTTGCGGTTTTCGTATAACTGCCTGATTCAGGGCGTGGATTCTTCGGCCGTAAACGGCCTCTGAATGACAGGTTTAGTGTTGTTATACTATCATTCCTCAGTTCAAGCCGGCTTCAGGATGACAATGTCAAAATGTCTTCAAATAGTCCTTACTGCAGGCTGTCGACTGCCTCCTGCGCATGGGCTACAAGCAGCTCCTGGATGCCGGGCAGCTCGCCGAGACCTCTCAGGACACACTCCACTTCAAAGCCTTCCTTCTCGAATACGGACTTCCAGGAATCCTCTTCATCGCCGGCCATATCATTGTTCGCATGGTCTCCGCAGACGATCATCAGCGGCTCCAGAACGACTTTCTTGTAGCCGCCATCCTTTGCTGCCTTTACGACATCGTCCAGGCTGGGAGATGCTTCAACGGTTCCGATATAGTAATGATCAAATCCATCCGCTTTGAGCATTTCCTGCATCTTTGCATATACTCCGTTGGAATCAGCTTCCGTGCCGTGGCCCATGAAGATGATCGCGGTCTCACCGTCGTCATACTCTTTTGTAGCGTCGGTGATGATGCCGATGACCTTTTCAAAGTCTTCATCGGTCGTCAGGATCGGCTGTCCGACCGCGATCTTCTCGAAAGCATCGGAATAATTTCCGAGTTCGTTCACAACATCTGTATACTCAAACCCGCTCATCAGGTGGGTAGGCTGTACGACCAGCGTCTTAACGCCGTTATTGACCGCACGGTCAAGCGCTTCGGTAAGATTATCAATGGCTACATTATCACGCTTCTTTACATGATCAATGATGATCTGGCTGGTGAAACCGCGGCGTACGGAATAATCCGGGAACGCCTTGATCATCGCGCCCTCGATCGCGCCGATCGTCTGTCTGCGGCTGTCATTGAAGCTGGTTCCAAAGCTTACGACCAGCAGCTCGTTCTCGCCGATCTCATCCGCATTGAGCGGATCATCCAGAGAAGCATCGCCTGTATTATAGTTCTCTTCGTCCTCTTCCTCAGCCTCTTCGCCTTCTGCAGCCTCTGTCTCATTATCAGCCGCAGCGCTTTCAGCGGCTTCTTCGACCACCGCTGCAGCGGCTGTCGTCTCATCAGGCTGGGATGATCCGTAGGCTGTAATCGAAACAACAAGCATCATAACAGCAACAAATGACAACAACTTCTTCATTTTTTTACCTCCCTTTTGGTAAATAGATAGGAAACAAAAACGTCCGGGATATTCCGGACGTTGTAAACAAACATACTCCTCCGGCAGACCGGAAGATCCGTTTGATCACAACCATTGCGCTGGAACAGCCGTGACAGCCTTCCTGCATGTATCTGACTTGGGCTCATAAAGCCTGACAGTGACCTGCTCGCGGGGCGCTACCCCATTCCATGCTGCGGTGTACGCGTAGGATGGCTGTTCTTTATTAAGCTATGATTCATCATAGCACTTTCACAGGTATTCGTCCAGAGAAAAAAGGATCTGCCAGATACCTTACACAACACCCGGATGGGCCGGCTCCCTCATCCGTGCGAACAGGTCTGCAAACGCGTCGTACTGGTCGATGAGCCTATGGCGATCCGCGGGATCAAGAGATATCTGGATGAGAACGTAGAGTATACAAGGCCGAAATATCCCCGTTTGTATGACGAGCGCATTGCCGTCATCGGCGCAGGCCCTGCCGGCCTCTCCGCAGGTCATTTCCTTTCCGAACTCGGCTACGAAGTGGACATTTACGAAGCGAACAATGAGCCCGGCGGCATGCTTGTCCGTGCGATCCCGGATTTCCGTCTCAGTCATGAGGAAGTCCGCAAAGACATCAAAAAGCTGGAAGAAGCCGGCCTGACGATCCATTGCAGCGCACCGCTTGGAAAGAAACAGATCGCGGAGCTGCAGAAGGAATATGACGCAATCGTTGCCATCGGTCAGTATGCGGATCCCATCTTCCCCGAAGCGGACGGTGAGACCGTATTCTGGGCCGGCGATATTGCCGGAGGCGCCTGCTCCGTCATCGATGCGCTGGCCAGCGGCCGCGACGCTGCGTTCGATGTCGATGCTGCGATCCAGGAACGTATGCTCAGGAACGGCCGGATCGGACATAAGCTCGTGCCCGGACCGCTCGAAGAGAAACTCTATCCCTGCAACCGCCGGAAGACCCGCCGTCATGAGCGTCCGATGCAGCCCGCAGCGGAGCGCGTAAAGAACTTTGACGATGTGGAGATCACCTATACCGCGAAGCAGGTCTATCAGGAAGAACTGCGCTGCCTCGGCTGCGGCTACGCAATGATCGATGCAGAGAAATGTATCGGCTGCGGCGTATGTCAGAAGCTCTGTCCCGAAGGCGATGTCATTACCATGGTGAGAAAGTAAGGAGGACTGCATGATGAAAAAGATCAAAAGAACAGCGCTTGTTGTCGGTGCGGGCCCCGGAGGAAGCACCGTGGCATATTATCTGGCAAAGCTTGGCGTAGATGTCCTTTTTGTAGATAAGGAAACATGGCCCCGCGACAAGATCTGCGGCGGCGTGTATGTACCTGCCCTGTATCCGATGCTGAAGGAAATGGGCTGCTATGACGAGATGATGAAGTATCAGGCATGCTCGATCACCGATTTCCGTCTGATCGACAGAGACGAGGATTATGTCGACATGAAGACAGAGCCTGCCATGATCGCTACCCGCCGTTTCACGGACGATCAGATCCGCCGTGCGGCGATCCGTATGGGCGCGGACTTCATGGAGAACTATGAAGCCACCAGCCTGATCATGCGCAAAGGCGTTGTGAAGGGCGTCCATGGCCTCTATCATAACACGGAGATGGATATTGAAGCGGATGTCACCATCATCGCGAACGGCTCCCACAGCGAACT
>JAFRLH010000086.1 GCA_017431345.1 Lachnospiraceae bacterium | reverse complement strand
ATTATCAGGCAGGCGCGGATCTCTTTCAGGTCCAGCAGCGTCTCCGCCACCGTTCCATCACAAGTACACTGATCTACGTGCAGCTGGACGCGAAACTCCGGGAAAGGAGGCACATTGAAAATCCCTTCGATGATCCCGCATACCCCGGATATTGATCCTTTCCGGTTCGGATGGTCTGAGGAAGATCTATCGCTCGAGGACGCAGAAAGCCTGCTCGAAGCGTATGCCCATCAGGATAACGCAAAGCAGCACGTCCTCCGGGATTTTTTCGCATCTCACTTTCAAGAGTACTGCACATCCCACCCGGTCCCGGAAGAAAAACTGAAAGTGATGAACTCCCTGATCTCCTGCAAGACCGGGAAGCTCGGCTATACACTGATCCGCTGCAAAGAATGCGGACGTATTGAGATGCGTGCCTGTGCCTGCGGAAACCGCAACTGTCCGAGCTGCGGATATCTTGATGAACAACGCTGGGTGGCCCTGCGCCAGGCGGAAGTGATCCCGGGCATCCCATACTTCCATCTTGTTTTTACCCTGCCGCATGAACTCAGCGGGATCATGTACCAGAACCAGAAGGCAACCCTGAACCTTCTTTTTCAGTCGGTAAAGGATACAATCCTTGTACTTTCCCGGGATAAGCTGAAGATAACCCCCGGCATCCTGATGGTGCTTCATACCTTCGGTTCGAACCTGTCACTCCATTACCATCTCCATGTGCTGGTTTCCGGGGGCGGGCTTACAGCTGACAAAAAAGAGTTCAAGCGCTGTCTTTCCAACAGGTTTTTCCTTCCTGTAAAGGCGGTAGAACGCCTCTTCCGAGGTAAGTTCATGGGCGGACTGAAACAGCTGCGGGAAGGAGGCCGGCTCTTCCTCATAAACGATATGGAGCGTTACAGGAACTCTTATACCTGGAAAGAACTGCTTAATACCTGCTACGGTGTAGAATGGAACGTAGAGATTAAGTATCTCGCACCGGCAGGCGGGTCTGAAAAACCGGATACAGAAAGCACAGATAACGCCATCACTTACTTTGCCAGGTACACGAACCGCACCGCCATCTCTGACAGCAGGATCGAGACTTATGATGATGAACGTATACGGTTCCGCTATAAGGATTACAACGGATCTTCCTATATCTGGAAGCCTATGGAACTTGACGCAGGTGAATTCATCCGTCGGTTTCTCATGCATATCCTGCCGTCAGGCTTCACCCGCATCCGGTCTGCCGGGTTTATGGCAGGCTGTGTCCGGAAGAAAAATCTGGAGCTGATCCATTCCCTGCTGGGCAATACGTATGAGGAAAGCCCAGTAAAATCAATGAAGGCAGCCGAATTGATCCGTCATTTCTATCACCGGGACGTGACCATTTGCGAAAAGTGTCATGGGGCACTCGAGATATATCCTCGAATGAGCAGGATCAGCGCCGCCAGGATGATCCGTGCTGCCTGACAGAAAGACAAATGAATACCGCTCAACATGCTTCCTGCGGGAGGCTTTTTCGGCATGCGGGAAAAGGCCCACGAACTCACAGATTTCTTCCAGTATCAGTTTTTTCAAGGTACGGACGGCGCATTCGCGAGAAATGATTGATCCTATGTTTCAAAAGCTTTCTCTATAGCGCTGCAAACTGGCTCCGGACGGGCGTCGACTTGGTCCAAAGGAAATATTTTTCAGGCAGACTCGTGAAAACGGGTCTTTTTCTATACCGTGCCCGAAAAACATTTCTTGT
>JAFRLH010000085.1 GCA_017431345.1 Lachnospiraceae bacterium | reverse complement strand
GCCGCGCTGGCGGTAAAGGATATTACCGGCCAGAACAAACTGTCCGTCTGCTCTTTTTGCTCCCAAACGCTTCGACTCGGAATCTCTTCCGTTCTTGGTGGAGCCAACTCCCTTTTTATGTGCCATGAATGTTCACCTCCCTGCCTGCTTCGATTACTTTACGATAGAGTCGATCTTAAGCTTCGTGTACTGCTGCCTGTGTCCGTTTTTCTTGTGATAACCGGATTTTCTCTTGTACTTATAAACGATGACTTTCTTGCCCTTTGTCTGTGCAAGAACGGTAGCCTTGACCTTCGCACCTTCAACAGTAGGAGTGCCTACGGTAAAGGTATCGTCGCTCACTGCAAGAACCTGATCAAATTCATAAGTCTCGCCTGCGGGTACATCAAGCTTTTCAACGAGGATCACATCCCCTTCGGCAACCTTATACTGTTTGCCGCCAGTAGCAATGATTGCGTACATTTAAGTACACCTCCTGATTCGAATTCGCCGGCTTCGGTGTCCGTTCGGATCTTAGACCTTACCGTGCGTAAGTGCGCAGAATACGCACCAAAAAATAATACCATTACCGGACAGGAAAAGTCAAGCATTATTTGAGATAATTATGCCATATGTCCTTTGGCTTTGATCACATCGATCACGCTGTCAACATACTTCTCACAGATCTCATCCGTATCGGCTTCGACCATGACTCTGATCACAGGCTCCGTGCCGGATTCCCTCACCAGGATCCTGCCGTTGCTTCCCAGTTCCTCAGCCACTTTTGCGACTGCTGCCTGCACATCGGGATCGTTCTGCGCATCGGGTTTGCTCTTTACACGGACATTTTTGAGGACCTGCGGATAGAATACGACAGGCGCCGCAAGCTCGCTCATGGGCTTTTTCTTTGCCAGCATGACTTCCATCATCTTCAGGGAAGTAAGGATACCGTCTCCGGTCGTTTCATATTTGGAGAAAATGATATGACCGCTCTGCTCGCCGCCGATGCGGTTGCCGGTTTTGACCATGTCTTCATAGACATATTTGTCTCCGACTTTGGTCTTGTCATATTCGATACCGACCTTGTCAAGTGCTTTGTAAAGGCCGAAATTGCTCATGACGGTCGTAACGACTTTGTTGTTCAGGAGTTTTCCGCGCTCCTTCATATAAAGACCGTAAATATAAATGATATGATCGCCGGTGATGACATTGCCCTTCTCATCCACGCAGAGGCATCTGTCGGCGTCGCCGTCAAACGCAAAGCCTACATCCAGGCCTTTTTCCACAACGAATTTCTGCAGATGCCCGATATGGGTGCTGCCGCAGTTGGTGTTGATATTGTAGCCGTCGGGTTCATCGTTGATGACATAAGTCTTTGCGCCGAGCGCATCAAAAATGCCTTTGGCGATCTGCCAGGCAGCGCCGTTCGCGACATCCAGTCCGACTTTTACATCCTTAAAGCTGTATTTGGACATGGAGATCAGGTGGCCGATATAACGGTTGCGGCCGGCGACATAATCGACGGTACGGCCGATGTGCTCTCTTTCTGATACCGGGATCTCCAGCTTCCCGTCGATATAATCCTCGACCTTCAGGATCGTCTCTTCATCCATCTTCTCTCCGCTGCCGTTCAGAAGCTTGATGCCGTTGTCATAAAAAGGATTGTGCGAAGCGGAGATCATGATGCCGCAGTCAAAATCATCGACTCTCGTAATATAAGCAACGGAAGGCGTGGTCGTTACATGCATGATGTAGGCATCCGCACCGCTTGCCATAAGGCCGGTGCAGAGCGCATACTCGAACATGTAAGATGATCTTCTGGTATCCTTGCCGATCACGATCTTCGCTTTCTTTCCCTGATTGGCACCGTAGTACCAGCCAAGGAATCTGCCGATCTTAATGGCATGATCAAAAGTAAGGGTCTTGTTAGCTTCCCCGCGGAAACCGTCTGTTCCGAAATATTTTCCCATTATTTTTTCCTCACGATCTCTCCGTTGTTCTTGTGGATGCTGTTCTCCGGGATCACGCCGCGTACGCAGGAGGTCGGATAGACATTGCAGTGACGTCCGATCACCGTACCGGGGTTAAGGACCGAGTTGCATCCTACTTCGACATAATCGCCGAGCATGGCGCCGAACTTTTTCATACCGGTAGGAATATCCTCTCCACCGTTGTGGACCACGACAAGCTGTTTGTCGGATTTCACGTTGGAAGTGATCGAACCGGCGCCCATATGGCTGTAATAGCCGAGGATGGAATCGCCCACATAATTATAATGCGGCGTCTGCACATGGTCGAACAGGATCACGTTCTTTAACTCGCAGCTGTTTCCGACAACACAATTCGCGCCGACAAGCGCCGCGCTGCGGATAAATGCGCAGTGGCGGACTTCCGTCTCCGGTCCGATAATGCAGGGCGCGCCCAGATAAGCGGAAGGGAACACTTTCGCTGTTTTGTGCACCCAGACATGTTCGGATACTTCCTCATAATCCTCTCCCAGCTGCGGGCCGAGCGTCAGGATCAGTTCCTTAATGCCTTTCAGCGCTTCCCAGGGATACGTGAATCCGGCCAGATAATCTGCGGCGATCGTATGATCCAGGTCATAAAGATCTTTGATTGTATACATATTTACCTCTTACTATTCACTTTCATTTTCCATCAGATAAGAAAACACCAGGAAAGCAGTATGGAGCGCTTTGTGGCGTATTCTTTCCTCTTCGATGCAGAAAATATCGTCTTCAATGATCCTGGCCCCGAGTGCTTCCGTATTCTCTCTGTCAAGCGCAACAAGCGTCTTGTTTTCCGTGACCAGATATCTTTCAATGATCTTCGGATCGATCTCTGCGTTGTTCGCGACCACGATATCCACTTTCCTGTTCCCGAGATAGCTGTTGAGCACCTTCAGGTGATCGCTGACGTTATAACCGTCCGTCTCGCCCGGCTGTGTTACCAGATTCGAGATATACATGATGGGAGCATCAGAATGTTCGATCTCCTTCACGATCGCTTTGGCGATCAGGTGCGGCAGAATGGAAGTGAAAAGGCTCCCGGGACTGAAAATGATCAGATCAGCTTCGGAAATCGCTTTCCTGACCTTTCTGCCGACATGGATATTGTGATCATAGGACAGTCTGGAGATCCTGCGGATATTCTGGCTTACGCTTACCTGGCCGTAGAATTCCTCGCCGTTCTCATCACTGATGCCGACCAGCTCCGCTCTTTCTTCGGTGAGCGGAAGGACTTCTCCTTTGATGTTCAGGAGACTTCCCATATACTTCGCAGCTTCGGTAAGGCTGCCCTTCTGATCGATCAGTGCTGTCAGGAGAATATTCCTGACGGGATGATTGAAGAGCGTTGATCCTTCCTTGTGAAAACGATATCTTAAAAGACTGATCAGATCCTCATCCGCATTGGCCATGGAAAGAAGGACCTTGCCGACGTCGCCGACTGCAGGAATATCGAATTCCTTTTTCAGAACGCCGGTGCTGCTGCCGTCGTCGCTGACCGTGATCACGGTAGTCACTTCGACCGGAAACAGCTTAAGGCCAGACAGGAGGCACGAAAGTCCTGTGCCTCCTCCGAAGACGATAACTTTTTTCATTATTAAAGTCTTTCCTTTTTCTCAATGTCAAGAAAATATTTGTAAGTATCCACTGTCAGTTCGCCGCAGGCTTCCTCGTCGCAGGCGATGATGGCACCGTTGTGCATCTGCAGCGCAGAGCAAGTCCATTTCTGGCTTACACCGCCTTCTACAGTCGCAGCAAGCGCTCTGGCTTTATTATGGCCGGAGATCAGGACAAGCACTTCTTTGGAATCCGTTACGGTCCCGATGCCGACGGAAAGCGCCTGTGCAGGAACCTTCTCCGGATCATTGCCGAAGAAACGGCTGTTCACGATCCTGGTGTCGGTCGTCAGATCCCTGACACCGGTCCTGGATGTAAGGGACGTATAAGGCTCATTGAAGGCAAGATGACCGTCCACACCGATGCCGCCCATGAACAGGTCGATGCCGCCGTAGGAAGCGATCTTTGCTTCGTAAGCAGCGCACTCTGCTTCGGGATCGTCGGTCATGCCGTTCAGAATATTTATGTTTTCAGGCTTCATGTCGACAAGATGATCGAAAAGATTGTCATGCATGAAATACCAGTAGCTCTGGTCATGCTCGTGGGGCAGGCCAAGGTATTCGTCCATGTTGAAAGTGACGACATTCGCAAAGGAAAGCTCTCCGGCTTTGTTCATGCGGACAAGTTCCCTGTAAACGCCGATGGGGCTTGAGCCGGTAGGAAGGCCGAGAACAAAAGGACGGTCTTCTTTATGCGCTTTGATCTTTGCTGCAATATAGTCGGCAGCCCATTTGCACATCTTATCGTAATTATCCTGTATAACAACTCTCATTGAAGTATCTCCTTTAGATTATGATAAGACGTCGGAAGAATCTCTGTTACAGTGTTGATTCTGCTTTTTCCTTTCTTCCTCACGATCCGTCCGCTGCAGCGTGTTACTGCAGACCCGACCGTGGCAGCATCCGCCGAATCTTTCGATAACTGCCATACCTCGTCAACCTGAATGGTCCCGGCGCTAACCTGTTCCTTATGTACCTCCGTGAAGCAACGGGTTTTACGGTTGGTATTTTAACCCTAAATAAGAATTTTATACTGCGTCGCTTTAATTGTCAAGAAATCAGAACTGCAGCATAAAAAGGTTTTCTTTTTTTCTGCCTGGTGATCTCTGCCAGACCAAGTCTGGTGATATCCATAAGGACCGCTTTATGCGGATCCCCGGAAAGCGCTTTATGGAAACAGGCTTCCACCGCTTTCATGTGATCCCTGCTTTTCATATTGATGAGATCGACGATAATGATACCGGAAAGATTTCGAAGGCGAAGCTGATAAGCGATCTCTTCGGCTGCTTCCAGATTGATCTTCAGGAACGTCTCTTCCTTGTCTTTCCCGGAGACAGCGCTGCCGGTGTTCACATCGATCACGGTCATTGCCTCTGTGCGGTCAATGATCAGAAAACCGCCTGACCGCAGCCAGACTTTCCGGGAAAGCGCAAGTTCTGTATAATGATCCAGCCGGAAAAGCTTTTCTAACGGGAACGGATCTGTATAATGCCTTGCTGAAAAAGGAATGCCGGAAAGCAGCGGATCCTTCTTCAGAACATCAAGATAATCCGCCTTTTCAGAGATGACTTCGATCTCCTCTTCCGCTGCAGCGCCGAGAAGCCATTCCCTGCAGAGATCCGGAGCACGGTAAAGAATGCTCCCCGGTGTTCTGTGTTCCGCTGCATTTAATACAGAAGCACCTTGTTCCAGCAGGGCATCTGCCTCCGAAAGGATCGTTTCAATATCGGCGGAAAAAGCATTTGTCCGGATGATGAATCCGAAAGGAGTATCCGTACATTTCCCGGCCAGAAGTTCTTTCAGTTCTGCTGTCCTGGCTTTGTCGGAAACCTTTTTGGATACGCAGAAATGTTCTCCTGCAGGTTCATACAGAAGTACAAGGTTCCGGCCCGGAACAGAGAAACGGGCGGACAGCATCCTCTCTTTCAGACCGGAAGCATCCCGTTTGATCTGGACGGGGATGAGCATATGGCCTTTCAGCGGTACATTGCATTCGGTAAACGGCAGGAAACCGATCATTCCGCTTCCGATCTCGCAGAAAGCGGCTTTTATATTGTCAGCGGTATTCCTGACTGTGGCAAGAACGATATCGCCGGCTTTCAGTGATCCGGGTTCCGGATCCGCGTCCATTTCAATGATCTTTTCATTCTCTGCCAGCGCCGAAAAAAGCATTTTTTTATATGCGGTCACTATGATCTTCTTCATGGCAGGGGGACTCCGGTCTGTGAAAGGGAAACGCCTTCGTCTGTAAGCATATCCAGCCGGACGATCTCAAGCCGGAGATCTCTTGGCACTTCTTCGGAAAAGACTTTTTCAAAACCGTTGATCCCGGAGAAGGCAAGCAGGTCTTCCATGACGACTTCCGGTTTCAGATTGACTTTGGAGCCGGCATTGAGCTGCATTGTAAATGTACCGTCCGAAAAAGAAAGTTCGTATATATAGGGAAGGATATCAACGTTTGATTCGCTGCGTTTCGTCTTCTTTATGATATTCCTGGCGGGCTGTGCCAGATAAGCGGATATCATGGCAGCCGGATCTGAAGCGGACAGCAATTCGTCGTAAGGCGGACGGATGCGGACAGCATAATCTGCCCTTCCGAAAATCGCCATCGCATTGTTGTTCTTTTTCTTCTCTTCATCGGGAAGCTGTCTGATGCTGAGACAGCGGATCTCCTCCGGCAGTGCGGCATTCAGGCGATCCAGTATTTCGGTGCCGGCCATGGATGCTGTAAGCTCCGTATCCATATATTCCCCGCACGAAGTCTCGCCGACGCTTAAAGGAGAAGCGAACGACATGAGCGGATGCGGATGAAACCCTTCGGAAAACCTTAACGGAAGGTCTGCCCTTGCCGCTGCTTTCTGGAAGGTCCTCATCAGATCCAGATGACCGATGAATCTTAAGATCCCGGTTTTTGAAAAACGTATTCTGATCTTCATTTTCGTTCCTTTACACAGATCCCGCATCCGAAAGAAGCTGCGCCGCAGCCGGAACAGAATTCCCGGCAGTTGGGTGTCAGTTCTTCGGCCTGTGATCTCTTCCATTCTCTTAAAAGGAATGATTTTGTTACGCCGATATCGATAAAATCCCAGGGGAACAGTTCTTCATCCGACCGTTCCCTGACAGTATAGAAATCAGGATCGATCCCGCATTCACGGAATGCCTCCAGCCACTTTTCAAAATCGAAGAAATCTCCCCAGGCGTCATAAATGCAGCCTCTCCGGTAGGCAGTCTCAATAACGTCCGACAGCTTCCTGTCACCTCTTGCCAGCACGCCTTCCAGCACGGTGACGTCGGCTTCATGATATTCGTAATGCATGGAACGGTTGTTCAGCTGCTGCCTGAACGTATCCTTTACAAGATGGGCGCGTCGGAGATATTCGTCCTTCTGTTCCATCACGGCCCACTGGAACGGCGTGAAGGGTTTGGGGACAAAGAAGGAGGAACTGGCTGTCAGCTGGATCTTTCCTTTTCTTTTCTCTTTCGGAACCGTATCAAAGAAGCATTCGCAGATACGCTCGGAAAGTTCCGCTATGCCTTTCATGTCCTCTTCGGTCTCAGAGGGAAGTCCGAGCATGAAATACAGCTTGACTTTTGTCCACCCGCCTTTAAATGCTTCTGCAGCGCCTGTGAGGATATCTTCTTCCGTAAGCCCTTTGTTTATTACATCCCGCATCCGCTGCGTACCGGCTTCCGGCGCAAAAGTTATACTGCTCTTCCTTACATCCTGCACACGGCTCATGACATCCAGTGAAAACGAATCGATCCGCAGGGACGGAAGGGAGATATTGACATGCTTTTCGCTGCAGGAGTCGATCAAAGATTCGATCAGGGGCTGAATCTGCGTGTAATCGCTGGAACTGAGAGAACTTAAAGACAGCTCATCCTGTCCGGTGGCAGCCAGCATCTTTTCCGCAAGCGCCGTAAGACGGTCACGGCTTCTCTCTCTTACCGGCCGGTAGATCATTCCTGCCTGACAGAAACGACAGCCTCTGATACAGCCTCGCTGGATCTCCATTACGACGCGGTCCTGCGTGACCCGGATATACGGCACAATGGGCTCTTCCGGATAATATGCTTCATCCATATCTTTCACGATCTCTTTGCGGATCTTCCGGGGAACATCCGGATATAAGGGATCAAAAGAAGCGAGGAGTCCATCCGGAGAATAGTCCGGTTTATACAGGGACGGAACATAGATCCCCGGGATCTTTGCCGCCTTTCGCAGGAAATCCGCTCTCGAACCTCCCGCCTTTATATTCTCTTTATAAGCATCAACAAGAGGGAACATCTGCGTTTCCCCTTCGCCGATATAGAACAGATCAAAGAAATCGGCCAGGGGTTCGGGATTATAGGTGCAGGGGCCGCCACCGATCACGAGGGGATCCCCGTCACACCTGTCAGAGGCTCTTAAAGGGATACCGGAAAGATCAAGGACCTGGAGAATATTCGTATAGCACATCTCGTACTGGATCGTGATCCCCAGAAAATCAAAATCCTTTACCGGATCCTGTGATTCCAGCGCGAACAGGGGGATCTTCTTTTCCCGCATCAGCGGATCGAGATCCATCCAGGGTGAATAGACTCGTTCACACCAGATGTCCTCCCTTATATTCAGCATATGATATAGGATCTGTATGCCAAGATGGCTCATGCCGATCTCATAAACGTCCGGAAAGCACATGGCAAAACGGACATCGATCTTCCCGTCTTTTAAATCATCGGACTTATCGATGCTGTTGATCTCACTGCCGATATACCTGGCCGGTTTGTCGATCTTAAGAAGTATTTCGTCGGGTAATGCTTGTTTTCTCATCATTTTCTCCATCCGGATGTGCTGACAGTCTGGAAAAGTATAGCATTGAAAGGATTTTCCGTCAAACCCGTGAAACTGCACAAATTGTACTGTTTTTTTTATTGAATTTTTATACGGCGGTTAGTATGATAGGCAGGTGAGGTAAAGGTTATGAATATTACAGAAAAAAACGGGATCCGGCCGGGAGAAATAAAGCCGGATGCTGGAAATGCCGTTCCGGAGCACATCGGCGTGATGCAGCTGGCTTCCAGGATGGGGGAGATCCTTTTAAGCAATGGCGCGGAGATCTATCGCGTCAAGGATACCGTGGAAAGGGTAATCAAATCCTGCGGCTATGAAAACCACAGTGTCTATGTGCTCTCCAACGGTATTTTTATCACGATCAACGAAGGAAGTCCGGACGCCTGCACTTCCATTAAGCATGTGCCGATCGGAAGCGTCAACCTGGAAAAACTGGCAAGAGTAAACCAGATTTCCAGAAATCTCTGCAATGGTTACATATCCAGGGAAATGGCTTACGCAGGACTTGATGAGATCGAAAAAAAAGTCAATTATACGGATCTCGGGATGGCGCTGGCTTATGCTTTCGGAAGCGCCGGCTTTGATATAATTCTCGGCGGTTCGCTTTTTGACAGTATAGCGGCATTCCTGATCGGGCTCGGCTTATATTATGTACTGAAGTTCCTTTCCATTTACGGCCATGTTTCCAGATTTCCGGCTAATATAGCCGGTGCGCTCTATATCACCATATTTGCAGCAGCCTTTGCATCGAGTGACCTGAATCTCACCTTCAACAATATGGTGATCGGCGGGATCATGCCGCTGGTCCCCGGTTATGCCATTACGACATCCATCCGGGATCTGTTCAACGGCGATTATCTTTCCGGCATCATTCATTTGCTGGATGCTTTCCTGACTGCCGCCTGCATTGCGATCGGAGCCGGTATCGGCATCATGTTCATTGAGTATATCGGAGGAGGTGCCGTGCTGTTATGATTCTTCAGATCATCATTCGATATGCCATCCATATTATATCAGCCATGATGGGCGTGATCGCTTTTTCCGCCATTTTTCATGCGCCCAAATCCGAATATCTTGCCTGCGGCTTTACTGGAACGGTCGGCTGGCTGACCTACTGTATTGCAAGGGATCTGGGAATCGATGTCATCATATGCAATTTTATCGCCACTACTGTTCTGACGCTGATCGCCAGGATCATTGTGATCATCCGAAGAAATCCGATCACGGTCTATCTTGTACCCGGCATTTTCCCGCTTGTCCCGGGAGCGGGGATCTATTACACTGCATATTATCTGTTCACAGGGTATCCGCAGATCGCCTTAACGAAGGGGATCGAGACGATCGAAGTGGCCGGTGCCATTACGATGGGGATCATCTTCGGATCCTTCATCGCTTATGAATACTTCCGGCAGCAGCGGGAATTCCGGAGACTGATGAAAGACTGAATAACAGGAGCCACGGGGACGGTTCTCCGGCTCCGATCACTGACATGAAAAAACGGGGGATGAGCATCTCATCTCCCGTTTTAAGTTTATCCGGCATACATCATGCCTTCAAACAGATCTTCCGTCGGTATATCGTTAACAGTACGCGGCCATTCTTCCCCTTCCTGCGTGATGCGCACCACGGTGCCGTCCTCCGTCTGCATGTCGACCGTCTTCTCCGAATCCGTCCGGATAAAGGTGAGTTTCGTACCTTTGGAAAGGTTTACGATCTCTCCGGCCTCCAGCGTTTCGGGATCCACTTTCGGGAACCCGGTATCCTGCTTCAGTGTGACATTATACATCGATGGATTATAAAGGATGATGTCATCCCACTCGGAGAGCGGCAAAGCATTTCCGCTTCCGTCAAAGGAATAATATCTGCCGGCAGTATAGGTGCTGAGAATATCCACGCCGTGCGCCAGATAGACTTTCTTCGGATTGGAAGGATTTCCTTTCCCGAAGTATCTGGACATGACGGGAAGCTCTTTCGGAGCGGCAGGATCCGAAATGTCAAACATATGGAGCTGGCTGTAATCATCTTCCATCGAAGCCTCGAAGATAAAAAACGTTTTTCCGTCGACCTGCATCAGAAACGCATTATTAGTATAACTTCTGATTTTGAAAGAAACATCGGTCAGGCCGGATACTGCACCGGATTTCTTCTTCTCTTCTACGGTCTTATAGCTGTAGTCTGCAGCAGTGGTCATGTGAAGATCCCGTTCGTCATAATCTTCCCCTTCTCCCCAGAACCAGGAAAAATAGGCAGATCCGTCAGGCAGCAAGACCTGTTCATACTCTGAAACCGGAAGAAAATAATTTTCCGGAACAGCAGCATATTCTTCTTTTACCAGATCCGGATACTCTGCGTAAGGCAGCTTCACAACAACATCGCCGGCAGCGTAACTGGTCATCTCATAAGGGGAGAACCAGAATGTAATACCGTCATAAGACAGTGTATAATCCAGCTTGTAATCTTCTTTCTGCGGATCCATTTCATCCCTGATCACCTGCTCGACACTGTCGACGATCAGCTGATCGGTCCCGGCTGTTTCTTCGACCAGGGGGGCCAGGATGCCGGGAAGGGAGGCGGGATCATTCAGAATATCATTGATATCCAGGATGGTTCCTGTCGCGGAATCGATCGTTCTGGTCTCGTACCAGACATTCGGATGTGCACCGCCCATATAGCTCTCCCGCCGCTCCAGAAAGCTTACGGCAGTGCTGTCAGCCCGTTTGATCGTAAGCTTTGTGTCGGAATAGAACATTTCATCAGACGGGGATTCCTCCAGTGCTGCTGTAATATCTGACGCTTCCTTTTTCCCGAGAGCAGTAAGCTCGTCCGCGAAGGAACCGATCGCTTTTGCGATGACGGGATATTTTTCGGCTGTTTCTTCATCCAGCGAAGGGATCTCGGTATTGACCCAGTCCCAGCGTTCTTCCCCGGTCTCCAGCGGTTCATAGTCCGTGGTAACTGCAATTGTGATCGGATCGACCGAATCGGCATCGACGACCTCATCGGAAACTTCGGTTTCCACATCCGGTACAGCGGTTTCCTCTTCCTCCGTTTCCGGCACTGCAGTTTCTTCGGTGTCATCCGGTACAGCGGTCTCTTCTGCCGCTTCCGTTTCCATTCCGACAACTTCATCGTCAACAGAACTGCTGCTTTTTGATACTGCTGCAGACGATCCGCAAGCTGCAAGAGATGCCATAAGTGACAGCATTACAACAAATGACAATACTTTTTTCATAAACGAAACCTCCCTTTCAAATATCTTGATCCGTTCTTTCCGCGGAAATGATCCGCTCGAACGGTATGATCTCTTCCTGATCGTTCTCCTCCAGCAGGATCAGCTGCCTGCGAAGACTGTCCGCTTTTTTTACTGTCCCGATTGTTGAGATATAGGATCCCCCGGCTTTTTTTGCATCTGCCCTGAACCAGACGATTTCGATCCGTGCATCCGGATCATCAGACAGGATTTCCGCGAAAAAATGATCCAGCCGTTCCAGGACACTCTCATCCGGCTGTTTCCAGTCTTCGGTGAGCCGGCCGGATTCCGTGATCACGGCGCCGAATCCCGTAAGCGCGGCAAAAGGCGCGAATTGGGCTGCTCTTTCATAGTTCGACATCGGCGGATGCCCGGGAGCCGGCCCGGGATACCGGTCGATAATATCTTCATAAAGATTTGACTTGTCATTCATGCCTTGTGCCCGCCTATCATGGCATTCCGTTCATTTGCGGTAGCCCCTTCCTGCAGGTTCATTCCTTTCAGGACCGCATTTTTCCCGAATTTTTCCTGCAGGGCCAGGATCGCTTTCTGCATCTTCTTTTCTTTTTCAAGCGCCGCTTCTTCTTTCTGTACGGAAGCATCCCTTGCTTCATAATCCGTGAACAGATCCAGCTGTTCATATTTCGGCTGTTCGATCTTCTCTTCTCCGGCAGTGACATGATTTGCGACGACGTACATCCGCCGCACCAGAAGCCGTTCATTGACGATACTGTCGAACAGTTCCATGACTGCTTCCACGATCAGTTTTGTGGAAGATGTTTTACGTTTCAGATTGATGCTTCCATGCGCACTTTTCGGGACTTTTCTTCCATACCGGTCAGTATCCACTTCAAAACTGTCCTGTTTCCCGCCTGACAGATTTTCGATATCATAACCGACTGTCAGGACCATCTGGTCCGTCAGCAGATCTTTTTTTACCAGATCGAGAACGAGCGATTCCGTCATTTCCCGGACGACCAGTTTTGCTTTGTCAAAAGGATAAGGCTCCTGCAGCACCTGTCCGCTGCTGATGCTGTTGTTTTCCGGCACATAGCTTTTGATATCTTTTATGGTACACGGTTCTACGCCCCAGGCGTGATCGATCAGCAGTTCCGCGTTTATACCGAACAGATCGAACAGAAGATCCGGATTATGATACTCCCCCGGTCTGCCGAGCGAGCATCTTGCAATGTCTCCCATGGTATAAAGGCCGACAGATTCCAGCCGCCTGCGGTATCCGCTGCCGATCCTCCAGAAATCAGTGATCGGCGTATGATCCCACAGCTGTCTGCGGTAACTGATCTCATTCAGTTCCGCGATCCTGACGCCGTCTTTATCCGCAGGCATCTTCTTGGCAACGATATCCATGGCGATCTTAGCCAGATACAGATTCGTGCCGATCCCGGCTGTTGCCGTGATCCCGGTGTTTTTCAGCACATCCCGGATCATTTTTATTGCCAGTTCGTGCGGTGTAAGTCCGTAAGTATCCAGATAATCGGTCACATCCATAAAAACTTCATCGACGGAATAGACATGGATATCTTCCGGCGCGATGTATTTCAGATAGATCTGATAGATCCGGGAGGAATATTCCATATAGAGCGCCATCCGGGGCTTCGCCACTTCATACGTGATCTCCAGCGAGGGATCCGCGTCCAGTGCACGCTTATCCGAAGAAGAACCGGAAAATTTTCTTCCGGGCGCTTTCTGCAGTCTTCTTAGGTTCAGTGTTCGGACGTCGCGGACCACTTCAAAAAGGCGGGCCCTTCCGGAAATTCCATAGGATTTCAGGGACGGCGTGACTGCAAGACAGATCGTTTTTTCTGTACGGGAAAGATCAGCCACCACCAGATTTGTTGTGAGCGGATCAAGACCTCGCTCCACACACTCCACGGAAGCATAGAATGATTTCAGATCTATGGCTATATAAGTACGTTCTTTCTTTGGCATGATCAGTCCAGGAGCGTTCTGAGTTCCTGTATCATTTCTTCGTCCTTCAGACGGAATTTGACCTCCACCCGGCGGGACGCTTCCATATCGACATTGCCAGCCGCATCCAGGATCGGATTGCTGTAGGAATGGCCGTTGACCGTCAGGATATCCCTTAAGGTTGCAGAGTCCGCTTCGTCAAGGAATTCCCCCTCGATCCCGAGCAGGAAATCCGCTACAGCGAGCGATCTCTGCTGGGACAGCTGCAGATTATATTCATAGGAACCGTCGGTATCGGTATAGCCGTCGATCAGCAGTTCCGCCACATTCGGCCTGTATTGATCCGAGAGGAGGACACTGCAGTAGATCGGCAGCACCTGGCGCAGGATATCCTGTCCCTCTCCGGATAGTTCCACGTCGTCATAGGCGAACAGAACATTGGAATCCAGCATCAGGGCGCCGGTCTGTTCGTCGATTTTTACATTGACATCGTTTGCGGCAAATTCACGGCGCAAAGCTTCGATCACTTCAGCCTTCACGCCGATGATCCTGTCGATCTGATCCTGCTTTTTCTTCAGTTCCGCTGTTTTTGAAGAGATTTCTTTTTCCTGCTCGCTCAGCGTGATCTGCAGCTGGTCAAGTTCTCCCTGCTGTTCTTTCAATGTGGCCTGCTGGTTCTCCAGCGTGATCTGCTGCTGTTCAAGAGTAGACTGTTTCTCGTCGAGCAGCCGTGCCTGTTCCTCCAGTACCGCCTGCATTTCGTCAAGCGTCAGATTCTGTTCCTCGAGCTTTTCCTTCTGCTGTGAAAGCAGTTTGTCCTGAGCTTCCAGTTCTTCCTGTTTCTCCAGCATTGCAGTCTTATATTCATCCTGGAGGCGGATGCGCTCTTCCTGTTCAGCAAGCTTTTCCACATAGTTTTTCTGTGCCTGGAACAGTGTAACACACATGATCAGCACGAACAAAAGCAGCAGACCGGCCATCATGTCAGAGTAGGAACGCCATATGTTGAAGCCTTCGCGTTCTTTCCTGTGCCCCTTTCTTTTCGTCATAGCTCACCCTCTCACGGCTTACCAGCCGAACCATCTTGACTTCCTGCCTGCCTTGTCGTTCAGATCGTCGATCCCGCCCAGGATCTCTTCCAGTTTTTTGTCCTGCCGTTTTTCGGATTTGGAAACGATCGTCTCCATCTGTTTGATCATCCGCTGTTCCTGTTCCCTGCTTTGTCTGGATACCCCGGGATACAGATACATGGTGTTTCCGCTGCTCCCCGCGATCTCCATCTGGTAAAAGACTCTGCGGATCTCTGCCAGCGATTCGTTCATTTCCTTTTCTACTTTCAACAGCTCTTCTGTCTGCTTCCGGGATTCCTCCAGAAGTTTTTCGTTTTTCTGATACGTGGCGGTAATGGCCTTCAGGACTTTATCGCTTGCCTGCTGGGCTGATTCGAAACGGCCATAGGCCGCAGAAGCCGATTCGAGATAGTTGTTCATTGCCTGGTTCACGGCAACCCAGAATCTTGCAGATTCTTCCTCTGATTTGGCCAGGTTATCCAGAGAAGCCTCCTGGGTGTTCCGGATCTTCTCTATGATCCTGTCATACTGTTCCATCACCCCGTCTACTTTACGGCCGAACTCTCTCTCCATGTCCGAAAATTCCGCGACAGCAGCATGCATGATGACTTCATCCTCCGTAAAGATTGAACGAAGATCAGCGGACAGCCTGCGGTAAATATCTTCCGACTCGGAGATGCTGTTCGTCACCATATCGTTGGCAGCCTGAACGCTCTCTCCGAACCGGGTAAATTCCGTATGAAAGCTTTCCTTCATCTCTTTTACGAAGGAATCGACGATTTCCTTCAGGAACATCTGCTGATTATTGCTGATAGTCGTCATCATGGATCCAAGCTGGGTATTGATACGGTCCAGCGTGGGCGCCAGATTGGCTGCAAATCCGTGCGCGACCTGATCGGAAAATTCCTCTGTAAGAGAATGGATCAGCTCTGTCTGCTCCGTCTGGATATTGATCAGGCGGTTCTGCGCTTCCATCTCCGCAGAAGGCACGAGTTTGTTATGGAAAAGGATCAGGAACGACTGCAGTTCATCAGTCATGGCCGAATACCCTGTCCTCATGCTGTAGGAATTGATCAGGGAAAGGATCAGCCCGTAGATGGAAGTAAGGAAAGCTACCTTGATTCCTTCGACCAGAGATGTAACGGAGGCGGTCATCACCTCGTAATTGGAAGGCTGGAACGAACGAAGGCCAAGGACCAGACCAATGAATGTTCCCAGGATACCGAGGGTCGTAAGAATATCCGGAACGATGTCTAGCATCCGTTTGTGTATGAGTGTGTCCGTCTCGTCTTCGTTTATGTAATCTTCTATGTCAAGGATGCCGCTCTTGCTCCGTTTGAGATCCTGGGCGAACCGCTTCAGGTTCTTCCGCAGCGGACCGTAAGCCGATATTTCCTGAAGGCAGTCCTCGAGCCCGACGTTTTCTCTTTCCGGCTGTGTATCGATCACGGCGGAGACATCCCGGAAATACTCTGAGATTTCAGTCATACGGAAAATGCCGCCGCAAAGGGAAATAAGATACAGAACCGCCATGGCGCCCAGAAAGAGAAAGTTGTAGATGGTCGCAGGGCTGCTGTAATTGCCGCCTGCCATGTAGAGTGTAAGCAGCACACATAGGACCAGCGCGGTCATAAACAGCAGTGTATCAATGATCTTTCGCTTCATTTTGTTTCCTCCGGTTCTGCCTGAGATTTAGAATGACACATGGCATGTATTCCACAATAAAAAATTATCATAAAGTTGAAGCAGGTTCAATAATAACGAGATTTTTTAAGAAGAGATTAATAAAAAAGCAGGCGATATCTTAATAGATATCACCTGCCGGAATCTGCAGAACAATGGTTGGTAATCAGCCCACCAGTCTTACGGTCTCTCTTGCGATCGCAAGCTCTTCGTTGGTCGGATACAGAACGACCTGAACTTTGGAATCGTCCGCAGAGATGACTCTTGCTTCGCCTCTGATATTGTTGCGCTCGTCATCGATCTTAACACCGAGATAAGAAAGATTCTCGCAGATCCTCTTTCTGGTCTTGATGTCATTCTCGCCTACGCCAGCGGTAAATGCGATCGCATCTACGCCGTTCATGGCTGCTGTATAAGCGCCGATGTATTTTACGACACGATAGATGAATGCATCCAGCGCTACGCCGGCCAGTCTGTTGCCCTCGGCTCTTGCAGCTTCGATATCACGGAAATCGGAGGATACGCCGCCGGACATGCCGAGAACACCGGATTTCTTGTTCAGCATGTTGAGAACATCGTTTACATCTCTGCCTTCCTTGTTGCAGATGAACTGTACGACTGCGGGGTCGACATCACCGGATCTGGTGCCCATGATCAGACCTTCCAGCGGTGTAAGTCCCATGGAAGTATCCACGCACTTTCCGCCGATGGATGCGGAGATGGAGCCGCCGTTTCCGAGGTGGCATACGATGACTTTGCCTTTTTCGGGATCAAGATGGCAGAACTTCAGTACTTCACCGGATACGAACATATGGCTGGTGCCATGGAAGCCGTAGCGGCGGATGCTGTACTTGTCATAGTACTCGTGAGGGATGGCGTACATATAAGCCTTCTCGGGCATGGACATACCAAAGGTGGTGTCGAATACGGCGACATTCGGAGTGCCGGGCATGGCTTCCTCACAAGCCTCGATACCCATCAGGTTCGCAGGATTGTGAAGCGGTCCGAGGTCGAAGCAGTCGCGGATGGCCTGTTTTACCTTCTCGTCAACAATAGTGGACTCTGTGAATTTGCTTCCGCCGTGCAGGACGCGGTGGCCGATCGCGGAGATCTCGGAAGTATCCTTGATCACGCCGTGCTCGGGATCCATCAGGGCATCCATGACCAGCTTGATCGCTTCGGTATGGGTAGGCATGGGAGCTTCTTTCTTAAAGGTATCCTTGCCGGTAGGCTTGTGGGTAAGCTTGGAGCCGTCGATGCCGATACGCTCGCAAAGGCCTTTTGCGATAACGCTCTCGTTGTCCATGTCGATCAGCTGATACTTTAAGGATGAGCTTCCGCAGTTTAATACTAAAACCTTCATTCTGTTTCCTCCTGAAATCTTCCGCTTCTGGCGGATATCTTATGATATTTTAAACGATTTTTCCGGAACTGTAAACCATTTAAGGAGATTCATAAATATATAAATAAAATCCTTTCTTATACACAGATACTCTGAATACGGCAGATCATTCCGAAATATTCATTCTGCATCCGGATGCCGCTCCCGCATGGAGAAGACGCAGCCGCAGTAGTCCTGCCTGTACATGTCATACTCGGCGGAAAGCTCACAGGATCGTTTATAACCATTCCGTTTCTTGAAATCGGACGGCAGGAAGGAAAGACCCTCATAATCCCGCGCGATCTCCTCTCCCAGCGCATTCAGAACCTCCGCGTTTTTCAGCGGGCTCACGGTCAGGGTGGTCGTAAAATAATCCATATGAAGTTCCTGCGCTTTTTCCGCCGCCTCCCGGAGTCTCAGCCGGAAGCATTCCAGGCAGCGGGAACCGCCTTCAGGCTCCTTCTCGAGCCCGTTAACGGTTTTATAAAAGTCAGCGGGAATATATTCGCCGGCAATGAAACGGATGGGATATACGGCCGGAAACGCGTTGATAAGACGTTCCTGTTCTTCGACTCTTTTATGGTATTCCTCTTCCGGATAAATATTCGGGTTGTAATAGAAGACCGTCAGTTCAAAATCCGTTGTGAGGCGTTCCAGTACAGCACTGCTGCATGGTCCGCAGCAGGAATGCAGAAGAAGAGCCGGAACATGGCCCGACTCTTTCTCTTTCTTTATGATCTCCTGCATCGCTTTGTCATAATTGATACGGTTCAAAGCAAGACTCCTTAAATCGATTTGCCTAATCTTCCCACTTTTCGATCACGCTGTCAATATCCCTGGTCAGCTTCCGCACGTCGCGGTTCGTACGGCCGCGGAACGTCTCGATCAGAAGCATGAGACGTTTGCCGGCTTCCACAAGCGTTCTGTACAGGCCTTCGACCTTCGCGGCGGACTTCGGCGCTTCGACAGGAACGCCTTCCGTAAGTACGACCGCGCTGCCGGAGATCAGGTCATATACGGTCCCTGAGAACGGTGCCACTGCTCTTTTGAATCCGCATTCATCCATCAGATATTCGGCATAAGAAGCGGTCACGGCGTCTTCTCCGTGATTGATGAAGACGAGATCCGGTTTCTTTTCAAAGGAGCAGATCCAGTCTGTCAGGCCCTGCTTGTCCGCATGGCCGCTGATATTGGCCAGGTAAGAGACTTCCGCATTGACCTGGATCTCTTCTCCGAACAGCATGACTTTTTCGGCGCCTTCAAAGATCACGCGGCCAAGCGTCCCGTTCGCCTGATAGCCGGCGAACAGGATCAGGGATTCTTTCCGCCACAGATTGTGCTTCAGATGGTGTCTGATCCGGCCGGCTTCGCACATGCCGCTGGCAGACAGAATTACTTTTGGCTCGGTATCAAAGTTGATGGCTCTGGATTCTTCCGCAGAAACGGCGACTTCCAGGCCGGGGAAGAAAATGGGATTCTGCCCGGACGCCAGGACAGCCTGCAGATCTTCGTCAAAATAGTCCGGATCTGTCTGAACGAATATACCGGTCGCTTCATGCGCCAGCGGGGAATCGATGTAGACCTTGAAGTTCGGATTGCAGCGGACAAGTCCGCGCTGCTTGATCTCGCGGATGTAATACAGGAGCTCCTGGGTACGCCCGACGGCAAAGGAAGGAATGACGACATTTCCGCCTCTTGCAAGCGTACGCTCAATGGCTGCCGCCAGCTGTTCAACAGTATCTGCATGATCCTGCGGTTTTTCATGATACCTGTCGCCGTAAGTGGATTCCATGACGACATAATCGGCTTCATCAAAGGCTGCCGGATCTTTCAGGATCGGTTTGTCTTTATTCCCGATATCGCCGGAGAAGACGATCGTGCGTTCCTCTCCGTTTTCCGTAAGGAAGAACTTGACGCAGGCGGATCCCAGCAGATGGCCGACATCTCTGAAAATGACTTCCACGCCCTCTGCGGCCTGGAATCTTTTTTCATATGGATACGGCACGAAATGCTTCATAACGGCTTCAGCATCATCTACCGTATACATCGGTTCGACAGGCTTTTTGCCGGAACGCTGTCCCTTGCGGTTCTTCCACTCCGCTTCCATTTCCTGGATGTGCGCGGAATCTCGGAGCATGATCTCGCAGAGACTCGTCGTTGCCTCCGTGGCATAGATCTGGCCCCGGAAGCCCTGTCTGTACAGCAGCGGGAGCTTGCCGGAATGGTCAATGTGCGCATGGGTCAGGACAACACAGTCCACTTCCTGCGGCCTGACCGGAAGATCCTGATTGACAAAGACATCCCTTCCCTGTTCCATACCGCAGTCGATCATGATATGTCTGCCGCCGACGGAGAGCAGGGTGCAGGAACCGGTCACTTCATGAGTAGCGCCTAAAAATGTGATCTCCATAAACGATATCCTCTTTGACTATTGATTAGCGGGTTATTTTTCATAGCCTGGCTTACCTTCATTTCTACAGTAAGATAATAACATAATCATGAAGATAATGAAATACATTCCCGGAAAATAATCTGAAAAATAAGTCGAACAAAAGATAGGATTTACACATTCGGAAATCATGATATACTTTATTTATGATCGCGTTAACTATTGAAGACATGAAATTATTTACTAAGCTTCTGTTCCTCACGGAGACCTTTGACAATTTCGAACTTGTTGAAGGTGAGTTTGTTACGCGCTTTTCCACCAGCATGGACGGCGCCCTGACAGACGAGGAAAAGGAAGACCGGTACATTAAATGGGCGGAAGCCAGAAATATTGCGTTCCAGATCATCCGGGGGAAACAGCTGCCGCGCGCCTTCCGGCTGACGATGCGTCTGACGGCTGCGAATATGGAGAAAACACTGGCTTCGATCGGCAAATCTTCCGAAACGACCAATATTACCAGTCTTCTCTTCAATATCAGATATGAACATGAGACGCTGATGCTCATCACAGGCTGCGCTTACAGCACCTTTACTCCTGACAGAACGGCTGAACGGGAATGGGATGAGCTGATGCTCAAATTCCTGATGAAGCATGAAATACCTTATCTCAGGTCATAAAAAGAAGGAGTGATCGCCGCTTTTATCGCGGCAGACCGCTCCTTTTTTTTACTCAAGTGTTCCGTATTCGGAATCATATCCGTCGTCCCCGGACGACCTTGTTCTTTCCACTTCGAACCAGAATTCCACGCCGTCTTCCGTGTTCCGGACCCCGCATCTGCTGTTGTGCGTTTTCATAATCGCTTTCACGATCGAAAGGCCGATCCCGCTGCCGCCGTACGCCCTGGTCCTCGCCTTGTCGATTTTATAGAACTTGTCCCAGATATGCTGGATGTGCTCTTCCGGGATGCAGCTTCCTGTATTGCGGATATAGATGCGGGCTCTTCCGTATACGTCTCTGTAATAAGCTGTGACGGTACCCGGATCACTGACATAATGCCAGGCATTGCTGAAATAATTCTGCAGAACGCCTTCGATCATAAATTCATCAGCATGGACCTGCAGTTCTTCCGGGAGATCAAACTCAAGGCGGACGTCTTTCTCTGCGGCAAGCTTTCTGCTGCTTTCCCCGATGCCCCTGATCAGCTCGCACAGATCAAAATCCGAATATGTGATCTGCATTTTCCCGGATTCAATGGCATCAAGGCTGAGAAGTCTTTTGACGATCTCATTCATTTTCCCCGCTTCATCCGCAATGACTTCACAGTAATATCTCGTACTGTCGGGATCATCTGCGATTCCTTCCGTAAGGCCTTCGGCATAGCCCTGGATGAGGGCGATCGGTGTTTTAAGCTCATGGGAAACATTTGACAGGAAGAGTCTTCTCATCTCATCGAGCTGCTCTTTTTCCCGCAGATCCGATTCCAGCTTCTCATTGGCGGCCCTCAGATTCGTAACCGTTTCCTGCAGGCTGTCGGACAGATGATTCATGTTGCGGCCAAGGACGCCGATCTCATTGCTGTCATGGCCATCGTATCGCACATCAAAGGAAAGATCCGCCATGTGATCGGATATTTCCGACAGTCTCAGGATCGGGTCTGTCAGCTTTGCAGTGGCGATATACATGATGATGCCGCCGATAATGATCGCAGCCAGACCGATGATCAGCAGGAACCGGCTGGAAATCTGCACACTGTCCCGGATGCTCTCCATCGGGGTGGTCATGATAAAACGCATAGCATCCCCGCATGACCCGACACAGTCAAGCTGATATCCGGCTTCATCATTCTGAAACAGACTCAGCATCACATATTCCTCTGTTTTCTCAAATACCTCTATATGGTCTCCCACGTCATATTTTTCGTTTTCATAAATATCCAGCAGCTTGGAAATGATCCGGCCCTGATTCAGATCCGTAGCATAGAGCACGACCGGCGTTTCATAAACATTATCCAGAATGATAATATCAATATTGCTTGTCCGCAGTTTGTTTTCCAGCACGGAAAACGTTTCTTTCGAAAAATTGTCTGCCGCTGTAATTTTCACAAGTTCCGCCGTCTCCCTCAGCCTGGTCTGTTTGTTGTTTACGGCAAAATTCTCCAGCTGCGAGGCATTCAGTGCAAAGACGATCGCTATGACAGCGGCAAGAACGCTTACGGTAATGAGCGGGAAACTGAATCTTAAAGATATGAATCTGTTATTATTTTCTTTCATTATGATCAACCTGTATCTTCCGGGACCGGTAAATGCATTCGGTAAAATGTTCGGAACAAAAATATGCTAGCACATTTAAATAAAACTGACAATATGCCGGCAGTCATACCAGCCGGAACCGGCTCCTGAAACCACGGGGTTTTCAGATACTGTATTTCACCTGACAAAAAACCCGGAGTCAGTACTCCGGGCTTTCGTTATCGTCTTACAGACACCAGTCGATGATGACTCCTGCCATGATCTTAATACCGTCAATATAATCCTTCAGGTCGATCCATTCTTCATCGATTCCCGGATGAAGTCCGCCGCAAAGCGCTCCGACCCCTACCGTAGGAGTGTTTCCATAGATGATCGGCATTCTTATATCACTGGTCCCGTGATACTGGTAAATGAAGTCATCAAACTTTTTGATTTCAGTAATATTTTTCTCCAGTGTCTGAACGATCGGCTCTTCTCTTCCGACGGTGATCGGGGAACCCTGTCTTTCACCCAGCGTGATCCTGACCGGATTGGCGCTCATCCATTCATCGTCTTTAAAGGTCTCTGCCAGATAATCTGCAAGCTCATTCCTTACGCTTTCCGGCGTTTCATCAAGCCCGAAGATCACTCTGACGGACAGCTCATATTCCGTCACGTCATCCGGTGTCATGGCAGTAGCGCGCGCATTGGTAATGTCTGTTTTTGTACAAGGACTGCCGGCAAAGGTGGAGTCTGCAAACAGATGTTTTTTTCTGCGCTCCTTTTCCCATGCTTTCACAGCAAGGACTGTTTCAGCGCCTTTGATCACTGCATTGACTTCACTGTCATCTGTTTCGTTCTGGTCTTTCCCTTTCTTTCCGGTAATTGTCAGGATCAGATCCGTGGTCCCCATAGAGTAATTTTTAATCTCCCTGAATCCGTGACCTGTTTCTGCCGGATGGAGGTAGATCGCCCCGTCTCCCCCGTATCCCTTCAGGCAGGAGGTAAGCGTTCCAATGGCGCCTCTTTTGCCGATGGAACTCATGAGCGTGAGCTTTCCGTCTAGCGGGCCGGCTGTTTTGATGACAGCTTCCGCAGCCATCATCATCGTGGCAACGCCGCCCTTGTCATCACACGCGCCAAGGCCATATAAACGGGTGCCTTCACGATGTACATTTTCAGGGGAACAGATCCCGGGGAAGGAAGGAGAAGTATCGATATGCGCATGCAGCATCAGCGCATTTCCCTTTCCTTCATTGACGCCTTCCTTTACACCGACAAGATTGAGTATGTCGGGGCGGTAAACATCATTTCCTTCTGCATGGAAGAAATCCGGAAGATCCTTGATCTCATCGACATAGCAGGGAAACATCTCGGTCGCAAAACCAAGTTCCTTCATCTTGGCAAGGACCAGTTCCTGGGCATAGGCGGGTTTTAATGTTTCACTGGGCATACGCATCAGGGATGCCAGATACTCCACTGCATATTCCTCATCCAGTGACGCATTGATCTTCTCTTTAAAGGCGTCTTTCTCCTGTTGTGTCTTCATGACATTACCTCCGTCTGAAAAGAAATTGAAGCCATCAAATATATCAGCCATATATCATGCTAACATAAGTTTTTCATTTTGCAAGCATTATTGTAAAATTTTTCTCTAAAAAATTCAGACAGCAAGTGCTCAGGATGCGTTGATTCAGCAAACTGCAGATTCACACTTGTCAAATGATGACAAAAAGGATAAAATAGCTTCATATCGGAGGTGCTATGGCTAAAGTAATCGTTGGAATGTCCGGAGGGGTCGATTCCTCCGTTGCCGCATTATTGTTGAAACAGGCCGGACACGATGTGACCGGGGTGACCATGCAGATCTGGCAGGATGATACACCGACAGACGCGGAAGGATCCTGCTGCGGTCTCTCCGCCGCCTATGACGCCGGCAGGGTCGCCAGAGCGATCGGCATCCCGCATTATGTTTTCAATTTCAGAGACGTATTCCGCGAGAAGGTAATAGACTATTTTGCCGATTCCTATCTGGTCGGTGAAACACCGAATCCCTGCATTGCCTGCAACCGGTATGTGAAATGGGAGGCGCTGCTGAACAGATCTCTTGCACTCGGAGCTGATTGCATTGCTACCGGTCATTATGCAAGGATCACAAAGACACGGGAAGGCAGATATGCAGTGGCTTCCTCTGTTACGGCAAAAAAAGATCAGACTTACGCGCTTTACAATCTCACACAGGAACAGCTTTCCCATACGCTGATGCCGGTCGGAGAATACGAAAAGGATGAGATCCGCAGAATTGCTGAAGAAGCCGGCCTGCCGGTAGCGCATAAACCGGACAGCCAGGAGATCTGTTTCATTCCTGATCATGACTATGCTTCTTTCATCTGTTCGCACAGGAAGCATGAAGATGTTCCCGGAAACTTTGTCGACAGAAGCGGGCGGATCCTCGGTATGCACAGAGGGATCATCCATTATACTGTCGGCCAGAGAAAAGGACTCGGAAACACTTTCGGAAAACCGATGTTCGTTCTTGAGATCCGGCCGGAAACGAATGAAGTCGTTTTGGGGGAATCGGCGGAGACAATGAGTGATTCCCTTGTCTGTGAAGATATCAACTTCATGGCTGCTGCGGCACTCAATGGCGATACGGAAGTGACTGCCAGGATCCGTTACAATCATGCCGGTGCTCCGGCCGTTATCCGGATGCGGGAGGACGGCAGGATCCTGTGCCGCTTTAAGGAACCGGTCCGTGCTGTAACGCCGGGACAGGCGGCAGTATTTTATAAGGATGACATGATCCTCTGCGGAGGAAAGATCATCAGAACAGATCCGGAAAGGATCGAAGGAGTTTGAAATGAAAAAACAGCTTGCGCTATGGATACTCTTTGCATTTACCTTCAGCTTTCTCTGCGCGTGCAGTGCAGTCACGCCCGGACCCAGCACTACCCGCTCCCAGGCAGCGCCGATGACAGTGCCGACTGCTGCTCCCGAGACAGAAACAACAGAGACACAGACCACGGAAAAAGAAACGGAGCAGTATTCCACATGGGCGGGCGTAACCCATGACGAAACCGATACGCTTCCGGATGTGGAGGAAGTCACCGGAGAGATCCTGTACGCGAAATCGGGCGTGAATGTCCGCCAGGGTCCGAATAAGAACACCACTGTTCTCGGAACGCTGTCGACGGGTGATGCCGTTGAGAAGGTCGGCCAGGAAGGCAAATGGGTGGAGATCAAATATCAGGACGGCACCGCATACGTATTTGAAGACTATCTGGAAAGCAGGTAAAATGCCGGTGAGCCGGAGAACGGTTCACTGACAGAAAAGAGGACGGGCATCCCGTCCTCTTTTGCTTACACACTGAATTTGTATCCCATTCCCCAGATCGTCTGGATATAACTTCCCTTTTCTCCGATCTTTGCACGGAGCTTCTTTACATGGGTGTCGATTGTCCTGGCGTCCCCGTAATAGTTGTAATTCCAGACATTGTTCAGGATCACTTCCCGGGAAAGGGCAATGCCCTGATTCTCCAAAAAATACTGGAGAAGTTCGAATTCCTTGACGGACAGATCCACACTCTTCCCGTCCACGGTAACGATATGCGCTGTTTTGTTCAGTTCGATTCCGCCGGCTGAAATAATATCCGGAGAATCGCCGGAGATCCGGCGCAGCAGTGCATTGACGCGGGCGACAAGCACTTTCGGGCTGAACGGTTTGGTGATATATTCATCCACCCCGAGATTGAAGCCCTTTAATTCATCGCGTTCTTCGGATCTGGCCGTCAGCATGATCACGGGCAGTTTGGAATACCCTCTGATCGTGGAAAGCACTTCCCAGCCGTCCATCTTCGGCATCATTACATCCAGGATCAGGAGATCGATCGAATTGCTGTTGAAGATCCTGTCAACAGCCTCCTCGCCGTCTCCGGCTTCCAGCACCTGGTGCCCTTCTTTAACAAGAAAATCCTTGACCAGCTTCCGCATCCTGGGTTCATCGTCTGCAACAAGTATAACAGCCATGACACACTCTCCTTCTTGTCGGGGAAAAGATCAGTTATGGAAAAAGCACGCCAAAGCGTGCTTCTTCAAAGTGGGACCGATGGGGCTCGAACCCATGACCTCTCGCGTGTGAGGCGAACGCTCATCCCAGCTGAGCTACGATCCCAAACGATTACCTACGTTAGTATAGCATGAATCCGGAAAAAATCAAGAGCGGATCAGACTGCACGCCGCAGGAATAAATAAACGGACAAGATCCGTAACGGAGAGTGTGGGATTCGAACCCACGTGCCGGGAAACCGACAACCGCATTTCGAGTGCGGCTCGTTATGACCACTTCGATAACTCTCCAGTTCCGTCACATAGTGACGCCGGCACACATTATAGCATGTGCCGGCGGAAGATGCAACGACTTAAATCAATGGTGCTGTCACACCGGACAGATTACAGGGAAACCTTTCCTGTGATCTTGTCGTTGATGACATAGTAAGCTGCGCCGTCCTCGGGCTTGATGTAAAGCTCGATGGATTTTACGGAAGAGAAACGATGGCCCTGAGCTGTATAAGCAGCCTCGACTTTTGCCATGATATCGCTCTCCTTATATTCAGCACCTGCGAACTGAATATATGTCTCGCGGAGCATGAGCTTCTGGACTTCCTTCTTGGCAGCCTTTGCAGCTTTCTCAGTGACTTTCTTTGCTTCCTTGGTCGCCTTCTTTGCGCTGGATTTTGCTTTCTTAACAGTTTCCTTTGCGGATTCTACAGCGATCTCTTTTGTGGATTCAATAGTCTCTTTTACTTCTTCTTTGTTCATGATATTAACTCCTTTCGTCAGGATCAGTAATATTGGAATATGGAATTCTTCTTAAGATTCCACATGCAGGTCATGGTTTTGTAAGTGATCCTCGCTCTTACGGTTCTCTACTCTAACATAGAACGTAATTTAATGCAAGTGAAAAGTGATAATTCATGAATCTTTTAACGTTTCTTAAGGAATCGCTTTCCATTCTTTACCGTTCATGGCAAAAGCTGTTATATCATTATCGATAATGTAAAATGTTTCACCGGCATAGATCCCGCGGGAGAAATAATCATCTGTTTTAAGCGCGCTGTTCAGATGGTCCGTGAAGCCTTTTTCCGGTGTCCAGGAGAACACTCTGTAATGCGGTTTCCATGCTTCTTCCTCCTGCCCTTCCAGATCCGCAAAACCAAAGATTCCTTTTTCAGGATCGATCAGGATCCCTTTATAATTATTCTCGATGGCGGAGGAGGAACGGCCTTCCTTCAGCACTTTTGTGTCAACCGCTTTTATATGATATGGATCAGAAACATCGAACATAGTCATTTTGATGCCGATAAATTCACCTGTTGCGGGATTCGTTTCATGACCGAGTCCCAGGATGTGATCTTTATCCCACGGATGCAGATAATCGGAAAACCCGCTGATCTTCAGCTCCCCGATGATCTTCGGATCGGCAGGGTCTGAAAGATCCGCCGCAAATACCGGATCGGTATTTCTGTAGGTAACAAAATACGCAATGTTTCCGATATATCTGGCGGCATAAATAATCTCGCCGGGTGCGATTCCATCCAGTCTGCCTGTCATTGCCAGCGTATCCGCATCAAGAAGGTACAGCCGATTGTCGTCTCCCGCACTGCCGCTCACACTGGTAAGGATCCTTAACAGACCGGAACCTTCTGAGATCGCAAAGCTGTCCGTGACTCTTCCGCTCACCTCTGCCGTTTTTCCGGCACGAATACAGCCGTCATCATACGGCATGCTGATGATCTTCGTTGTGCCTGCCGCAGAGGTAAAATTATTATAATAAAGCCATACGGAAGTGCTGCCGACATATACCTCTGCATAATTCAGGAAAATGAATTTCGCATCGTCTGCAGTATCCGGCGTGCTCTCAGTAAAGGTGGAAGCAAGGATGCCGGCATAAGAATCTTCTGCCATATAGATGCAGTTCGCAAGAAGCATCTTTCCGTTCACTTTCGGCACCCATTCCTCCGGGGCGCGCATCTCTTTGCTTTCTTCATCACGGACACGCCCGTACAGATAAACGTCGGTAAACAGGGTAATATGATCGCCTTTCTTTCTGGCTGTTTTGTAAAAACCGTCCTGGGTATACTTGCCGGTATATTGCGGCGTGCTGCCGGAAATATCATATACCGCAGCAAAAGTCACCGTTTTATCCTGAGGCGTATAAGATCTTGCGTAATCTTCGCTCCACTGCTGCAGATCTCCGGTCTCCGTTTTTTCCCCGATAATAATGAGTTTCTTTTCGTCCAGGAAAATCTCCCGGATATTGTCCGCAGGTCCGGCATCCGGAATATCGATCCTGCTCTCTTCTCCCGGTCTTCCGTCCCTGATATCCGTGCGGATCACGGAAGCGCCGGATACCCGGTAAATGAACCGTCCGTCTGTTTTCACGATATCGCTCTCATCAATTCCCTCGACCATGACATTCGTCGTGGAATACGTATCAGAAACACCGGTCGTACCGGCCGCCAGATCGGATTTTGCGGCAAATACCCCATTCTCGGCAGGGGCTGCTTCTTCGGCAGCAAAATCAGCATCTGCAGCTTCCTCTGTCATATATACAACATCGGATTCCTGCTGCTCTTCCTCTTCAAAACGGCTGATCATGGAATAAACATCCGTATAGTCACCGGCTGTGTGAAAATCCGCAGCAGGGGGTTCCGCATCGGCTCTTCCTGCGTATAAAATGCTGTTTCCGGCACCGGTCTGTTCCTTACCGCTTCCGGCATCAACCTGCTCATCCGCTCCATTAGAAGAAACAGGGAAAAATGCTTCTGTTTCATCCGAAACCGCGGCTTCCTCTTTTTCTTCCTGACCTGCAGCATTCTCTTTTTCTTCTTCCTGCATTTCGGAGCCAATGATCTGTTCCTGTACCTCCTGTTCCGCAGACAGAGAATGCATGTTTCCGATCAATCCGGATCTGACTGCAGAATACCCGACCAGCAGTGTCATGCACGCGGCAGCTGCGGCGGGAATGATCCACAGTCTCTTCCTGCGTGACGGCTGTTCCTTTATGGCTTCTTCGATCAGTTCATCATCAATATGATTCAGGCCTTTTAAGATATCTTCCGGTCTCATACGGCGTATCCCTCCTTTGCCAGATAGTCTCTCAAACGATTTCTTGTGCGGTGAAGACTTACTTTGACACGGCTTTCGGTACTGCCCGTGGAAAGCGCGATCTCCTTAACGGAATTCCCGAACCAGTACCGGAGGATGAACATCCGCCGCGCGTCTTCCGGAAGACCATACAGGAACGCGGAAAGCGTTTTCCCGAGTTCCCCTGAATCCACTTCTTCTTCCACGTTCCCGCCGGGAATACAGGTAAGAAGTTCATCGGAAAGCTCCTGCACAACAGCTTTTCTCTTATCGGCAGTCAGATAGGAAATCCGGTGGCCGATATGATTTCTGAGCACCTTAAGCAGCCATGCACAGAAATGCACGGGTCTTGCAGGCGGAATGGAATTCCACGCTGAAAAATACGTGTCATTAACGCACTCTTCCCCATCTTCGGCAGAAAGCATGTTATCGGCAAATCTGCGCAGCCTTGTGCCGTATTTGCCGTCCGTTTCGGCGATCGCGCGTTCATCCCTTTCAATATACAGGCTGATGATCTCAATATCTTCCATGGCCGGATCCTTTCAGAAAGAAGCTTCCGTTTAACGTCTTCATCCTTCAAGTACAGTTTATCTGCAGGAAGGTTACAGCTTCAGAAAAAAAACGGTATAAGATCTTTCCGGATCATTATACCGCACGGCAGCAATAGTTAACAATGCATGTAATAGTCAGAGCAGCCAGGAAATGAGATACAACCAGTATGTCAGTGCAAGAAGATCTGCGCAGCCGCCGGGACTGAGATTGCGGCGGATAAATTCCGTATCCGTCTCCAGGATCCTCTCTTCCGAAGGTTCAGGGGCTGCCTGCAGCAGTTTTCGTATTTCGTCTTTCACCTGCAGCTGTTCCTCCCTGGAAGAGCGCTTGATCATGTTGGAGTCATCCACATTGGCGAGCAGATGCATCAGTGCCAGAGATCCGGCACGTTTGTAATCCATTTCCCGGTCAAGATACTCAGCCAGGTACGGCCAGCAGAAACGCTGTACGGACTGGAAACCGCCGGCCGCTTCGGCACGGATGCCGCCCAGTTTCAGCTTCTCATACTGCTCTTCCCCCGCTGTCTTCACATGCCCGTCTTCCAGCGGGAGCAGGCGGAAATCCTCTTTAAAAGCCGGAGAAGCGATCATTCCCGCAGTACGCAGGATCTGTGACAGCAGCGTTTCCCGTACGCTGTAGGAAGCGATCACATAGCCTGCTGCAGCTGCCAGAATACCGAGAGAAAAGATCATTCCCTTATGTGTATTCACGCCGCCAGTCGCCTGATACATGGCGTTTTCGGCTTCCAGACCGATCGGACGAATGCAGCTGAGGATCTTTTCCGCCGATTCGTTCTGCAGTTCGAAACCTGCGGCGGCGAATCTGGCAAAATAAGTTTCCAGTGCATAAGTGCTTTTCTCAAACAGGGAAACATCCATATCCGTATGGGAGCCGGCGTTGTTGAGATCCACCAGGCCCGGCTTCGGCGTAGCATAGACTTCCATCAGCATCGCCTGACGGCAGAGTCTTCCGATCATTTCCGAAGAGAGCCTGTATTTGCTGCACTGTTCCAGCAGAAGGGAAATGGTAGCATCCTGCAGTTCTTCCACGGAATGCGCTCTGCTCCTGGCGCAAATGCCGTCTGTTTTTCCGCAGACAAGGCAGGGCCTTGTGCCAAGCCCAAGTTCGCTGCGTGATACTTTTTCTCCGTCCGGTTTCAGGACGTCGATATCAAAAAGCCTTCCGGCGGGTTCATTTTCCTCCAGTTCCAGCAGTACTTTTTTTACTTCGTAAGCATCCGTATGGACGGATAGATAGCCTTCCATTCCATAGACGTTGTCAGAGACAAAGGAATCTGCCGGAGGCATACGATGGATAAGCAGTGTATTCCGGATGAGATCGAAGGTGTTGTAAAATACTTCTTCCGCAAGCGGAAAACGCTTAATGGGACCGGCGATGTTCAGCGTAAAACAGACGAGTGTATCGGGACGCTTAATCTGTGCACGTTTCTGCCTTCTTACTCTGTCCTCCCGTCCTTTCAGCATGACAGGCAGAGATATTTCGGGACCGATGATCCAGTTGGAACTTTTCATTGTTTAAAGACCTTTTCCGTTCCTTAAGCGGACCGGACTTTCTGTTGTTTCTGTAATAATAGATGCTCAGAACGGTCTGCCGCTCTTTGTGATTTTTTCTCCGGTGTATGTTCTCCCGGCGCCATCCGCATCGAAGAAATCCGAGGCTTTCTCCAGCAGCTCCCTGATCGGCAGGTGCTGCGGGCAGTAGGATTCACAATTCCCGCAGTGCAGACAGTCTTCCATCTTCCCATAGCCTTCCGCGAGCAGATTAGCGTACATTTCTTTTTCAGATGACCAGCTGGGGTTCGTATCCAGTTTTTCCTGGTTGTACAGTGCGAAATAGCTCGGAATATTCAGGTTCATGGGACATCTGTCCGCTTCCACGCAGTATCTGCAGCCGGTACAGGGGATGGCGATACTTCCGTTAATGATATTTCGGACTTTATCAAGCACGGCCAGTTCTTCCGTATTCAGAGGCTTGAAATCCTGCATGGTACGGATATTGTCTGCCAGCTGCTCTTCTGTGCTCATGCCGGAAAGGATCATATAAACGCCGGGAAGTCCGGCCGCAAAACGGATGGCCCAGGATGCGGGACTCCAGTCAGGATGCACTTCTCTCAGCACTGCTTCCGCATCTGCTGGAATATTTGCAAGTGTACCGCCTTTGACCGGTTCCATAACGATCACCGGTTTTCCATGCTTCACTGCTGCTTCATAACATTTCCGGCTTTGTATTCCCTCGTTTTCCCAGTCAAGATAGTTGATCTGCAGCTGAACGAATTCCAGCTGAGGGAATTCGGTGAAGGTACGGTCGACAAAATCACCGGTATCGTGACAGGAATACCCCAGCTTCCGGATCTTTCCTTCCTCTTTCATTTTCTGCAGGAAGCCGACAGTATCGAGCTCTCTGGCCGTATCGATGCAGGAGGAATTCAGATTGTGGATCAGATAAAAATCGAAATAGTCCACGCCGCATTTTTTCAGCTGTTCATGGAAGATCCGTTCCTGCTCTTCTTTTGTATTGAACATGCCCATCGGCATTTTGGTCGCTACCGTAAAACTGTCCCTGGGATACCGTGCAACGACCGTCTTTCCCGTAACAGGCTCACTCTGAAATTCATGGTACATATAAGCGGAATCAAAATAATTAAAACCGGCTGCCATGAACTGATCAACCATTCCCGCGGTACGTTCAATATCGATGCTGCCTTTATCATTTTTATCTGTAATAGGCAGCCGCATCATACCGAAACCAAGCTTTTTCTGATCCATCAGATGACCCTCCAAAGAATATTTTTTTGCGGAACAGATGACTGTCTTCACGGATCCAACAGATCCGGAAAACATCCTTTGGTATTATAGCACATTTCCGGAGCATTTATCCATCATTCGCAAAAAAAGCCCCGGCTGAAATGCCGGGGCCAGATCGTTTGTCAAATTGAATTACAGAAGAGCCTCAAGTCTCTTGCGGATCTCAAGGATGAAGCCTCTGGAGTTGACCTGATGGATCTCTTCCTTCGGGATCGTTGTGATCAGCGCAAGGTCTTTGGTCATGTAACCTTCCTCGATGGTGTCGATGGTAGCTTTCTCAAGAGCCTTAGCGAATTTCTGCAGATCAGCATTGCCGTCCAGCTCGCCTCTCTTGTTCAGAGCGCCGGTCCATGCAAAGATGGTAGCTACGGAGTTCGTGGAGGTCTCTTCACCCTGCAGGTGCTTGTAGTAATGTCTGGTAACAGTACCATGAGCAGCTTCATACTCATACTTTCCGTCGGGATTTACAAGTACGGAAGTCATCATAGCCAGGGAACCGAAAGCTGTTGCAAGCATGTCGGACATAACATCGCCGTCATAGTTCTTGCAGGCCCAGATGTATCCACCCTCGGAACGGATGACACGTGCTACGACGTCGTCGATCAGAGTGTAGAAATAGGTGATGCCGGCAGCTTCGAATTTCTCTTTGTACTCAGTCTCGAATACTTCTGCGAAGATATCCTTGAAGGTGTGGTCATACTGTTTGGAGATGGTGTCCTTGGTTGCGAACCACAGATCCTGCTTGGTATCAAGAGCATAGTTCATGCAGCTTCTTGCGAAGGATTTGATGGAGTTGCAGCGGTTGTGCATACCCTGGATCACGCCGCCCTCGTCCTCGGTGAATGTGAAGATCTCGGACTCTCTGGTCTCGCCTTTTTCGCTTGTGAAAACGATCTTGGCAGTACCTTTCTCGAAGCACTTCATCTCGGTATTCTTATAAACATCACCATAAGCATGACGAGCGATCGTGATGGGTTTCTTCCATGTTCTAACGTAAGGCTCAATACCTCTTACAAGAATGGGAGCGCGGAATACGGTTCCGTCCATGATCGCACGGATGGTGCCGTTCGGGCTCTTCCACATCTGTGAAAGGTTATACTCTTCAACACGCTGTGCATTGGGAGTGATGGTCGCGCACTTTACAGCTACGCCATACTTTAATGCAGCATTTGCGGAATCGATAGTGATCTGATCCTTGGTCTCTTCTCTCTTTACCAGGCTGAGATCATAATATTCTGTCTTGAGATCGATAAAAGGCAGCAGCAGCTCGTCTTTAATGATCTGCCACAGAACTCTGGTCATCTCGTCGCCGTCCATCTCGACCAACGGAGTGGTCATCTGAATCTTTCCCATTGGAATCATCCTCCTTTTTTGGCTAAGCGCTTTGGCGCATAGACCTGTAAGATACTGTAATTATAGGACACGGGGGAGTTAAAGTCAATTATCAAAGGACTGAAAAACAGTTCATTTTCTTTCGTTTTGTTTGGTATGGAACGCTCTTTTTTTCATTTTTCTTTTTTTTGCTGTCTTTAGAGGAAACAATTCATCATTTTGATTAATTAATTTATTTTGTTTTCAGAAAATGAAAGGAAGAAATCACTTATTTATTTACCATATTATAATATAGTTATTATTAATGTTCTGAATATACTTTCTCTCACAAAAATAGTCTGACCGCCAACTCTACGGTTGATTTACATAAACCTTTTGACACTGTCACAATGTTATGCTATTGTTACAGCAGAAGGAGCCGCCACTGCGGCCTAAAAAGGAGGAATCTACCATGGTTTATGTATGTGATGTATGCGGCTGGGAATATGATGAAGAAGCCGGTTTCCCCGATGCAGGGATCGAACCCGGAACGAAGTGGGAAGATGTTCCCGAAGACTTTGAATGCCCGCTCTGCGGCGTTGACAAGAGTCAGTTCTCAGAACAGTAATCCATGAAAAAAGAGGACAGGTTCCGGTTTTCTCCCTGCTTTTTGGCAAAGCGGGAACCGGAACCTGTCTTCTTTTTATATTCTAATAAATACCGAGCCATCTGGCAGAGGTTTCTTCCACTGCTTTTCCCGCTTTCAGGCTTTCGGGCACGTTCAGCACACGCTGATTCCTGCTGCCGCGGAAATTCAGCTCCAGGCTCTTTTCCGCCATCAGGAACGGGCCGTCCACCAGTACATCGATCAGTGACAGAAGTCTCCTCTGCGCTTCGGTACCGTTTTCATACAGCTGCTCAAACGTAAAACCGGTATAGGAAGCTACTTCGTATCCGTTCTCCTTCAGAAGCACCGCCAGCTTCGCAAGCCCCTCCGCCTGCGTAAAAGGTTCGCCGCCGGAAAAAGTGACGCCGCGGCAGAGCGGATTGCTCTTTACGATTTTCAGAAGAGTCTCCTCTTCCATTTCCGTGCCGCCCGAGAAATCCCAGGTTTCGGGGTTGTGACAGCCGGGGCAGTGATGCGGGCAGCCCTGAACATAAAAGGCCGTGCGAATGCCCGGCCCGTCAACGATTGAATCCTCGGCTATCCCCGCCAGCTTAAGCATGCGCGGTAAGACCGTGTTTTACGCGGTCATGCTCTTCGGCACGTTTCGCGTCATTCCATTTATCCATGGTTCCTACAAGATATCCGGTGATGCGGCGGATCCGCTCAAATCCTACGCCCTGTCCGAGTTTTTCGTTATAGCTCTGTTCGCTCATAATTATTCTCCTTTATTCTCTGAAAGCATCCTGACCACAATATATTGTGTCTGTTGTGCCGGTGCAAGGTATATTTTGTATCAAAACCTGTGTTTTGTCAAGCACTATTTTCAAAAACACGGGATGAATTTTGTCATCCTTAACGATTCATCCCGTGCTGTTCGCAATTTCTTACATGATCCCCTGGAAAGCGGGCATTTCAGGATACATTCTGCGCAGTTTTTCCACAAGCTCCTGCGGGATCTGCTCTCCTTCTCTTCTTCCGCATCTCGGGCAGACGTCTCCGATCACGCCGACATATCCGCAGACCGGATCTCTGTCCACGGGATGGTTGATGCTGCCGTAACCTACGCCGCAGTCATGCATCCATCTGACGACCTGCTCAAAGGCTTCGATATTCTTGGAAGTATCTCCGTCCATTTCGACATAGCTGATATGACCGGCATTGCAGAGCGCATGATACGGTCCTTCAAGGCGGATCTTGTCATAGGCAGAGATCGGGAACCATACCGGAATATGGAAACTGTTCGTGTAATACTCCCTGTCGGTGATGCCGGGGATCTTGCCGAAACGCTGCTGGTCCTGGCGGACAAATTTGCCGGACAGACCCTCTGCAGGCGTGGCGAGCAGGGTGAAGTTCATCTTCATCTCCTGGGATTTCTTATTGCAGAAATCTCTCATATGGCCAATGATCTCAAGACCCTTCTGCTGGATCTCCTCGCTCTCGCCGTGATGCTTGCCGTAAAGAGCGGTAAGCGTCTCTGCAAGGCCGATGAAACCGATCGAAAGGGTTCCATGCTTTAATACATCACGGATCTCGTCGCTGTTGGCAAGCTTTTCCGAATCAAGCCAGACACCCTGTCCCATCAGGAACGGGAAGTTGTACACGTGCTTCGCGGCCTGGATCTCAAATCTGTCAAGAAGCTGCTGGGCAGTCAGGTCGAGCATCCAGTCAAGCTTCTCGTAAAACACCTTCTCGTCATGATCTGCTTCCAGCGCAAGACGGACAAGGTTGATCGAGGAGAACGACAGGTTCCCTCTGGAATAGGCGATCTCACGCGTGGGATCATAAACATTTCCCATGACCCTGGTCCTGCATCCCATCGTAGCCACTTCCGTCTCCGGACGTCCGGGAACATAATACTGAAGATTATAAGGAGCATCCAGGAATGTGAAGTTCGGGAACAACCTTCTTGCACTGACCTTGCAGCTCAGTCTGAACAGATCATAGTTCGGATCTTCCGGATTATAGTTCACGCCTTCCTTGACCTTAAAGATGTGGATCGGGAAGATGCATGTCTCGCCGTGTCCCAGTCCGGCATCGAGCGCCAGCAGGATATTTCTGATGGCCATGCGGCCTTCCGGTGTGATATCCGTCCCGTAGTTGATCGAGGAGAAAGGCGTCTGGGCGCCGGCGCGGGAATGCATGGTGTTCAGGTTGTGCACAAAGCCTTCCATAGCCTGATAGGTCTCATGATCGGTAAGCTTATAAGCACGTTTTCTCACTCTTGTCAGGAGATGGGAGATATCCTGTCCTTCCAGCGCAGGGAAGCAGACTGCCAGTTCTTCTGCCATCTGAGCGTCAAATTCCGATCCGTTTCCAAGGCCGACTGTCTCCGCGGCGCTTCTTTCTACTGACTCAACAGCTGCTTTGATCCTGTCTTTCAGATCTTCCGTATCGCAGGCGTCCTCCACAACATCCGTAAGGATATTGGTGTAATTCCTGCGGTAGCTCTTTCCTACACCCTCTGCCATGCCGTAATCAAAGTTCGGAATGGACTGGCCGCCGTGCTGGTCGTTCTGGTTCGACTGGATGGCGATCGCAGCAAGCGCGGTATAGCTCTGAATGCTCTGCGGTTCTCTCAGGTATCCGTGTCCGGTCGAGAATCCGCCGTGGAACAGCTTCAGGATATCGATCTGGGTACAGGTAGTGGTCAGGGAATAGAAATCAAAGTCATGGATATACAGATATCCTTCCCGGAATGCTTTCGCATGCTCTTTCCGGAGAAGATACATCTCGTTGTAGGACTTTGCACCGGCGGCACCGATCTGGAGCATGCTGCCCATGGCGGTGTTCCCGTCAATATTGGCATTGTCCCGCTTCAGATCAGAAGCCTTCGCATCCACCTGCGTGATCTCATCGATCGTATGCATCAGGCTGGTATTGGCTTCTCTGGCTCTGGTACGGTTCGCTCTGTACAGAATATAGGCTTTGGCTGTCTCATTGAAGCCGTAATTCATCAGCTCTTTTTCTACGGCATCCTGAATATATTCAATGCCGGGCGCATCGCTCAGGCGGTCGCCCTCAAGACGGCCTTCCACGGCGTTCGCTACGCGCGCTGCGCTTTCCGCATCGCCTTCCCCGGTGGCTTCCATGGCTTTCAGGATCGCTCTTGCGATCTTTGCCTGGTCGTACAGAACCTTTCTTCCGTCCCTTTTGATAATACTGCGAATCATATTTCTCTCCTCTTGTTCCGCGCTATGCGCTGCGCCGGATCAGATACTATATATTGTGTTTTTGCTTAATCGTGCAAGGTATATTTTGTACCCTCGAAACGTATTTGTCAAGAGGTTTTTTGGCAAATCGGAAACGGATTATTCCAATATCCGTGTTTCTGCAAACGGACGGCAAACATAGGAAAAGCGGAAGTGTATTATCTTCCGCTTCCTGGTCAGATATTCAGGTCTCTGATCGCTGAAATCAAAGCTTCTGTCTCTTCCTCCGTGGTTCCCCAGCTCGTGCAGAATCTTGAAATGTGCATACCGTCTTCCGCAGTGCCCTCGTTTTCAAAGACAAAATTCTCTGAAAACACGGCGCATTGTCTGTCTGTCAGCAGGACGAACTGCTGATTTGTAGGACTTTCAATATACGACGGAATGCCTTTCTCCCGGAACGCTTCCTTTATCCGCATCGCTTTCCCGACTGCCTGCTCCGTGATCTTAAAATACAGATCATCGGCAAACAGCGCCCTGAACTGCGCACCGAGCAGAAATCCTTTTGCCAGCATGCCGCCGTTCTGTTTGATATGGCTGCGGAACCGATGCCCGATCCGCTTATTCCGGATGACCACTGCTTCCCCGAACAGGGCGCCGCACTTTGTGCCGCCGATATAGAAAACATCCGCAATCCGTGCGATGTCCTGAATCGTCACATCATTTCCTTCTGCTGCCAGGCCGTATCCGAGCCTTGCGCCGTCGATGAACAGCACCAATCCGTATTCATCACAGGCTGTCCGGATCTCTTCCAGTTCCTGCAGGGTATAAACGGTACCGTATTCTGTGGGGAAGGAAATATAGACCATACCGGGTTCGGTGATGTGTTCCTGCACATCGCTGATCCGGAAATCCTCTCCCGCCTTTGCGATCTGCCCGGCAGTGATCTTTCCATCCGTATGCGGCAGGGCAGTGATCTTGTGTCCGATATGCTCAACGGCGCCTGTCTCATGAACATTTATATGTCCGCTCTCCGCGCAGAGAACGCTCTGATACGGCAGGAGGGCTGCTGAAATGACCGTATAATTTGTCTGTGTGCCGCCGACCAGGAAATGGACATCTGCATCCGGAGCACCGATCCTGGCTTTGATCAGATCAGCCGCTTCCGTGCAGATCTCATCGAGGCCGTATCCGCCGTAAGCATGACCGCTGATGTCACTGACAGCTTTCAGGACTGCGGGATGCGCATTCAGACTGTAATCGTTATTAAATCTGTACATCATACACCTCTTGTATCAATGATTTTTTCCGGTCCGAAGATATTCCCTGAGCGTTTCGGGCGTAAAACCGTCAAGCCCCAGCTTTTTGCCGGAAAGGCCTTCGGTATTCCAGTCTCTGCCATGAATGACGCTGTAAAGATTGACGATGGATTCAGCTGTAGGCATACGGAAACCGTAAAGCTGCGCAATGGCAGTCCATGGCACAAGACCGTACGGTGCGTCCTCCGTCAGATACCTGTTGTTGATATCATTCGGGCCGGCTATCACGGTGTGCGTGATATTCCCGTGCACCGCCTTGTACAGCTCTTCCCAGGAGTAGTTATGCGGGACATGAAATGCTTCTGCTACCGGGTCAATATCATAGCCCAAAGCAGCAGCAAGTGCAATACGTTCTCTGTCTGTTTCCCGCATCAGTTTTGCCGCCGACGGGGAAAAACCGTGTTCATAAAGGTAAAAATCCACATTCGGCCTTTCTATATTGGACGCGTTGATCAGGCAGGGACCCGGATGTGTAGCCGGATTTACGAGAGAAAGCCCACAGGCAAGGATATCCGGCAGAAGGGTCGCCAGTTCTATGGGATGAACGATCTTCCGTGCCTCTCCAAATATTTCCTCTGCGCGTTCGGACGGCATGATTCCGATGCTCAGGGGATTGCGGTTGTAGACTTCCACAAGATCCTCTTCCGGCATCCTGGCGCCGTAAGGAAGATTGTTGGATTCAATGATGACCGGGCAGTCTTCCCCGCCCCATACAGCCCGCATCTGGAGCGAAGCAAATGCTCCGGGGAAAACGAACAGCAGCTGGTCTTTGTGCAGCAATCCTTTAAGCATATGCGCATAGTTATCATGCGCGTATGCCGGTGTGACCAGGAAGATGCAGTCAGCGCCCTCCACAGCAGCCTGCAGATCGTCTGTGACCAGCGCAGGCTCCGCCGGTCCGGAAATTACATCTCCGGCAGCGTAAAACACGCCTGTCCTGAATATCTTCCGGTTCTTATTTCTGTAGAACATTCTGACTTCATGTCCTACGCTGATCATGTCAAATGCCAGGGCATGCGCGCCGTTGCCGCCGCCAAGGACCGCAATTTTTTTCATGTTTTTTCCTCCAGGCTGAAGATGATCGGGATCATTAAGAAGCAGCATTTTCCATCAGTTTCTTCTATACCTGATCCTGTCATAAACGGACAGGAAACCCGGCAGGGCGAAAAGGACGACAGCAGCTGCTGTTACAGTGCCCCTCCCCAGCATGACGCCAAGCTGGGCGACCAGCTGATTCGTGCTCAAAAGCCACAGTCCGACGCCGCCGGACGTCAGGATCAGCGCAGAAGTAATGACTGAGGAAGCGGATAAGGAAACGCTGTTCCTGACGGCATCCCTGTCACTGGCCGCTTTCAGTTCCCTGTATCTGCTGGTGACCAGGATCGCGTAGTCTACGGTACATCCGAGCAGGATCGAAGTGACTACCAGATATCCGATATAAAAGATCGGCTTCCCTTCCGGGATGAAAGACGCCATGGTGATCCAGGCTGATCCTTCTATGCAGAGCGTAAGGATGACCGGCAGCAGCAGGGACCGAAGCGTCAGGATCAGGACCATAAAAATGGCAGAGCCGGTGATCAGATTGATCCTGATATTATCTGCGGAGATCACCTTTTTCAGATCGTGGACCGACACGCTGTTGCCGATCAGATGAGACTCTCCCGGGAAGAAATCCTCCGCGGTCCGCTTTATCTCTTCGATCACGCCGAAGGTCTCCTCTGATTCTTCATCCAGCTCGTAATTCAGAATGATCCGGCTGTAAGATTCAGACCGCAGGAGTTTCCTGTAATATTCCGGGATCATTTTTTCCGGAAGGAGCGGTCCGAACAGTTCCGTATAGGAAGTGATGCTTTTCAGCTGATCCGTATCTTTCAGCTGTTTTATCATTTTTGCTTCAGCACCCGTCCTGCCGGCCGGCACAAGAAGCACCATCTGATTTTCCCTTCCGAAAACGGATTCGATCTCCGCCCGGTCTGTCACAACGATATTATTGTCTTTGTAGATATGCGCCGTACCATAATAAAAGAGATTCTTCCCGATCGACAGAAGGGATATCACAGCTGCAGCGGCAAACACAGCCATGACCGGGTAACGGGCAGCCATACTGATCCTGGCAAAGCCGTCTGCGCGTTCTCCAACCGGTCTGTGCTTATGCTTCTGGATCAGCCTGTCTAGCATCAGGATCACACAGGGAAGCATAGTAAAAGAAGTGATCAGGCTTACGGCAACGCCTTTGGCCATTACAACGCCCATATCCATTCCGATGCGGTAACGCATAAAGATCAGGGCGGCAAAACCGATCATCGTTGTCACAGAGCTGGAGGCGACGGAAAGCAGCGAAACATCCATTGCACGGATCATGGCCGTCTCCGGATCTGCATCCCTTCTGTAGTAATCGTATCTGTGCATCAGGAAAATCGAATAGTCCACGCAAACGCCCATCTGCAGAACACTGGAGGAAATATTCGTCATGGTGGAGATGGTACCGAAGATAATATTTGTACCTGCATTGATCACCACGGCAGACATCAGGCACGCGATCAGGGCAGCTACTTCCGCAAAAGATGTCAGGATCAGAAAAAGCAGGAACGCGGCAAAGATCACAACAAGCCCGACCGTAAAATAGACTTCTCTTCTTGCGGTTGCCTGTGCGACTTTGGAATTGACGAAATTGCCGGAAAACCAGGATTCTTTCTCTGTCAGGGCACGGATCTCATTCATGGTATCCATGGAATATTCATTGTCAAAGGTAATCGTAAACAATGCATTTCCGTCTCTGTAATACTGTTCCGCCAGGCTTTTCGGAAGGACTGAGACCGGCGCGTTCATAATATTGAGATCCGAGAGCCAGGATACATTGATCACACCTTCCACTTCCCCGATCTTCTCTTTCAGATCTGACGCTTCTTTCACGCTGAGATCCCTGACCATGAACTGGGCGTTGGGGATCTGTGCATCGAAGGCTTCCTCCATGATATGCAGATCTACAGTGGAATCGGAGTCCTTTGGAAGATAATGGGAAAGATCGGAATCCACTTTTACTGAACCGGAAATATAAGCGCACAGAACAATGACAGCCAGATAAAAAAGGATGACTGCCCTCCGGTGTCTTACGATAAAACTGAAGATTCCTCTTTTCATGCCCATGATAAAAGTATTCTACGCCACAGTTATCCTCATGTCAAAACCTGTCCATGCAAATCTTCATTTTTTTGATTGTCCGGTATGAAATACAGGAATCTGTAATTTGCATTGTGTTTTTGCCGGGATTTATTTATGATATATTATTAATGGAACAAAAGCTTGATCCATAAAAATCCGGCAGGAAGAGGCTTCTCCATGGCTTTTCTTTATGAGACGATCAACAATGAAGTAACGATCACGGGATATGAGGGTACAGTCAGGCATCTTCAGATCCCCGATTGCATTGACCATTTTCCTGTCCGTGCGGTTGCCAAATCCGCCTTTTCCAGAAGGAAAGATCTCCTTTACGTCCGGCTGCCGGGGACGCTGAGATCGCTGGGACTGTTTGCTTTCTACGCCTGCACCGGGCTTAAAAGACTAAGTCTTTACGACAGCATTGCGGACTACTATGACGGCGCTTTCAGGCAATGCACTGCGCTTGAAGAGATCGAAATCGAGCTGTACAACGAACGGTATTCTATTCTGCGCGATCTCCTCGCAGAGAGCGACCGGACCATGCGTTTCTTCCTGCATCTGCCGGACGGAGACGCACGGCTGCTCTTCCCGGATTATGTTCTTGATTTTACGGAAGACACATTCGCCAGGGCCTTTCATTCCAGCATCGTCGGCACGGGCTTTACCTACAGGGAATGTGTGAACAAGAACGGGATCAGCTTCAGGGAATATGACAGGATGTTCGACAGGCTGGCAGCAGTTAATGTAAAGCTTGCCGCAGAGACCGCTCTGGAGCGGCTTTCGTATCCTTATTCACTGAGCGAACAGGCCCGTGAATCGTATGCCGCTTATATCCGGGAAAATGACGGTGCTGCTGTAAAGCTTGCCGTGGATCACGACAGGACAGACTGGCTTGAGCAGCTCTTAAAGGACCGGCTGCTGAGCAATGAAGCAGCGTCTGAAGCAGCGGAATATGCTTCTGCTGCCGGCAAAACGATGATGGTTTCCATGCTCCTCGGTGTGACAGCCGGGGAAAGAACGTCCCGGAGGCTTTCCTTATGAGATCCAGAGAAGAACTTGAGAATGCCGGGATCCGGATCCTGCAGTCGATCCGTACGGCGCTTTACGTGAACCTGCGGATCATGGGACCGGCGCTGGATGCGCTCGGCTTCCGGATGGATCTGAGTACGCGGACAGCCGGGACAGATACGGAGTCGATCCGTTTCAATCCGAATCATCTTTTCAGGATGTACCTGGAGGATCCGGGGAGCCTTACCAGGGAATATATGCAGATGCTGATCCACTGTCTGTTCAAACATCCTTTCATGAAAGAAAATTTCAGGGACGGCGATCTGTTCGACATCTGTTCAGACATTGCGGCCGAAGCGCTGATCGACAGTATTGACGAGAAGATCCTGTACAGGATTCCAAGTGATTTCCGGGAATCAGTCTACAGGGAGCTGCAGGAAAACGTACAGATCCTGACTGCACCGAGGATCTATCAGTATTATACGGAAAACATGCCCGGCTATGATATGCTTCTGAAGCTGGCTGCGGAATTCCGGCGGGATGACCATCATTTCTGGGCAGAACTGAAGAATGATCCGCCGGATAACAAAGACGGTCCGTCCCGTTCTTCCAGAGAGCAGAAATGGGATGACCGCGCGAAGGATACGAAAGAAATGGCAGCCGTATCCGGGAATGAAGCTTCTTCCGACAAAGGCAGTCTCTCCTGGCTCCTTTCGTTCGAAGAGGATGATAAAACGGATTACCGGGAGTTCCTGCGGCGGTTCATGACGATCCGCGAAGAAGTGCGGATCGATCCGGACGGGTTCGATTACGGGTATTACAACTTCGGGATCGAGATGTTCGGCAACATGCCGCTGATCGAGGAGAATGAATACCGGGAAGAAGTCGGGATCGACCAACTCGTGATCGCAGTGGATACTTCTGCTTCCACCAGGCAGGAGCAGCTGCAGGAGTTCCTGAACGGCACTGCCGCGATCCTCTCCGCGCAGGAAACGTTTTTCCATCATGTCCAGATTCATCTGATCGAATGCGACGACCAGGTGCAGCATGATATCCTGATTTCGGATGTCAATGATCTCAGGAAGTATTCTGACGGACTGGAGATCAAAGGGGGCATGGGCACGGATTTCCGGCCGGTCTTCACTTATGTGGATGATCTGATCCGGCGCGGAAAGCTCAATGATCTGCGCGGCCTGATGTATTTCACCGACGGATACGGAACATTTCCGGAGGACCCGACGGCCTATGATACCGCTTTCGTCTTCTGCAAAGACCTGGATCACGACGATACCGGCGTTCCCGACTGGGCTGTCAAACTGTATGTCTGATCCTGCTCACCAGATGCACAGCACTTAACGGAGTGATAAACAATGAATATAAAAGAAGCAAAAGAAGAAATGATCCGCACGATCCGCGCTTATCAGAGAAAAGATGAGACCGGAGCTTATGAGATTCCGTTTGAGCAGCAGCGTCCGATCCTGTTGATCGGCCCGCCCGGTATCGGCAAAACTGCCGTGATGGAACAGATCGCGGAAGAATGCGGGATCGGCCTGGTCGCCTATACGATCACGCATCATACGCGTCAAAGTGCGATCGGCCTGCCCATGATCTCACACAAGTCGTTTGGCGGGAAGGAACAGGCTGTAACAGAATATACGATGAGTGAAATCGTTGCTTCTGTTTATGACAAGATCGAAAAGACCGGCGTGCAGGAAGGGATCCTGTTCCTGGATGAGATCAACTGCGTTTCGGAGACCCTTGCGCCGACCATGCTCCAGTTCCTGCAGTATAAGACTTTCGGAACCCATCATGTACCGGACGGATGGATCATCGTGACAGCAGGAAATCAGCCGCAGTACAACCGTTCCGCCAGGGAATTTGATATCGTTACACTGGACCGTGTCAAAAAGATGGAGATCGAAGCGGATTTTTCCGTCTGGAAAGAATATGCCGCCGCCAATCACGTCCACGGTTCGATCCTCTCCTATCTGAATATCAAAAAGCAGCATTTTTATGTCATCAGGACGGAAGTAGACGGAAGGCATTTTGTGACGGCCAGAGGCTGGGAAGACCTTTCCCGGATGATCTTTGCGTATGAAGCCATGGGAGAAGCTGTCACCGAAAAAATGACGGTCCAGTATCTGCAGGATGCGCAGATCGCGCGGGATTTCGCAGTCTATTATGATCTTTACAGAAAATACAGTGAAGTGTATCGGATCGATGATATTATTGCCGGGAAATACCTGCCTGATCCGGCTGCGCTGCAGGAGATCCCGTTTGATGAGAAATTCAGCCTGATCCGGCTGCTGGCAGACGGCGTTCACAGAGATCTGGCAGCTTACAACGAACGGACTGCAGTGCAGGAAAAACTGTTCGGCATCCTGGCGGAAATGAAATATCCGGTCCATGCAGAGGACGGCGCTTCTTTTGTTTACGGAAAACGAAATGCACTGTCTGAGGAACTGGAACGGAAACAGGATGCCGGCATGATCAGCCGGGAAGCGGCAAAGATCCTGCGGCTGACTGCTGCTGCATTAAAGGAACTCGGTGATCTGCTTCCCGCAGATGCAGGAAGTTCTTCCGGAAGCCCGGAGAACAGCTCCTTTGAATTTGCCAGAGGCTGGTTCTCCGCCAGGGAGGATGCAAGAGAAAAGCTCGGTCTTAAGACCGAGCGTGAACTTGCAAATATATTTGCGTTTCTGGAGCATGTCTATGGCGCAGGCCATGAGATGGTCATGCTGATGACGGAACTGAATGCGGACAGAGACTGCCTGCGGTTCGCAGGCGGTCACGGCAGCGCAGCGTATGACAGATATAATAAAATGCTCCTGCTGAAGGACCGCGATGACAGCCTCCGGCAGGAGATCATAAAACTGACGCTTTAAACCTTGGGGTATTATTTCAGCAGGGAAGCGCTCTCCCCCTGCTGTTCATAAATTGCCATCTGGATCACATCTCCGATCACATTCAGGATATTCTGGAAGATACCGAAAGCCACCTCCATATAAATGGCGATTTCGACAGGATCTTCGTAACCAAGATACTTCATGATGATCAGTGATCCGATCAGTATAGATCCGGGCTGATTCGGCGCGCCAAGCGACAGGAACAAGACCAGAAAAGCGATGATGGCGATCACGTACCATTTCGCAGACTCTCCTGAGCCAAACAGGACGAACATACCGATCATCATGAGCAGCAGACAATTTCCCTCCAGATTGATCTCGGCAAGGACGGGGAGTGATTTTTCAAGGCGCTTCCTGTTCATTCCGAAATGTCTGGTGCAGTACCGTATATTAAAGGGAACCGCATCAATGGCAGAATTGATCCGCAGGTTTTCCAGGAGGAGGGGAAACAGTTTCTTCAGGAACGGTATTACTTTGATACCGCTGCTTTTCAGCCTGTACAGGTAGATCAGTGAATAGATGAACATACAGACATCGATGATCAGTACGGCTTTCAGGATCATGACCAGATTGCTGTAGTCTTCGACCAGAAGGGCAGTAAGAAACGTTATGAAAGTGGCGGCCGGAAGCGTGAACAGGATCAGCCCGAGCATTTTCGAGAAGACGGTATAGCATATATTCACGATCTCTTCCAGCTTGTTGAAGTATCTTCCGGATGAACAGGCCACATAGGTCAGAAGCAGAGCCAGAACGATCAGCGGAATCGGGGAAATCGATTCAAAAGGTTCAAAAATGCTTGCGGGAATCGATCCCGTGATCAGATTGAACAATGCTTTTTGAAATGAATCGACGATATCCGTTTTTACTGTCTGTTCGTGCAGAATGAACTGTTGGAGCAGAAGACACCCCGCAACAGCAGCAAAAAAAATGGCTGCCAATGAGTTCATAACGGATTTCACCTGCAGTTTGCGGATGTCCGAACCCCTTGTCGAAACAATGTTGATCTGGATAAGGTTTTTCACCAGGGAAAAGAACGTCACCGGTGCACCGATCATAAGCGCGGCATTGCCGAACAGGATCGTACAGGGAACCAATACATCTCCCATTATCATCATCCTTGGACGTACCGGCATCCATAACAGGATCGGTTTGAATATCAAAAGGGCAAGAAGGAGCCCGACGGTGCAGTAGATAATGGAAGTCAGATACACTCTCTTTACAGTGATCTGGGCAGTATTGATCCCAGAACGGTAATAGGATCCGATCCTGTCTTCATAAGCTCTTAAAATCCTGTTCTCCGGCGAATCCTCATCCGTGAACAGATACAGCATTCTCCCTTCGAATTCAATGTTGAACACCAGCTCGCCGAACTTTTTCAAAAAGGACAGACGCATCGTTTTATTCTGACCAAGTCCCTGCGCAAGGTAATTATGAAAAATGGCTTCAAAAACCAGCATGGTCTCGGAAATGATCTCATTGCTGACAGCTTCTGACGACAGGCACTGGTTGATGAACGAGCCGGCGTCTTTAAAACTTTCTTCAGCTGCAGGAAATTTGATTGTCCGGTTCTCTCTTTTCTTCATGAATCTGCTCCCAAAACGTTTCTCTCTGCAGAGGCAGCGTTGTCTTACAGTTCATAATAATATTTAATTTCAATATCTGCAAGCCTTTCGGCATCATGGCTTTTCACAAAGCGGAAAAACGCTCCCGAAGGAGCGTTTTATTATGGATATTCATTTATTCCGGATGAAATGCAGGAAAAATCAGTCGAGAAATGCTTCGTTCAGCTGTACCCCGAAATCCTTTGCGATCGCACGGAGCGCATCATCCGTGATGGTCTGCAGGATCGGCTGTCCGGTCGCAAGCACTTTCCAGTAGATCTCTGCGCTCTTCTCGATCGTATGTGCAAGGCCGAAAGTGATATCAAAGTCCGGGCCGGATGCGAACAGGCCGTGCTGCGCCCAGATCGCTGCCTGATAAGTCTTCATCAGTTCGGAAGTAGCCATGGCGATGTCTGCGCCGCCGGGAACCATCCACGGCACCACGCCGACACCCTCAGGGAATACGACCGGGCATTCGGTCGCGCTCTGCCAAAGCGCACGGGAGAAAGCGCGGTCGGTAAGCGGAAGGACGTAGGTCAGCGCGATCACATTTGTGGCATGCAGGTGATAGATCACACGGTTCTCACCATTGGTAGCCGCTTTGCGGACGCTGTGATTCATGAAATGAGAAGGAAATTCACTGGTGGGCTTTGCGCCTTCGAGACCCCAGACGATCCGCCAGGAATCTCCTTTTTCATTGATCTCTACGATACCGAAGCTCTCACAGGGACGGATCTCCACATTGCGGAAGAACTTTCCGCTGCCGGTGGTGATGAAATACTCTCCGGCCAGATTCTCTGCCTGAACACCCATGTTCACCCATTCACCGGGTGCCTTGAAATACGGACGGCAGGCTTCAATATCCTCAGCCTTCATGCGGTAGGTGAGATTGCCGCCGTTGCGCTCGTGCCAGCCCTGCAGCCAGCCGTCATTGCACATACGCATGAAACCTTCGATGCAGTTGATATTGTAAATCGCGTTCTTTGCCATGATTCTTTCTCCTTTATGATTGCATGTTTGCTTATCTGTATGTTTGCTTATCTGTTTATAGATTTGCAGGTGATTGTCTGTTCAAATCATGAATGGTTATGCAGGTTGTGCAGGAAACAATGTTTTTTCTTCTTTATGGTCTTTTCCTGTGCACATATTCTCTATTCTTAATGATTTAGGTCCTGGATTTTATATGACTGCTGTCCTGACAGGTTAAATATTAGCATTATTTTGATTTATTTTGTCATAATATTATTTTTTAAAAGACCATAAATTCTTTAAATGAGATTTCTGTGCACCAAACCAGACCATAATTCAAAATATTTTGTTTTATATGCACAAGTCTGAACGCTTGCGAGAGGATCGTTTAAAATGAGCACTTCAGGCTGCTGTAAATTTTACTATTCCAAAGTATTCTTTAGGCTGCAGCAGAAAAAGCGTTTTTTAATGCGGATTCTTTCGCAATTGTCAGTATTATATAAATTTGTTATCTTGTCACAATATCTACCGGCACATTGAAGATCTTCGCGACCTTCAGGATCGTATCGATATGTCTGCCCGATGCAGCTGCCATGTGATGCGTAGGGCCGGCTTCCGCCCATCTGTTGTTGAATTCTTTCGCACCGCAGGTGAATCTTGTGCGCATATTTGTGTCGCCGAAAGTGAAGATCGGGCCGGGCTCATTGACGCCCTCAGCGACAACGAACTTGAAGTTTCCTTCCTTATCCTGCGTGATCCCGAGATAAGTGACCGGGCCGAGGTGCGGATAGAACTGAGTCAGATATCCGCCGCCGGTCTTTCCGTGGAATACCGGAACGATCTTCATGGTAGGCTTCTTTTCGGAAATGTCGGCATCGCCTGATCCGGAATGACCGATAATGCAGATATCTTCGTTGAAGTCGATGGAATACATTTCAGAAAGCTGTCCCATGCCGGAGATCGTCTTGAGGATCGACATCGCCATGGAGACCTTGATGTCCCCTTCCACGGCGCAGGCAACGCCCTGCTTGATCAGCATGGAGAAGGCGGGGATCAGCATGCCGTCCAGCACGCCTGCCTTGCCCTGGGCAAATCCATCGTAATGGGAAGCAACAAAAGCGATCTTCTCATCTCTTACCCACTGTTCAAAAGCGACCACATATTTTGCCATCTCCCAGATCGGTTCTACTGTGTTCACGCCTTCGATATCGAAAGTATCCAGAATATCCTGCGCTTTTGCTCTGATCGCGTCTTCATCGGTGATGTTGTCGGCGATCGCCCACATCTTCTCCCAGTCAAACTGCTTTGTATACAGGGACATTCTGTGATACAGATTGGTCTCGTCGATATACAGATCCATCATGCCGGGGTAAGGCCTTCCGATCTGCGCCAGATTTGTATCGCGGAATCTGCGGCGCACCTGGGCGGCTTTGCACCAGTCCGCGATCTCCGCTTCCACTTCCGGATCTCCGCCTTCGGCAACGCCCGTAATGACGGCGTGTCTCTTTCCGGCTCTCTCCAGATCGGCGACCATCTCGCCGACAGCTCCGCAGGCATACAGCGTACCGAGCCAGGTCGCGATATCGGTATTCTCATAATCCGGAGCCTTCATCTTCTGGATATTCACAAGGACAACGGGAACGTCCAGATCCCGGATCGCGGGAAGCATGTTGTAGGAAGTGGCGTAGGTAAGAAGCTGCAGGATGACAAGATCGACATCAGCTGCGCGGAACTTATCACCCGCATCCATGGCCAGTTCCTTCGTGGTCACGATGCCTCCGTCGATGATCTCGACGGAATCCGGAATGAGTTTCTTGAAATCTTCATACTGGGCTTCAAATTCAGGTACGAGGGAAGGGAACTGAGGGAGATAGGCGCCGAGCGCGATGGAGAAGACGCCGATGCGTGCTTTGGTTTCAACTAACATTGTATATCCTCCTTACTGGATTTCCTGCTATGCATAAAACTTGATTTATTTGCTTTTAAGCTGATGGAATCAACTTGATTTGTTTTCTTTAAACTGACGGAATCAATTTGTTTTAATGACTTTAAGCAGACGAGGAATTTCAGTGATATTCCCCTCTCGGCCGTTTGTGAAAGAACGAAGAGGGAGACATAAGGCTTTACGTAGACTTAGTGTCCGGGGTAAGAGCCTGGCGTATATGGGCGAATACGCCGGACACTTAGTCGAAGTTGCCTTATGGCTCACCGAAGTGGTCACAGGCCGTGAGGAGAATGTCACAGAAATTCCGTGACTCCTGCCAACTATATTATTCCGCAGCCTGTATCTGGATCTTCAGATTGCCGATCGCGGTCGCTTCGATCGGAAGCGCGATCACTTTCTTGCCGGAAGCTTCTTCCGTCAGTTTGTTGAGAAATGCGTTCTTCGCGCCGCCGCCGACAATATAGATCCTGTCGTAATGATTTCCCGTATTGTGCTGCAGTTCCTGCACGGCATTCATATAGCTGAGCGCCAGGCTTCTGTAGGCACACCGGAAATAATCTCCCACGGTCGCCGGCTTCATCGTCAGAGCTTCATCAAACGCCGCTTTCATGCTCTCCGGCGCCAGGAATCCGGCTGCATTCGCATCGACAGTCTCCGAAAAGCTGCTGGCCTCTGCCTCTGCAACGATCTCCCCGAACGGCTTGTCCGGACAAAGTTCCGACCGCAGCCGGTTGATCAGCCACATGCCCATGATGTTTTTCTGATAGCGGTTGTATCCGACACCGCCTTCATTGGACCAGTTCGCCAGTTCGCTGGACGCATTTGTTATGGGTTTTTCTGTCTTTACACCCAGCAGCGACCAGGTCCCGGAGGAGATATACGGATGATTTCCCTCCATCGGAATTCCCTCTACAGCAGAACCGGTGTCGTGGGTAGCGCAGAGAACACATTTGATCCCTTCATATTCCCCGATTACTGTTCCGGGCTGGGAAAGTGTCCCGAACAGCGATTCCGGCAGTCCCAGCTTTTTAATGATCTCCGCATCATATGTACCGGTCTCCGCATTGATCATGCCGCCGGTAGTGGCGTTGGTATACTCATGCGCTTTGCTGCCGCAAAGCCTGTACATGAGATATTCCGGCATCATCAGGAAATCAGTTGCGCCTTCAAGACGGCCGTTTTTCTTATCCAGATACAGCTGGTAGATCGTATTGAAAGGCTGGAACTGGATGCCGGTTCTTCTGTATAATTCGGAAAAAGGGATGGTACCGTGCACTTCCGGAATGATCTCTTCCGTCCGGCTGTCCCTGTAGGCATAACAGGGATAAACTGTTTCGTCACCCTTCAGGAGGATGTAATCCACGCCCCAGGTATCTACCGAAAGACTTTCGATCTTTTTATATTTCTCTTTCGAGACTTCGATTCCTTTCTTCACATGGCCGAGCAGCGCATCGATATCCCAGGTAAGATGTCCGTCACGTTCGGTAACGCCGTTTGGAAAGCGGTACATCTCTTCCGTCTTCAGTTCTCCGTTTTCCATCCAGCCGACGATATGCCGTCCGCTCGAAGCACCGATATCTACAGCGAGGTAGTATTTCATAATTAAAAGCCTCCTTTCGTGACGATAGTATTCTATCATCTTAAAGGAGGCATTGTCCATGACCTGATTTTGTCAAAAAAGTGTCCTTACTTGGAATCCCTGTATTGTTTCGGCGAAAGGCCGAAACGGGCGGTAAAGATCCTGTGAAAATAGCTGATATTCTCATATCCTACGCTTTCCGAGATCTCATTGACTTTTCTGTCTGTATTTTTCAGCAGCCAGGCTGCCTGGGAAAGTCTCTTCTCCTGCATCAATCCGGTATAGGTATTTCCGGTCTTCTCTTTAATCAGCCTGGAGAGGCCGGCGATATCATAGGGGATGACAGCCGCAAGTTCCGTCAGACTGCCATATCGATAGTTTTCTTCAACATATCTGAGCACTTTGACGATCATTTCGTCATCGCGCTTTTTAAAAGTCAGCCTGTCGGTATGCTCCAGCAGAAGCGCGAACAGAAGCCCCACTGTCATCTGATTGATGCCTCTCCGGTTCATGGTATCCTCCGTCAGCATGAACAGAAGGTTCTCGATGATATTCTGCACGGGGAGGATGTCCGCTACTTGAAAATACAGATATCCGGTCTCCCCGGTCCCGACAAGGCAGGAAGTGATAAAATGCCGCAGCGGCGTTTCTTCTGTCCCCAGAAAATCCAGCGTACCGGCAAAAAAATCCGGACGCACAATAAAATTGACTGCGATATCCTTTTCCCCAGCCGCTTCGATCGACTGCCTGGCGTTCTGCCCAAGAAGAAGCAGCTCTCCGGTCTTCAGTAAGATCCTGTCCTTATTTACGATATGCACCGTGCTGCCGGAAGCCATGTAAACGATTTCTACGTAATCATGGGTATGTTCCGGGAACGGGATAAACCGGGTATGGGGGCGCACGTCGATCAGCTGTCCTGGCTTCAGCAGCTTCTCGCCGCTGATCACGTCGCGGCTGCCGTCCATATAAATGCTCCGGTCGATCTGTGTCTGACCGTCCATGATCCGCTTTTCTTCCTCTGTCACAGGAGAGAGTTTTTTCAATATCGCCTGATTCATTGCAGCGTTCGGGAAACGCAGTGCACAGCGCTTCCTCTCCTTTCCGGCGGTCTTATCCGACAGGGACCGGGATCAGGATGTTCAGCAGGAACCATCCGTCTTTCAGATCCACATGCAGCGAGCCGTCATGTTTTTCGGCAATTGTTTTCATGCTTTTCACGCCGAAACCGTGATATTCCTTATTCTGCTTTGTCGTAAACGGATTCCCGTCCCGCATTTTCAGATCACCCATATACCTGTTTTCGACTCTCATCCGCAGAAAGCCTTTTGTTTTATCCACAGAGAAACGGATCAGTCTTTCCTGCTCCGGCACCACTTTCTGTACAGCCTCGATCGCGTTATCCAGCGCGTTCCCAAGCAGCGAACAGATCTCCATGACCGGCAGAAATTCCATCGCCTTTCCGTCAACGACCGCCGTCATCTGAATATTCAGTTTCTGACACTGCAGATACTTTTCCGTAAGAATGGTATCAACGACATGATTGCCGGTCTGATTCTGCGCTTCATACTGCCTGACTTCCGCTTCCATTTCATTCAGGAAATCCAGCTTCTGTTTTTCCGTAATATCGCTCTTCAGATAGGCGATCTGATGCTTCAGATCGTGATATTTCCGGTTGACCAGATCGATCGTCTGTTCCGAGACGCGGTATTGCTTGTACTGCATATCCAGCACGTTCTGGAGATTCTCCATCTCGCGTCTTACCTGCGTTTCCTGCAGCGTCATATGGTATCCGAAAAGGATCGCGATTCCCCCGAGATCTGCCAGCGTTCGTATTGTAAAGATCTCGGAAACGAACGAAGAACTGAATGGCGTATTCTTGAGCGCATAGCTGATATTGCTGAGCGCATAGATCGCTGTCCCGGTAAAAAGTACGGTGATCATTTCCTTTGCGGTGATATCCAGAAGCCGGTTGCCTTCCCTGTACGGTTTCTGCAGGAACCAGATGATCGTAAATACGGTTCCATGTACAATAAGCAGTGTAATGATATTCAGGCTCATCCGAAGCGGTAGTCCAACTGAAGTCAGCAAAAAATAAAACATCTGCCATTCCAGAGAAGCCGCAAATTCGCCCGAGATAAACGCCTGCACCGTAAAATAAACGCAGTTCTTCATCGGCATATCACAGCCGGTGACGATCATCAGGAAAACAACAGAAGATTCCAGTACTACACTCGGCAGGAATAATTCGACCCTGATCCTGTAGGTAAACAGCATGAAGACCATCAGGAAGATCCATAAGGCTAAGAACTGCAGCGTCCACCGGAAGGTATTCTTTCTTCTTTTATTCAGGAATATAAAAATAAGCGCACTGATCCCGTAAGTCAGTGCGTAATAAATACCCGGCGTGTTGGCAAGATCCAGGGGTGCTATTTTCAAATTGAAGACCTCCCGTCCGACTTCAGCTGCTGTGACTGCTCATATATTTGTTCAGGGCTTCCATAAATGCTTTCTTTCTAGTCCGTCCTACAGGAATGATATCCTTTCCCATCTTAATATCATGACCGGAAATACTGTCTACAAAAGCCAGATTGATCAGGTATCCTTTGTTGCAATGGAAGAAACCATGCCCTTCCAGTTCTTCCATCGCATCGCGGATCGTACCCCTGGCAGAAATGTCGCCGTCCTCTGTGTGAAATGTCAGATCATGATCCCGGACTTCCACGAACCGGATCTTCCGCACAATGATTTTCTGCCGGCCGCCTTTGACATTGACCAGGATCGAACGTTCCTGCTTCAGTTCATTTCGTTCAATCGCCCTGGTAATAGTCTGGGAAAAGGCATAGTAATTGACAGGCTTCAGAATATAATCCAAAGCTCCGACGCGGTAACCCTGTATAGCGTACTGCGGAGAATTTGTAATAAAGATGATCTCCACATCCCTGTCGATCCCGCGGATCTCTTTGGAAGCTTCCATTCCGTTCAGCAGCGGAAGCTCGATATCCATCAGCAGGATATCAAAATCTCCCTGATATCCCGCTACGATCTCATCTCCGTCATGAAAAACACTGATCCGGAACTCCACGTCATTTTCGGCAGAATACCGGTCAAGGTATTCTGCGATCTCTCCTGCGCATCTGATATCATCTTCAACGATTGCTATCCGTATCACGTTTCGACACCTTCGAAAATAGTATTGTTTTAGTGAATCACTTTCTGTATAGTCATTTTACAACCTTCAAGCGCAGATTTCCAGACGATTTTCGCACTGTTTTCGATCATGATCGTATGTTTTTCAATAATTATTCTCCCCGCACACTTTTCCGTGCTTACTTCAAGCGTCTTTCCATCGTACCTGAGTGAAACGGATGCGCCATCCATGCCGACCGGCAGCGTGCAGTCCAGTTTGCGGAAAAATTTAAGCTGCGGTTCCAGAATAAAGTCTGTTTCCGGATCCTCCGAAAGCGACAGGCCGATGAAATATCTGGCGATCAGATAGACCGGACTGGCCGCCCATGCATGGCAGAGGCTTTTCCCGAATCTGTCGCCGTACATGTCATACTGCGCGGTTCCGTTTACAGCAGGATCGAACTCCTCCCAGAAAGTAACGGCCCCCCGGCCAAGCATTCCGCCCCAGTAATCCTTTATCGTCTGCAGGACTGCTTCCAGATCCCCCAGTTCTGCAAGTGCATCCAGCGCATAGAACTGGAAGTAAGGTGTTTTAATTGCCGGAACAAGATCATTCTTCAGGACATTTTCTGCGATCAGCTTCTTCTTTCTTTCATCAGCAATACCGGTCCGCAGTGCAAGGATATTTGTCTGTCTGCTGACATGCTTTTTTCCGGAAACAAAGGAATCGATATAGGCACCTGTTTCCTCTGACCAGTAATATCGATCGATCTTTTCTGCTAGCTGTACTGCTCTCTCATTCCATTTTTTCGCTGCTTTTCTGTACGCTTCTTCCGTCGTTCCTTTCCGGACCGGATAAATGCTCTTTGCGGCATCCGGCGGTATTTCCGTTCTGTCTCCCGTCAGTTTTTCTGTCAGATCCGCCATTGTCCGCCAGGCTGCAGCCAGCAGCATCTGCTCTCCGGCAGCAGGACCTTCCTTATCGATCTCCGCCCAGTCGATATAGACCCAGTCACGTTCCATCCCGACAAGGAATCCGTTCTCGTCAAGCCTGCCTTCACAGAATTCGATCAGGGAACGCATCTTCGGCCATGATCTGCGCAGGAACGCCATATCACCGGCGCTCTTTACATGTTCAGCAACAGCCAGGATCCAAAGCAGTGAATAATCCATGATCGTGTTGATATGCGTAGTTACCGGATCATCGCCGCGCAGAGCAAGCAGCGTACGGCGTTCGATATCAGCATCTGCCAGAAGGTAACGGTTCACAAAAAAGCTCTGGTAGGCATCTCCGCTCCAGATCCATTTATCTCTTTTGATGCCGTCTGTAAAGAAGATCCCGGAACACAGCCGGAATGTGTGCGCTGCAACATCCCATATTCTGTTCAGCAGCGGATCATCGCAGGAAAAATGAGCGTTTCCGGGATGATCGACATACTTATAGACGGCAGCAACATCTAAGGGTGATCCTGGAATAAATGCAAAACGGACAGCACAGCAGGGCGTCCTGCCATTTTCCGGTCTGTAATGAAGATAGCAATGTTCCGGATCAAGCGCTTCATCCCGGGACTCTCCCGGATAAACGATCATCTCCGACAGACGTTCTTCAGAGGCATTGATCAGAAGTTCCGCCGTCAGCTCCGTTTCCCACTCATATAAAGTTCCTCCGGGAACCTCCTCGATCCTGATGGGATCGATCTGCTTTTCACTGTAATTCCAGATGGCCGGATCCTGCTCCGGATCCGTAAAGAAAGGACTGCTGCCCGCCGGAACAGCGGCCTCCCCGTAATCATCGGCGAGCCATCCGTCATCTGAGCAGATCACATCACCTGCGACAAAAGCTGCCGGCAATGCTTCGATCCGTCCGACATGAATGACAACTGTCACTTTACCGGGACGGCAGGAAACAACCTCTCCGAACGCATGCTTCGTCTCTTTTCTTTCCATTGTCCTGGCGATCTCGCGGATATTCCACGGATCCTTTTCAGATGCGGGAAGCAGTTCTTCTTCAATTACTCTTACAAAACCGGTTCCTCTGGCATAGACCGTAAAGCTGGTCGGTTCTTCCAACACGTATTCACGCCAGAGTGCGATCCGCTGATGATAGCTGCTGCTCTTCCAGTAAGCCGGCCATCCCATTCCGCGTTCCACACGGGAAAAGTTCTGCTTTAAAGCGTGATATAATTCCAGGTCGTCCGGATACCAGATCCAGCGCGGTGATCGATCGTTTTTCATAGTTTTTACTCCGCAGTTATTCTTACTGACCGGGATTCCAGGATCCTGTCCAGAAGATCTTCAATTTACTGTCTTTGATTTCGGCCGGCAGCCAGATATACCTGGAATCCGCAAGATTTCCCGGATTCCAACGGTCTCCCATATAAACGAGATCTCCGCTTTCCGTTCGGAACAGACAAGTGCTCTGTGTATCATAGGTTACGAATGCACCGGCGTCAGCACACGGATTCCCGTCATTTTTCCAGTTTCCGAATATTTCATCCGCCGACCATACCCGTGCCTGATTGGACATCCATCCCGTCGTACTGGATGTCATTAAATAATACCTGCCATCGTCCCCTTTTGTCAAAGCCGGCGCTTCCCGCATGGCGCCGGGAAAAATGCGGATATAATCCTCTCCATAAACAGCTTCAGCGGGATCGGAGGACAGATACGTATAGTCTTCATTCAGTTTTGAGAGATAGATCGTTTTGTTGTTCTCACTGGTGTATGTAATATAAGCGGTCCCGTCGTCGTCTTTAAAGAGATTCATATCCCTTGCTTCTCCTTTGGACGCAGGGAAACAGTCGATCTGATCTTCCGGACATTCGCTGAGTCTGTACCTGCCGGTAAACCGAAACGGTCCATAGGGTGAATCACTTACAGCAACCCCTGCCATGCCTGTATCATACAGATAGTCGTTCTTCTCTGTTGATCCATCGCTGTGGAACCAGAGGACATAATTATCATACATTTCATTATACAGCATTTTAGGCCGTTCAATGATGCTCCAGGGAGAAAGGGCATTCACGGTCTCTTTCCGTTTTTCGTCCGAATAATCTCCGTAAAGATCATTGAAGTACGGATCATTGTCGATCGCGGCATCATCCGGTACAGGCTTCAGGACATCACCGTGACATTCCCAGGAAATCAGGTCCTCTGAAGTGTACACGGAAACCGGATTTCCGGTATGCCCCCAGGTCTTATTCTCGCCGATCCACACATAGACCATTTTCTTCCCGCCATGACCATCCGGTACAGGCATCCTCTGTACCTGTCCGCCGTGAGCCTGGATCATATTCCCGTCTGTATCTCTCCATACCGCGCCGGGCAGCAGCTTTGCATCTCCCGGGTTCAGGATCATCTGTTCATTTTCATAAAGCGTCGGGCAGGTGTGCCTTGGCAGATCATAAAGATGCCCGATAATGGATCCGATCAACGAACCTGCAATACTCAGAATTAACACAAATCTGTTCATCCTGCTGTTCCCCCTTTTTAATGACCATGGAACAGCATGGGACTCAGCAGAAAAACATCTGCCATGAAAATGCTGATAATGAACAGGCAAACAGAAGCAAGGCGTTTCCCGTACAGCCGCAGAAGTTCAGAGACGGTGAGACTGAACATGGAAACACCGCAAGGTATAAGCGCTGTGCTGGTAATCCCGCAGAGAAGCAGGAACCATCCTGCTGCGGACGACAGAATGACAATGAGCAGAATGCACAACACGTCCGGAAGAGAAAAGATGCACTCTGCTGTTGCTGCTGACTGCGATTTTGACCGCACCAGCAGCAGAGCCAGGAGCAGGGCGACAGTGAAACCGGTCAGGATCAGTGTCCTTCTGACCGTCAGATTCAGCAGATCGTCTCCCACAGCATAAATATAACCGGAAGCAATCACTGCCATACATCCGATACACATAAGTACTGCAGCAATCATTTCCGCCGCAGTCTTTAATGATTTGTTTCTCTGCGTATTTACAACGCTTCGCAGAACAGTTGCCGCAGCAGTAAGAATAACAAACGCAAACACGAACATCTCTGAAAAACCCGGCGAGAAATCCATTCCCGACCAGGCTGCAGCGATCAGGATGATCATCTGTATATATCCAGTTTCTTTTTTGAATTTCATTTTTAATTTTAACATAATGCAGAGGAAATCATCCCGGCAGATAAACAACAGGATTGTTTTCTTCTTATTTCAAGCAAATTTGCCTCTGAAGCATAAAATATCCTGTAAATTTATTGACAAAAACTGTCTTTCATGATGTACTTAAGATATAACCGAAAACAGCATAGAAGGAGGACATGCTGCTATGAAATTCGTGAAAAATCTGTTTGTTTTGTTCCTGGCCTTTTGCATGACTGCGGGAATTTGTGCAGCACCGTCAGCTGCCATAGCAGCCGGAACACAGGCGGCGGATGAAGATCCGGCCGGCGAATATACCGCATTCGCCGCAGAAAGACTTGGGATGATGACTGCCCTGGAAAATATGGGAGGTTCAAGTTCCATAACGCTGAATGAGGACGGCACCGGTACCTTTGTCTTCAACGGTGAAGAATCTTCGATCACCGCGTGGAAATTCGAGGACGGCAAAGTGACGATTACCGTTGAAGGAGACGAGGCTGCAGCGGAATACAAGGACGGCACGCTGGCGCTCGATCTCAGCGGCGACGGCACCTCACTTTTCCATTATGCGAAAGAAGGCGTCGACACTTCCGGATACGATCTGAAGAGCCTGGAAGAAATTCAGGCAGGACCTGATTCCAAAACCAACGCAGCGTTCAAGGCGATCGATACAGAAGCCGGAGCACATCTTTCCTATGAAGTACATCTGGATTCTCTGAATTCCGACACCCTTTATGATGTACATGCGAAAGGCGGCACCTACTATTCCGGCCGTTCATCAAAAGCAGGCAGCCTGGAAGGAACCGGCGCTACATTTGCACAGGACGGAAAAGCATATAATCTGAAGCCGGATAAGATGGAAGCCAGATATGTTACTGAGTCTGATCTGATAAAAGATAACGGACTCCAAATGGATTCCCTTTATCAACAGCTTATGAACTATTCCAAGGACGCCAGATACACGGAAGAAAAGCGGGAATATAACGGTATTTCCTACGATGCAGAAGTTTTTGCAGAGACTAAATATTCTCCCGGGATCGCCTTCAGTTTCGGCGAAGATGGTCAGCTTGCCTTTGTTGAAACATCCCCCTTTACCACAGCGTCAGGCACTGAACTTCCTGTACAGCTTTATACGATTCACAGTATTGACGGTACGATAGACGAATCGCTGCTCGACATTTCGGCTTATACAATCGTAGAGGAGTAACCGGTCTTCTGAATTTATAACAGAATTGTCCTGTTAGCTTTTCCACACAGAAATCATAAAGTGTCATCCTGAGGAACGCCTTCAGGGTGACACTATTTTTATTTGATCAAACGAATCTATTCGTTATTGTTTCAGCTTTTCCTGCATAAATGCATCCAGTTCTCCCAGCAGCGCATCGGAATACAGCGGATCGCTCGCATGCCCCATGCCCGGGATCAGATGATAACGGACGCTTTCAGCACCGTTCTTTTCAGAGAGCTTTTCTGCCAATACCGAAGACTGCAGATAAGGCACTGTGATATCACAATCTCCATGAATGATCCAGGTGGAAAGACCTTCCAGATCATTCTTTTCGACATAGTATACCGGATTTGTCCGGTCATACTCTTCTTTTGTCATCTCCGTAACATTCTTTCTGAACCAGAACGAATGGATGTCCTCAAATCCCTGCAGATTTTCTCCTTCGATCCATCCGTTCGCGATATCGAACACCACATCCGGAATCCCGAGTTCTTTCCACTGTTCCGCTGTTGACAGCTGGTCGCAGACGCCGTAGTAATCTACGAGCAGATCAACTTTCGAAGAGAAATTGCCGAGCATATCCTGGTCGATAAAGGGAATGTCATTGAACTCCTCTTCATTCGTCACGGAACACATGATCGCGAGATAACCGCCGGCTGATTCACCGAAAACCGGGATCTTCTCCGCATCATAGCCATACTCACCGGCATGTGCACGAAGAAACCGGATTGCCGTTTTACAGTCGCAAAGTGCTCCCGGGAAAGGTTCTTCCTGCGCCAGTCTGTAATTGATTGTTGCACAGGCATAACCATGATCCCGGAAATACCTGTACATCAGCTGTGCCTGTCTGGACTGCGAATCATTTGCAATGAATCCGCCGCCATGAATGATCACGTACAGCTGCGGCAGACTGCCGTCTTCTGTATCCGGAACATACAGATCCAGATACTGGTTCCCGGATTCTTCGGCATAAGGAACTTTAAGGTAAGACTTCCCACCGTCCCAGTCTGTGGATTCATCCATATCGTACTTTTGTACAGTCAGATTTTTAAACACAGCGAAAGCTGCTCTGTGCCAGATGGCGCAGACTGCCAGAACAGCAATAATGATCACAGCAAGCAGTATACCGATTATTCGTCCAATTTTGTTTTTCTTCATAACATCAATTCCTCTGCTTCCCTGAAAGCTGGCAGCTGTATTCATGTTTTCCGCTGCCGGCTTTTCTCATCGTACCGTCAGGGAGCTCGATTTCAGCCTGTGTGCTCATCGGAATTTCTGCCTTCAGCATAAAAACTTCCTCTGAGGATCTCTCCCAGGAAACGCTGATCCGGCCGTATGCGCAGTCCGTATGACCGGAAGCACAGGTCAGCCCTCCGCCAGGCTTTGGCGCGATCCTGAATCGTTTATACCCGCCCTCGAGCGGTTCTATACCCAGCACTCTTCTGTACAGAAAACTTCCGACAGAACCGGCAGCATAGTGATTAAAGGAAACCATGCCTGCACCGTCTCCGGTATTGCAGGTGCCGTCTTCCCGCAGTGCATCCCAACGCTCCCAGGTGGTCGTCCCTCCTGCTTTGATCTCATAAAGCCAGGAAGGGCAGGTATCTGTAAGAAGCATCTTATAAGCGTCTTCTTCATACCCATTGTCCATGAGGGCGAAAAGGATGAAAGGTGTTCCCGGGAATCCGGTCGTTACATGATGCCCGTTTTCGCGTACCAGACGAACAAGATTTGCCGCCGCTTTCTCTTTGTCCTCTCCTTCCAGAAGCCCGTAATACAACGGAAGGACATAAGCAGTCGGAAATTCCGTGAACACTGTTCCGGTCTCTTTGTTTTTCTCCCGGAAGCCCTTCACTTTACAGTCTGTATCCAGCAGTTTATCCCTGTATGCTCTCGCCATATTCCGGCTGAGTTTCCTGTACATGACAGCATCTTCATCCTTATTCAGGATCTCTGCAATATCCGCCATCAGGGCGGCGCTATAGCCTAGCGCAGCTGTCGCTGTCCATTTGCCTCTCCGCATCCATCCGTGAAAGCCGGTATCAAGCGCGCACCAGTCCCCGTAATGATGGCCCAGCTTCCATACTTTTCCGACGCCTTTTTCCGGTGTGGTGCCTGCCCATTTGCAGCAGGCACGGATATACCGTTTCATCGTCGGATACATTTTCGCAAGCAGCGTCCTGTCTCCCCGCGCAAGATACTCCGCCCAAGGTACCCATATACAGCAGTCTCCCCAGTGGTCGATCGCCATGATCAGTGTCATTTCATACTGATTGAAGATCTTTACCTGCGGAACGATGGTGGGTATGCCGCCGCCCCTTCCCTGCTCGGCTTTCACATCACGAAGCCATTTGTCAAGGAAACGGCTCATATCAAAGTTATAGCAGGCCGTCGGCGAAAACAGCGCAATATCTCCCGTCCATCCGAGCCGTTCATCCCGCTGCGGGCAGTCTGTCGGAATATCCGTGAAATTGGATTTCGCGCCCCGTTTGACAGCGGCCTGGAGACGGTTCAGCATTTCATTCGAACAAGTGAAATCACCTGTTTCGGGAGTATCCGAGTATAATGCCAGCGCAGTTATTTCAATATTTTCCGGTTCGATCCCGCTGACGCCGATATAACGAAAACCCATGTAAGTCAATCGGGGCGTATACACCTGCCTCCCCCCGGTACAGGTGTATACTGCCCTTGCTTTAGCGGAGCGCAAAGGCTCCGTGTAAAGCTCACCATTCATCAGGATCTCGGCATGCCTGAAGATGACTGTCTGCCCTTCTGTGCCGCTGATCCTGGCTTTTACAACCCCGGCGAAGTTCTGTCCCATATCATAGATGATCTCACCGGAAGGCGCTTTTGAAACGGAAACCGGATGCAGCTCTTCATGAGCACGTACCGGCGCACCGTACTGAACAATAAGATTCGGAACAAATCCCGGCTCGAAAAGGGAAGCCTTCTGCCACGGCACCTTGTTTTCATCAACGGTCGCGTCAAACACTTCTCCGTCATAAATATCCGCTTCCAGGATTCTGCCTTCCAGCGTAACTTTCCAGCTGTCGTCTGTGCCGATGACCGTATGTGTGCCGTCTTCCCATTCGATCTCCAGATCCATAAGAAAGGCCTGCTTTTCTGCGTAAACTCTGTTCCTGCGGAAATAAGTATAGGAGCCGACCGCCCAGCCGCCTGCGACGACAGCACGGATCTCATTCACATCCGTGAGCATTTCCGTTGCATCATAGACCTGATACTGCATCTGATGATGATAAGAGGTGAAGCCCGGCGCGAAATAATCCCGGCCGACTTTTTCACCGTTGATCTCAAGTTCGTAGATGCCCAGCGCTGTTGAGAATATCCTCGCGCGTCGGATCTTCTTTTCAAAAACAAGCCTGCGCCTGAAAGTCATCGGGATCGGCGAGATCTTCTTTTCTTTGAAAACATACTTTCCGGCTGTGATCCATGAACCGGTCCAGGGAGATCCCATTTTGCCGGTCTCAAAGAAGATGCTCCGGGAAGCCGACTCTCCGAAACGGTCCGTCACTTTCAGTTCGGCTGTATAACGATGGAGCGGTTCCAGCGCACGTCCCTGATAGCGGATTCCGGACTGTCTTCTGGTGCTTTTCTCCCAGAGCGGTTCCTTTTCTTTCTGTTCCGGATCAAACACGCGGATAACAGCTGCATTCAGCCTGTTGTCTGAGCGATCGCTTTCTGTGGTAAAGGCGAAGACAGGCTGTTTTTCATCGGTGACGATGGTACAGGACAGATTGTCGATTTTAAAGGATGTAATGTTAAGCATTCCATTGTCCTTTGCTTAATCAGTTTTTATAAAACCGAAGATTCTGCGCGGTGGATCCTTCGCAGCTGAAGCTGCTCAGGATGACAGATTCGAAAATTGATTCAGATCCGCTCATCCCGCATCGAATACGAACACCGGAACAGTCTTTGCCGGTCATTCCCCATCCAATGCTGACGCACGAAAGGCCGTTATCTCTTTATCTTGCATCCAGCGCAAAATCCAGGAAATCGAATTTTCCGCGGCCGTTAAACGTAAAACGGAGTTCCCGGATGCCGGAAGGAATCTTTACATCCCCCTGACAGATATGCCAGCGGCGGGAAGGTGTGATCTCGATCTCACCGTAGACAGGCCCGTTATCCGTAGAATGAATGAGCAGTTTCCCGCTCGCTCTGCCGCGTACTTTCACGCCGATCCGCTTTAAGCCGAATATCTTAAAGTACCTGAATCCGATCGTCATGCCGTCTTTCATGTTCGTCACGAACTGCCTTGGTTTCACCCCTTCCGTATCCGGATCCGTATCCGGTCCGCTCTGGGTTATATAAGGGAATCTTCCTCTCATAAGAAGCGGATTCGTATCGACTGGTTTGTGTTTGCTGTACAGGAAACATGCCATCGAAGCCGGATAAACACCGTTTCCTTCAAGCGGTCTGCCTGTCAGTCCCTGGGAAGTGATCTCCGCCTGCGGGATCGTGCCATCTTCCCTGATCACGATTTTTTCCGCACATCCCTGTCTGGAGAACATAGTGCTGTTCGTCTGGCGATGGTAGAAAATGTACCAGTCATTTCCGATTTTCTCAATGCCGCCGTGATCGTTTCCGATACAGTTCACACCTTCTGTGTTGCTGACGACCACGCCGCCGAAACGGAATCCTCTGTCAGGATAATCACTGACGGCATAGCAAAGCTCGTGCAGTGTCACGGAGGAATAGACCAGATAATACTTTTTGACGATCTTTCTGATCGAACTGGCTTCAAAGAACTCATGGCCTTCAAACCCGGTTCCCCCGGATTCTCCAAGTGTCGGAAGCAGCTTTTCCGGACCGGACTTTACGGTCAGCATATCGTCTTCCAGCGTCATAACAACAGAAGCTTTCGGTTCTTTTCCGATATCCCTGCGGGTCCGCGGACCGTTTCCGGAATACAGATAGATCTCTCCGTCATCGTCAATGAATACGCCGGGATCGAACTGATAGGTGTCGCCGGGACGTTCGCCGATGTTTTTGCCGTTTTTATCATGTACTATGCCGTAGAATTCATATTTTCCGGCGGGTTCATCACATACTGCAGCGCCAATGGAAAGAATGGAATCGTCCGGGCAGTAATACAGATAATACCGACCGTCCTTCCCGCGCACAACATCCGGTGCCCACAATTCGTGCGTTCCGTCTGTCATCCGGATATCCTGCGTCTTTTTATAGATCACACCTTCATAACGCCAGTCTGTAAGATCATCGACAGGCGCCGAATAACAGATATAATCATTCAGACAGAATTTTTTGCCGTCAAAACGGTCGTGGCTGCCGTAGACATAAACACGGTCTCCGAACACATGCGGCTCGCCATCCGGGATGTATTCATATTCCGGCAGATACGGATTACATATCTGATCTCTGATCTTCATACTTTTGCCCCCTTACTGAAACTGCTGCGTGGACGATATGATTATTTCCATTTCCATAATTTCAGATTTCAATCATCCGAGTAATTTGCCGATAAAACTGCTCTTCCGTTTTTCCATCTTCTCAAAGTATTTCCGGTTCTCTTCTTCAAAGTCCAGACCGTTCTTCTCACAGCGCTCCTTCAGTTCCCTGATCCGCTCTTCTTCTGCCTGACGGTCTGCCTCTTCCTGTTCCATTCTCTGCCGTTCTTCCGGATCGATCCAGGTGCCGCCTTCCGCCAGAACGGCAGCTTTCTGGTGCTCGATGATCGTTTTCTGATCCTCCGGCACATACTTCTCCACATCCATCTTCCAGAGTATCAGAATAGAGAGAATGCCTGCGATAATGTCGACGCCCAGGTAAACGAACGCAAGCACCTGCTCCGTACCGCCCATCTGACGATAGATAATGTCTCCGGTCCATGATGCCAGATCATCGATCATTTTTACTTCCACAGGATCGACCGCATAACCGGTATTGACATAGCCGGAAAAAGTGAGCATGGCATTGATGAGCCCCATGCCCAGGCCGCCAAGGCCTGCCATGATGGAACTGTACAGAGACATCGTAAATCCGTCGCTTCGAAAACCGTTCTTTGCTTCCAGATGATCCAGGATATCGGAGATCAGTGCAAGCATGACATACTGAGCCGGAATGATACCGATGCCCTTAAGGACAACAGCAGTGCAGACGATCGGGAAGCTGTTCACATTAAGAAATGCGATCAGACCGCCGGCGGCGGCTATGGCAAGACCGATCACAATGGATCTTTTCTTTCCGATCTTACTTGCAAGCGGCCAGGCGACAAACATGCCGAGCGCGGCGGGAAGTCCGCCTACCAGTCCCAGGGTGGACATGATCGCAGCAGAAGCAGATTCCGGGTTGGCACTGTTCACAACAGAATCGAACATCCATCTGGAATAGAAACTCATGGAGGAATTCTTGCAGAGCTGGCCGAACTGGAAGACCAGAATGAAGAGAATGACCAGGCGCCAGTATTTATCCGATGTACAGGCTTTGATATGCTTTGACATCGGAATCTTCTCTTCTTTCAGGTTCAGATGCAGCGATTCCTCCGTAATCCTTTCCCGCGTGAAGAAATACTCCAGAATGATTCCGACTGCTGACAGAACTGCAAAAACTATGGAGATGATCCTCCAGTTTGCATAACTGGCTGTAATATCGATTCCGTTCGGGCCGGAAACGAACATCAGCGGCTGCAGCAGTATGGGTGCTATGATACTGGCACCTACACCGGCAGCGGCGACAGTAGAAGCATTTGACAAAGTAGCCAGAAGTCCTCTCTGGCTTGGATTTCTGGTAGAAAGCGATACAAGCGAACTGTGCGCAGTGTAATAGCATGGATATGCCAGTGCATAATACAGATTGTATGTCAGTGCGATCCAGATCATCTGCACCGGAGCACTGCTCTCTGTCGGCGTCATGAACATAAGAATGATCGCGACAGCAATCATAGGAATAGATAACATCAGATACGGTCTGGCTTTGCCGGCTGCTGTTCTGGTATTGTCGATCCACTGGCCGACCAGCAGATTGCCGAGAATGACGACAAAGGAAGAAAGCATCGGCAGCAGTGTCGCAAACACACCGAATTTTGTCCATCCAAGGACATCTACATAGTAACGGTTAAGATAAGAACCGAATACGGCATTGGATATCATTGCGCAGAAAGGCGCTGCCAGATAGCCGAACAGCATTTCCTGAATCTTTACGCTTGAAGATTTGATCCGCGTAGGCGGGAGATGATCTGTAAACCTGCTCATTTTCTCCTCCCGGGAATCAGGTTCTCTGAGACGTGGAACCGTCCCCCGGTTCACCTGAATCCTCGTTAATTCATGCCAATAATATCATAATAGCGATATTATTTTTGCGCACTGGCGTGAAATGTATCTTTTTTTGCGTAAAATGAAAAGGAGGCTGATCTGTCAGCCTCCTGTGCGAAATTATCCGTTGGGCCGGAGATCCGTCCTCCGGTTCACATTTTCTGTTGGAGCAGAGAACCGTCCCCTGGTTTACTGACTCTTTTATCCGAGCAGCTTGCCAAGCAGGCTGTTCTTTTTCTTTTCCTGTGCTTCCAGATATTTCTGATTCTCTTCTTCGAAATTCAGTCCCTTCTGTTCGCATTGCTTCTTCAGTTCGCTGATGCGTTCTGCTTCCGCAGCACGGTCCGCTTCTTCCTGTTCCATTCTGGCGCGTTCTTCCGGATCGATCCAGGTGCCGCCTTCTGCCAGCACCGCCGCTTTCTGGCGTTCCAGGATCGCAGCCTTGTCTTCATCGATATACTTCTCGACATCCATTCTCCAGAGCAGGATGATGGAAAGTGCAAAACCGATCATATCCATACACAGATAGGCGATGACCATACCTGTCTCGGTGGATGCAGTCTGCTTTGTCAGCGTCGCATCATAACCAAGCGCTCCGAGGAAAATGTTCACGATACCCATGGAAAGTACGGCAAGTCCTACCATCGTAGCACCGTAGATCGACATCGTAAAGCCGTCGGAACGGAAGCCGTTCTTTGCTTCCAGATGATCCAGGACGTCAGACAGAAGCGCGACCATAACATACTGAGCGGGAATAATACCGACCGCCTTCAGGACAACACCCAGCGTAACGGTAATGAAATTATGCACATTCAGGAAAGCTACAATACCGCCGACCAGTGAAAGGATCAGGCCGAGAACGATCGCTCGTTTCTTTCCAAGCTTGCTGGCAAGCGGCCAGGCAATGACCATACCGACTGCAGAGGGCAGACCGCCGACCAGACCGAGTGTGGACATCAGTGCACCGGACGTGGATTCCGGCGCTGCGGATGCTATAACGGAATCGAACATCCATCTGACATAAAAGCTCATGGAAGTATTCTTAACAAGCTGGCCCATCTGGAAGAACAGGATGAACAGGATGACCATCCACCAGTATTTGTCAGCAGTACATGCCTTTACATGGGTGCGCATGGGAAGTTTCTCTTCCTTCACGCCAAGCGCCATGGATTCCTCCGTGATACGCTCTCTGGTGAAATAGTACTCCAGTACAATTCCAAGGAATGTCAGTACAGCAAGCGCAATACCGAGGATCCTCCAGTTCGCGTAGCTGGCCACACGGTCGATCGTCCCGTCGGCACCGGTCACGAACATGAACGGCTGCAGAAGGACGGGCACAAGGATGCTGGCACCCACGCCGGCTGCGGCAACCATGGAAGCATTAGACAAGGTCGCCAGAACGCCTCTCTGGTTTCCGTTTCTTGTGGAAAGTGCGACCATCGAGCTGTGCGCCGTATAGTAGCAGGGATATCCGATGGAATAGAACAGGTTGAAGGATATCGCGATCCAGACCATCTTCATCAGATAATTCTCTGCCTGGGGATTATCTCCGCCAGGTGTCATGAACAGCAGAATAATCGCGACGGCCATGACAGGCGCTCCCAGCAGCAAGTAAGGCCTTGCTTTTCCGGCCGGCGTACGTGTATTGTCTATCAGCTGGCCGACAAAAATATTTCCGATAACAACGACGATCGCGGAAACGATCGGCAGCATCATGGAAAAGACACCGAACTGACTGTCGGTAAGGCCGATCACGTCTGCGTAATATCTTGTAAGATATGCACTGAAGATCGAGTTCGCCATCATGGCGCACAGCGGCGCGATCAGGTAGCCGATGAACATTTCCTGCAGTTTAACACTGCTGGATTTGATCCTGGTCTTCAGCGCAGGGGTGTTGAAAAACTTCTCCATTATTTCTCCTTATAACACCGTAAAGGTCTCTGTAAACACACCGCCGAAATCATCCTGCGTCACGGTCACTTTCATCTCTCCGGCTCTCTTCGGGCGGATGATCGCAAGCGCTTCCCCATAGTAAGTATCCGTTGTATCTGTTGTATAATTGCCGTCCACATAAGCATTGGCGCAGCCGAGACCCAGCAGATCCCCATTTTCAATTCTGAGTTTCAGCATATGTCTCTCCAGCGGTTTGACAATGCCGTTCTCATCAGTATATTTCAGCCGCAGCCAGCAAAGCTTACCGGCTTTCGGCGTCTCCTCCGGTACCATCCTGAGTTCGGTATGTTCGGAAGCCGACTGAAGAGAATAAAATCCGGTCTCTTCGCCTGCTTCATTATAGGCAATCGCTGACAGGGTACCGGCTTCATAGGGAACCGTGAACAGTGTTCTGGCAGTCTTGCTTGTCTTCTTCTTTCCGACACTTCTGCCGTTGATCTGCAGTTCCACTTCAGCAGCTCTGGAATACACTTCCACAGTCGCATTCTTCCCTTCACATCCGTTCCAGGCCCAGCTCTCTACTGCCTTTGTCAGGCTCCATCCGGTCAGGTTGGGATTATCCGTCCTGTCGACCGGCTGTACGCCGATCAGAGGACCGGCTTCCTGTTCAAGCGCGACCAGCGTATAAGCTGCTTCCGCCCTTCTCTTTCCGGTGATATCGATCCTTCCGTTTCCGCCGGTCATCTGCGTTTCTTCGGCATCCATATGATAATCACCGTACTCAGGCGCGCCCATGCCGGTCTCGCCGATGTAATCCATACCGGCCCAGACGAAATCGCCTATGATCTGCGGATTATCTTTCGCGATATCCCAGAACAGCCAGGCGTCCTTGCAGAACGTCTCGGAGCCGAGGATCAGTCGGTTCGGATACTTCCTCATATCCTTCTTATAGCGCCAGATTCCGTAATTGTATCCGGCAAGATCCATGTTCGCATAAGCGTCTCTGGTCTTCACGTCGCAGGGATATAATGTCGCGCCGAACTTCATGAACTTGTCGCCCATGACGCAGGCAAGCTTATTGTAGAACTCACTGCCGACGGCGCCTTTCTTTTTCTTTTTTCCTTCTGCGGCGGCGGCAGCTGCAGCAGCGGCTTCCTTCTCGGCTTTATCGTCACTGTATACGCCAAGTCCGATGGAGCTCAGGAAATTGAAGAAGATGTTGATGCCGCAGGAAACGGGACGGGTAGGATCCAGCTTGTGCAGGTATTCCGTCATTTCTCCAGTGAAAGTGATTCCTTCCGGACGTGCTGTCTCAGCGACCTCATTGCCGGTCGAATAAGCGATCACGCAGGGATGGTTGTAATCCTTATCCACCATGTCGGCGAGATCTTTCTCCCACCAGTCTTTCAGATAAGTAACATAATCGTATTTGGTCTTATGCATGGTCCATGCATCGGCAAACTCATCCATCATGAGCATACCGAGACGGTCGCAGGCATCCAGGATCGCCTTCGAGCAGGGATTATGGGAAGAACGAAGCGCATTATAGCCATTCTCTTTATGCAGTCTCACCTTACGCTCTTCCGCCTCCGGAAATGCGCAGGCGCCGAGGAAGCCGTTGTCGTGATGGATACAGGCGCCGCGGAGGATGATTCTCTTTCCGTTGATCGTCATTCCTTCCACCGGATTCCAGGCAAGCGTCCGGATGCCGAAGTTCTCACAGACAACATCGTCGCCAAATGTTACACGGCAGGTATAAAGGTTCGGATTCTCCGTATCCCAGAGCTTCGCGTCTTTGATCGTGAACGGGAATTTAACGGATTTCTTTGTACTGGTAAAGGAACGGCCGGCGATCACTTCTTCCCCGTCTATGATCTCTACATGCACTTCGCCCGGTACGGAAAGTTTTACCATTACCTCAATCTTCCCGGCGGCGTAATCCGTCGTAGTGATCTTCACACCGTTGACCGGAATATGCTTCTCCCCGCCCAGCCAGATATTTACGGGACGGTAGATACCCGTACCGGAATACCATCTGCTGTTCGGCTGGTCCGCATTCCTGGCGATCACCTTCACCTCATTTTTTTCGCCGTACTTCAGGAACGGACTCATGTCCACATAGAAATTGGTATATCCGTAAGGACGGAACGCAGCCTTTTCTCCGTTCAGATACACCTCTGCGTTATGATACACGCCTTCAAATTCAAGGAGTGCTTTCTGATCCTTCCATTCTTCCGGCGCAGTGAATTTTTTTGTATATTCATAATCTCCGCCGATATACCAGCCGATATTGCCCTCGCCGGCACTGTCCGGCGTTCTGGGCTCGTCGATCATGGCGTCATGGGGGACCGTAACGATCTTCGGCTCGGTCTCTCTGGTCAAACAGTTCACTGTCCAGTTCTCATTAAATAACAGTTTTTTCATTGCTTCCTCTTTTCTCCCTGCCCGGGGATCTTATGCAAGATCAAAGGAAATGAAATCATAGGTTCCTTTTCCTTCAATACTGAAGTAGAGTGCTTCTTTTTCGCCGAGTCCTTCCGGCAGCTCCCCGACAAATCCGCGCTCCTGTTTGGCAGTACGTACAGGAATCCGGCTGATGATATCGCCGTCTTCCTTTGTACGGATCACAACGTCGCAGTTCGTGCCGTAGCCCTGCAGATTGACTCTGATCTTTGTGGTGTTCCTGAGATCAAAATACTTGAACGCTACCGTGCAGTCCGTGCAGAAATTGGAAACGTACTGGTCGGGACCTGTCTCGCGGTCTTTGCCCTTCTGGGTCAGATACGGGCAGCTTCCCTTCGGATATTTGATCATGGAAAGGAAACGCGTTCCATTCTTTCCGAATACATTGCAGGCTGAGTAGGCCGGGATATGTCCCTTTCCGGGAAGCGGACCTCTGTTCAGACCGCAGGAGGTCATTTCCGCCTGATAGAACTTTCCGTCTTCAAAACGGATCTCTTCCGCACAGGCCTGTCTGGAGGACTGCTTGCGGTTCGAGTGACGATGGTAGAAAATGTAATATTTCCCTTCGATCTCGATCAGGCTGCCGTGTGTATTGCCGGTATCCATATGCGCATGTTTCACATCCGGCACGCCCGGAAGTCCGATATCGCCGCAGCTGATCAGGATGCCGCCGAACTCAAAACCTTCCGTAGGCTTGTCGCTGACTGCATAGCAAAGATTGTGGCTGTTCAGGGAACTGTAGATAAAATAATACTTCCCGTTGAATTTCCTCATGGAGCTTGCCTCGCCGAAAGGCTGCTCCTCATAAGGCGTACCTTTTGCCTTCTCACCGGTAAGCACACCGATATAGTTCAGCTCGTCACCGGAAATGACTGTCAGCATATCATTCGTATCAATTTCGAACCACATCGGGCCTTCTGTGGTGGGTTTGGAACCATCCAGAAGGATCGGATTTCCGCCGAATGCGAAACCGGTGTACAGATAAAGCCTTCCGTCTTCATCCATCAGGCACCCGGGATCGAACTGGAAAGGCTCTCCCCGCTTTCCGATCGGCGTTCCGTCTTTGTATTTCACATAGCCGTAGAATTCATACTTTCCGGCAGGTTCGTCACAGACAGCCACAGAAATCATTTTGGTACCGCCCATGAAATAATACAGATAATACCTGCCGTCTGGACCAACGACCATATCCGGCGCCGCAAGGCCGTTCGTGATGCGGTTCTTCGGTGCGGCGGGATCCTGCTCACGCTTAAAGATCACGCCGTGATAAGTCCAGTTCCCGAGATCGTCGACCGGTGCGGACCAGCAGACATAATCGCCAAGGCAGAAATTAATCCCGTTAAACAGGTCATGGGAACCGTATACATAAACTCTTCCGTCTACCACATGCGGCTCAGCATCCGGCACATATTCCCAGCTCGGAAGATAAGGGTTGAAAGCCATTTTTGATTTCATATGAACTTCCTCCAGAAAACAAAGACTATATTGATTATAACACAATGACAGCAAAAATATACAATAATGCCGCAAACTGTAAAATAACAGCGCGAACAGATTTTCCTCTTTTACCAGCAATTGCCCCGTACATCGCTGCACGAGGCAATTGCGTCGATCCGGCCAGCACCGGATCGGATGATATTAAGCTTCTTTAGCCATTCCGGTAAATCCGGCGATCATGTAGAGCAGCCATGCGACACAGGCAGCGATCATAAAATTGACCCAGCCTCGGATATCATCCATGGTATACAGACCGGAGATTACATATCCGATTGCATCAGACATGACAGTAATGCTGTAACCGATGCCGGCAGCAGCAAGCGCGGCAGCAATAGGTGCGCCCCAGTTGCAGACCCTGGGATTCTTCTGTGCTCCGATTGCAGCAATGACTGCTACAACAACAGCAGCGATCAGAAAGATGTATGTGTTCTGTGTTTTTACCAGTGATCCGCCGTACATAACGATACTTACGATACCGACGACAGCAGCGATCAGTTCAACAAATAAACCGAAACTCTTCTTCATAGTCTGTCTCCTCCCTTACGCTTCTTTCTTTTTGCTCTTGAGTCCGAGGAACACGAACAGGAGCGTCAGCGCTGCAAATACAGCATCTGCTGCATACAGAGCCTGCAGCCACCAGGGCGTTACATGCTTGATCACTGTTGTCTCGGTGAGGCCGTTCGCAGCATTGCTCTGTGCCACGGAGTACAGCCAGGACTTCAGGGAATCCTGCATCTTCTGCTGGAAGAAAGTATCTGTTGCGATGATTTCCTTGGCATCCGTCATGGTTCCGATATTGGTATTCAGATAAGTAGGCGTATTTGAAAGCATGACGCCGCCGCCTGCAGCTACCGTATCACGCCAGTTCATGTAATCAGCGCCGTTTACCATATCGGTGATGATGCCGCCTTTGAATCCCCATTCATTACGTGCGATCTGCTCGAGAATTCCGCTGTGGGCGCCTGCAAAAACAGTTCCTACACGGTTGAATGCTGTCATGATGGAAGCGGTATTGTTGCTGCTCATGGCAAGCTGGAATCCGCGGAGTTCGTTCTCACGTCCTGCCTGCTCCGTCAGGAAGGTGGACAGGCCGGAACGGTTCAGTTCCTGATGGTTGAAAGCGAAGTGTTTGCACTGCGCCATAAGGCCTTTGGACTTCATAGCTGCGGATACTGTGTTGGCCATGATGGCGACCAGCACGGAATCCTCTGAATAATACTCATGGTTTCTCGCGCAGTAAGGTGTACGATGAAGATTGACGCCAGGCGCGATGATACCGGACTGCTTGGCATAGAGCGCTTCTTCACCAAGCAGTTCACCTTCTCTGGTAACAAGTTCTTTATTCAGCGTAGCTGCAACGATCGGCTCTGTCGGGAATACTGCCATGGAGTATCCGGCTTCAGGCTGATCAGATACATAAGTAGGTCTTGCGGAATCAGCAGCAGTCCAGCGGGTCTTGTAACCGGCGACCTGGTCAAATGCGAATCCGATCGGACCGTCGTTTACATAGGTCCTGGGCATCATGACGGAATCAAGGTTCTCAAGATCATCACCGCCGCACTCGATGAACTGGATCGCTTCATCCAGGGTGATCTGCTGTACGAGCTGATCCCACTTGGGATCGGCCAGATCTGTCACGCCGACAATATTTCCGTCGCCGTCGATATCCAGCATCTGCAGGAAGGTAAGCCCGTTGTCAGCACCCCATGTCACGCCTTCGCCATTCGCGTTCAGCGTATAGTTGGAGTTGGTCAGACCGACCATCATATCGGCTGTAGGTGTGAGGGTATCCACTGTCTTCCATCCCTTTGTCCAGTCCGTTCTGGTAGTATACTCTACTGTATCCGGGATCAGGTTGTTGATGTTCGCTTCCTGAAGTGCATTCTGAACATTTACAGAATAAGTTTCGATATCAGTCTCAGCGAGATTCCATACCTGTACATGCTCTGCAGCAAGATAGGTATCATTGATCGTCTGAAGTTTTTCAACGGTGGATGCATCCTTGACAGAGAGGATATCATTCAGCGCAGCATGTACGTCAGATCCGATCGAGAAATAATAATCTCCCGCTTCCAGGACCCAGGCGCCCTGTGTGCCGTCAGCCTTTACAGCAGTTTCGTCATAGCTTGCGAACAGTGCCGGATCCACATCGATCGTGATGGTCTCGCTCTGTCCGGGCTCCAGGATCTGGGTCTTTCCAAAACCAACGAGCTGGATGGCGGATTTCTCAATGCCGCCCTCGGTATAAGGTGCCTGTACGAACAGCTCTACAGCATGTTTGCCGGCGACATCGCCTTCATTCTTAACGGTGACAGTCGCTGTACCGACCTCTCCAAGCGTAAGATCCACAGAATCCAGGGTGCTGGAGAATACCGTATAGGAAAGTCCGTATCCGAAAGGATAGTCGACTTCGTCTTCATAATTCCAGGCGGAACCGGTGGAGGATCCTTCGGTGGCTGTTGCATTGGCACGGCCAAGGATCTGATCCTCATAACGTGTCTCATAGTACTTATAGCCGTTGTAGATGCTTTCATTCTCAACAAGATACCAGTCCGCCTTGTCCGCTTCGGTAAGCTGCGGGATATCTCCCTGTGCGGAACCGTTGTTCGTATTGTTGGTATACATATACAGGCCGAAGTTCATCATAGCGGGTGAAGAAGTGCCGTTCGTCGCATAGGTGTCAGGCAGACGGCCGGAAGGGTTCGCGGCGCCGGAAAGGACATCGGCAATACCATAGAAGCCGTATTCGCCGGGAGCGCCTACCCAGAGGATGGAATCAATTTCCGCATCCTCCTTGAGTTCCTTCAGTTCCATAGGGTTGTCTGCATTCACAAGGACGATGACTTTCGTGCTGTGCTGCTTCGCCAGCGCGATCATATCACGCTCGTACTGGGAAAGCGCCAGCGGACGCTCGAAAGCATCCCCTTCCGTCGCACAGAACATCGTGGGCGAGTAATCTGCTGCTTCAGAGCTGTCGCGGGTGATGATGACAATCGCGGCAGTACCGTCCGCTTTTTTCAGGATATCATCCGTGTACATGGATGCAGGGATCTCACCGGTCATATAGAACTGCGGCGGTTCATAGGCGGGAGTGAATGCAGGAAGCAGACCTGCGCCCGGGAAGAATGTCTGACGGGTATAAGCAAAAGCTTCTTCACTTGCATAGAAATCGACCATATCCATGTTGATATTGAAGCCTCTGGCTGCCAGACCGCCGACGAATCCGGGATCATCCTGTCCTTCTGCCGCTGCTGCGGAAGAACCGATCATACCGCCCTTAGCAGGGAAAATGCAGTTGTGTCCCCAAAGAGTGACCGTTTCCGATGCAGTATCAATCGGAAGCGCATTATTGGTGTTCTTCAGCAGGACACTGCCTTCTGCGCTGATCTGTTCGGAAAGATCCACATTTGCCTGTACAAGATCACCGAGAGATGCAAACTCCGATTCGTAGTAATACGGATCGGCAGAGCCGTCGCCGGTCTCAACAAGTTCTACACTGGAGGTTCCCAGCCTTGTGTTGATAAAGGCTTCTCTGGAAGGAGTGTAGGCTGTTGCGACCAGGCTGATCGCGCACAGAGAGGCGGTAATACCGGCCAGTCCGCGCATTAATCCTTTTTTCATGTGTTTTCCTCCTTGTTTCCTTGCTTGTCTGCAGCAGAACTGCAAACAAAAAACAGTTGCATGATGCTATTAATTTAGCATAAAGCAGCTGTTTTTTTCGCTTTGTTCGTAAAATGTCAATTTTTATACGTAAACTGTTTCAGAAATATTTTTTCAGGATCCACACAGGAGTACAACTCCATGCATGGCAGTAACTGTTTACGGCTGTTCCTCCGTATGGGGAGGCGGACGGATCTTCCGGCACCCATGTTTCCGGGCATGTATCAAAGCCTGCTTTTACCATGCTTCCCCAGTACCAGCGGATATGGCCGAGCGCCTGTTCTTTTCTTCCGCACGACAGAAGTGCCATTATATAGTAATGATGCATGTAAGGCGTCATCATTGTGCATTCGCAGGAAAAATCATCTGCACGTTCAAAGATCGCCGCGGCTTCTTCCCCGGAAGCACATCCGGCCAGCACCATCCAGACCTGTGTGGCCAGCGCTGCCTGTCCGCCGGAAACGAAGCATGCTCTGTCAGAATCCCAGAAGTATTTTCGCGCTGCAGAACGGAACAGGTTGTTTTTCTTTTCCAGATACTCTGCTCTCTTCCTGTCTCCGTTGTGAAGAGCCAGTTTTACGGCATAACCAACGGCATAGATCAGAATGCCCTGGGCAGCTGCATCTTTGTGAAGACCCTCCGACCAGTCTACGAACACCGTTCCGAGTTCCTCGCCATGTACGATTCCGTTCGCATCAACAGTCCTCAGCGCAATATCGATCTGCTCCTGTGCGATACCGTAAAGATCTTTCAGTGCTTCTCGATCTCCGGTCTCCTCGAAATACTCACAAAGAGCAGCAGCAAAGAAAAGCATATAATCGTAGATGCAGGTGTCGTCCGCCGCCGGTTCCGGATCGGTAAATACGCACGCCGCCACTTTTCCGTCCGGGAATCTGCTGCCGGCAAAAAGGTACAGACAGCGTTTTACCAGATCATTATTGCCGTAGGTAGCGTAATTGGCCAGCGCCTGCAGTCTCAGATCACCTGTCCACAGCCTTCTGTCGCGCTTCGGACCATCCTCGAACACTTCCTGCATGCAGTTCCTGATCGTACGCTGGCACATGCTGTAGATCGCAGAGAGCTCTTCATCTCCTTTATAAGCCGGCAAAACGGCTTTGTCATCAGCCGATGTCTCGGTGTTGATAAAAACATCGCTGATCGTAAGCTTGTATTTGGGCGACGTATCAATCACTGTGATCTTCAGATAACGGAAAGCGTATCTTCGCCGTGGAGAGACCGCCGCAGGCAGGGTATCCGCATGAATATATTCCTCCTGGATCCAGCTGGAAGATACCCATCCGTCGTACTCCATGCTGTTTTCGGAAAGCTCCGCCAGCGTCTCTGCGAATTTCAGCTTGATAAAAGCAGGCGCATCCGGATGGCTGCCCTTCCCCGCCAGTTCCAGGAAAAGACGGCCGACATGATGATCGCCGAAATCGAGGCATATATTGTCACCTTTCCCCAGAACGATATCCTGAAAGGTGTTTCCGGGGATGCTGACGATCTCCCTGCTGTATCGGTCCTTTAAACGGAATACGCCTGCAGGCTTTACCTTTTTTCGATAAATGACCGGGCGCAGCTGTTCGGCTCTGCGAAGGAGCTTCTCGTCATTTTTCGGTTTGAAATTCTCTATGATGGAAATAAGCGCCATTCCAGCAGCTCCTTTCATGAATGGTAATGGATTTTACGGCAGAACGGCCAGGAATCAGGCAGTTACTCTCCGGTATATCGGAATACTCTTTTCCAGGAATAGGATGCGCCGTTATATTTTGTCGTCCAGTGTTTTTTCGTGGCGTTGATCATCATCTTATTCCTGCCGCGGTAATACCCGAGATACATGCCGGTATGGCTTTCTTTCTTATTCAGGAGAACATCCCCTCTTTTAAGCCCGGCGCCGGTCTTGATGTTGACCTGCTTTGTCACTTCCGTAAAACCGTGCGCCAGATAATTCTTCGCGACAGCGGATGAGAAGAACCATGTCGGCAGGTCGACCCCGGCATGTATGTATCCTTTTGTTATGAGTGACGAACAGGAAAAATGATCGTCATCTTTCCAGGCAGCAGCGCCCAGCACTTTTGCCGTTGCAGTATCCAGAACACTGATCCTTCCATCGATCCAGGAGATTGCTTTCTCTACGGTCTCGTTTTCCGCTTCGGTATCGATCCGTTTTCCTTCTTCAAGCCCGACCGGTTTTGTATACGCCTTATAAGCTTTGCTCCATATGCTGAAATAGATATTTCCGTTTTCCTCGGTGATAAAATTCCTTGCCCGGACATAATACTTTTTCTCCGGTTCCAGACCATCCAGGGTGCCGAGATAAGTGAAAAGGTTATTGATCGTTATTTCGCGGCAGCCTGAAAAATCAGTGTTTTCGGAAAGCTGTACGATCTGTCCGTTCGCTTTCTTATTGATCTTAAATCCTATAGTCAGGATGCTGTCATTCGCGTAATACACCGTCAGCTTTTTGGGCGGAGAAACAAAATAGCTGTATCTTTGTTTGATCCTGCTTTCAAACACCCCGCCGGGATCTTTCCGGATAGCCTTCACGCCGTATATATACTTTTTCCCGTTCGACGGAGTAAAGGCCTGGGCATAAGTGAACCGACCGCTCTCTTTGTCGGCAGAGATGGTGTTTTCCGACGCCAGTCTGCTGCCGGTCTTGCTGTCATATTCAGCTGCAAGCGTGCAGACGCCTTTTTTGTCTATTTTATACACTTCATAACCGGATGCTTCTTTCACAGGATCCCAGGTAAGCGTTACGCCGTTTTCATCCAGTTTTAATCTGATATCAGGATATTTCAGGATACCGGCTGTCACTGTCCCGGATGCTTTTGCTGCAATGCCGTGATTTTCAGCGACCACATAATAATCATAGTTCTGGCCGGGTAATGCAGACCGGTCAACAGCAGAATCATTCTCATATGTTACGTTTAAAATGCGGGCAAAAGGATCCGCAGTACCGTGTTTTTTCCGGAAGATCCCGTAATTATCCGCTTCTGCCGAACGTTCCCAGCTGATCACGATGCCCTCTTCCTCAATGGAAGCCGGTTTGATCACAGCGCTTTCCGGGACGGCGTAATAAAAGGCGGCAGCAGTTTGCGACCGGCTGGAACTGGATGGTCCGTTAAGTGCCGTTACATAATACCTGTACTGCTTCAGATTCATGACATTTACGTCCCTGAACGAAACAGTATTCCGCTTCAGGATGGTTTTTATCAGTGTTCTCGATCCTCCCGGCGCTTTCCGGTAAATATCGTATCCCTTTGCGCCCGGGATCTTATTCCAGGTCACCATGATTCCTGCCGGATCCGTTGCAGCATTCACTTCCGGCGTCTGCAGCTTTGTGTGCCCGGAAACCGTTTTGCTGAATTTGCCAGCACCGTTCCCGTTTATCCCTCTGACCTTGAAATAATAGATCTTTCCTGCTTTCAGTCCCGATATTTTAACAGAAGTCTTTTTAACAGTCTTTATTTTTCTGAATTTTCCGTCTTTCTTCTTTGCTCTGTATATTTCGTATTTTTTCGCGTTGGAAGCTGCTTTAAAGGTGACGGAAACGGTTTTGAAATCAACCCCTTTTACTTTCAGCTTTTTAACCTTTGACGGGGTTCCGGCTGCCAGGATGCTGACCGCAGGCAGAATAAAGAGAACGGACAGAAGCAGAAAGAAGGCCGCGGCAGATGCAGCCTGATATTTCCTTCTTTTTTTACTGCCGGATATTTCATCCGGCATTCTGCCGTTCTGTTCGAAGTCTTTGTTCATACTGTCATCCCCGCTATTCGTCGGTCTCGATACCGTTTTCCATGACGAGATCATACCCGTATTCAAAACATTTTTCCTGTTTGTGTTTTTTATCCGTCTCATAGAAAACGCAGATCATACCGTTCTCATGCGCCTGATCGGCGACCGCCTTGTCTATAACAGGCACATTGATCCCTTCACAATGAAGGTCTTTCTTTGCATGGACGATCAGATCGGGATCATCGGCGACGATCTCACCGCACAGCAGCCAGCATCTGGCATTGCTGTCCAGTGATTTGATGTAAGTAAGATACTCTCCCAGGCTGCACTGCCAGATCGTCCGGCTGACCATATCCCTGTCAGCGACCATCTCATAGGCCTTGTTCAGAAAACTTTTATACCCGGTCGAGCAGTATTTAAGGTCAACAAGCGCCAGCCTTCCGCTCGCCTTGCAGATATCCAGATATTCTGAAAATCTTGCGACCGGCTGCGGACCGCATTCTTCGACATTGCCGGCGTAAACCCGGACATTGCTGACATAATCCCAGGAACGGTCCTCTACCATTCCGGTACCGTCGGAATGTGCGCTGAACGATTCATCATGATAGCAGATGATGACATGATCCGAAGTCCACCGGATGTCCGTTTCGATGGCCCAGTATCCTGCATCCGCAGCCAGCTGAAAAGCAAGCAGGGAATTCTGTGCCGCTTTTCCGCAGAGGCCGGTATGCGCCACATAACGGTTCTTCTCCCCCACCTCATCACCGAGGATATCGGGGATACCGCCTTTGTACGAATCCGGAAGAACCGCCAGTCCTGCTGTCAGAAGAGCACCGGAAGATTCCGCTGCTGCAGAGGTGGTCTCTTCCGGGGAAGATGTCTGATCCTTCGGGGATGCAGACTGATCCTCTGATGCAGGAACCTGGTCCTCCTGGGAAGAGGACGGATTTTCCGATGCAGGTATCTGGTCCTCCCGGGAGGCTGACTGTTCCTTTGGAGCAACTGTCTGTTTATCTGCAGATGCCTTCTGCTCCTCTTGAGAAGCAGCCTGGCTTTCCGTGGAAGCAGCCTCAGACTGATCCGTTTCTACTGCCGCCGTTTCCGTTCGGTCTTCCGAAGACAGGGACGCCGCTTTTGCCGCTGCCGGAATCAGAACAGAAAAAGCAAGCGCAATGATCAGCAGGCTGAAAATTATATTTTTTAATGGTTCCCTATAACGCAAATTTCAATTCTCCAGCTCAGTAATGATATACATTCCTGCAGTAAAACAGTTTTTCTAAACGAATATTATACAATAGTTTTCTGCACAATACAAACTATTGCGCCAGCTTTATCAGCATTTCCGCACAGATTTCCATTTCCTGTACCGAAGCGTATTCATATCTTCCGTGGAAATTATATCCTCCGGTGCAGAGATTCGGACACGGTACGCCCATGTACGTGAGCTTCGCGCCATCCGTTCCGCCCCGGATGGGAATAACAGATGCATTCACACCAAGTTCTTTCAGGGCTTTCTTCGCGTTTTCGATCAGATGGAGATGATCCTTCATCAGATCGGCCATATTATAATACTGATCGTTCAGGGTCAGGGTGAAATACTCTCCGTATTTGCGGTTCATATAATCCGTGATAGTCTGCATGAACGCTTTGCGTTTTTCGAATTTCTCCCTGTCATGATCCCGGATGATGTATTTAAGATAAGCTTCCTCGCAGCTTCCGTTGATCTCTCCGAGCATGTAAAAGCCTTCATACCCTTCTGTGTGTTCGGGCGTTTCCGCCTGCGGAAGCATACTGTGGCATTCGACAGCAAGGGCTGCAGCATTGACCATTTTGTTCTTGGCATCGCCGGGATGAACGCTTGTCCCGCTGATCTTTATTACTGCCGATGCGGCATTAAAGCACTCATATTCGATTTCACCCATTTTTCCGCCGTCGACTGTATAGGCTTCCTTTGCACCAAAACGATCCGTGTCGAAATGTTCCGTGCCGCGGCCGACTTCCTCATCCGGCGTGAAAGCAAGGCAGAGACGTCGGTGGGGGATCTCCGGATGGTTTGCATAGAATTCAAACAGATTCATAATTTCCGCAACGCCTGCCTTGTCATCCGCGCCAAGCAGTGTTGTGCCATCCGTAACGATCAGATCTTCTCCGATATGGGAATGGAGTTCCGGGAAATAATCCGGATCGAGGATGACGGGGCTGGTGCCGGCTTCGCTGTGGTTATTGAGAATGATTTTGCCGCCGTCGTAATTCTCGACGATACGGGGATTCACACCGGTTCCGCTGGCGGCCGGAGCGGTATCCATGTGGGCGACAAAACCGAGGGCAGGTTCTGAACCGGGAAGACTGGCGTAGACGTAGCCGTATTCCTCGTCAAAGAAGGGATCTGCGCTGAGATCTTTCAGTTCGGCAAAGAGGATCCGGGCGAGGTCTTTCTGTTTGGCGGTGGAAGGCTGGACGGTCTCGTCTTCTTTGGATTGGGTGTCGATTTTGACGTATCTGAGAAATCTTTCCAGCAATTCTTTATTGTTAACCATAATGAGCTCCTTACATTATTATTTCAATATTGTCTTCCTTAGTATGCTTTTGATCTGTCAGTTATTATAAAACTGTCATCCTGAGCCTGCCGAAGGATCCTCGATCTGCAGTCTTCGGTTTTTCTAAAACCGCAGTCCATACGCAGTGGATCCTTCGCAGACACGTCTGCTCTGAATGACAGACAGCCTTCGGCTGTTTTGCTCTGCGTGACAATGAAGACGCTGTCACCGGAAGCTTCTTACCCAGTTCAGCAGAGAATCCCGGTACACATTCTCCATCACATCCTGCTTCATCCTGTCAGTCACATTCCCGTTTGCTGCCATCTTTGCCAGGATCTCCGCCTGCAGTTCGGACACCGTCATCTCCTCATACGGTTTGCCCGGGGCTCTTTCCGGTGTTTGCATCACGGCCGATTCCTTCTGCGCATTGTCCTGCAGCTTAATCTTTACCGGCTCGTAAGCCTGTCTCTCTCCTCCCTGCGGGATCCATATTTCTCCGCAGTTTCCCTGCAGTTCTATATGTACTCTTCCATTTTCAGCACAGGCAGTCTTTCCGCCAAGCGCTCCTTTATACACCGTATCCGTGCCGGCTGCCGGCAGATCAAATGCCGCATTTCCATCGTCATTGTTCAAAGCAACGATAATATCGCCTCTTGCAAAAGCATATTTCGTGGTCGTCAGCTGCAGTTCCCTGTAATCGCCATACCACAGCGCAGATTCGTTATTATGGATCCTGCCAAGTGCCTTCACGATCTCACAGCAGGGATTCTCCTGCGCTGTCATTTCCGCAAGATCAAGGTACGGTCTGATGGAAGCATCCGATCCGCGCTCCTTCCGCCCCTCGATCCCGAACTCCGAACCATAATAAATCGAAGGAATGCCGGGCAGCGTATACAGAAGAACGTGCACCGGAAGATAATGCGCTTTGTTTCTCAGCTTCGTATAGATCCGTTCCACATCATGATTGTCAACGAACGAATACAGCCGCACATCTCTTCCGAGCCCCAGATCCATCTGTCTTTTTACCGTATGCGCGATTTCAAAATAATTGTGATCGTTATGCGCGTTATACAGCGCTTTATGCAGATGATAATTGGTCACGGAATGCAGTGTCCGTTCATTTACCCATCGTGAATAATCGCCGTGAATGACCTCCCCCATCAGCCAGAAATCCGGTTTGACCGTATCAGCCAATCCCCGCAGGCTCTGCATGAAACCGAAATCCAGCACGTCTGCCGCATCCAGCCGCAGCCCGTCAATATCGAATTCCGACACCCAGAACCGTACGGTATCCAGCAGATAATCTCTGACCTCCGGATTCCGCTGATTCAGCTTCGCGAGCAGATTATAGCCGCCCCAGTTATCATAGGAAAACCCGTCATTATACTCGTTATTTCCCCGGAAGTTCACATTGCAGTACCAGTCACGGTACCTGCTGTTCTCCCGATGTTCCTTAAGATCCTGAAAGGCAAAGAAATCTCTTCCCGTATGATTGAAAACGCCGTCCAGGATCACCCGGATGCCGGATTCATGGCACAGGCTTACAAATTCTTTCAGATCCTCATTTGTACCAAGCCTGGAATCCAGCTTCCTGTAATCTGTCGTTTCATAACCGTGTCCGACGGATTCGAACAGCGGTCCGATATACAATCCCGTGCATCCGATCTCCTTTATATGCCCGATCCACGGGATCAGCGTATTCAGCCTGTGTACAGGCTCTTCATACGCATTCTGCGCCGGCGCGCCGGTCAGTCCCAGCGGATATATATGATAAAAAACTGCTTCGTCATACCAAGCCATAAAAAATACTCCTTCTCTTCCGGCCGGCTTCCTGGATCCCGATCAGATCCTGTCAGCCATCCGGCTTTGAAGAAGTATTTTACCATTAATCGGTCAAATCGTAAAGGGAGGCAGTATCCCTGCCTCCCCTGGTCCTCTTATTTCACTGCCGGTGCTGCTGCCGGCTCCATCAGGCTTCTGAGGGCATTGCCGCAGCGTTTGTAGACCAGCCATGTTACGCCGGCGGTCACGCCGTGTTTAATAATATTGAACGGAAATACCGAATACAGCATCAGTGTTACGGTATCGTGGATAGCGGGATTTACCGCCGTTCCCATTCCGACGATCGCTTCCATCGGCATTCCGTACAGGTTGGAATAAAGCGGGAACATGATATAAGCGTTCACGAAGATGAACACCACACTTACCAGGATGGTCGAAATGACCAGTCCCAGAGCAGCGCCCTTCTTTGTATGCATCTTCCGGTAAATGATCGCCGCCGGCATGACGAAGCACATGCTTCCCAGCACATTGCTGAACTCACCTACGAATGCGGTCTCGGTCCCCTGCATAACGAGCTTCAGCAGGATCTTCACGATGATCACGAGCGCACCGGCGACAGGTCCCATAAAGAATCCTGCGAACAGCGCGGGAAGCTCTGCAATATCAAATTTCAGGAAGCTCGGCGCAAATGGCAGCGATACATTGATCAGCATCAGGACTGCGGATAATGCGCCCAAAAGAGCGATGAATGTGATGCGGTAGACCTGGGTTTTCTGTTTCATGTTTTCCTCCGATCCGTCCAGGGTTGGACTTTTGCACTCCGGAATATGTTCTGTGTGCTGTTCTGAAAGCATTCAATACATCTTTCCGGAAGAACAAGATACGGGAGAAAAAAAGAAATCCTGGCAGTCATTTTTATGACTCCAGGGATCCTTCCTTTTCTTCTTCCATCCGGACTTTCCCAGCTGATGCTGAGCGCATAAATGCGACCGTCGGTACCGGAATTTCACCGGTTCATGCCAAATGGCTCGCGGACTGTCACCGCCGGTGGGGAATTACACCCCGCCCTGAAGACTTTTTTTATTTTTGTCGTTTCCGACCAAAGACAATATAACGCATTACAGATCATATTGCAAGACTTTTTTATATGCTGTGCCAAAAAAATCACAATCTTATTTCCCGCTTTTCTTTCCCCGTTCAGCAAGTTCCATACCCAGCACCCGTCCGAGTGTCTGTGCGATGCTGATACTCTGTCCCGGCAGAGATGTTGTATAGGCCGTTCCAAAACGGCATCCGCTGCAGTTTCCGGTCGCGTAAAGACCCGGAATCGGTTCGAAATCCTGTCCCAGAACCTGCTGAAATTCATTGATCAGAAGGCCGCTGACAGTCACCAGGATCTTCAGCGACTGCCCTCCCGGCTTATGGCTGTCCTTCCTGTTCCCGCAGGCGAAAAACGGTGCTTTACGAATGGGATGAAGCAGTCTCTTATCCTTGCCGAAATCAGGATCTTTTCCCAGATCACAGATTTCATTATAACGCTGTACACTTTTTATAAAGCGGTTGCGGTCTTCCGGATCATCAAATAAAAGAACAGAAAGATCATCTATGGTATCTGCGCAGTACAGCGGTCTGACAGCGCCGGCTTTATCCATGATCTGCACGGACTTTCCGTCTGCCTCTGCCGCCTGTTTCATTGCATGCAGAAGTTTTTCTGTTTCTTTTTGATCCGTATAATCGAATACAGCATGATTGGCCGCCTGCCATTTTACTTCTTCAAAAATGGTGCTGTCAAAAACGCCCCATAACATCCCGTTCGGCTGTCTTGCGCCGGGAAATGCTGCAAAAATATGCGTTCCGAATCCTTCATTGGAATACCGTTCCCCGTGACAGTTGACACGCAGGACAGCCGTGGATCCGATCAGATCAAATCCGGGGAAGGAATAATTGCCGCCCATGGCAGCGTGGGAACGCGGCTCCAGCCTTCCGCCGGCCCATACGCCCATACGGATCCCGCTGCCATCCCATCCATGGCCGGTGAAATCTCCGTCATCCGCCAGATCGTCAGCTTCTGCGAGCAGATCCCTGCACATCTCAGCATTTCCGCTGTAATCGCCGGCAGCCAGGATGACGCCTTTTTTCGCGCAAAAAGACAGATACCTGCCGTCCTTTCCGCGGGCAATAACACCGGTCACGCTGCCATTCTCTTTCGTCAGTTCACAAGCCCGAGTATCGAAGAAGAACACAGTGCCGTTCTTCCTTGCAATCTCCCGGGACAGTTTAACCGCCTTATCCTGCAGTTTTATGCCCATATTGGCGCTTCCCGGCCACGACCGAAGCCCATTCAGGCAGTAGGAAAACGCCGGATCAGGCGGTGTAAGCATCGGGTGAATGGAAGCTTTTTCTTCCTCCGTCAGCGGCTCGATGAACCAGTCAAAAGCAGAGCCGCAGTTTTCGGCGTATTTACGGATGAGACGGTAATCGGAACGGCTTCCGGTCCGCAGCTGCCAGTCATTTACGAATTCATCGATATCTACCGGGGGAAGGCCATGGCTTTTCTGCCATTCGGAATTGATATGTCCGATCTCTCCCACGCCAAGAATCCACTGTTTTTCTTCGCTTTGCTGCTCGATCACAAGAACGGACGCGCCATTTTCAGATGCTGCTCTTGCTGCAGCAGTTCCGGCATGTCCGGCACCGATCACAACAATATCTGCGCTGAATCTTTCAGCAATTTTTTCCTCCGGTACTTTTTCCGGCGCCTCCATCCATTGAAACCTTGCCATGTTCTATCCTGCCTGTCTTTGATCTTTTACTGACATATAGACTTATTTTTTATGTTTTATATACAGGGAAATACCTGTGATCACGACGATCCCGCCGATGAACTGGTTCCACAGCGGCAGTTCGCTGAAAATGATGAGTCCCAGGATGGTGCTGAACACAGGCTGAAAAAGCTTGATCATCGCGACCAGCGTCGGGCTTTGATATTTGAGCGACCAGTTGAAGATGCTGTGCCCCAGCAGACTGTTTACGATCGCCATTCCAAAGGCCAGCAGATAATTGATCCTTCCATAACCGGTAAAATGATACGGTGAGATCAGGACCATCAGATCAAGCACAACAGCGGAAGTGCCGTAAACCAGAAATGTATAGACATTGTTGGATACGCCTTCTCCACGCACGCCGGTCCCGATAAAAGAATAGGATGCTACCATCACCGCGGCAATAATGGCAAGGAGATTTCCGAACATCATACCGGCCATATTCAGGCCGCCCTTTGTATAAGCAACGACAATGCCTCCGAAAATGGCAATAAAGATCCCTGCTATACTTCTTCTGCTGTACCGCTCTCTTCCGGACAGGAACATGAAAATAGCGACAAACAGGACCTCCAGGTTGACCAGCACATGCGCTGCCGTAATCGTCGTGTTATGCACGGAAAGGAAATAGGTCCAGAAATGAATTGCCAGGAAGCATCCGCTGATGATGCACCTTATGACCTGGCTGCGATTCAGGGATTTCAGTTCTGTTCTGTAAGAAGGATTCCCCATCACCACCGGAAGGAGCAGCAGCGTAACAAATGTCTTTCTCCATGCAGCCAGTACAAGCGACGGACAGGTGCTGAATCTTACGAACGTGGAAGAAGTGGAAGAACAGAGAACGGCGAACCAGATGAGGATCAGGGCACGTCTGGCCATTTTAGAATCTGCTGTGCGCAAAGCACTGTCGGGTACTCCCGGTTCAATGTTCCTGTTATCGGATAAAGCATTCATGATCGATCTTTCCAGCCTGTTGATTATTGCAGGAGACAGTATAATGCAAATTCCGGGAAACGACAAGAGGAGACAGCGGTCTGCTGTCTCCTCCTGCCTTTAGCAGCGCTTTCGCCTCCAAATAACAAGGGCAAGGCCTGCCATACTGAGTGCAAACATAACAATCAATGCTGTGAGCGGTGTATCATCTCCTGTCCTGACCGATGAGGAAGACGATGATGTATTCAGCGTATTGGTAAAACTCGCCTTTACGGTCTGTCCTGCAGAAATCTCCGTGCTGAGTTTCGTCCCTTTGCCTTCTTGATCTTTCCTGCCTTTGACAGCGATTTTATAAGCTGCAGTATATTTTTTAATCTCAGGTTCTTCCAGAGAATAAACGATTTTATTGCCTGCTGCATCATAAACCGGCAGTTCGGCCCAGGTCTTCTGATCCGTCCATTTGTTGTCCTTGTTGAGTGTCGCCGCGCTTTTAACGCCTTTGAGGCTGATCTTCTTTCCGGCTGCGTTTGATACGAGTGAAACTTTGACCGATCCCGGTCTGCTCTTATCATTGGCATCCTTCCAGATCTTGGACACTTCAAGAGATCCCGTGCGCAGTTTATTCACGATCAGCGTCGTAAAGCCGTCTTCCTCTGATACTTCTGTACTGGAGCTGTATTCGTATGCTGTCACAGTACCGCTTGTCTCATCTTCTCCATAAGAAACTTTATGAGTCTTATCGCCGACTGTGATGCTGACCTCCACCGCCCTGTATTGATATACATTGCCGTTTTGATCATACGCAGGAAGATCCTTCCAGGTATGCGCCCAGTCGTCCTTTGCAGTCAGTTCATAAGATCCGGCATCCGCAGGATTCTTCAGATCTTCCCATTTCGCTTTGCCGGTCCTTCTCTGCAGCTTCACTGCTGCTGCTTTCACTGATTTACTGATGCCGAAGGAATCCCCTTCGAACTGTTTCTCAACACTGAAGTCTGTCGTGATCAGACTGTTCCTGATCTCTGACAGATCTCTGGCCACTGCCATCTCGTCTGATTCATCTTTTCCGGGAGTATGCGTCTCCGTGACTTCGTAGAAGCCCACTTTACCGTCTTTGACTTCCACCGTCTTACCGTCAACGGTAATGGATGTCTCTGCTGCGCGGTACATGTAAGGTTTGCTGCTCATGTCATAAGCCGGCAGACCGTCGACTGAACCCATGCCCGTAACTTCATCGGCCTTCCGTTCCAATGTCAAAGTGACTGTCTTCCCATCCTGTTTCATCTCAGACCAGGTTTTTCCGTCGACAGAACGCTCGATCTGGAAAGTGGCCGCGGTTACATCATCTGCGGCTTCCGCACCTTCATCCTCCCACTCTTTGGTGACATCCAGGCCGGTCTCCACCGGTGTATTCGTTACTTCCAGGCCATTCTCATCAACGTTATAACCATAATACTGGTTCACATCGATGCCGTTGATCTTTGTCTCCCGGACGGAATAGGTGATCCTGCTGCCGACCAGCCCCTTCTTATAGACCGCAAGATCAGACCAGCTGACTGTCCACGTACCATCTTCAGCAGCCTTCACTTCTTTCGGCGTGACAGCTTTGCCAGTGTCATCCTCGGCGACAGCTTCTGTTTTTTCATTACCTTCACTGTCCGTATAAGTCTCGAACAATGTGAACTCGATGGTTTCCGGACGTTCTCCATTTCTGTTGTTCTGATCGTTCCAGATCTTCTTGGCTGTCACAGAAGTTCTCACCGGCTTGTGCGTGTTGGTATACGTATCCGTGGTCGTCTTGCCGTCTGTGATCTCTGTGCTGCCTGTGACACCCTCTCCGGTAACCTTAGCTTCTACGCCTTCCGTCTCGATCTCGAAGGTGGGAACGTACTTCTTAAGAAGCTCCGCCTCCTTGTCCTTGTCATCATCGAGGATCTCTGTGATCACATAGGTGATCTTGTTTCCGAACACATCCATTACCGGGACTTCGATCGGGTCGAGGTCTTCGCCCCAGTTATTGCCTGCATTCAGTTCAATGATCGTCTCGTAGTCAAAATAGTCCGTGCCTTCAGCCTTGATCCTAATCTTGATCGCTGTCGGCCTGTCTCCGTACCGGTTTCCTTCATCCTGCCAGTCTTTGACAGGTTTCAGTTTCCCTTTGACCGCCGTGTTGGTGAACGTGGAAGTATCGAACTCCTCGTCCTCGGAAGGCTCGTCTTCGTCCTCTTCGGATTCGTCGCTGCCATCTTCCTGCGCGGAATGGATCTCAGTCACTTTGTAACCGCCGATTGCGCCGCCGCTGATATCGATATCATGTGTCGCGCCGTCCTTGTCCTTGACGGTCATCATGATCTCGACCGCGCGATAGCTGTAAGCATTGCCATTCGGGACGTTCCTGGGAAGTCCCGTCACGCTCCTGGCCTCTGTTTCATCGCGATTAATGACGATCGTCACATCGGTCGCCACTCCTTTGACTTTCTTCACCACATTTTCCCAGCTGTTCTCATCCGAAGGATCGACTGATCTCTGGACCTGGAATGTCACTGACACTATGCGCTCGTCCGCGTCAAGACTCGGGAGCTCGCCGGCCCAGACCTTTTGGACCTTAACGCCCTTAGTCTGAGGTGTGTTCGTGATCGTCAGCGACTGTTTGCCGCTCGACGTCTCTTTGTCCCGCGCGATCACAACGTTATAGCCCTTGAGTTCTTTTCCAGCGGGCAGTGTTTCCTTCGCATAGTAGACGATCTCTGTCTCTGTCTCATTGCCGTCGGAATCCTTTTCAACCTTATACCTGGGCAGATCCGTCCACTTTGCCTTCCAGCTGTTAATTTTGTTTAGTATCTTCTTCTCAACAGTGTTTCCGTCTGCATCTTTTGCCTCTGCGGTGCACTCTTCATCCGTGTAGAGCATGACTTCGATCGAAAGCGGTCTGTCGGAGTAAGCGCCCTCTTCATCATTCCAGATCTTTTCGACTTCCACTTCAATGTTCTCGGGATCACGGACTGTGACAGCGTCCACATAGCCTGTATCCTCAGGTACAGCCGCCTTAAATCCGGGCACCTTCAGAAGCCACTTGCCATCCTCGAGTTTCTGGATGTTGGTGCCTTCCGCCAGCGCTCCTTCGATGCCGAAGCCTTTCACAGCCCCCGTCTCGACGATCACGTACTCCATAAAGAACTGGAGTCCGGTTTTCTCTGCTTTGCCATTTGCGCCGGTGGTCAGTACTGCCGCTATCTTGCTGTCAGAGAGTTCCTGATCCTTTCCGGTGTCATGTACAAAAGGTCCGTAGATCGTAAACTCCGCGCCTTCAACGGGCTTTCCGTCGACCCGGCTGACCTTGGTCAGTTCCAGCTTGCGCTTAAGGTTGTATCCGATATCCTTTGTCATATCAAACACATCCTTGGTCTGATGCAGGAAGAACTGCTCCGTTCTGACAGAAGCCGCAGAACCTTCGAAGTTGTCGTCCTTCTGATCATTCTCAGGAATACTTCCGGGTACATAGGAGCCTCTGGGATCCACCTTGTTTACGGTCTTCGCGAAGGTACTGCCCTTATAGGCGATATCCACAAAATACGTATACGGATTCTTGCCGATAAGTTTCCCTGCAGTGCCGTCATTCCAATTTGCATAATCTGTGCTGTTATTTCTGAGCTTCGCCGCTGTGAGTTCATCAAACTCAAAGTGCGCGATACCATAGTTTGGACCGCTGCCTGTCTCCGTGAACGAACCGTCCCTTGTCTCGGAGACGCTGAAATTCTTCTGGTCCGAGATATCGATCTTCACGCCCAGATCATCGATCAGCTGCTTAACGATGTCAAAACCGAGATACCAGCTCTGATCGCCGTCGTCCTGCCAGCCGTTGTCGTCCGCGTCGATCCAGACATCGCCGCCCACCTTGACCTTGGGAGGCGCGATCGTCACTTCCACCTGGTTGCTGCCCAGAGGCTCATTGGATCTTGCTTTGTCCGCTGTACTGGGCGGTGAGAATGTGCTGAAGCCAAAGTTGAAATCATTGGCCGCGTTGGTAAATACGATCTCGTTAAGTTCTTCCGCCTCCCGGTAATCAGTGAGCGCCGTGTACTCGATCTGGATGCTCTTGTTCCCTTCGAGGACGACAGTTCTGCTGTCCTTGTACGTGTCCACAACATATGTGGGGTCGTAATTGAACGCCAGGATAAAGGCTGTCGCTTTTTCAGGCTGGTCCGAACTCCACCCGTCAGGGCACTCGGTCTTGGCCTTTGTGATCAGCGTCTCAATATCGCCTGCCGTAAGTTGTGAAGCGTCTCCGCTGTAGTAATAGACCGAATAATCCGTGCACGTCTGACCGTTCACCGTCACCGAACCCATTGTTTCAAAATAGAGCGGCCAATTGGATCCTCTTCCGGTGTTATTGATTCTCTGATCACCCACGACGGGCAAAATATCCATTACTACCAGATTGGTGCGCTTGCTGGGCGACAGGTTGTTGATATCCAGCTGATAGTGCATCCTTCTCTGGTTATCATCTCCCTCATCATTGACAATGACAGATACCTTATCTGTGCGGTATACGCCTCCGTCTTCCGGTCCGTACTCCGCCTTGACGCAGACCAGCTGGTTGTCGGAGACCCAGTTGTTCTCATGCCAGTCTGCCAGGTAGCCGTATTTACCCTGCTCGCCGAGAGCATCCTTCAGCGCCTGGGCGCGGCTGTTGCTGCAATCCAGCGCTGTCGCGATCGAGACAAGTTCACTCGCCCAGTCACCGTGATCGTCCCTGATGACTGCGCCAGTCGGATTATCACTCGTGGCGACGCCGACCTCTTTACTGGTCGTAAAAGCAAAGTTCCTCATTACAGTTCCGTAATTGGTCACTGCGTTTGTCACAGTCGCTGTCAGTTCCACGGTAATAGATTCACCGTCCGCGACCGTCCCGTCGAATATGATATTGACATACTGGCTGTCACCTGCGTATCCGGTCGACACGGTGGGATTGTTGGCGATCGTACCCGGTCTGTCGACCACATCCACAAACTTGGTATCCTGTTTGACCACCATTCCCTGAGGCAGAAGATCCACAATGATCGGATCTGTGAAGTCAAGCGGTTCTCCCGTCACATTCTTCACTGTAAGCCGGTAAGTGATGGAATCGCCCAGCTCGACCGGCACATCCTGATCGGGTCCTGTCTTACTGAACTTGATCTTCGGTGCCTTGGCGCCATCCACTACCGTTTCCGCATCGTCCTCAGCAGTCAGTGTCTGAGTCTTCTGCTTTTTTCCTTTGGAATCACCGGGCGTATAAGTAAGAGTCACCTCTGCATTATTGATGATCTTCTTAACAGCTGTTACAACGCCGTCTTCAGGTTTTTCCTGTTTGAAGACAGTTGCCTTCACGACCGTATTCCCGGCTTTGAAGTTCTGTCCGAGCGCATAGCCGGTATCAATCTTAAGATCCGGGGAGCTGTACTCCACATAGAAGGATTTGATCTTCTCTCCGCCTGCGCTTACCGGCTGAACGGAAATATTTCCTTCTGATACATTGACCGGATTCTCCTTGTATTCTGTACCGTCAAATCCGACGAAAGTGACAGTTGCAAAGATAGCGTAATCCTTATCGGGGGTTGCCCCCTTAAGATACTTGTCCATCTTTCCCTGTCCGACGATGACCTCATTAATGCTGTACCACTCCTGAGAGAGAGTCGCGTTCGAGGGCTCCGCTCTCAGACCGGGATCATTGAATTTAAAGGCATCGAGCGCCGGGGCGTTTTCAGTATTTACTGCAAGAGTATATGTGAGCTCTGCCTCTTTGGCCAGCAGACTGTCAACCGTATCCTTATCCGCCGATTTTGTGAGCCTTACATCAACTCCCACATAGTTGGGCAATACGTACTGGTTGTCCGGGTCCTCGGGACCGTTGAATCTATATTGAATGTTCTGTCCGGGCTGAAGGTCCTCCACTTTAACAGAGGCGTTTTCTTCATCGATGATGTATTTCTTTCCATCGGTCTCAGGTGCTCTCACCTCGTGTATATAATAGGTCTTGCCGTCGGTACTTTCCAGCGGAATGACCGCTGTATAGGAACCATCCCCGTTATCAGCTACCTCCGCCTTGGAAACGACAGTTTCCCCATCTGCCTTGAGCACTTCGAAAGAAGCGCCTGTGAGACTCTTCCCGGTTGCGCCGTCATACTTAAAAATCGTCACGCAGCTTTCAAGGAGGGTATTTTTAACTGTTACAGATACATCTGCATCTTTCTCAGGGATAACGATTTTATATCTGCCGTCTTCTGGAGTGCACGTCTGACCATCCACTTTCACCTCTTTGATGAGATAGCCTTCTTTAGGATTTTCTTTCAGATAATATGTCTCGCCCTGCGTCAGGTCATCGAACACAGCCTGCGTCTTTTCAATCGTGCCGTCATCCTTCAAAGTACCTGTGGCCGCGTCCTTGCCTGTCTCTGCGGGCATCTTATTGCTCTTGCTGTCCTCCAGCGTGAAGGAAAAGCTGTAATCCCTTGCACGAACGTCCCCAAAATCCACCTCTTTGTCAATGATCATCCTTACCCTTGGCGGTTTGGCCGGGCTGTAGGTCGTGAAGACCTGCGACTTATCGGACACAGCCACAGTGAAGTGGAACGCAGAGGCTACGTCAGAATAGAGATTTTCATAGCCTGCTGCCAGCGTTGTCATGACTGCTCTGTATTCGCCCGGATTAAGCCCTTCCTCAAAAGAGTAGCCGTTTCCTTCCGTCGTAAAATACTCTGCACTATCGATCTTTTTGTTTGCTGTCGGGCTCCAGTACTCCCATCTGCTGCTGTCCTCGTTATACCGTTCCAGGGAGAAACTGACTCTCCTGGAGATAAACAGGGACGGACTGCTGCTGCGAAGAGCTTCCAGTTCTTCGTACTGGAGCTCATTGCCTGCCACTTCAGGATCCTTTGGATCGTAACCGAAATGGCGGAGGACAACGGAATTATTATTAGCCAGATAATCTACGATCGCAACGGAAGCCGAAGCGTTTTCTTTGTAATCATCCCTGATGCCTTCTGCTGCATCACAGAATCCAGCGGAACTGTTTTCAAGATCTGCCACCTCATATTTGTCATTGCCAAGGCTCAGGGAACTGGGGATAAACATGATCTGCAGGTTGTGGTCGTGAAGATCCAGATTGTACTTCGATGAGCAGGATTTCTCCACTAAGGCCGCATTGAGCACAAAGGTTCCCTTGATTTTGGTCCGATTCCCCGCCGCATCCTCAATCGGTCTTCCATCGGGACCTACAACATAAGGATAGTCAACATCATATCCGGAGTCCGGTGCACTCTTGTATGTGATGATATGTTCCCGCTGATCCGGGAATCTTCGCTCGATCTCATCGAAGATTTCCCATGCATCCAATGCGCGGGATACGCCGTATCCTGACGCAGCTCCTCCCTCGACCTGATTTTCATCACCGGTAGTGATCGTATCGAGCAGACAGACCTTGTTGTGGTCATATGCATTCACGGCGTACAGTTCGAATTCTGCATTTGGCATCATCATGAAATCGTCCCAGGCAAGATCCTGCTTGCCGGCAGTCCCTTCCTTCTGCACCCACTTTGTGAATACGATATAGGCTCTGTTGTTCAGTGCTTCGGGACTGATTTCTCTTTCGTTCTCTGCTTCATAATCATTTATCGTATTTTTTTGAAGACCGTTCTTGAATACTTTCGTCGATTTGCCGTCATTGGATTTATTTGTATAGTTTGTTCCTTTATTTGCAAAGAGCACATAATTCTCAGATTCTTTGATGGCGTATCCTGAAGGAGCTCTTGTCTCAACCAGCCAGTAGACAATGTTGTCGGCAATTTCCAGTATATCCGTCTGGAACTCGCCTTCTTTTGCCCGACCGTTTTGAATCAAGGTGCCGGATGTGTACCGTCCAACCACCGTACAATTTGCTGCATCAAAAGCGAGCTCACCCCCGACCTTGTTTTCGGGGAGAACCTGTTTGTAGAGTGTGAAATCAGCGCCGTCCAGGCTGCTCTGATTGTCCTCGTCACATTTTCTGACGTGGATCTGTGTCCAAGGCAGAACGTTGTCGATCTCTCCAGTATACTTTGGATCCGTCTCGCTGGTGAGCACCGTCTTGCTGAGGGTATCTACTTCTGCCTGTGTCAGTATCGAAGGGCAGCTTCCGTCCGTCTTTTGAAGATAATCGCCCTCTGCCGGCACCATGTGCTTATACTCTTCCCGGTCCGGTACGCTGACTTCGATGGCTGCAAAGCCGTCCGCTGAATCCAGAATCTTGCTAAAAGAAACCTGGCCCATTTTATCTGTCATCCCGGTGGTGACATAAGTATAAGTACCGTCTCCGTTATTTTGATAAAGCGCGATCTCAGCACCTTCCAGCTCATATTTGAGTCCCGTGAGTTCGTAATCACGCGCATTGTAGTATTTTTTGACCACATTAACGGTTACGTACGGATATGGCGTATCCTTAAAGGTGAAGACAAGATCTTCCGCCTTCACTTCCGTGTCATCTCCCTTGAGGATCTTGAAGTTTTCGCCCTCCATCACGACACGCCAGTCCGAAGTATCAATGGTCTGCGGCTGTGCATCGTTGTAGTGCTCGGCAGGAGCTTCCGTCTCCGTGATGGTGTACACATGGCCGAGATCGATCTTTGCGTAAACCGCGCCGGAGTTCTTAGTAGTTACAGTCTGTTTCTTTCCGCTTTCATCGGAGATCTCAAATTTGGCGCCGGCAAGCTGCGTACTGTCGCTGAACCTGTCCTTCTTGATGACCCCGAGCCGGATCTCCTGTTTGACGTTGTAAGTCACAGGCGTCAGCGTACCGCCGCTCTGCGCCGTAAAGGAGCCGACACTGAGAGCGTCAGTCTCTGCTCCGCCAATTGTGATCTTGGAATCTGTGATCCAGGTGTATCCCGTGTCCGGGTTCTGTTCCACTACATAATAGGTGTAGATCCGTCCCCTTGCGTCTGCAGAGACAAGACTGCTGAATGTCAGCTTGCCGTTTGCATCGGTGGTCCCGGTGTCGACAGCCTCTGCTATATTTACTCCGGCTGCGACGCGATAAAGCCTGAACTCCCTGTCGCTGCCTGGCAATTCCGCGTATGCGCCGGAGACTGCGTTCAGCTCCACCTTCCTTTTGGTCAGCTCAATAAAACCGCCCTTGCGGTTTTTCATGATGATCTTGTTCTGAGGGTCCGAAATGGTCCCGTCCGCCGGTATGATCGCGTCGGAATAAGCCTTGTTGCTTCCGTTTCCGGGATTTCCGTCCAGGTCAAAATAGTCGCTCGGGATTGTCTCCATAAAGCGGTATCTCAGCTTTCTGTTTTGTTGATCATACTCGGCAACTTTGACCGAAGTGCCGCCCTTATTGTCAATGCTGTGAGTGCTCACATCCTCCCATTCAGTCCAGCTTGTCCCTTCCGCATTCAGCGCAGCGGAACTCTGCAGCACAAATGCGTTTGCAAACTTCCGATAGTCATCTGTCACGTCCATCCAGTTCTCGGGATCCGCAACCGTGCTGTACTGCTTAAGAAGAGAGATCTCTTTTGCATTCAAGTGGTTTTTGACTTCAACCGCTTCATCCGAAGTATTGTTGGCCGTAACCGTGACTTCCTTTACTTCTTCGGATTTGATGTAGCCCTGCGGGGCAGAGATCTCCCACAGATAATAAGTTCCGGGCACGAGGCGTGCAAAAGTCGCTTCGCCGCTGTTATTTGTCGTTGCGGTGAGCGCTCTGCCGTCTGCATCTCTGACAGGCCTCGTGTGATGCCGGTCCATATACAGGCCGAAAACCGCTCCCGGCACAGGCAGAGCATTATTGGAGTCATCTGTCTTGTGGACTTTGACTTCCCCCAGTTTCTCTTTGTTGTCAAATGACGCCGTTACTCTACCGTCCTCATTGACAGTGACGGTCTTCCGTGCGCTTCCCTGTACTTGTGTATTAGCAGGACTTTCTGTCTCTTCGATCACATAGGTCCCCGCGTCCAGATAGAAATCGATCCATCCCTCATTTCCGTTCGTCCCGGTTTTCGCCTGTGAAGGATCGATCGTCAGAGTATTGCCGCTGATCCTCTTATACTTGTTGTAATCATCAGCATCCTTGTAATAGAGAACCGCCGGCGTCGTGCCGTCGCTCTTATAGACAGCAAAAGCAGCCGGTCCGGTCACAAAGCCATTTTCCGCCTTATACAGATTCCTGATGCCGCTGTCATAGTTGACGATGTATTTCTCGATCCTGATGCATCCGGGCGGGATATAGCCGGGCACTGTCGTGTCAGCGTCGTCCTGCCGCGTCTCCTTGGGATCATTCTGGCCAAGAAGCTGATACTGAATTTTGGCGTTGTTTTCAGCTGTCGCCTTGGCATCCTCTTTGCTGATATTCTCGTAATACCAGATCATGAACTCGTCGTACGGATAGACCACATCAACATTATATTCCGAGTATGCGGGAGCGTTCTCCGCTACATGATCGGTATTGCTGCCTACAACAGCATAGGGAAGGACCGTGGGTGTACCCGGCTGGATCGTGATGGCCTTGGGACTGTCTCCTTCGTCGGCAGAGCGGCCGTCTTTGTAAACATATCCCTTATGAGCCGGTGTGACCGTGATCGATGTCTCCGAAAGCACCGTCCCGTTGTGCAGCGTAAGTGCAGGCACATCCGTCAGCTCGATATCATTCGCGAAGGGAACACGACCTGGTCTTGTGTACACATTGTCATCGTCGACGGGCACACCGTTTACATCAAGGCCGTATTTGATCAGATAGTGGATCGTCACCGATGCGGGATCCGTGCTTTTATCGATCGAGTAGTTCTTCGGCGACTCATAAGGAGATTTGGTCAGCGTCCACTCATCGGGTGTGGACAGAATGATCTCGTCAGTCGAGTCTTTTACTGTTTTCGAATACGTTTTCACTGTCCAGTCTTCATTAATGCGCACGTCAAAGTCCGCACTAAACGTCACTTCGGCCTCACCGAGAACTGTGCCGTCGGGCAGTTCGCCGTTCCCTTCGATCCTTGCATTGATGTCCAGGTTTATGGAATTACTGTTTGTCGCATCCCTGTGGTCTCTGGTCAGGACGATCTCCCACACATTATTATCCGCATCGACCTGTGTGAAATGATCCGCCACGCCCTGCGTTTTGATCTCTGTGAATCTGACATTCTCCGGAAGCTTCAGATAGATCCTGAGATTCTTCCATTCGCTGAACATTACCTCCGAATTCTGCCCATCATACTTATACGTCGCTGCAGCCTGCATGCTGACGTATATGTTGTAACCGATATTATTGCCGGCACGGGTCTCGTCATAAGGATCCGTGTTACGCTTATCATCCGTAAGTCTAACGGTGAAAGTACGCGCAGTTCCGTTCTCACCGTAAAGCGCCTCAGCCAGTTCTTCCGGTGTCTGGGCAGGGCCTGCCTTGCTGTCTTTCGTTTCCTGCACGTTGTTATTTTCGCCTTTACCGGCGTCTTCTGCGGAACGCTTTTCGGTCTCTGCGTTCTGATCGTTCGAATCATCACTCTGTTCCGAATCAGCATCTTCTTCTGAATCAGCATCTTCTTCTGAATCGACATCTTCTTCAGAATCGGCGTTTTCTTCATAATCATCTTCGGTTTAGGGCGTTTTTTCTTCCTCTGTTGTTGTGATCTGCTCCGCTTGATCATCTTCCTCGGTGTTGTTTTCCGGTTCGCGGACAGTCACATATACGACAGGCATATCTTCATCTTCATAAACCAGATCTTTGTTTTCAAACCTGGCTTCCAGCTCATAGGTGCCGGCATAATCCCCGTCGTAATCGCCTTCCCAGACGATGTCCTCTTGAACAGTCTCTTCAGTGCGTTCAGGTTCTGCATCGGTCTTACCTGCAGACGAGCGTGTCGTCTCAATGACAACCGAAAGAGATGAGGGAAGACCGATCTCATCTTGCGATGTCCCGTGATCCACCTCATATTCCGTCCGAATGTCCTCAATCGACTTCACCCTTTTCGTCTCAGCAGCGTATGCTGCAAGAGATTGATACGGCATCATACTTACCGTCATTATCAGGACCAGGATCCTGGCAAGGATCCGGTCTTTCATACTGTATCCGACCTGGTTGCTGCTCTTTCGGCTGTACATAGCTCTCTCCTTTACTGTTTGCTGATTGACCACCCTGGATGCATTTATATCTATCTACTGCATATTATTATTATATTCTATTATTGATGTAAAATATCCAATAATTTCAAAAATTTTACGTTTTTTTTAAGCCCCCGTAAACCGCAGTGCAGATGCTGCGCAGAAATATAAGAGCCTTAGTCCTCTTCTAAATTCATTCCGTCTGTGCTGATACGGCTTC
>JAFRLH010000084.1 GCA_017431345.1 Lachnospiraceae bacterium | reverse complement strand
GGATAATGAGACTTCCGCCTGCGGGCGGCTCGGTGAGAACCACGGAGGGGTCAGATTCCCATGGATCCGGTAAGCTGCCGGACGTCTGAATGTATTCCCTGATTTTCCGGGGGTGTCGAGGACAAATACGGAAAGAGCATACAACGATTTTAATGCCTTATGGCTTTAAAGATATGTAGGGTGGGCTGTGAATGCGGCCTGCCGATACATAGGAAGGAGAAACACATGGATCTGAATGATTTAAGAATCGATCCGGAGTTCGAGGAAAAGATCCCTCCGCTGACAGAGGATGAGTTTTTGCTGCTTGAGCAGAACATAGTTGCTGACGGAGAGGTTCTGGATCCTTTGATCATCTGGAACAACACAATCCTGGACGGACACAACAGATACCGAATCTTAAAGAAACATCCGGAGATTCCATTCAAAACTTATCCCAAGGACTTTTCGGATAAGTATGCGGCCATTGCCTGGATCTGTAATAACCAGCTTGGCCGGAGAAATCTGACGCCGGAGCAGCGGCGATATCTGATTGGCAAACGGTATGAAGCAGAAAAAGCTTCTCACGGAGGACCGAGAGATAACGAGAGATCTGCAACTGGCCAGTTTACCGCAAGTCTTTCGGGAGAAGACTTGCGGCTGCCCGAAAGAACAAGTGAAAAAATCGCTGCAGAAACAAACACCAGCAGAAGCTTTGTAGAAAATGCAGAGCGCTTTGCTAAAGGAGTTGATGCGGCGGAGGCAGTAGTACCGGGAATTCGAACTGAAATCCTTTCAGGATCTTTGAAAGCCAAGCGAGATGATGTTGCCGCCATCGCCCGCGCCGCGCCGGAAGACAGAGCAGAACTTGCCCAGCAGCTCCGGCTGCCAAGAGCTAAGCCGGAAAAAACTGAAGAACCGGAAGAAATCGGCGAGGAAGACTTTGAAGAACAGGCACCTGAAGATAATGACACTCTGGTCCGGATCCCGAAAACAAGTGAGATCCTGGCACTGGCTGAGAGCATGAACCATTCCGAAGGGCAGGCCATCGGCACCGTTGAGGACATGATCTACGAGATGAACAGTGCGATGCAGGACATGATCTTCCGCTGGAACTTCTGCAAAGAAGCATACGCCGGACCGGTCCGGAGCCGGGACGGAAAACGGCAGATCAAGGATCTTGCAGCTGAAGGAATTGAGTATCTGAAAGAAATCCGAAAAGGAAAGTTGTGGAAAGGAGAAAACGATGAAAACAAATGAATTTACTTATAAGGTCATGGACCTGAATACGGCGCAGCTGGAGATCCCGCGGGAAACCTACCAGAGAGAATTGAGCCCGGACAGGGTACGGCGCATCGTTAAGGCATTTGATGAACGCATTGCCAATGAGCCGAAGGTCAGCTATCGGGGCGGCCACTATTACGTGTTTGACGGCCAGCACACCATCGCTGCCAGAAAGCTCCGCAATGACAACCAGGACCTTAAAGTACGCTGCAAAGTGTATTTCGGAATGTCGGATAAGGATGAAGCGCTTCTCTTCGCACAGCAGACCGGCGCTTCCGCAAAACTATCCGCCGGCGTGAAGATCCGGGCCAGAATCTTTGGAGGTGATCCGGAAGCGATCCAGTTCAAAGATGCGACCGAGGCCGTCGGTCTCCGTCTGGATTACGGGCAGGACAAAGGCAAGAAACGGCTTCCCTGTATCAGCACTGCTTACACTGCTTTTCAGAAGCTCGGCGCGGAACGCTACATGGAGATGCTGCAGGTCATCCTGGATGCCTGGAACGGAGCGCCGGATTCATTCCGAAGAGAGAACGTGCAAGGGATATCCGCTTTCGTGGATCTTTACCATGATGAATATGACCCGAAGCGGCTGATAAGCCGACTGAAGCGATACGATCCGCTTCACATTTACAGGGAAGGCAAAGCAAGCGGCCTGAACCTGGCCGGTTACAAGAAATATCTGAACCAGGTATGGCTCATGTACAACGGAAGCAGCCGGAAAAACGCGCTTCCACAGAAATACTGATCGGAGGAACAGCCCATGAGAACAAGAGAATTAAGACCCGGATGGTTCTTCCGGAGAGGCGATATTTACCTGGCAAACCTGAATCCATTTACCGGATCGGAGCAGGGAGGCACGCGGCCGGTACTGGTCCTGCAGAATAATGACGGGAACTTCTACTGCCCCACCCTGATCGTGGCGCCGATGACGACGCAGATCAAGAAGCTGAACCAGCCGACCCATTATCTGATTAAAAACAACCGTGCGCTTGCGGCTCCCTCGATGGTCGAGTTTGAACAGATCAAGACGATCGACAAGAGCCGGATCAAAGGCTATCTCGGAAAGCTGACGAAGGAACAGCTCAGCGAGATCGATGATTACTTGAAGATCAGCCTGGGAATGTATATCCCGGAGACGGTCGAAGCGCCGTAAAGACATAAATACCGATGAGGAGGACGACAAATGAACGAGATGAGAATAGATGAGAAAGAGATGGAAAAACAGGATAATGCAGATTTTGAAGTAAATGCGGATGAGGCGGGTACCGTTCCGGAAAACCGTTGTTATACAGTGGAGGATCTGGAGGCTATCCTGATGATCAGCAAGAGAAGCGTTTACAACCTTCTGAAGAAAAAGGAATTCCGATGGATCAGGGTCGGCCGTTCCGGTTACCGGATCTCGAGGAAAAGTTTTGATGAATGGCTGAATCATACTGCCTGAAATCTGTCAAGGATCTCGTTTCGGCAAAACAGCGGAATCGACATCCTAACAATTCCGAAGAAGGGTTGATAGGTTATATCCAGGCCGTGCGGCCTGGATATATCTTTGAGAGGAGGAACTGAAAATGCCGGATGAAAAGAAAACCACAATGTCTGTCGCAGAGATGGGGAAAATGCTGGGCCTCGGGAAGACGGAACCCTACTGGCTGGTACATAAGAACTGCTTCGAGACGATCATGGTGAATGGAAAGATGAGGGTCGTGATTGAAAGCTTTGAGAAATGGTATGCCAACCAGACCAAGCGCAAAAAGGTGAACGGACCGCCGCCCGGAGAAGAACTGAGGGCAAATTCCTATTCCGTGCAGGAGATCGCAGATATGCTTTCCCTTGACAACACGTCCGTGTATTACCTGATCAGGAGGGATCAGATCCCGACTTTCAAGGCTGAGACGTGGACGCGGATCCGAAAATCGGATTTTGAAAAATGGTATGCATCCCAGAACAAGCACCGGACACAGGAAGACCGTGAGAAGGATGCTGCGCTTGAGGCAGAGACCCTGACGATGCCGGAAATGGCAAAGGAGCTCTATATCGAGAGGGATGAAGTCTACAATATCCTTGAAAGGAAGGAGAATCGGGATGCGTTTGACTTTGTGATCATTGCGGATAAGAAAAGGATCACACGTGAGAGCTTCGAGCGGTGGTATGCAGGGCAGTCAAAATACCGGAAGCTGTCGGATCGGACGCCGGAAGAACTGGAAGAGATTCGGATGGCAGAAAAGAAAAAGGAAGCTCCGCGTCTTGAGGTCGATCCGGACAAGCCCAGCTATAACGTCCGGGAAACGGCAGTTCTTATGGATCTTACACCCGATGAGGTCCGGCGGCTGATCCGGGAAGGGAAGCTCGCAGCGAAGAAGTACGGCGCCAGCTATATAATCCGCAGAGAAAATATTTCCTGGTGGCTTGAGCAGCAGAAGCGCTTTGCGGAATCATAAGGAGGTGCAGGAAATATGGCATCAATTGTTCAAAAGAAGAATCGGTACTATGTCGTCTATCTTTACGACTCTGAAGACGGCAGGAGAAAGCAGAAATGGGAGTCTTTTAAGACGAAGGAAGAGGCCAAACGGCGAAAGGCAGAAATTGAATACAGACAGGAGCTTGGCAGCCTTGTGATTCCCAAATGCAAAACGGTCGAGGAGCTGCTTCGGGAATATGTTTCCCTCTACGGCAAAAACACCTGGTCCATGTCCATGTACGAAGGCAGTACCGGTCTGATCAAAAACTACATCAATCCCATTATCGGCCCGATGAAGCTTTCCGAAGTGACGCCGAGAGTTCTGGAAAAATACTATATGTCTCTTCTGCAGACAAAGGCGGTCATCCGGTGCACGGATAAGCAATATACGAAGCGGCAAACACCCGGGAAAAGAGACAGTTTTGTTACGCCGGGGACAGTGCGGAGAGTACATAAGCTCTTAAACAGTGCTTTTACACAGGCTATGAAGTGGGAACTGATAGAAAAGAATCCTGCACAGCTGGCAACTGTTCCGAAGGTGGAGAAAAAAACACGCGATATCTGGGACGCTGACACATTGTTCCATGCACTTGAGGTATGTGAAGATGAACGCCTGAAGCTTGCGATCAATCTTGCATTTTCCTGTTCACTGCGAATTGGTGAGCTGCTCGGCCTGACCTGGGACTGTGTGGATATTTCTGAAGAAAGCCTGGCGGAAGGAAAAGCTTCCATTTTTATCAATAAGGAGCTGCAGCGGGTCAGGAAGAGTACGATGGAAACGCTGGAGAAGAAAGATGTTCTCTGCGTGTTTCCTGAGCATACGAGCGGAACAGCTACGGTACTTGTCCTTAAAAAGCCGAAGACCCTCACCAGTACGAGAAGAATCTATCTTCCCAGAACAGTTGCTGAGATGCTGATCGGTTGGAAAAGGGATCAGGAAATGACAAAGGAGGAGCTTGGCAGTGAGTATCATGACTATCAGCTGGTAATTGCCGGTCCTTTCGGAGCACCGATGGAGCATGGAAGGATCAATGAGCTCTTTAATCAGCTGATTGAGCAGAATAATCTGCCGAAGGTAGTCTTCCACAGTCTTCGCCATTCCAGCATTACCTACAAGCTGAAGCTGAACGGCGGCGATGTGAAATCCGTACAGGGCGATTCCGGTCATGCGCAGGCCAAGATGGTCACGGACCAGTACTCTCATATTCTGGATGAAGACCGCAAAAACAACGCCCAGATCTTTGAGGATGTCTTCTATCAGAAAAAGACACCGGGCCAGATCGCAGCCGAGCAGGCCGGTCAGTCAGCCGGTATCGATGCGGAGCTGCTGATGAAGGT